>DEFM01000015.1 GCA_002350855.1 Prevotellaceae bacterium UBA2852
TCAAAAGCATAGACATTGCCGTCAAGCTTGAAGATGTCCGTTGCCCTTTTGCGCCTGGCCTCACTCACAAGGTAGTAGGCATACTCTTCGAAGATGCGATAGTCGCGGTTGGTATTGGCCTTGCTTAGATTGCTTCAGGTCACATGCTTGCCAAGTCCGAGATGATAGCACTTCTGATGATGTGCCTCTATGGCGACTATCAAGTCTCGCATGCTCTCGCGATTACCAAGTTGCCCAAACATCAACGTCAATAGCTGGTTCCAACAGGTGAAGTGCTTCACGTAGCGGTTCCCTTTATACTTGTCAACGATGTGACGGAACTTGTCAAAGTTCAAGAACTCCACCAATTGCGAGAAGACGTATTTTGATTTGTTCATATACAGTCAGTTTTTGACTGTAAAGATACAAAATCAAATCGGTGCACCCGAAAAATCTCTGCAACTAACTATATTTCAATCATTTCAAAGAGCGCTTGGCGATTTTTAGTGGACAGCAATGACTTTGGATATTTAATCTAAATCATAACGATATTTTCAAGTACTTAAAAGTAAATTTCTAAATACACAAAAATATTTTTCCAAGTACTTGAAAAATTCTTAATATTAAAGTGTGTATATCTATGAAGTTTAGATTGTTTATCCTGAAAGAGTTGATTGTATATCCTGAAAGTATAGAGAAAATGTGGCGTATAAGTTACTCACGTTTATTTGTTACATCATAATATTAACGCAAATGGCTCTCTGCTTAGTGCGGGGAGCCATTTGTGCTTATAGAAAGATTAATTATTTCTTCTTTGCTGGTGCTTTCTTAGCTGGAGCTTTCTTTGCAGGTGCTTTTGCAGCTGCTGGTTTAGATTCAGCCTTTGGCGCAGCTTTCTTTGCAGCTGGTTTAGCAGCAGGCTTTGCTTCTGCCTTTGCAGCTGCTGGTTTTGCTTCAGCCTTTGGTGCAGCTTTCTTAGCTGCTGGTTTTGTCTCAGCCTTGGCTTCTACCTTGCGCATGCGTTCGAGCTGGCGTTGCAGACGACCGATTTCCTTGTCCTTGCGCTCTATTTCCTCTCCCTGGTTCTTAATTGTTGTGAGGAGTGAATTGAGTTCCTCGTTGTCGATGTCGGCAGGATAGAGGGAGTTGACGCGGTTGATGAAGTCGCCTAGGATGTTCATGTAGTTTGTGAATGCATCGTATGGGTTGTCGTAAATGCCGCGGTTGAGTCCTACGCTTGCGGGTTTGGTTGTCATGAAGCGGAAGTTGTTGGATGCTTGCAGGTAGTCCCAGTCTTGCTTGATGCGACGGTCGTTGCAGATGCGTACACGGTCAGCAACGCTGTAAAGTTTGTTGAAAGCCTCACGCTGCATGGAGTTTCCGAGCCAGCATGATGTGTCACGCTCCTCATCTACCCAACTGATGTTGTATGGTACTTCGAGTGCTCCTACTGACTTGCCCTTAGTGCAGAGTTCTGTCGGAGTGGAGAAGGTGATTCCTCGTTCACGGGCACATGCTGGCAGTGCATGGAGAAATTCGAGGATGTTGCTCGACAGTGGCTGGAAGATACCGAGTGCGGAGAGTTCCATGAAGATATTGATGACTTCCTCTTCTTCTGGCATCTGTGCAATCCAGTTCATATAGGTGTCTGCAAAGAGTGGATATTCTTCCCATTCAGAGTTGTTGAAGCGCAAGGAGATATCGTCGCTGAGCTTGTAGTCGCGAAGAAGGAGTTTGAGGTTGGGATTGAGTGCGCAGTTGTAGATGAAGTGTGGTGACTTCCATCCGAGGATGTGCTTTGCTCCTTCTGTGAGCATTCCCTTGAATCCCATTGCTGCTACCTGTGCTCCGATTTCGTCGCTATAGATGAGTGATGAGTTGCGGAATACCTTTGGTGTCTGTCCGAAGAGTTCCTTGACCTTGTCTTTCATGCGCAGACATTCTGCACGGAAGGATTCTTCGTTGCCAAGTGCTGAAAGGCCGTGGCTATAAGGCTCGCAGAGGAATTCTACGCAACCGGTGCTATTGAGTTCCTGCAGCAGGTCGATTACCTGTGGTGCATGTAGTTCAAGTTGTTCGAGTCCTACACCAGAGAGTGAGATTGCAACCTTGAAGTATTTGTCGTTGGTACGTGCCATGTCGATGAGTGTGTTGAGTGCAGGAACGTAGCTGCGCTCAGCTATATCGGTGATGGAACGCTCGTTTTCATAGTCGTCGTAGTAGTAGTGGTCGCGACCGATGTCGAAGAAACGATATCTTTTGAGATGAATAATCTGGTGCATCTCAAAGTAAAGGCATATTGTTTTCATATATATATATTTATTATTTATCTCGAATTAGAGAATTATTTATAAAATTTCTCAATTGTCTGGTCGTAGAGGCGGCGAATGCGGATGCCGACTTTTTCCCAGGTGATTTCGTTGACTTCCTTGAGACCTTCCTCCTGCAGATACTTGAACAGGGACGGGTAGGTGCAGATGGAGTAGATGGCGTCCGCCATAGCATGGATGTCCCAGTAGTCGGTCTTGATGACATTGGTGAGAATCTCACCGCATCCTGACTGCTTGGAGATGATTGACGGAGTGCCGCACTGCATGGCTTCGAGTGGAGCGATACCGAATGGCTCGGAAACAGACGGCATTACGAAAACGTCGCTGTCCTTGTAACATTCATATACTTGTTTGCCGCGCATGAATCCAGGGAAGTGGAAGCGGTCAGCAATACCTCGTTCTGCCACCATGTTGATCATGGCGTCGAGCATGTCTCCTGAGCCTGCCATGCAGAAGCGTATGTTGCGAGTGCGTTGCAGTACGAGTGACGCAGCCTCGACGAAGTATTCCGGTCCTTTCTGCATGGTGATACGACCGAGGAAGGTAACGACTTTCTCCTTGGAATGATCTGGTCGCGGAATGTCCTGCAGTTCCTGTGAAAGTGGATAAACTGCATTGTGCATTGCGAACACCTTTGCTGGATCTTGGTGATATTCGTTTATTACGGTACGACGTGTGAGTTCTGAAACGCACATGATGCAATCCGCATGATCCATACCGTTTTTCTCAATGGAATAAACTGTAGGATTGACTTTACCACGGGAGCGGTCGAAGTCGGTTGCATGTACGTGTATGCAGAGTGGTTTGCCGCTGACAAGCTTGGCATGTACTCCAGCGGGGTAGGTGAGCCAGTCGTGAGCGTGGATGATGTCGAACTGCTCTGAACGTGCTACGACTCCGGCGATGATGCTGAAGTTGTTGATTTCGTCGTGCAGGTTGCCTGGATAGCCGCCTGCAAACTCCATGCATCCCATGTCGTTGACGTTCATGTAGGAGAAGTCGGCATAAATGTGGTCGCGATAGCGGTAGTAGTCTTCCGGTGTCATGTAGTTGGGTATGCGCGACTTGACGTAGTCGTAGTCATGTCCACGGTACACGATAGGTACTTGGTTCATTCCGACTATCTTCAGAAATCGTTCTTCCTCGCCGCAGGGCTTTGGCAGACAGAAGATAGTCTCAACATCGTTCTGAAGGCTTAATCCTTTTGTAATACCATAGGAGGCAACAGCGAGACCGCCATAAATCTTGGGAGGAAATTCCCATCCAAACATAAGAACTCTCATAATTATCTACCTCCTGTATTTATAGGTTATACATTCTATTAAATAATGTGTAGATTCGCAGCACTTCCGACACGTTCATGGCGAAGGAGAGTGCTCCTCTTCCGTGGTAAGGCGGGTTGCCGTCGAAAAGTTCTGGAAGGGTTCCGATTGCGTGGTAGAACATCTCTTCCTCAAGGCCTACGAAGATGCGGTCCATGAAGGAGAGTGCTGTCTGACCATAAATGCGCATGCAAGTCTCTAGATAGAATCCTGCCAGCCAAGGCCACACGGTTCCCTGATGATAAGCTGCGTCGCGTTGCATCTGTCCTCCCTGGTAAATTGGGTTGTAGCCACCGCTCTTTGGAGAGAGACTGCGAATGCCCTTGCGAGTGAGCAGCTCCTTGGTACAGATGTCGAAAATGCGCTTGCGCTCAGCTTTGGTGAGTGGGGTGTAGTGGAGTGATGCTGCAATTAGCATGTTAGGACGTACACTCCAGGATATGTAGTTGCCGTCGATATAGTCGAGCAGATAACCGTGTTCGTTGAGGAATGTCTGCTTGAACGATACGCCTAAAGTCTCAGCCAGTTGCTTGTATTCTCCAGCTTGTGCGCCTTGTCCGGTAAGCTCGAGCAGTTCGGCATTGAAGAGCAATGCGTCGTACCAAAGGGCGTTGATTTCAACGATATATCCTGAACGTGGCACAACGGGGTGTCCGTTGACGTATGAGTTCATCCATGTGACGGCTTTCTCTCGTCCGTCGGTGTAAAGCAAGCCGTTGTCGTGAAGTTCAAGGTTAGGATGCTTGCCTGACTTGATGAAGTCGACTATTGTCTTGACGAGTTTGCCGTATTTCTTTGCAGACTCCTCGGTGGAGACGAACTTCGCATACTGCTGTGTGCACCATACAGCCCAAAGCAGAATGTCGGGATCTTCCATCTCGTAGATTTTAACTGAGATGGGTTTTCCGTTGATGAAGTCTTTTATGGCTTTCTCGGCAGTCTTCATGGCTTTCTCGAAGTAGGCTACTTCACCGCAGGAGAGAGTAAGACCCGGGAGCGAGATGAATGTGTCGCGTGCTCGTGTCTTGAACCATGGATAACCGGCGATGATGTAGTTCTCTCCGTCTTTCTCATAGTGGAACTGGTGAGAAGCGTTGATGAGACACTGGTGGAAGCTGTCGCGAGAAGTGTGTACCTCCACTTCATCGTCGAAGAGCTTCTTGGCAGTACGCATAGGCAGTTCCTCTACGCCTGCGGAGAATACGATGCTCTCTCCTTTCTTGATGTTGAATTCAAAGTAGCCGGGCACGTAAAGATCTTCCAGATATTCGTAGCCAAGTTCAAGCTCGCGCTGGTATTCAATTCCCTTGTACCAGTTTGGCTCAAACTTCCACTCACTCTTCTTGCTTACCTGCATATAAAGATCTGGGTAACCGTCGTACATACGTGTCTTGATACCGTTGTCGCACTGCTCATAGTCTCGACGTGCGATGTTGTTGGCATGTGTCAGTTCGTCCACCTTACGGAACGCCAGGAACGGACGCAGACGCAGCGTTGTCACAGAGTGAGCATCGAGCAATGTGTAGCGAATAAGTACGCGGTTAACAAAATGCTGGAACACTTTTTCCTTTTTGAGAATAACTCCGCCGACACGATAAATGGTTGTCGGCACTTTGTCCCATTCACATTCACGGATGTACTTGTGCCCATTAGGAGAGTAGACGCCTCCCTGGTAGCGGTGTATTCCCAGATTGAATTCTGCACCATGCTGGATAACGGTTTCATCGAGTGATGACAACAACACATGATTCTCATCATCAATTTCAGGAACAGGAACCACCAACAAGCCGTGATATTTACGCGTATTGCAATCAACGATTGATGAACATGAATACGCACCCGAACGGTTAGTGCGCAGAATTTCCTTAGGCAGGGATTCTTGCAGGTTCACCATTAGGGTTTTGTCGAAACGTAAATAACTCATAGATTATAGGTGTTTTTATAGTTATGTATTTCAAGGATACATTGGATGCAAATTTGCGTTGCACCCTTACCGATTTTTCAAAGTTAAGGATAATTTTCGTTATTTAACAAATTTAATTCCACAAAAAACTACATTTATTTGCGATATCTACTCAAAAACTTCAAAATTTGCACAGAAATATGTTATTTAACATATAAAATTTGATTTATTAACAGAATAAATGGTAATTTTGTAAAAAATAAATTCATATGAAATCAGAGGAAGTACATAGCAGTCTTTCAAATATAACAGACCTTCTGACAGATGACCAGAAGGAGGAGTTTCTCAAGGAGATGCAGGTGGAGTGGTATGAACGAAACCGATCCATTTATTCAGAGGGAGACAAACCGGAGTATCTGTTGTGTCTGATCAGTGGTAAAGTAAAAATCTACACTATGGGAGTAGGTGGAAGAATGCAGATAGTGCATATTCTCAAACCTACTGCATACTTCGGCTATCGAGCTTATTTTGCATCACAGAGATATCTGACCTATGCCTCTGCTTTCGAAAAATCGCTGATTTGCAAGATTCCATTGAAACTGGTAGAAGAAATGATGCAGACAAATGTCCGTCTTAGTATGTTTTTCATAAAAATGCTTTCAATGGATTTGGGAGTGAGCGATTCACGTACGGTTTCGCTTACGCAGAAACATATTCGTGGAAGACTGGCAGACTCTCTTCTCTTCCTCCGCAAGACCTATGGAGTGGAGGAGGACGGTGCGACTCTTTCTATCAAGGTTTCACGTGAAGACCTTGCGGGTTTGTCGAATATGACGACATCGAACGCCATCAGGACTTTGTCTGGATTTGCCTTAGAGAATCTGCTTGAGGTCAGCGGGCGCTCAATAAAAATTATCAATTACGAAGCTCTTCAGAAAATCTCCGACTTTGGTTAATAAATTACATCACTTAAGTTTTGTTAAAAAATCACTTAAGTCTTTTTCTAAAAACACTGTGGTGAAAAAATATTTTGACTGTGGTGAAAATATAAAAACACTGTGGTGTTTTATTATTTGTTCAACGTGCGTTCATCTAAATTGTTCCTTTAAACATTCTGCTAAGGTTATTGTTTACGTTCTTTTGTTCACTACAGACTCAAAGACGTCGGTGAGTTGCTTTGCTATGGTTTCTGCGCCAAACCGCTTCTGGCAATCCTCCGCAATCAGCTTACGGTCATAGTCCTGGTGGTGGAGGAACATGTGGTGCAGGGCATTAGCTAATTCTTGTAAATTATTTACAGAAATAAGAATCCCATCCTCTTGACGAATAAAGAATTCTGGTCCACCACATTTTGTTGCAATAACGGGAACTCCACAAGCTAAGGCTTCAATGCATACTACACTGAAAGTCTCTAATTGAGAAGATAGGATAAAAGCATGACTATGTTGAAGCAAGTCCACAATTTCTTTCTTGGTTTTTAATCCAAGTAAATATATGTTTCCCTGTAAGTTGCACTCATTGATTAGCTTCTGTAGGTTGCTGTGTTCTGGACCTCCTCCAATAATAATGTATTCCCATGAATCTTTGGGAATATTTAATTGTGCAAATGCTTCAATAGCAAGATCCACTCTTTTGCGAACAATGAGTGAGCCTATACTTATGAATGTAAACTTTGAAGCTTTGCAGGTGTTGGGATTGTAATGAAAGTCTTGTCCGACTATATTGAATACAACATTAGCATTAACGTCGAAATGTTTCTTGAGAGATTCCTGAATAGAAGGCGAAACGGTCAATACAGCATCAGCATATTTATATGTATTCTTGCCTAATGTTTTAGCATATTTAGACAATACATCTTTGTTCATCTCCGACCAGTGTTCTATGGCTATCAGCGGTATATTATAATGACGTTTAAGTGTCAGTGCCATATTACTAATTTGTATATAGTGGCTATATAAAACGTCTGGTACACCTGATAGTTTTACAGATTTCTTATACACACGGCGTAACTGCCAATGCTCGAAACTTGTTCTGATTTTCCTTCCTAATAATCCTGTTATTTTGCTTGGAAGGAAGAAGTTGTTGACAGATGTTACACCATTATTGTTTGTGACTGTAATACCTATTTTGCGCCAATACCAACGGAAGCGCGTGTCAACACTGAGCATGACAACTTCATGCCCATATTTCGCAAGCGCTTCAGCCTGATCTTTTTCAAAGCATCCCCATTGAGGTTCGCGTTTAGTAGGATATCCTCGTGATATTAAGAATATACGCATATTTAGAAACTGATATTTAGTCCTTTATACAATCATGGATGGCATCGAGATAACCGTGTCCATAACGTAAATCCGGTTCAACGTAATTGCCTTCGGCCCATTCATTCCATGATTTAAGAAACAGAATTCTATGTTCGGGTTGCTTTTTTTCTATTAGTTGAAGTGCTCGTTTTATAGTTTCTGCAAAACGCTCTGGAGTACTATTGTGGTAAATACCATTCAATCCAGCTCGTGGACTTCTGTCCCATTGGGGCAGGAGGGAAGGGTAGACATCTTCACGAGCATCTTCTGGTACATAGTAATGCTCCATTACACGTTTGTAGTCATACTTATTAACAAGAGAAATACCTGTACGATAGGAAAGTTGACGTTGGAATAGCACCCACCATCTGTTTTTTACACAAGCTTCTGCTCTCCATGTACCTAAAGATAATACTGCATCGAATTTGAGATTCTTCGTAGTATAGTCATAGTACTTATTCGCTTCGTTGATGGCAAACATGCCATTGGTGATTTTCTCACCCTTTTCGTCAACAATGGGTCTGCCATTGGTGTTCTGCATGTAGCCTACGAAATGAATGCCTTTCAATCCTGCTTCTTTAGCCCACGTCCTCCAAGTTGGAATAAAGTCAAGAGGTAAATCGTATGGATTAAAAACCACAAATAGAGGTTTTCCATCTATTGTGATATATCGATGGTCTTTGAATGCAGGAAGTACGTATTCAAAATGTTGACGATAATCGTCTGTGCCTAAATAACGCTGTTCAACAATCATTTCATTACGCTGCTTCCCTTCATGTGTCCATGTATTGGTCGTCCAACTATGATTTGCCCAACCTAATGCAAATGGAAAATCAGGTTTTCCACTTGCAAGGACTTCATTGAATGGACGCTGAAGCAATTGTTTGCCTCCTCCAAACCAATAGTGCCAATAGCAGAAACCTTCTATTCCAGCTTCACGAGCCATCTGTGCCTGCTGTTCGCGCACTTCAGGCATACGCAGGTCGTAGTAACCCAAATCTGCTGGAACACGTGGCTGGTAATGACCCTTAAACAAAGGCTTAGCCTTACCGACATTTGTCCATTCGGTAAAACCCGGTCCCCAAAACTTGTCATTTTCAGGAATAGGATGAAACTGGGGAAGATATAATGCTATTACTCGCGCTTTCATAATTTATTATTGTATAGTTTAATAGTATTAGCAGGTATTCCTGCTGCTACAGAATAAGAAGGAACATCGTGTGTGACAACACTATATGCACCAACAGTATGATAATACTGTTCTATTAAATATATAAACCAATTGTAATTTTTCCCCATTGTATATTGAATTAGCATTAATTAGAGGTGTTTGCATTATTTGTTAGCAATAATTTTATAGCAATCATGATATACATCATCTGCAATTGTTTTCCAAGAGTAGTCTCCTTTGAAATACCATAGTTCTATTGCTGCTTCGAATTGTTTAATGATTTCCGGATGTTCTTTCATGTAGATAATTGCATCAGCAATAGCTTGTGAATCACGAGGTGGTACAACTATACCTAATTCACCGTTTCTTACCATTTCAGGGAGACCACCAACGTTGGTCACAATGACTGGCTTCATGAAAGCAAATGCTGACATTACAACACCACTTTGAGTTGCATCTATGTATGGGCATACAACACACATGGCACCATTAATTAGTTCTACTAATTCTTTTTCTGGAACAAAACGATACAGAGTGTCGGATTTTTTTACATTAGGCAACAAAGACAAGTCTACATTTTTGTTTTTTCCTGCAACTACCATCTTTATGTGAGGATATTTTTCCTGTACTTTTTGCATTGCCTGATAAAAGTATTCTATGCCTTTGTGAGTTGTAACCTGACCGAAAAACAATGCATAAGGTTCTCCTTCGTAAGGCTGTGGTTGGTACATCCTAAGATAAGAATAAGAACTGAGCCTGCTGTCAAATACTTTTGCTTGTTTTAATTTATAAGTATTAATAAAATCCTCTTTTTGAGAGCGATTGAAAATGATGAAGCTTTTCAGAATTTTCATTGCTATATTGCGTTCAAAAACGATTCTTTTTGATTTTACAGATGAGTGCATGAATGGGTCATGAACGGATAATACAATACGTTTTCTGAGAAGATAAATAGGGAATTCGTGTATATGAGGAAATTCAGTAATATGAATTATGTCATAATTCTGCTTCTTTAAGTGTATGTAGACTTTCCACCAGAGTTTATAGGCTGCTGTTCTAGAATGATGGGGGTTGTTGATGATGAACATCTTGGAAAGGTCAATGATTTTCCCGAAGACATTCAGTTCCTGATATTCTGTGGCAGGGATTATTCCATATTTTGGATTGATGGTGTCAATATTGACAGCTGCTCCCTTTGTTAATGGACCTATAGATAAATAGTAATCAATTTCAGCGTGGTTTTTCATCTCAGAAAGAAATGACAAATCAACATCTGAAAAATAAACAGTGGAAATATAAGCGATTTTCATAATAATGGACTAAAAGGTTTTATGATGTTGCTAATTGAGAAAGAACAGTCTTCATCATAGATGTGTATAGGGTGTAGTAAGCTTCTGCGAACTTATGAGCCTTAGCTTTGTCAAAGTTGTTAATATGGTTAAGAACTAGTTCTGGAGAAGGGGGTGTGAATTTATTGCTAATACATGACACCCTTGATGACTCAAAACCAGCTAATGTAAGTAGATGGCGTATTTTGCTTGATTTGTCACTAGTGATATGTCCTCTAAGGTGTTTTATGCCGTAGTTGTCAAAACTGTAGAATGGAACTTCATTGTGAATCGAAACAACTATTGGGTGCATATTATTGCCAACATAACCAGAAGAGTATTTGATGAGAGCATACCATTCTAATGGAGAAAGAGGCAATTTAATAGTTTGGTCTGCCACACCAAAAGCATTCTGCATAGAAAAAGGTAAAACGATACATTTATAACCATGCAAGTGGGCTGAATTGCAAAATGAAGTAATCCACTCTGAGGTAACGTGGCTTGTCTTGAAGAAACTTAACAACAAATATTTCTCTGGAAGTTGATATCTCTCAGTTATTTCCTTTCTTGAAGGTGTTATTTCTGATGCGTTGTAGTTGAATGCAAAAACAGGATCGGGAGTTATATCAGGAGTTATTTTCCCTTTAGTTATGGAAGAAATCATTTCCTGTGTCCATGTGTCGCGCACTGAATAATAGGAATGATGCGAAAGAGACTCAGTCATAATCTTGCGAATACTGCGAGGAATGAATTTGTATGCTGAATCCTGACACGATGCAGAAATAACTGCAGTAGGAACACTTTGCTTAAGATTATTGTTGAATGTACCCCAATATGGATTTGGGAACATTCTGTCAGAAGTGTATTTTATGATACTGAAAAGTCGTCGAGTGGGGAAGATTAGTCGTTCTTGCCAAGGGTGGTGTTGTGCTACCGCATCACTACCAATAATAACAGCGTCAATACCTAGTTTGTTAATTACGGTGGCAATTTCTTCATCTGTTCTGCATATAGGAGTTTCTTCCCAAATGATTTTTCTTAATTCTTGTTGATTAATGAATTGCTCTTTTGGTGTGCGTTTTTTGTAAAATGCTTCCAAATCTAAAGGAATCCAATTAATAACAAGAGGATTGTGTCCTGCCTTCTCAAGGTATTTGTATGTAGAAAGCAGTTGTAATGTGGCACCGAAATTACAAGCAGAATGATATGCAAGTAGTCCTATTCTCATGTTGTTCCCTCCTCTAATAATTGTTTTACTTCCTCAACATGGTCTTCTACTTCTACCTCTACCTCTGATAATTGTTTTTCTTTACCTGCTATATATCCCCAAAATAGAGTTAGTGCAGATATATTTAATGTGTATAAAAACACATGCGAAGACATTGATGTCAGCAAGAATATAACAAATGAAGCTACGTATGCAGGAGCATTAGGGGACTTTTGTTTATATAGGTTCCGCGTGATGAAGAACAAATGTATTAGCAAAAACAGTAAAAAGAATAGTCCGAAAATACCTATATCATAAGTGATTTCAAGGTAATCGTTATGTGCGGAAAGCTCCAATGGTGAATCTTTAAGAACAAAGTTCCAACCATGACCAAACAACAACTCAAAAAGATTAGAGTTCCCAATCATTTCTAAAACAACAAGATATACAATATTACGTCCGGAGCCGCCATCGGCACTCGCTGTTGCAAATCGATCAAAAATTTTTCCTTCTGTTTGAATATTAATATATACGATAACACATACAATTGAAATCAATATGATTAGCGAGATAATAATCTTGATAATCAGGGGAATACTTTTCTGTGATACCTGTTGCTTAGTAAGTAGGTAAGCGATGACAGCTAATAGTATCGTGACAAAACCGCCACGTTTTAGTGAGGTGAGTACTGAAATACTGATTAGTACAATTAGAATTCTACGAGTCCATTTTTTATTGAATGTCATTACCACAGGTAAAAACATCATCAGTACATAAACTGTTCCATCACGGAATTCTGCATCAAGGACATAGTTGATTAACACTCCTTTCATGGTCATGGCATACATTATTACTAATAGAATAATGCCAAGTGCAATTCCTCTGTTAAATGTTTTTTGTGATATCTTGTATGCCAGATTATAACTGAAAATGTAAATTAGCAATGGTACAAGTAAGGAACAGAACAGCACCACGTAGGATATTATACCTTTTCCGTCTACAGGTCCGTGTAAAAATGCAAACGCAATAGTGATAATATAGAGAATGAACAGTGTTATTGATATGTGATTGCGGGGATATCTGCCTAAAAGACAACAAATAGAGAGTAGAGCCGTAAGAAGAAGTAATGAATGTGTTTTGAATGGTGCAGCATTAGAGTTAACATCGACATGATACATTATAGAGTCAACCATGCTTTGCTCTTCAAAGAGAAAATACAGCATGATAAACAAGGTAAAGATACCTATGTGTATCAATTTGACAATAACCGACTTCTGCATATCTTATTTACCAATTAGTGATCTTACCTTTGAAACTATATATGTTCTTTCAATCTGATTGCAGCCAACATAATAAATTGTAAGTACAGAAGAAAGCATAGATATTGTTGTTAGTACAATAAACGATTTCCATCCTTCTGCCAATAATTGAGAAATTATCAAAGGTATAATCGTTGCTATAATTGAAACAATACAAACGTTTACGTATACTTTACAAATATAATTATTGGATGATAATCCAATCATAGGGCGAAGCATGTAAATTCGAACAAAAAGGCAAATCTGAGAAATAACTATTGCAACAATTAACACACTTTCTGGTGATGCACCCAATGTGAGCAGAATGTAACTGACCGGTATATTCAACAAAGTTATTCCACCAACCGCAATCTGATAATTCTTGATGTTTCCTGTTGCAAGCATTGCTGTTATCAACGGATTTGACAAACATTCTGAAAGCCCAAATATTAACGTAAGCTGCACAAATATAGTGGTACACTCAGGAACTTCTTTAAGCCATATTCCGAGTAGAAAATTTGTGCTAAGAAGAATGGGTAAAGATATAATAAATAAGATGTAGTACGAAAACCTTGAACCTCTATAAATAAGGCTCATCATATATTCTTTATTACCAGATGCAAAGTTTTTTGTTATCTGTGGATTAAGAGCTACCATGAAATTCTGTACGAAGCTTGTTATGACAGTACTTACTTTCGTGGAAATTGCACGTGCTGCATTAATAACAGGCCCGAAGAACAAATTGGTTATAATGGTACCTCCATGCTCCCTAATTATGTATGAAGAAGAGCCAATCAAATTCCATCCAGCGAAACTGAACATTTCCTTAAAGAGATTTTTGTCGGAAATTCCATAATGATAAGTACATTCTGCAAAATTACGTTTGCAATATATACCATAGTATATTCGAACAACAATCGACAGCACAACTATCAATGCTGCATAGTATATTAATCGATCTATTGGTGATATTTTTACAGTCAAAGCTATAGCAAGCCTAATTATTGCTTCAAAAATGCTTATGTATGCAAAGACTTTCATTCTTTCATGTGCAACTATCGCAGCATTGTACGGAATGCTGAACAGATTTACACAAAGTGCAAGAAGAGATAATTGATAACACCAATTTGCAGCAGCTATTCTTTCAGGTGGTATAATAAGGTGCGTATTTACAAACCATATACCAATAGTCTCTCCAAGAATAAGAATAATAACAATTAAGATAAACTGTATTGTTATTGACAGGGAAAAGACTTTTTCTAGTTTTTTTCTGTCGCCTTTCCCCATTGCGTAAGTAAGAAAACGGGTAATAGCTGCAGATAATGAGCCACTCAACACGGTGAACATTGTAACAACTCCACCAACAACATTGTAAATGCCATAATCAACAACACCAAGTGCGTCCAAAATGACACGTGATGTATAGAGGCTTACTAAAGTTAGTAGTAGCATCCTAAAATAGAGAAGAGAAACATTCTTCGCTATTCTGTCATTATTTGATGCGAGTCCTCTCATCAATTCTCGTTGTTTAGCATTTAATTTAATATGTGTAGAATGCTCTGTGATGCTACTATCGGGCACTTATGAGAATGTCCACAAGTTGTTTCTTAAGAATGTGTACACTTGTGCATATAGTAGTGAGGAAAAGCATTAGAATAATAAAAATCACACGCTTTGGACCTGCAGGCTTAGTTGGCAGCGATGCACCTTGTAATACTGTGAATGCAGGTGTGCGTTCCTGAACTTTTGCCTTGGCAATTTCCAGTTGTGTATTTAATGTGTTATATGTGTTTAATTTAAGCTGCATGTCGTTTTCAAGACGGTCACGCTCTGAAATTGCTGTCTGAAGAATTACATCTCGATTTGCATCACAGTAAACACCATAAGCATCAATCGATTTTTCATAATTCAGACGTGCTTCTTCAGTCAGTTTCTCGTAGTATTCTAAATCAACACGTGCCTTACTAGTTCTGTAAACGGTAATATAACGCTGTAGTCTTGCGCTTACTGAATCTGCGATTGTTGCGCAAACTAAGGGATCTTGATCTGTTACTGATATTGAAATTAGTTCTGTTTTAAGGTCAACATCACATGTGATATTACTTTGAACTCCTATAACAACACCTTCTTGTTCCTCGGTTAACCGATGAGGGTTAATCTTTCCTCCGTCGCCTGTGCTAGGATCCTCTTTGTCTTTGAAAATTGATTTTATTTGTTTCTTTAACCAAATAAAAGGATATTCATAGAATGCGGCTTTGGTGTGTTTAGACAAGTAAGTGTAATAGTCTGAACGAACACTTCCATCCAATGTCTCTACTTGTATGTCTAATAGGCTTACAGCAAAATCCTTTGTGGAAAATATATCAGGATATATCATTGGATATATAGCATCCGCTCCCTGTTCTCCATTAAGATTAATACCAAATGAAGATGCGATAGAACCGATTGTTCCTGAAGAAAGTGCTCCGTTATTTGATTCTGGTGCAAGTAATACTTCTGTAGTGTAATAACGTGGCTTTGGAAAAATCCATAGCGCAGCCACAACTATGGTGATGAGCCATACTTTTATGAAGAGGCGTTTGCGCGAGATGAGTTTTTTTACAACTTCACGCAAGTCTATGTATTCTTTATTTTGTTTTTTTGCATCCATAGTGGTTGGGTTGTTATTTGAGGATGTTAGCTACTGTGATAATCATCGTTGCAATAGATGCGGCAGATGTTCCGAGTGACATTGTTTCAGCAGCTGTCATGCGTCGACGTGTCTTCTTCGATGGAACAACAATTTCGCATCCTGGCTGAACTGCACTCTTGCTGTGGTGGCTGAGCAGTTCTACCGATCCGTTCATGTAGATAGCATATACACGGCTCTTGCGTGCATTGTCTCCATATCCACCGGCACGCTTGATGTAGTACTTGAGCGATTTGCCTTTCTTGAAGTTCATGGATGTCGGGTACATCACGTCTCCGCTGATTTTCACTGTGCTTGAGTATTGTGGCACAATCAGTCGGTCTCCCTCACGTAGCAGAACGTTTTCAGAACCTTCTGGGTGAGCCATAGCTTCCTCCAGGTCGATGGCTACAGGGAATGTGTTACCTAAGTCCAGTTTCATGGTAAGGAGTGAGTCTGCTCGGGCAAGGTCGAAGTTCTTGTTCTCCGACTGCATACTTTCTTCATAGAGGGCAATCTGTTGTGTTCGGAGTGAAGCTTCACGCATCAGTTTCTCTTCAGCAGTCATTGTTCGCTCGAGTCGTGCGCCCTTGGCGTATGCTAGTGATGACAGTCCTCCTGCTGCAATCACTAAGTCTGTCAACTTGTATTGCTTGCTTGTCATGGAGTACTGACCTGAGAAGTTCACAGCTCCTTCGATGGAAACATTCTTTTGCTCGGAGTAAGTAGGACTTTTACGAACCACAACTTCGTCAAAAGGCAAAAGCTTGAATCCAGCCTCTCCGTCAATGACAAATCCGTCCTTGAGTGCAAAGGAGAAAGTTTGGGCAATGGTGTCGTTGTCGTTTAGAGCATTGGGGTCATTGATACGGCGGTAGATATCCACTTTGGAATAGGATGCGGATTCGGTAAGTCCGCCTGCTTGAAGAATCAGGTCTTCAACAGAGGTGTTTTCGGCATACATATACACGCCTGGATAGTTCACCTCTCCGCTGATGGTGTAAGTCTGATCTCCAACCATGTCTAATCTGCTGGCAATGAAGAGTACGTCATTTTTTCTTAATGGGATGTCTGGGATACTGCCTGACATAACCTTCTCAATGTCTATACTCATAATTTCCAGAGTCATGTCTTCTTTCTGACGGTGCAGCACAGCTCTCGATGTGAGGGCGTCTTCACGAAGACCACCTGCAGCTTTCACGAGTTCCCGTATAGATGAAATGGAACCATCGGATTGGAACATTCCAGGATGGAACACTGCTCCACGGACTTCAACCATGTTTGAAAAACGAGGAATAACACTGTCAACATACAGAGAGTCTCCATCATTTAGAGTGAAGCCTCCCATGTCAAATTCCTCAACAGTGTGTATGCTGTATTCCTCACCGTTCTTGCGTACGAGTCTTACATGCTTCTTGAAGGCATCACCAGTAAAACCACCTGCATAGTTGATGACTTGCTTTACGCTTTCATTTCTGCGCATTTCATAGAACATAGGACGTTTTACCTTTCCTCTAACTTCCACAAGTTCTTCATAAGGACCTACCAGCACCATGTCGTTGTCCTGAAGTCTTACGTCTCCTGACATATTTCCGTTGAGAAGGTAGTCGTAAACGTCGATAGTGGCTATTTCACGTCCGCTTCTATATACCTTGATGTTACGCAGAGTACCGATGTCGCTGATACCGCCTGCTGCATAAAGTGCATTGAATGCTGATGAAAGTGAACTCAGGGCATAGGTTCCAGGCACCCGGACTTCGCCTACAACCTGAACTTGGATGGTGCGCATCTCGCCTACAGCCAAACTGATTTGTGAGTTAGAGTAGAATCTTCCTAAAGTTCCTCGGATTCGTGCTGTGGCATCTGCTACACTCAATCCTGCGAGTTGGATAGGACCGACACCTTCAATAACTACTGTACCATCTGGAGAAATCACTCCTGTAAATGTCTGCTGCGAAGCTCCCCAAACGTCGATGATGACGTTGTCGCCTGCTCCCAATCTGTAGTTGGCAGGAGTTGCCATATTGGTATTTGGCTCAAAGGTAAGGTATTCGTTGTTGAAGATATTGTGTCCGAAAATACCGTTCTCGTCATTGTTAAGCTTGTTCTGATAGTAAATCAGCGAGTCAATGTCGAAGAATCCGATTTCGTCATTGAGCATATTGCGCTGCTCTTCTCGGGTGTAGCCACCAAGACCGTTGTTTCCACGAAGCTGGCTTCTAACCATATAGTTGTTGCGCTGCTGACTGCTTTCACCTGCCAACTGTGTCTCTGTGCGTACACGGTTACGGTTGACATTGTTTTGTGTTCCAGTCAGATCAACGGCACCATATTGGTTCTGCTGTGCTTCGTATTTCTTACGGATACGGCGCATCTGTTCAGCTGTAACACCTCTCCTGAATAGTGCAGATACGATGTCAGACTGCTTCTTCCCAAGCTTTTGTTGCTGTTGCACATAAGTGATGACTTGGTCATCTGTCATTCCGCTCTGAGCCATTGCCATTCCGCATACAAAACTCATCAGCGTGATAAATGCAATTTTTTTGAAATTCAATAACATATAGTGGTCTTAGTTTTTATTAGCATGCTTTGAAAAGCGTGGAGAAAATTATTTTCGCATCTGTCCATAGAGTACGCTTGCGCAGATATTCAAGATCCATGTCGAGGCGTGTCAGCATCTTGTCTATGGTGTAGGTGTAACCATTGTGAATTGCAGCGTAGGAAGTGATACCTGGACGTGAACAGTAGAGTAGGGCATAGTCGGGGTTCTGCTCCATGATTTTGTCAATGAAGAACTGAAGTTCCGGACGGTAACCCACAAACGACATGTCACCAATCAGTACATTCCACAACTGAGGCAATTCGTCTATGTGATGCTCTCTAAGTACTTTCCCTACCTTTGTCAGACGCTCGTCGTTCTTCTTTGCAAGTTCCGGTGCGTCCTCTTTTGTTCCAGGAATCATAGTGCGGAACTTAAAAATCCGAAAGGGTTTGCCGTTCTTCCCAATACGCTCTTGGCTGAATATAACAGGACCTTTCCCATCTATTTTCTGGATGATGTAAATTATCAGGAAAACAGGCGAAAGTAATATCAGTCCCAGCAGAGCGGCAAAGAAATCGAAAGAGCGTTTTATGCCTCTCTCCACGGCGTTCATGTTATCTATAGTTTGAGAGTAATTATTTTCCAAGTAATCTGTTGTCAATTGAGTGTTATTTATATTTAATAATTAACGATTTTTCTGTAATTTTATTACAAAGGTAGAACATTTTATTGTTACGTGTATAGATAATGAAGAAAAAATGTGTTAAATAACATGTTTTAGTGCTTTTTTATGTATTTTTCTTGGCAAAAAGGCCTTTATTTAATGTACTAATGATGATAATCTGAAATAGCGATTCTTACTAAAATAATATAAATTGTTGAAGATACGGGATTAAATTGTTAATTTTGCAGCCAAAAATGTTTTTAGCTGTAAAATCCTCATGGATCTTCTTGTTTCCAAAGAGGAGTTAAATAAAAATGGAAAATAAATTTAAGCAAGGGCGTGATGCCCTGCAGATGAGCATCTACAAAGTTATTGATCCCGTAGTTTGGTTGATGCGCAAGGTGGGCATGACTCCCAACATGGTTACTACGGTAGGTTTGATTGGAAATCTGGCTGCTGCCGCAATGATTCTGTATGCAGCTCTGAGTCCTCTGGTTAATCCTTATTCGTGGATAGGATGGGGCGGTTTGGTAATTATTCTGTCAAGTCTCTTTGATATGTTGGACGGTCGACTGGCACGAACTGCGAACATGGTAAGCAAATTCGGTGCTTTTTATGACTCTGTTCTTGACCGCTATCAGGAATTGACAACACTTTCAGCCTTAGCAGTTTTTTTTATGTATTCAGGTAATGCGTTAGGAACTGTAGCCACATTCCTGTCACTCATAGGTTCAATTATGGTGAGCTATGTCAGAGCCAGGGCGGAAGGACTTGGCTGTGAATGTAAGGTGGGCTTGATGCAGCGTCCCGAACGTGTTGTTCTCACGGCATTGGGCTGTATGCTTTTCGGTCTTCTGCATGGTAGTATGGGGAGTGATTCTGTTTGGTTTCTGCTCGTTCCACAATTGCTTATAGCAGTGTTGTCAAATGCTACAGCTGTTGTTCGCATTATTCATGTTTATAAACAGTTAAGATAAAGAATGTTATATAAGTTTAGATATAGTGTTTATATAACATTGATTGTTGCTGTTTATATAGCAGTTAGCATTGTGCTTATTGGCTATTCTCCCACAACGGTTGCGATGTCTGCGGTGACTCTTGTGCTTGCATGGAGCGGTAGTGCTGCCCGCAGGCTTTTGTTGTGCTTCTCACCTATGATAGTGTTTGCAATCCTCTATGATTTCATGCGCGTGTATCCTAATTATATGGTTGCACCAATCGACATAGAAGGTTTGTATAACTGCGAGAAAGATTTGTTTGGAATAGCTGTAGGTGACGGTAATATGTTGACTCCATCGGAGTATTTTGATGCACACCACAATGTGGTGCTCGATCTGATATCAGGAATCTGCTATCTGTTGTGGGTGCCGCTGCCGCTTGCCTATGCTTTCCGTCTCTATTTTACCTGTAGATATGAACTCTGTCTGAAATTTCTGCTTGCGTTCCTGTTTGTGAACATAGTCGGTTTCACGGGTTATTACATTCATCCTGCAGCTCCGCCATGGTACATTATTCAGTATGGCACCGAACCGATTCTCTCTACTCCTGGCAATGTGGCAGGATTAGCGAGATTCGATCAACTGGTAGGAGTTCCCGTATTCCATAGTATTTATGTAAATAATTCCAATGTTTTTGCAGCCCTGCCATCTCTTCATGCAGCCTATAATCCTGTGGCTCTGTATTTTGCGTGGCGATATGGAAAGGATTATACTTGGGCTGCAGTGATAGGCGTAGTCTCAGTGGGTGTGTGGTTTGCTGCAGTCTATAGTGGACATCATTATACTATTGATGTATTGCTGGGCATATTGACGGTTGTCGTAGTACTCTCTTTATTTGAATTGATAAGCCGGCATTGTAAATTTAAGTTAAAAACTTTTTTACGTTGAAAAGTTTTATTTACTTTGCAATTTAATTGTGTATTTGCACTCAAGATTAAATATATAACATATATATAACATATTTTTATGACTAACAATAAAGTAAAACCAGCAGAAGGCAAGCTGGGTATTATGGTGGTTGGCAATGGAGCCGTTGCCACTACTTTCATGACAGGTGTGTTGATGGCTCGCAAAGGCTTGACTAAGCCTGTCGGCAGCATGACTCAGTACGACAAGATCCGAATCGGGCAAGGTACAGACAAGAAATATCTCCACTACAGCGAGATTGTTCCTATAGCATCACTTAACGACATCGTTTTCGGAACATGGGACGTTTATCCGCAGAATGCCTACCAGGCTGCCATATATGCCGAGGTGCTGAAAGAAAAGGACATCGAGCCTGTTCGCAATGAACTGGAGAAGATTGTTCCTATAAAGGCTGCTTTCGACAAGAATTTTGCAAAGCGTCTTGACGGTGACAATGTGAAGGACTGCAAAACCCGTTGGGAGATGGTAGAAGCCCTCCGTGAGGATATCCGCAAGTTCAAGGCTGAGAACAACTGTGCACGTATTGTTGTGCTCTGGGCTGCATCTACTGAAATATATGTTCCTGTAGACGAGAAGGTGCACTACAAGCTTTCCGACCTCGAAGCTGCCATGAAGGCTGACGACCGTGAGCATATCGCTCCATCTATGTGCTATGCCTATGCTGCATTGACCGAAGGTGCTCCATTCATCATGGGTGCTCCAAATACAACAGTGGATATTCCTGCTATGTGGGAACTTGCCGATAAGACTCACATGCCAATTGCCGGCAAGGACTTCAAGACTGGTCAGACTCTTGTGAAGTCTGGTTTTGCTCCTATCATCGGAACTCGTTGTCTCGGTCTCAACGGATGGTTCTCTACCAATATTCTTGGAAACCGTGACGGTCTTGTGCTGGATGAACCAGCAAACTTCCGTACTAAGGAGGTAAGTAAACTCTCTACTCTGGAGACAATCCTCAAGCCTGATGTACAGCCTGACCTCTACGGACACGGCAACGATGAGGATACTCAGTACTACCACAAGGTGCGTATCAACTACTATCCTCCCCGCAACGACAACAAGGAGGGTTGGGACAATATCGACATCTTCGGCTGGATGGGCTATCCAATGCAGATTAAGATTAACTTCCTCTGCCGCGACTCTATCCTCGCAGCTCCTCTTTGTCTGGACCTCTGCCTGCTTAGTGACCTCGCTGCCCGTGCCGGACGTTATGGCACTCAGCGCTTTCTATCATTCTTCCTCAAGTCTCCTATGCACGACTATACCCAGGGTGAAGAGGCAGTTAACCACCTCTATCAGCAGTACACTATGTTGAAGAACGCAATCCGTGAGATGGGTGGCTACGAAGCTGACGAGGAAATCGATTAAAATGCGAAAATATTTAGGATTTTTATTACTGTTACTACTGCAACTGTTACCTGCCGACGTGGCTGCACAAGTAACCGGTCAGGTAATAGATGCACGTAGCAAGGAGCCGTTGGACTATGTATATGTCTATTACGAAGGACGTGGCATAGGCGATCAGACAGATGAAAAGGGACAGTTCGTGCTACGTGATGATTCTTTGTGTCATGAACTTACCGTTTCTACATTGGGTTATGTGACACAAAAGATTCCACTTATTCCAGGAAAAACACGAAATCTCAAAATTAAGCTTGTGCCTGAACCCCATATGCTGCAGACGGTTAATGTAGTGGCGAAGAACCATAAGTACAGCCGTAAGAACAATCCTGCGGTAGAGTTGATGAAGAAGGTGATTGATGCAAAGAAGTATAATGATCTGCATTCCAAAGACTTCTTCTCATTTTCTTCTTACGAGAAGATGACTTTTTCCATCAATGAGTTCACGGAAAAGATATTTGAACTGGAGGAAGGCAAGCGATGGGCTTTCCTTAAGGAACATGTAGAGTATTGTAAGGAAACTGGCAAACTGATTCTTCCGCTTACCGTGGATGAAGCGCTCTCAACTCATTACTATCGCAAAGATCCAAAGGCGGAGAAGATTCTGATAAAGGGTAAGAACTCGCGTGGAATCAATGAACTGATTAATACCGGTGAGATATTGAATTCGGTGCTAAAAGACTGCTTTACCAATGTTAACATTTATGACGAGGAGTGCCGATTGCTTAAACTTCGTTTTAAGAGTCCTATAGCAAATTCAGCCATCGGTTTCTATCGTTATTATATCCAAGACACGTTGGCTATAGAGGGTGATAGTGTGATTGATGTGGGGTTTGTACCAAACAATGAACAGGATATTGGTTTTTCTGGCCATTTATTTATTCTCAGAGACACTACTTATCAAGTGCGTAGGGTGGAAATCACAATTCCTCGTCGAAGTGATGTCAATTTTGTGGAGTCCATGTCTATTAAGCAGGATTATGAGGAACTTGCTTCGGGAGAACGTGTTTCTGTGAATAATGATATGCTGATTGAACTCAGAATTAACTCCTGGCTCAATAAATTACAGGTTCAGCGCGCCGTGAGACATTTTGATTATTCTTTTGATCCTATTTCCAATCAGGTATTCAAGCATATCAAGGGAAATGTTTACACTGAACCAGATGCTACGATGCATACTGACGACAACTACTGGAAAGAATATCGTAAGGTAGAACTCACGCAGAGCGAAGGTGAAATGGGTTCGTTCCTTCAGAAACTTACGCAAATCAAGGGATTCAAGGTGGTTATGTTTGGTGCCAAGGCCTTGATTGAGAATTTCATCGAAACGTCTGATTCTCTTCAGAATAATAAGTTCGATTTCGGACCGATCAATACCACTATTTCATTCAATCACTACGATGATGTGCGTTTCCGTATTTCCGGATTCACCACAGCACACCTCAATCCGCACCTTTTCTGGAGCGGCTACATAGCCTACAGCCCGAAACGCAATAATGTGTACGGGCGTACCGAACTCACATATTCCTTTAACCGCAAGGCGTACCTTTCCAGGGAATTCCCTAAGAACAACATACATGTGTCGTATTGGAACGACATCACTTCTCCTTTCGATAAATTCGTGCCGACGGACAAGGACAATGTCTTCATGGCTTTCCATTCCTCAAAGGTTGACCAGTACAACCACACCAGGGAGTTCAAGATTATGTATGACCGTGAATGGTACGACGGACTTAAGTTCAATGCTACGTTCACACGTCAGAACAACCGAGCTGTGGATGCGCTCTTCTATCAGCGCCTGGGAACAGACCCTAATGTGTCAACGCAGGGAATGTCGGCTCTTACTTACGATCCTTCCCGTCATATTCATGATATCACCACATCTGAACTGAAGGTGGGTATGTCGTTCGAGCCTGGTGCTGCCTATAGCAACACCAAGCAACGACGAATAAAACTCAATAAGGATGCACCAATCCTCTCCCTTAGTCACACAATGGGAATAAAAGGCTTCCTTGGTGGTGAGTACAATTATAATGTAACTGAAGCTGGTTTCTACAAACGACTTTATATTCCTGGAGGATGGGGGTATCTGGATACTGACTTGAAGGCTGGCATTCAGTGGAACAAAGTTCCTTTCCCGTTGCTCATCCATCCTGCGGCAAATCAGTCCTATATCATCATGGATAATTGTTTTGCCCTTATTTCCAATCTGGAGTTTCTGAATGACCGTTATGCTCAGGCTATGCTTGCATGGAATTTATGTGGAAAAGTATTCAACCGCATACCTCTGCTCCATAAACTTCAGTGGCGTGAGTATCTCGGTATCAATTTGCTTTGGGGTTCTCTCTCTGAAAAGAACAATCCTGCATCAAGTAATTACACCGATACAGATCTATTCTATTTCCCAGGACACTTCCGTAATGATGACAATGGAGGTACTTACTACGAGAATAACACGGTCGTAATGAACAAGCGTGTGCCATATATAGAACTTCGTCTTGGCATTTGCAATGTGTTCAAGTTACTTCATATAGAGTATGTTCGTCGTATTACATATCTCCACAATCCTGGAACGAATAAAAGCGGAATACGATTCCTGTTCAGGATGATGTTCTAATCTTTTCTTAACTCCAGAACAGCCCAGTTGTTTTTGTCTTGTTGGTGAACAAGGTGAAAGCCTTGCCCCTCAGCTGCGCTCTTTATTGTTGGAATGTCATCCGTGAAGAATCCGCTTACGATGAGTGAACCGCCAGGGGTAAGATACTGCACATAGACATGCAGGTCATTTACAATGATGTTGCGGTGGATATTTGCCACTATCAGGTCGAACTTGCCCTGAGGTGTGTCCGCTGCAGCTTGTGATATGGCGGCAGCATCACCATGATAAACCTTGATTCTTCCATCTGTTCCGTTTAATGAGGCATTGAGCCGTGTGTTCTCCACACTGAACTCGTCTATGTCTATGGCTGCAACATAGTCTGCTTTACTTAATGCCATACAGATGGCAAGAATGCCTGTTCCGCAACCCATGTCAAGGCACGCCTTCCCTGCGAAATTCCTGCGGAGCAGCAGTTCTGAAAGTTGGTGGGTGGTTTCGTGAGTACCACTTCCAAACGCCATTCGCGGTTGTAATAGTATGTCGAATGGTTCGGGCTTCACGCTATGCTGTGCATCGTGGATGACGCACAGTCCGGGTATGCATATAGGCTCAAAGCCGTTCTTCTCCCATTCCTCATTCCAATCCTTGTTCTCCATCTCAGCCATGGAGTAGGAGATACTGGTGTCTTCGAATGGGAACTCCCTGATTATGGCATCTATTTGGCTTGACTCCATATCGCATGACTGCAGAATATACGCCTCCACACCATCTTCTGTCTGTTGAAAACTGTCGAACCCTACGTCGGCAAGCAGGGCACAAAGTACATCCGAAGCCACTTCTGAAAACGGCTCAATAGAAAACTTCCAAACGTTGTAAACCTGATTATTCATAGTTAAAGATAAATCCCCTTTGTTTACTCTTTTACATAAACGGAAATACTGCGCCAATTATTGCAGAGTGTTAACATTGTTTAATAATTGATGCTCAATAGGTTGAGTTTGAGAATAATTTCGTTACTTAGCAGAAAAGTAATAAAAATGAAAGCAGATTTATTCAAATTTCGACAATTCACTGTTTGGCACGATCGCTGTGCCATGAAGGTCGGCACCGATGGTGTGTTGCTTGGAGCATGGGCGAGTGTAGACGGAGCCGCCAATGCGCTCGATGTAGGCACAGGCAGCGGGTTGATAGCGTTGATGCTTGCCCAGCGCAACACAGAACTGAGAGTTACGGGCGTTGATATAGATAGCGATGCGGTGGCTCAGGCAAGGGAAAACTTTCTTCGTTCGCCTTTTGCCTCCCGCCTGACGGTTCTTGAAGCTGACTTCACAGCCCCGTTTCCTTATGACCTTAAATACGATGTCATAGTAAGCAATCCACCGTTCTACGTGGAGGATGTCCATTCCCCCGACAGCCGCAGGAATCAGGCACGCAGTGAGTCTTCCCTGCCGTTTGCCACATTGGTGGATCGTGCTGCGGAGTTGCTTAGTCCGCAAGGGAAGTTCGATGTGGTAGTGCCCGCTTCCGCAGTTCCCGACATAGTACTCTCGGCATCAGCACATGGTCTCCATCTGCTGCGCCGTACTGATGTCCACACCACAGAACGTAAACCACCCAAGCGGACTTTGTTGGAGTTCAGCCGCAGCGATGAACCGTCTGTGTGTTCCAAACTTGTCATTCACGATGTCGCTGGAGGCTATTCATTACACTACCGTCAGCTCACACAGGATTTCTATTTGTGATTTCATGCCTTAAAATGCGGTGTTTCAAACGAATTTTCCTGCTTCTCACAAACTTTATTGTAAAAAATGTTTGCAGATTCAAAAACAATCTATACATTTGCACAACAACCTGATATATTAACTAATTTTAATATAATATGAAAAGAAGCATTATTACTATGATCGCCCTTATGTGTTTCGCTATTGGAGCACAGGCGCAGTATGATGATTACTACAGCATTATCAACGGTACCAAGTATCGCCCAGGTGTGAAGAAGATGGTGGAGAAGGGTGCCTATGTCGATGCCTACTACATGCTGCAGATAATCAAGTCGGAAGGCTATAGCATGCCTAATCCTCCTACTGACTACAACAAGTATCTCAAACTCACTACCGAGAAAGTAACCGACCAGGTAGTGGAAGACTTGATTCCTTACGACAAGGATACCAAGCCCATCGTTGAAATGGCTGCAAGGCTGGGATATAAGCCCGCCAAGGACTATCTCAATCCCCCAGGCAGCTATACTGGCGGCGGTAGCAGTACGGCAAGCAAGGAAACGATAACAGTCAACGGTGTTTCATTCAATATGATACGAGTTGACGGCGGTTCGTTCTCTTTCGGCTCTTCAAATGTGAGCAAGTCCGTTGATACCTTCTATATGGGAGAAACCGAGGTTACCCAGGAACTCTGGTATGCCGTGATGGGAACCAATCCTTCACACTTCAGGTCTGACCGTAACCCTGTAGAGTTAGTGTCCTATTACGACTGCCTTGACTTCATCTCAAAACTCAACAGCAAGACCGGACGTCAGTTCCGCCTGCCTACAGAAGTGGAATGGGAATATGCTGCCAAGGGTGGTAAACAGTCCAAAGGCTACAAGTACAGCGGTAGCAACGTCCTGAACTCCGTTTCTTGGAATAGCGGCAATGCCAACAGTTCTACCCACAATGTCAAGATGAGAGCTGCAAACGAATTAGGATTCTATGACATGACCGGAAACGTGTGGGAATGGACTAGCACTATCGGTGACAACGACAATGGCAAGCACACTGTACGTGGCGGTAGCTTCTCAGAGGACGAAATAGAGAAATACCAGGTAGTGACATTCTCAGGATATTACACAAATGACAAAAAGAACACCAATTGCGGCTTCCGTCTTGCTATGTTAGGTTCAGGCTCTACCGGTGGCAGCACTACAGGTCTTACTGGTTCTAAGCAGACCGTCACCGCCAATGGTGTTCAGTTCACAATGATTCGCGTGAATGGCGGTTCTTATCAGATGGGTTCGGAACGTACCGACAGTGAGAAACCAATCCACCGCGTATCAGTCAACGACTTCTATATTGGAGAGACTGAGGTTACTCAGGAATTGTGGAAGGCTGTCATGGGAACCAATCCGGCAAAGATGTACGGTTTGACCCGTCCAGTAGAGAATATCACCTATAGCGATTGCGAAACATTCGTAAACAAGCTGAGTACTCTCACCGGAATCAATTTCCGCATACCTACAGAGGAAGAATGGGAATACGCAGCACGAGGCGGCAGCCGTTCTTACGGATATAAGTTCGCTGGAAGCAATGACTATTCTTCTGTGGCATGGGTAACAGCTAATAGTAACAGCTCCACCCATAACGTTAAGCTGAAGTCTCCTAACGAACTTGGCATCTACGACATGTCGGGTAACGTTCAAGAATGGGTCAACAGCGGATGGAGTGAGAACTATAACGCAAGTCGGGACAATTCCCAGCGCGTTGTCCGCGGTGGTGCATACGACCTCACAGACTGGGCTGCACACACCACTTATCGCTACGGCTTCTCCAAGAGCACCAACCTCGGACGTACAGGTTTGCGTATTGCGGCTGCTCCTGGTGGAGGCAACTCCAACAACTACGGCAACAATAACAACAGTAGTGCGTCAAAGAGATACTTCACAGCCAATGGCGTTCAGTTCACAATGATCCGAGTTAACGGAGGCTCTTTCCAGATGGGTTCCGAACGCACCAACGACGAGAAACCTGTGCACCGCGTATCAGTCAACGACTTCTATATCGGAGAGACTGAGGTTACTCAGGAATTGTGGAGGGCTGTCATGGGAACCAATCCGTCAAAGCGTTTGGGTACACAGCGTCCTGTAGAGTCAATCTCATTCAACGACTGTGAAACATTCGTCAACAAACTCAACACCCTTACAGGCATGAACTTCCGCATACCAACCGAGGAAGAATGGGAATTTGCAGCACGCGGCGGAACAAGCTCACGAGGTTACAAGTTTGCAGGAAGCGATGACTGCAACACCGTTAGCTGGAATAGCAGCAACAGTAACGAAGATACCCACAATGTCAAGATGAGGTCACCAAACGAACTTGGCATCTACGACATGTCGGGCAACGTTCAGGAATGGGTTTACAGCTATTGGAGCGACGGCTACAATGGCAGTAAGGACACTTCAAAGCGCATAGTTCGCGGTGGTAGCTTCGACCTCAGCAACTGGGCTTCACATTGTACATATCGCTATGGCTTCTCTCCAGGCACTACTATCGCCCGCACTGGTTTGCGCATAGCATTGTAATCCAATTTGATTTTTAAGATATCAGACCTCCGGCTTACTATGAGTTGGAGGTCTTTATCTTTTTCCTCCTTATTAGCAAATCGCACAGGCAATTAAGTTTGTGCGATTCTAACACGCTAGAACTACTTATGAAAAGATGCCCCCCTGACTGTTCAGGGGGCATTTTTTTTAATAAAAAAAGTGAAAACATAAATCAGAAGTTTCTAATTCTAAAATAAAGACTTAACTTTGCATGATATTATTGAGTATAAGAAATTGATTATTGAATTAAAGAGATTTAGATGAATAAAAATCCGATTATTGAAAGTATAGTAAAAGGTATTCAAGAGAAAAAAGGCAAAAACATCAGGGTTGCCGACCTGACACAAATCGATGAGGCGATTTGCAGCTACATAGTGATTTGTGAGGGTAATTCCCCTAATCAGGTGAGTGCGATAAGCGATGAGGTGGAAGCGGAAGTAAAGAAGAGCATGGGTGTGAGTCCGCTTCATGTGGTGGGGCAGAACAACTGTATCTGGGTGGCAATGGACTATGCTGACGTGATGGTTCACGTTTTCCTTCCCGAAGCCCGCGAATTCTACGATATCGATAACCTGTGGGAAGACGCTATAACTAATGATATTCCGAATTTAGACTAATAAACAATGGCAAATATGCAGAATCCGAATAATGGATTACAACCAAATAGACCTCAACAGAGAGGTCAGGGCAACGGGTCACGTTTTAATTTCACGTGGCTCTACACAATACTGATATTTGGTTTGATGTTTCTGATTTTTACGAGAAACGAGACTAGTGAAGGTCGCAGAATCGCCTATTCCAAATTCCAGGAATGTGTGGACAGCGGTTATGTGGATGTGGTGACAATAGAGAAGAAGGAACTGGTGGCTACATGTGAACTCAATCAGAAGGGTGAAGTTTACGTGTTTGGCAATTCAAGTCCACAAAACAATGTCCGCAGGTTTGTGAGCGTTGAAATAGGCAGCATAGACCAGGTGGAGGAGTATCTCAACGAAAGCCGCTCCAAGGGCAGGTTTAATGGACTGGTGAAGTACGAACAGAACGACAACCTGTTCATGAATATCTTCTGGCAGATTTTCCCGTTCGTCCTCATTATCGGTATTTGGATGTTCATAATGAGAAGAGTGGGAGGTGCAGGCGGCATGGGCGGCGGCATCTTCTCCGTGGGTAAATCCAAGGCAAAGTTGTTTGAGAAGGATGTGAACGACGCTACTCGTATCACATTCAAGGATGTAGCAGGTCTTGAAGGTGCAAAGCAGGAGGTGCAGGAGATTGTGGACTTCCTGATGAAGCCTGACAAATATACCAACCTGGGTGGTAAGATTCCAAAGGGTGCATTGCTCGTCGGTCCTCCGGGAACGGGTAAGACTCTACTGGCAAAGGCTGTGGCAGGTGAGGCTAACGTGCCGTTCTTCTCGCTGTCGGGTTCTGACTTCGTGGAGATGTTTGTGGGTGTGGGAGCGTCACGAGTACGTGACCTGTTCCAGCAGGCTAAGGCTAAATCGCCTTGTATCGTCTTCATTGATGAAATCGACGCTATCGGACGCGCCCGCAGCAAGACTCTCAGCATGAGTTCGAACGATGAACGCGAGAATACGCTCAACCAGCTTCTCACTGAGATGGACGGCTTCGGTACCAACAGCGGTATTATCATCCTTGCTGCGACGAACCGTGCCGACATCCTGGATAAGGCTCTTCTGCGTGCCGGACGTTTTGACCGCCAGATAAATGTGGATCTGCCTGACCTGAATGAGCGCAAGGCTATCTTCAATGTGCATCTGCGTCCTGTGAAGATTGACGAGACCGTGGATGTGGATTTGCTTGCACGTCAGACACCTGGCTTCTCAGGTGCAGATATTGCCAATGTGTGCAACGAAGCTGCCCTGATAGCAGCCCGTAGAAACAGCGAATGGGTTGACCGCCAGTGCTTCCTCGATGCTGTGGACAGAATCATCGGCGGACTTGAAAAGAAAACGAAGGTGATGACTGTATCTGAAAAGAGAGCCATTGCCTTGCATGAGGCTGGTCATGCTACCATCTCCTGGCATCTGGAATATGCCAACCCGCTTGTGAAGGTTACCATTGTGCCTCGCGGACAGGCTCTGGGTGCTGCATGGTACACACCCGAAGAGCGTCCGATTACAACTAAGGAGGAACTGCTCGACCAGATTTGCTCATTGCTGGGTGGTCGCGCAGCTGAGGAACTCTGTGTGGGACGTGTCTCAACAGGTGCGATGAACGACCTGGAACGTGTTACCCAGATGACCTACGCCATGGTGGTGTACTACGGCATGGGCAAGGAGGTTTCTAATCTCTGCTACTACAACAACCAAAGCGAATATACTTTCCAGAAGCCTTACAGCGAAACTACCGCTGAACTGATTGACAAGGAGGTGAAGGCAATCATCGACGAACAGTACGAGAGAGCTAAGCGTGTGATTCTTGAACACAAGGACGGACATGCTGCGCTTGCCCAGATGCTTGTGGATAAGGAAGTGATATTGGCTGAGGATGTGGAACATGTGTTCGGTGAACGTAAATTCATATCCCGTACAGAGGAGATTATGGCGCTGAACGAGAAGCAGAAGAACGATTCTGCTGAGAACTCGGACGCTGAATCGAAAAACGATGCTGCTTCCGTGGCAGACGAGAATGCTGAAATCGTGCGTCAGAAGGCCATCGATGCCGTAGTGGAAAAAGCAAAGCGGGCAGCAAATGAAAATAACAATGCCTAACACCTAATAATATTATATATGAAGAGTAATCTTTTATTGCGTTCTATCACAGGAATTCTGTTTGTTGTGGTTTTGGTTGCCGCAATAGTCTCAGGACCTTATTCGTTCGGATTCCTTTTTGCCATTATAACTGGCTTGACAACATGGGAGTTCTGCTCAATACTGAACAAGAACCAGGGTGTTCAGATTAACAAACTGATAACAACTGCTGCAGCGGTTATCTTTTTCTTCTCTGTTTACGGATTCTCTCTTGGAGTGTCGGGTGCAGGCATCTTTGTACCACTGTGCCTGTCTATCTTGTACCTGTTCATTAGCGAACTGTACACAAACAGTGAAACTCCAATACAGAACTGGGCTTATGCTCTGATGGCTTTGCTTTATATCGCATTGCCTTTCTCGTTGCTGAGCATCCTGACCATCGAATTCTTCCCAGTGCCGGGAACGGGATTGAGCGCTGTAGCATATAGAAGCATCTTTGCTCTTTCAATCTTCATTTTCCTGTGGTCGAGCGATACAGGTGCATACATCTTCGGAGTGTGGCTGGGCAAACACAGACTTTTCCCCCGTATCTCCCCTAAGAAGTCATGGGAGGGTAGTGTAGGCGGTACAGTTGTGGCATTGGCTGCCTCGCAGATAATTGCAATCTGGAGCAACGACTTCGCTCCTGATGACGCTGTGCTCAACCGCCTCTACTGGGCAGGACTGGCATTTGTGGTTGTGGTCTTCGGTACTTGGGGCGACCTGGTGGAATCCCTGCTGAAACGCAAGCTCGGCATTAAGGATTCCGGGAACATCCTTCCCGGACACGGTGGCATGCTCGACCGTTTCGACTCGTCGCTCGTGGCAATACCTGCGGCAGTGGTGTATATCTACTCAATATCATTGATCTGAGCAGGAGGTGTGCAGATTTTTGAAGATAATTGTTGTTAATTAAATATAATTCATTAGATTTGCAAGCGAAAAGGCAGATATCGCAATTCTGTCTTAATCAACGTAATAAAAACTAACAAGTGGATTTAACCAATCCGCATATTCTTTAACATTTAATTTTTGAGGTGATGACTGACATCAAGAACAACGATCAACTGCTGAACGATGAAGAGGCAGTTGTTGAGAACAACAATGAAGTTGCTACAGAAGAACAGCAAGTGGAAGCTGTGGCAAATCAAGAAACAGAAGAATCAGATGAGGCTGATAGCGTAGTCCGTTATGAGTCGAAAGCTGAAGTGATGAACCGCCTGAAGGATATGATTGACAGCGAAGACGCTATTTCCCGTCAGGAGACAGACGCATTGAAGAGCACTTTCTATAAACTACATAAACAGCAGCAGGAGGCTGAGTATGAAGAGTACATCAAGAACGGTGGTGCTCCTGAGGATTATCAGCCTGCGGCAAATGATGATGAGGCTGAGTTCAAGGCTCTCATGAATACTGTCCGTGAGAAAAGAGCGGCTCAGCATGAAGAGGAACTGAAGATGCTTGAGGAGAACTATAACAAGAAAGTAGCCATCATCGATAGAATTAAGGAAATCCTTTCCAAGCCTGATGAGGTGAACCGCTCATATAGTGAAATACGTACTCTGCAGCAGGAATGGAATGATATCAAACAGGTGCCTGCAGAGAAGGCTACGGATTTGTGGAAAACATACCAGCAGAACATAGAGCAGTTCTACGACACTCTGAAACTGAACAACGAATTCAGAGCATACGACTTCAAGAAGAATCTTGAGCTGAAGACTGAACTGTGCAAGCGTGCAGAACAGCTGTGCGAGGAAGAGGATGTTATCTCTGCATTCCGCGCTTTGCAGCAGCTGCATCAGGAATTCCGCGAGATAGGTCCTGTGGAACGTGATCTTCGTGAAGAAATCTGGAACAGATTCAAGGCAGCTTCAACAATAGTGAACAAGCGCCATCAGGATTATTTCGAATCACGCAAGGAGCAGGAGCAGCAGAATCTTGAAAAGAAGACTGCACTCTGCGAACAGGTTGAGAATTTCGACCTCGAAAGCCTTCATACTTTCGCTGATTGGAACGATGTTTCCTCAAAAATCATAGAGCTGCAGGCTGAATGGAAGACCATCGGCTATGCTCCTCAGAAGATGAACGTTAAGATTTTCGAGCGTTTCAGAGAGTCTTGTGACAATTTCTTCACCAAGAAGACTGAATTCTTCAAGAATGTACGTGAATCGCTGAACAACAATCTCAAGCAGAAACTTGAATTGTGTGAGAAAGCTGAAGCTGCTAAGGATAGCACAGATTGGAAGAAGACAACAGACTTGCTGCAGTCGCTTCAGAAGCAGTGGCGCGAAATCGGTACTGTGCCTAAGAAATACAGCGATGAGATATGGAAGCGCTTCAATGCAGCCTGCGATGCTTTCTTTGCAGCAAAGAAGGAAGCTAACCACTCTCAGCATGCTGAGCAGATTGAGAACCTGCAGAAGAAGCAGGCAATCATAGACGAACTGAAGGCTATCGATCCTGCTACTGAGACCGACGACTATCGTGACCGTCTGCGTGATGCTCAGGAGAGATGGAATCAGATAGGACATGTTCCTTTCAAGGAGAAAGAGAATATCTACAAGGCATTGCGTGAGCAGATGGATCGTCTCTATGGTGCTCTGAACGAACATGCTGTCCAGAAACGTATCAGCCGATTCAAGTCGGAAGTCAAGGACAACGATGGCAAGGTTAAGGAAAAACTCCTTCGTCAGTACGACATATTGAAGAATGAGATAAAGACTTACGAGAATAACCTCGGATTCCTTACTCTTTCATCCAAGTCCAAGAACGGAAACCAGTTGGTCAACGAACTTAACCGCAAAGTTGACAAATTGCGTAGCGATTTGAACGAAATCCAACAAAAGCTGGATGCACTGTCAAATGAATAGTTTGATATAAAAGTGTTACTAAATGTGAAAAAATCCAAGGTGTTATTTATATATTCAGCTAGTTTTGTTAAATAGATTTAAAACCGATGCAAAAACTTGGAAAAAGTTTGTTGGTATTTGAAAAAAACCAGTAAATTTGCAACGTGTTTTTCATGGTATTAGATTTATTTTAAGGTTAGTAAAGATTGCTTGTCGTGAGATAAGCAATTTTTTTTTGTAATAAATCGTCGCTTTTTTCGTTTATTTATATGGATGATATAGATAATAATAAAAGTCGAACACATTATATATATAATTGTTGAATACGTTGAAAAAACTCCAATATACATTTTCCTCTGTTTTAATACTCTTCTTGTTGAGTGTTGTGTTGGCATGCAGTAATGAAACCATAGCATTCAAGAAAGGAGAGCAGGCTTATGCTCTCGGTGAATACTACACGGCATCTGTGTATTTCAAGAAGTCTTATTCACAGTGCAAGGTAAAGGATAAGGTGAAGCGCGGAGTACGTGCTTGGTGGATGGGAGAGTGCTATCGCCGTATAAACTATGTGCAGAAGTCGGTGGCTGCATACCAGAATGCAGTCAGATACAAATATCCAGACTCTACTGCGATACTCTACCTGGCACAACAGCAATTGAAAACTGGCAACTACACCAAGGCGAAACTGAATTTTCAGGAGTACCTTAAACTGAATCCTGGAAACGAACTGGCTCTGATTGGAGTACGTTCATGTGAACTGGCTCCGGTGTGGAAGGCGGCACCCAATCTCTACAAGATCAAGCGTGAGGCTCTGTTCAATAGCCGCAGAAGCGATTTCTCGCCTATGCTGCTGCCTGAGCTGACAACTAATGCAAGCAGGGAAGATGTGAACGAAGCTGCGGCAAATGCTGCAGAACAGAAAGCTGTGAAAACGGAGAAAGTGGATTTCAATATCTCCCAGTTGGAATCTTCACAGCTGTTTTTCACTTCTACAAGAAACGATGCAACCGGTGATGACTTCAGCGGAGTAACCGGAGTGAAGTTCGCGGATATATTCCTTGCCCGTCGTGATGAGACTGGAAAATGGAAGCAGCCGGAGATTATAGAATCGGAAGTGAACAGCAATTATGATGAAGGAGCGTGCTGCTTCAGCCCCGATGCTAAGACTATGTACTTCACCCGTTGCAGCAGCGATCCCGACTATCCACGCAATGCCGAGATCTGGAAATCCACCCGTAGCGACGCTTCATGGTCGAAACCTTCAAAGTGCGAGATATCCAAAGATACTCTCTCAAGTTTTGCCCATCCTACGATAAGTCCTGACGGACAGTGGATGTACTTCACAAGTGACATGCCGGGCGGAATAGGTGGATTGGATATCTGGAGAATCAGAATTACCGATACTGGATTCGGAGGCGTGGAGAACCTTGGCCGACCAATCAATTCACCCGGTGATGAAATGTTCCCGTCGTTCCGTCCTAACGGTGATTTGTATTTCTCCAGCGACGGACATCCGGGCATGGGAGGACTTGATATCTTCAAGGCTACACCTGACTCGTTGAGGGGATGGGTAGTGGAGAATCAGCAGTTCCCTCTCAACTCCTCTGCCGATGATTTCGGCATCACCTTCGACGGAGTGCACAACCGTGGATTCTTCTGCTCAAGCCGCAACGACGGAAAGGGCTGGGAGCATATCTATAGTTTCGAACTGCCGGAAGTGTTACAGACCGTCACAGGATGGTTGTATGAGAAGGATGGCTATGCTCTGCCTGGCGGTATGGTGTATATGGTAGGCAATGACGGCACCAATGAGAAGGTTGTTCTCCGAAGCGACGGCTCGTTTACCAAGGTGCTTAAGCCAGGTGTGGAATATGTGTTCCTTGGTTCATGCAACGGCTATCTTAATGTGAAGCAGTCGCTGACCGTAGTGCAAAGCGAGGAGAGCGAGGACTATGTTCTGCAATTTGCACTTCCTCCAATCAATATTCCTGTGCTGATAGAGAATATCTTCTATGAGTTCGACAAGGCAAACCTCCTGCCTGAGAGCGAGGAAGCACTGAGCCGCCTTGTCACCATGATGGAGGATAATCCCAATATCACAATTGAATTGAGTAGCCACTGCGACTATCGTGGTAGTGATACTTATAACAAACATCTTTCGCAGCGAAGAGCGGAAAGCGTGGTTAATTACCTCATTAACCATGGAATCAAGCGCGACCGTCTTACTGCAGTCGGATATGGTGAGGAACGCCCAAAGGTGATTCGTAAACGTGCAGCATCACAGCATGAGTTCCTGAACGAGGGTGATACCCTCACGGAGGAGTTCATCAAGAAGTTTGATAATGAGAAGCAGGAGATTTGTAATGCTTTGAACCGACGCACGGAGTTCAGAGTTCTCCGAACTACCTATGGAATGACAATGGATGAACTTAAATAAAAAAGCCCCCTCAGAATCCCAAATGGGAAGAGAGGGGGTAATTTATTTCTGAGAGAGAATGTCTGTTGTCGTCAACACTTGATGTTGAGTTCTTTTACGATTGCTGCAATCTCGCCCAGTGTGGTGAGGCGTGCAGGAACCAGAGGCAGGCGCAGCTCGTTGTCAATCATTCCCATCGAATTCAGCATAGCCTTGACACCGGCAGGGTTTCCGTCGATGAAGAGCAGTTTGAACAGTTCTGTGAATTTGTGGTGAATGTGGCGTGCTGAAGGGTAGTCGCCGTTGATTGCCAGACGGACCATTCTGCTGAACTCCTTAGGCAGGGCATTGCCGATAACGCTGATAACGCCTACCGCTCCCAGTGTGATAAGAGGGAAGGTGATACCGTCGTCTCCGGAGAGAACATCGAAGTTGGCAGGTTTGTTCTTGATGATATCGTCAATCTGAGTGAAATTGCCGCTTGCTTCCTTGATTGCCACGATGTTTTCGCAATCGCGGGCAAGACGGAGAGTGGTTTCTGCAGTCATATTCACTCCAACTCGTCCAGGCACATTATATAATACTACAGGCATGTCAGTTGCTGCAGCTATAGCCTTGAAGTGCTGGTATAATCCTTCTTGTGACGGTTTATTGTAATATGGGCACACACTGAGAATTCCGTCTATTCCCTTGAAATCATCATGCTTTAATGAATCAACGATGGCAGCTGTGTTGTTTCCTCCGCATCCCAGGAGAATGGGCACTTTGCCTTTTACGGTTTCTATTACAAGCTTCTTGATTTTCTGCTTTTCGTCGCTTGTCAGACATGGAGCTTCGCTTGTTGTGCCTAAGACACAGAAGAAATCCACTCCGTTAGTCAGCTGGTATTCAACAAGTCGTCGTAAAGCTGTGTAATCTACTTCTCCCGTAGGAGTAAATGGGGTGATTAAGGCCACCCCTAAACCCTTGAATTTGTTGTGTGCCATTAATGTTGTTTGCGTAAATATGACTCTTGTATTATTTTTGACGGTGCAAATTTAGCCTTTTATGACCGAATTACAAAATAGAGTCAGTAATAAATGGAATATATCGTCTGTTTTTCATCTTTTTACGTGAAAAAGTTTTCTATTTTTCAAATTTTCACTAACTTTGCACCCCGTATGTGTTGGAAAGTGACGCATTTACAAACAAATTCGATTATTATTTTAATTTACACATAAAAAAATACACACACAATTATGACAAAAGCAGATATTGTAAACGAAATTGCTAAAAACACTGGCATTGACAAGCAGAGCATTCTTGTTACAGTGGAATCATTCATGGATACAGTGAAGAAATCTCTCTCTTCTGGTGAAGATGTATTCCTTCGCGGATTCGGTAGCTTCATTGTTAAGAAGCGTGCACAGAAGACTGCTCGCAACATCAGCAAGAACACTACTATCATCATCCCAGAGCACAACATTCCTGCATTCAAGCCAGCTAAGATCTTCTGCGATCAGATGAAATAAAATTCACACACACATTTTTATATAACCCATAAAACATTAGAAATTATGCCAAACGGTAAAAAGAAAAAAAGACACAAGATTTCTACCCACAAGCGTAAAAAGAGACTGAGAAAGAATCGCCATAAGAGCAAGTAGAAATCAGTAAATTAAAAATTATGAATTAAAAATGCGATTCAGCGTTTTACACTGAATGTTGTTATACAGTGGGTTGAGAGCGTTTTTAATTTGTAATTTTTAATTTTTAATTTTAAATGTATTGTAAATGACCAGCGAACTAATCATTGACGCCCAACAGAAAGATGTGACGATCGCTCTTCTTGAAGACCAGCGTCTGGTGGAATTCCAGCGTGAGGATCAAGAATCAAAATTTGGCGTTGGCAATGTGTATGCGGCTAAAGTCAAGAAGATAATGCCGGCACTCAATGCATGTTTTGTTGAAGTAGGTCATGAACGAGAAGCATTTCTACACTATCAGGATCTTGGAACACAGTTCCTATCCCTGGAAAAGTATGTAAAACAAGTGGTGAGTGACCGCAAGCGTCTCGCACCATTGGACAAGTTGAAACGTCAGCCTGATCTTCCAAAAGAAGGTGAAATCCAAAACGTACTTGAAGTAGGTCAGGAGATATTAGTACAGATTACTAAGGAACCCATTTCAACTAAAGGACCACGACTCACTGGCGAAATTTCTTTTCCCGGACGCTATTTGGTTCTCATCCCCTTTGATGATAAAGTTTCAGTTTCATCCAAAATCAAATCATCAGAGGAACGTGCACGTCTGAAACAGCTTGTACAGAGTATCAAGCCCAAGAATTTCGGCGTCATCGTACGCACCGTAGCCGAGGGAAAGAGAGTCGCTGAACTTGATAAGGAGTTATCAATACTTGTAGATAGCTGGAATGATTGTATTTCCAAATTGCAGAAGGCTATGGAACTGCCAGCTATCACTCATGAGGAAACCGGACGTACAGTGGCTCTGCTACGCGACCTCTTCAATCCTTCCTACGAGACTATACATGTAAACAACGAAGATGTATATAAGGAAGTCAAGAAATATGTGTCGCTCATAGCACCCGACAGAGAGAAGATTGTCAAGCTCTACACAGGAAAACTTCCTATTTTTGACAATTTCAACGTAACCAAGCAAATCAAGTCTGGTTTTGGAAAAACGGTAAGCTGCAAGAAAGGTGCATACCTCGTCATCGAGCATACAGAGGCTTTGCATGTGGTAGATGTGAACAGCGGAAACCGAAATCGTGGAGTCGAAGGACAGGAAGCTAATGCTTTCGAAGTGAATATGGGTGCGGCAGAAGAATTGGCACGACAATTCCGTCTACGCGATATGGGCGGTATCATAGTCATTGACTTTATTGACATGGATACTGCGGAACATCGTCAGAAACTCTATGAACACATGACGGAGTTGATGCGTAACGATCGTGCAAAGCATAACATACTACCTCTTTCCAAGTTCGGACTGATGCAGATTACACGTCAGCGTGTGCGTCCGGCAATGGATGTTCTGGTAGAGGAAACTTGTCCTACATGCATGGGAAAGGGAACAATCAAGTCTTCGTTCCTCTTCACCGACACACTTGAAAGCAAAGTAGAATATGCCGTTCGTCACATGGGCATTAAGAATCTGCGAATCTATGTTCATCCTTATGTCGCTGCGTATATCACCAAGGGTATCCTTTCGATATACAGGAAATGGCAGATGAAATACGGATTGGGCATAAAGGTCATACCGAGTCAGCAATTAGCTTTCCTCCAATATCAATTCAAGGACGGAAAGGGCAACGAACTCAATATGACTGAGGAAATCGATACTAAGTAATAAAAAAAGTGGTGAGTCACATCGACTCACCACTTTTTTGTTGAAGACCCCTCTAACTCCCGTCATGGGAGAACTTCACCATCCGGATGGCCCCCTCCTTTACGGGAGGGGTGCCCAGCGGGCGGGGTGGGTCTGCTTTTACACTCCTAAGTCCTTCAGCACCTGAGTAGCCTTGACGTCTGCTTTCTCGCAGGTAGCCTTGTAGTCGGCAGCGCTTGGAAGGTCTTCAGGAACTTCGAGGTAGAACTTGATCTTTGGCTCTGTACCTGAAGGACGAACACTTACCTTGGTGCCGTTCTCTGTGAAGTACTGAAGCACGTTGCTTGTGTCAGGCATCTGCATCTTGGTCTTGTTGCCCTGAGCGTCAGTCTGCTCAAGCAGTTTGAAGTCCTTGGAGAGAACTACAGGTGAACCGCCAAGCTGAGTAGGAGGATTCTTGCGGAAGTTCTCCATCATGGCCTTGATCTCGTCTGCTCCAGTCTTACCAGGCTTAACTACGTTGATGGCCTTGTTGTATGTGAAGCCGTATTCGTTGTAGATATTCATGAGCAGGTCGTAGAGAGTCATGCCGTTGTCCTTTGCCCAAGCTGCAATTTCGCAGATAAGACAGATACTTGCTGGGCTGTCCTTGTCGCGTACCTTATCGAATGGGAGGAATCCGAAGCTTTCTTCACCACCGCCGATGTACTTCTTCACACCTTCGTTTTCGCGGATAAGAGCTGCAATCCATTTGAATCCTGTGTAGCAGTCCTGGAGTTCCACACCGTTCTTGTCGGCAATGCGACGGATGAGTTCGGTGGTTACGATGGTCTTTACAAGGAATTCGTTGCCTTTGAGCTGACCGAGCTTCTTCTTGTTGGCAATGATGTACCATGCGAACATCATGCAAGTCTGGTTGCCGTTGAGGATTTCCCATTCACCATCGCTGTTGCGGCAAACGATAGCCAGACGGTCGGCGTCAGGGTCACTGGCAATCACGAGGTCGGCATTGAGCTTGGTTCCGAGCTTCATACCCAGTGTCATAGCCTCAGAGTTCTCTGGGTTTGGAGAAACCACAGTTGGGAAGTTTCCGTCGATAACCATTTGCTCCGGCACCACGTGGATGTTCTGGAAGCCCCAGCTGCGCAGAGCCTCAGGAATGATTACTCTACCAGTTCCGTGGAGTGGGGTATAGACGATGTTGAGGTCTTTCTGTCGCAGAATCACATCTTGGTCAACCATTGCTTCCTTCACAGCTGCAAGATAATCCCAGTCCATCTCTCCACCGATAATCTGGATGAGGTCAGGATTGCCTTCCCACTTCACCTCTTCCATCTTCACTGCATTTACCTCATTAATGATGCCAGTGTCGTGAGGAGCAAGCACCTGTGCACCGTCGTCCCAGTAAGCCTTGTAGCCGTTGTATTCCTTCGGGTTGTGTGAAGCAGTTACGTTCACACCAGCCACAGCACCGAGCTGACGGATGGCGAACGAAACCTCTGGAGTAGGACGGAGGCTCTCGAAGAGGAACACCTTGATGCCGTTTGCTGAGAAGATGTTTGCGACAGTCTCGGCAAACATACGTCCGTTGTTACGGCAGTCATGACCTACAACCACGCTTTTTCCTCCTTCAGGGAAAGCCTTGTTGATGTAGTTGGCGAAACCCTGTGTGGCAGCGCCCACGATGTACTTGTTCATGCGGTTAGTTCCTGCGCCCATGATGCCGCGCAGACCGCCTGTTCCGAATTCCAGAGTCTGGTAGAAAGCGTCGATAAGCTGTGATTTGTCTTCAGCCTCGAGCATTGCCTTTACTTCTTTTTTTGTCTCTGCATCAAACACAGGACTGGTAGCCCAAATCTGAGCTATCTCAGTGCATTTTTTCAAAAGTTCTTGATCCATAATATGTTAGTTTTAAGAATTAAGTTCTAAAGTATCTACTCCCCTCCATAACAGGGAGGGGCAAGGGAGTGGGTCTACTACTTCATGAGGAATTTTTCGCCGGTTTCCTTTGCTACGGCTTCCCAGTAGCGGTCGGGATAGCTCGGACGAATGATTTTACCTCCAAGACCATACTGTGAGCGGACGAATTTGTGATCGGCATCTTCCTCTTTCAACACCATGTCGTTGTGCTTCACTACGAGGTACTCGAAGAGTTCCTTCCAGTATTTCATCATGCTGTTGGCGCAAGTCTGGCTGTGTTCGGTCAGAATCTTTACAGCTTCGGCAGGATTGTTGTCGTAGGCGGTCTTAGCTCTCGTCTCCATAGTCATTTGCAGGTTGCTGAAGATATTCTCCGTCTCGTCAATCCAGCGACGCAGGTCGGGATACATCTTCTCGTAGTAAGGATAAACAATGTTGCTTACCGTATTGCAGAGCCAGTATGCCGATGCCCAGTTGAAAGTGATTTCGTCCTGCACACCCTCGATGCGCTGGAAGCACTTGGGAATATCTGTCACACAGCAATAAACAGGCACGTATGCAGTCATGTTGGCATCATCGTTGGTCCACCACACCACACCACCTATGGCATTTGGCAAGTAGCTGCGCATCTGTCCCACAAACGAGAAACCTGTCTGCTGAGTTGATGTAGGACGCTCGGTGAAGTATTTCTTTCCGTTAGCTGTGAAAGAGAGTGGAGAAGGGCGGTAAGGCATGTTGTAAGGACCGCTGCCCAGGTCGCTCTGCATGTCGAGAGCAGTACCTTCATAGTGGTCACGCATATCGTTCTTGATGTCCTGAACACTCACCTTCTGCTTTGGTTTCATGTAGAGGGGCATTTCCATGGTGAGGTCCTCGCCGTTGATGTAAGGCAGGAATTTGTCCATACCGTCCACGTGCTTGTTGAAGAACGACCATGCACGAGCGTCGCAGTAGCGGATTCCGCTGAAGTCGAGAGGACAGTATGCGTCGCGGAAAGAGAACTCAGAGTCTTTCTTGCCTGTGAAGAAACCCTTCTCGCGGGCGAACTTCACCACATCCTTGGCATAGATTACATTCTGCTTGTCCTTCATGTCGAAGCGTGTTATGCGGCTCTGGTTGGCGTGAGCGCAGATGCAGTCGTCGGGAATGCGGATGGCAACCCACACAGCACCCTTGCGGCCAGGACCCTTGCCCACCATTTCCATCACCCATGCCTCGTTCTTGTCGGCAATGGTGAAAGTCTCGCCCTCGCTGTAGTAGCCGTATTTCGCCACGAGGTCAGTCATAATTGAGATAGCCTCGCGAGCCGATGTACTGCGTTCGAGAGCAATGTATATCAGCGAACCGTAGTCTATTAAGCCATTAGGGTCAGCCAATTCTTCACGTCCTCCGAAGGTCGTTTCGCAGATACTCACCTGGTGTTCGTTCATCTGTCCCACTACATTGTAGGTAACTGGCGCCTGGGGAATTTCACCAAGATATTTGTTTGTGTCCCATTCGTATATCTTGCGCATCTCGCCCGGAGCATGCTTGCCGCCCACGTGGCGGTACATATTACCGTACATGCCGTAGCTGTCTGCGTTATAGCTTACTATCACGCTGCCGTCAGTCGATGCAGCCTTGCCCACAATAAAGTTTGTGCAGGCATTTGAGTGAAGAATGAAGAATGAAGAGTGAAGAATTAGTGCAAATGCAAAAATGAATAATCGTTTCATCTGTTATTTGAGTTATATCATCGCGCTGAAGCGCTGGTTTCTTTAGGATTTATAAGGATTTATAAGGATTTTCTGAGATTTTCTTCAGATTTTTCGCGAAGCGAGTGAGTTCTTAAGTTCGTAATCCGCAGTAGGTAACTACTCCCCTCCATTACGGGCAATCGCGCGTTCGCGTTCAAGCGATTGGTGTAGCGAAGCGGAAGGTGCCAGGCAAGGGGGTGGGTCTCCTTATATCTTCAGTTTATTTGACCCTGCAGCTTTGAAGCTCATGTCGAGCCCCTTGACAGAGTGGGTGAGTGCACCGAAGGATATGAAATCCACACCAGCCTTGGCATAGGGAATCATCGTGTCGAAAGTGATGCCGCCCGAGGATTCAGTCTCAGCACGTCCGGCTACCAGTTCCACAGCCTTCTTCGTGTCCTCTGGAGTGAAGTTGTCGAACATGATGCGGTCGCAGCCCTCGGCCAGAGCCTCGTTCAGCTCCTTGAAGTCGCGCACCTCACATTCAATTTTCAGGTCCTTGCCCTTAGCCTTGCAGTAAGCCTTCGCACGGCTTATGGCATTGTGTACGCCGCCGCAGAAATCGATGTGGTTGTCTTTCAGCAGAATCATGTCGAACAGACCGATGCGGTGGTTCATGCCTCCGCCAATCTTCACAGCCTCCTTCTCCAGCATACGCATACCTGGAGTCGTCTTGCGTGTGTCCAGCACACGGGTCTTCGTGCCGGCGTCAATAAGTGCCTGCTGGTATTTGTGAGTCATCGTGGCGATGCCCGACATACGCTGCAGGATGTTCAGCATCAGGCGCTCCGTCTGCAGCAGGCTCTGTTCCTTTCCCTTCACGCTCATCACAATGTCACCAGGCTTCACATGGGCACCGTCCTCGATATACACCTCGACTTCCATAGATGGGTCGAAGCGGTGGAATACCTCCTTGGCTATCTCCACGCCGGCAAAGATACCCTCCTCCTTGATCAAGAGTTTAGACTCGCCCATAGCGTCCTCGGGGATGCAGCAAAGCGTTGTGTGGTCACCGTCGCCAATGTCTTCGGCGAAAGCCAGGTCAATCAACCTGTCGTTTAGTTCTTCAACTGATAGCATATCTTGTATCTTATAATTATTTATTACAAATTGCAAAATTACAGAAAATAAGAAAATACGCAAATTCTAACAGATATTTATTTCAATAACACCCTAAAAAAGTGTCTTTATTAATAATTCGAGCTATAATAAAACAATGTACTTCGCACTATTATTATTAGTACGAAGCACGTTGTGTTTTAAATAAGATAACCCACCCAATTGGGCGGGGTGGGTCTTTTAATCACCTTCTCCAGGTACTGGATCAGGATCGTCGGCACTGGTGAGGATGTCAGCACCCAGTTGAGTGAGAGCGACGTCGTTGAGCTTGGTTCGCAAGTCGGTTGTCGGCTTGAAGATGATACGACGACGGTACACCTTCTTCGCTCCAGCCTCCTCCGCAGTAGCTGCAGCCTTGGCATTGAAAGACACTCGGAAGGTCCCCAGCTCCGGGACCTGGACTGGGTGACCCTTGAGCAGGTAGTTCTCAAACTCATTTACCACAGCATGCAGACCGGCAAAGATAGTCGCCTTGTTGATGCCGCTGTTTCGTGCAGCAGCCTCAAGCAACTCGTTGCTTGTGATGCGAAGGTAATTCACTGGGGTAGTCAGGTAGGCTGACTCCTTCTTGAACGCAATGTTCCTCAGATTGCTCTTGATTACAATTGCCATAATAATTTCTCCTTTCTTCTCTTTAGATTAATAATATAAGACCTACCCCCAACCCCTCCCGAAATGGAGTGGAGAACCCTCCGGATGGTTTTCTCCTCAGAACCGAGAAGTCAGATCGGGTCTTTTTTTATCACTACAAATATACGAATTTTTTCTTTATTTTCCAAACATTATCACATTTATTTTCAGTGATTTAAGTAATTTATTTCAATCTTTTTCAGGAGAAAAGCGAGCCTTCATTTTGTCTTAACACAACCGCTCAATTAGTCTTAAGACAACCGAATCTTTGTCTTCGTAGGACGACGCTTTTGTGTTAAGAGAACGGGATGAGAATGAGCGGAAATTGCAAAATTGCATATTGCATTGATAGTCTCCGGAGCTGAAAACAAATAAGAGATTGGATTTTATATCTAATATATTATATATCAATTATTTATATTATTTTTAATTCAAAATTAATAACTTTAATAATCTGTCTCACAAAACACGAACGCAATTTGCAACTTTGCAACTTATTGAATGTTTTCTTTTTTATCTTAAGAAAAAGTACTATATTTGTGCTCAGTTAAATTATGCTTAAGGTTGAGTATTGATGGTGTCACACAAGTCATATCGTCCACGAAATTCAGGCCACGACTATTATAGTTGCGGAACATACCTGATAACACTCGTTGTTAGCGGTCGCGAACGTCTGCTCTCATATTTCGAAACCAAGCTTGGTCACGAAAAAGAGCATCTGGCCGGTCGCAGCGCCCTTGTGCTCACACCGCTGGGCGAGGTCGTCCAGAAGGCTTGGCAGCAGAAATATGCACCTTCGAAGGTGAAGCAAAAATTGTAAGATGAAGTGAGAAGAATACTTCAATGAATGTGTAGCAGAATTATATATAAGTATCAAGAATTATAAAAACACATAATTATGAACCATCTTGATTTGATAGAAAAAATCAGAAAACTTGATGTACGGAAAGTAGAGAAGATGAGTTTTGACAGCATGGCATTATTGACTGATTACTTCAATGAATCGTTGGTCAAGAATGTAATATATGTTGGAAAAACGAATGATGAGCAGCTACGGCTAATACGTGTAATCAAGGATGATTACAAACTATGGATGAATCAAGAAAATCCTTTGTGGGAAACTCTTGGTCCAGGCTATCCTAAATATATGCAAAAATTATTGTTAGATATTGAGATAGGAACGGTTCTAAAAGCAGAAGGACCTTTATATCTTATTCCCGCACCTTGTTCTATCCCTGACAATGAAGAAGTGGAAAAGCTCAAAGCTGATAACGCTAATCTGCTTGCTAAAGTTGAGCAGTTGGAGAAAGAAGTCTCGGAGAATAGGATTACTCAAGAACATTTTAATGCTATATTTGACGGGACAGATGGTGAACAACAGAATACTGCTTTGTTGGGTGAAGATGAAAAGCAAAAATACACATCACAAATTAAAAAACTTCAAAAACAATTAGCTGAGGCTAAAAAGGAGATTGACGAACTACGAGAAGAAAAACAACAGTTGCAGAATAAATTAAATGATATAGATGAATTCATAGATAAGACTGTTGATGAAGAAAAGAATCTGAACTTACACCAAAAGATAGTTTTCTTTACTACCGTTACAAGTGTAATGCTCGATAAACGATACACACATCTTAGCAATTTTGCCAACTTTATTTCTATAATGTGTAATGAAAACAAAAGGGTAATTGGACCTATGTTGAGTAGAATGCAAAAAGCAGATGAAGATAAAAATATGAAGGAGACGCTTCATTTAGCCGCTCAGAATGTTAGTGATCTTTTAGCTAAGATATTAAAAGATTCAACAAGAAACGACCCTCGTCAAGTTATAAACAAAATTAGAACCAATTTATTAGAGAACTATCCATCCCCTGAAGATGATTATTAATTGATATTTTAACATAAATTTAATTTTTGCCATAGAATTTTGCTCGCAAATTGCTAGCAAAAACATCTTTTCTTTGCAGCGTCATTCAAAAAGAGTGGCGCTGTTTCTTTTTTATGTGTAATTAAAAAAATTAAAGTTATGTCAACAGAAATTTTTCTTTCTCGTCCTAAGTCAAAGCCGGCAGAGACTTTGAAGGGCAAAATGAACAAATGGGACAACGGCTATGCCGAATTTATCCCAACAGGTACACGTGAATCAAATCGTAAGATGCTCAAGCAATTAGGCAACAGTAGCTTCTACAAAACGGAAGGTACGAAGGAAAGCTCCTTCAGCCTGCACTTGAATGTGGACGGACGAAGCGAAGACCCTGTTTCGGAAATGTACGCGCAGTTTAAGCAGCTGACTGCCGACCAGCAGAAGCAGAAACCTCAGCTACAGGAAGAGGCTGATGGTCGTATGCTCCTCGACGACGGCAGAACTCAGATTTGGCTCGACTTCGCAAAAGGGGAGCTGGACATCCTCACTCGCCTGGAATGCTCTCCACAGATTGAACGTCAGTTGCTTCAGGCGCAAGCCACTATGAACGTAGCCCTTGGACGTCACCGCCAGGAAATCATTAACTTAACTAAAAATTAATAATGTCTTATGGAACAGATTTATCGTTTTTCACAACAAGAGAATCAGTTTTTTGGAGAGTGCCTTCCTTGCACTCCTGCAGTGTTTAACCAATATGTAGATGACCCCAAGGTAGCTTGGAAGATTTCCATGCGCAGGGCTATTGAAAAGGCTATTCGCGATGGTCTCTCTCTCGAGGTCTATGCCGAAACGGAAGAGTTCAAGACGTTCTGCACAAAGCAAGAGTCTAAACGTGGCTTCAAGAATCTGGCTATAGCAGAGAAGTTGCAACAGTGGACAACCTCGCTTAAGTCGTCGCTGCCTTGCTTTATTTTCGGTGTCAAGGATTTTGCCTTGGTGCCAAAGACTGACAAGAACGGACAACCCGAACTTGACCGCAATGGTCAGCCGAAGTACTACCGCCGTCGTAAGTTGGAGAGTATTGAGTCGTTGTCCGGTCTGTTCATGTTTGATGGCGACAAACTGCCCTGCGACCCACGTGAAATCCATGAACGTGCTATGGCTCCAGGATTCCCTTGGCAGGTGGCTCTGAGCCACAAGACTTCATCGGATTTAGGCATCAGGCTGGTTTGCGAGGCAAGACCGGAAGTTGGCAACATTGCCGACAACCAAATTTGCCTGGCTCGTGACCTCGGCATTCTCGACATGATTGGACTCACTGGCAAACCAGTCTGCGACGACAGTTGCATCGACGCAACTAGAATCTCATACGTGCCTTGCCGTGAGGATATTTACTATATTGACGATAATAAATTGTTTAACTTTTAATCAGATAAAACTATGAAAAATATGTTTTATACTTGCGACTTCGATGAGAAGTTCCGTGCTGAGTATCAAAAAGGAAATACTCAGCCAACAAATCCAGAGAACAGATTTCCCGGTAATGAAACCGCCAAGGAATTGGCTAAGGCGATTGAACCACTGTCAGCAACTTTGCAGAAGCAGAAGGTAAGCGCCGACCTACGTGCCACGAAGCTGCAACTGTTCGGGTATGATATCATTGACTTCATTAACACACTTTATCCCAACGGCGTACCCGAAGGCTCTCGTCACAGAAGTGCTCTGAAGCTGGCAACCGATTTGATGATTCTGCTCGATGGTGATGAACCTCTCGTCAATGCTGTGCTTCTAAGTCTGCCATGGGTGCAGGATATTATCAAGGAGCGCGGTGAAAAGGAAATAGACGACATCATAGACACAGCCAAAAAGCGACTTAAGAAGAAGGAGAGCGAATACACAGACCCTCGCCCTTCTCGCGAAATGGTGAAAGCCATAGAGGTTTTGGTCAAGCGCCAGTACTCTCAATTGGTAACTGAGGCACGTGCCAAGCAGGTAGAAGGTGTGTATGTCAACGGACGTGACGATATAGTTGCTGTGCTTGAACGCATGGGGCGCAAGATTGAGAAACTCTTCAAGTACTATCCTATGTTGAAACTGATGTGTCATGGTCTGCAACGCAAGCACTATATTGCCGCACTATTCGTGGGAGGAGCATTCTGCATGAATCTGATGACCAGAATGTGGTATGCGTTTTGGTCTGCTCCAGGCAAAAAATGCCGCATGAACCACATCCTCGAACTCATAGGACGTCAAGGCTCAGGAAAGAGGTTCGCCGTCACTCTCTATGAGATACTGATGGAACCAATAAAGATGTCAGACAAGGCTCAGATAGAGGCTCTCAACAACTGGAAGGCAGAACGTTCTCAAAACAACGGTGCCGCCAAGAACAAGACTCCCGAGCCTAAGGGTGTCTATCGTGCTTTACCTGCAGAAGCATCTGCAGCGGCTGTACGTGATGCAGAAGTCAATGCCAAGGAATACCTAGACGGAGAGGAGTGGTTCTTGCATATCAGTCAGTTCGACAGTGAGTTGCAAAACACACTCAGCCAGTTGCAGAAGAGTTATTTCTCAGCTCTCTATACACTATGGCTGAAGGGATTCCACAACGAGCCTCACGGAGCTTTGCTGAAGTCTGCTTCAAGTATTGTGGGTGAGTGGCCGGTGCACTACAATGTGGTTTACACGGGCACGCAACACGCTTTGGATAAGCAGGTTAACATTGGAAACTATGCCACAGGTCTGAACGGGCGCATCACTGCCGTGCCTATGGGAAGTAGTGATTTCTCCATGATGGAGAACCATGAGTACACAGACGTTGACCGTCAGCGTGACCAGGAACTAAAAGAATGGGCATACAAGCTTGATTCAACAAAAGGAGAGATTCCTTGCCGCGACATCAGCAACGCTCTGCATGACTGGACCTCTCGCCGTATGGATGACGCAAGGGAAAACCAGTCATTTGCCGATGAAGACCTACTTAAACGTCCATGCTGGCATGCTATTAACTATGCTCTCCCATATATTGTAAGCCGCCATTGGGATAAGATGGTTGAGGATGCAGACGGACGCTGGAAATGTGGTGTCGGTTTTCAGACAGATAAAATTGACAAAGAATTAGCTCTGCTCATTTGCAATGCTCAATACACTTTCCAGCAGTATTTCTTCGGATCGATAGCCGAAAAGCATTATGATGACACCGCAGCAAATGCGATATCAAAAACTCGTCATCAGCCCCGCACGCTCGATGCTTATCGCAAATTGCCAGAGTTTTTCACCAGCAAGGACGTAGATTTGTGTTATCGCTATGATGGGGTAACCGGTAGCATCAACAGCCGCCTCAAACGTCTCTGCGATGATGGTCTTGCACAAAGAATCCGAACAGGAGAACACAAAGGCCAATACCGCAAACTTGCCTAAATTGCAAAGTTGCAAATTGCATTGACTATTTTGGCTGTTTGTTTTTTGAAGTTGTGCTTAATTACACATAATCAAAGGGACCTGCCCATGTGGACAGATCCCTTTGCTTTTTACATTTTAGATAAGTGAAAAGGATGAAAAGCCAACGAAAGAGTGTGTTGTTATAGCCACCGTGATTATGGCGTGAGCCTTACAAGACATGAGGCGGAATAGCAGCAAAGTCGCCGGGCGTTTTTATAGTTTCTTAAGGATTGTGTACTCGTTTTCAGGGAAAATGCGTAACTTTGCACCGGATTTAGAAACGAACGATTTTTTCTTTTTATTTTTCTTTTAATCAAAACGTATGAAAAAGTTTTTTATCGCAATGTGTGTGGCTCTCTTCACCATTAGCGCACAGGCTCAGAAAAGAGGTGAGTTCGCAGTAGGATTACAAACAAACGAGACTTTCTCTAAAGTGGAATTTTTGAATGTAAAAGAAAACTCCAACAAGTGGGGAATCGGTGCTTTCGGTCAGTACAGCATCACTAACCACTGGCGTCTGGAAGCTGACCTGACCTTCCACCCAATGAAGGATCATATGTCTGACTTCCTCGCAGCTCTGGAAATGCAGTATGTGTTCCATGTTTCTGACAAATTCAAGATTTATCCTTCTCTCGGCTATGCTCTGTCATTCGTGCACAGTGAGACATACACCGAAAAAGACGACAACGGTTCCATAACTTTTGAGGGCGACAACGACACAGACGGTGGTATTCAGCTCGGACTTGGTTTCCAGTACAACCTCAAGAACGACTGGTTCATCAAGGCTGACTACAAGTTCCAGCCTGGTATCTTCGGTGATGCTCACTGCATCATGTTCGGCGTAGGCTACAAGCTCTAAGCTTATACATTACATCGCATAAACACAACAACGGCTTCTTGTACTTTTGCAGGAAGCCGTTGTTTAGTATTATAGATCTTCTTCGCGGACGTAGTCGACGGCACGGTTGATGTAGTCGAGGAATGGTTTGGTGGGCTGGAACATTGCCGCTACACGCTCAGCGAGATTGTCGCCAAGGATGAACTTGTCGTCAACGGTGGTGACAAGGCAGTAGACCTTGAATTTGAGATAATCTGCCCAGGGGCTGTCTGTGGGAAAGCCCTTTGGTACTTTACGCAAGGCATTGTCGCTGTCGAGCTTATAGACCGGTGAGCAGTTCTGGACTATCTGGTGAAAGTCGCCGTCTCCATTCACTATGTCTTCACGGATAATCTTGAGTACCTTAGGGTCGCAGATGTAATCGCCTGATGCCAGCATGTGGGTGAAAGGATAGCCGTCACCTCGTCCTGTACCTATGTGGAAATAGTAGCCGCTATAGGGTGATTTCTTCCCTTCTCGGCAGATGTAGCAGCCGAAGTGTGTCTTGTAGGGAGATTTGTCCTTGCTGAAGCGGACATCGCGATAGATGCGGTAGGTGCAGTCCTTGACGGTGAGTCCGCGAACTGTGGGGTCGTACTCGCCAATACGGGCAATGAGCTGCTCGGTGAATTCGTGAAAACGTGTCTGCGCTTGCTGGTACTCGTCCTTGTGTGCCATGAACCAGTCACGATTGTTGTTGGCTTCAAGCTGACGTAGAAAATGTAGTATTTGTTTCATATTGAGAAATATAACGGTTAATGTTTAACGGTTAACGTTTAACGTTGTTTGCAAAAATACAAAGAATGTTTGTTATGAGTAGTGTTTTGAAGAAAAAAGTGTAACTTTGCACTATGATTAAAGAAATGCAACTGAGAATTCTGCCCCGAATTGCAGCTGACGAACGTTCGTTGAAGGACTATCTGAGCAAGGAGAAGGGTGTAGACACCTCCCACGTGAAGGCTGTGAGGGTGCTGAAACGAAGCATTGATGCCCGACAGCGTACTGTGATGGTGAACCTTACTGTGAGGTTGTATGTGGATGAGATGCCCGACGACGAGGGTTTCAAGCGCGTGGAATATGGAAACGTGGAAGGAAAGCCTGAGGTAATCGTGGTTGGTGCCGGTCCTGGCGGACTGTTTGCAGCCTTGCGATTGATAGAACTGGGTATGCGCCCGATTGTGGTGGAGAGGGGAAAGAATGTGCATGATCGCAGAAAGGATATTGCTGTTATCTCGCGTGAACACGTGGTTGACCCTGAGTCGAACTATTCATTCGGCGAGGGTGGTGCAGGTGCGTTCAGCGACGGCAAGCTTTATACGAGAAGCAAGAAGAGGGGCAATGTGGATAAGATTCTGAATGTTCTGTGCCAGCACGGTGCTTCGACTTCGATTCTCTCCGATGCTCATCCTCACATAGGCACGGACAAACTGCCGAAGGTGATTGAGGCTATTCGTAACACAATTATCAAGTGTGGCGGAGAGGTGCATTTTCAAACGAAAATGACTTCATTGATTGTTGATAATAATGAAGTTAAAGGAATTAGAGCAATCTCAACTTCAACTGTAGGCTCAAATGAAAGGGAATGGCTGGGACCTGTAATCCTGGCTACAGGACATTCCGCTCGCGATGTGTATCGCTACCTCTCTGCAAGCGGCATAGAGATTGAACCTAAGGGTATTGCGGTTGGTGTAAGACTGGAGCATCCTGCCGAACTGATTGACCAGATTCAGTATCACAATAAAGAGGGTAAGGGAAAGTACCTGCCCACGGCTGAATATAGCTTCGTGACTCAGGTGGAGGGCAGAGGAGTGTACAGCTTCTGTATGTGCCCTGGAGGAACAGTGGTTCCTGCTGCCAGCGGTCCTGAGCAGGTTGTAGTGAACGGTATGTCGGCTTCGCTGCGCAACTCTCCCTGGAGCAACAGCGGAATGGTAGTGGAAACGAGGGAAGCTCCGGCTGAATTCTACCATGATCACGACGGACTGGAGATGATGCGTTTCCAGGAGCATCTTGAACGTATGGCTTGGCAGGAGGGCGGGCGCCGTCAGAGTGCACCGGCTCAGCGAATGGCTGACTTCGTGAATCGCCGTCTCTCGCAGTCGCTTCCCAAGTCTTCTTACACTCCAGGGCTGGTGTCGAGTCCTCTGCATATGTGGATGCCCGAATTTATAGTGAGCCGTTTGCAGGAGGGTTTCAAGGCCTTCGGACGCTCATCTCACGGATTTCTGACGAACGAAGCAACGATGATAGGTGTGGAGACTCGTACAAGTGCACCGGTTCGTATTCTTCGTGACAACGAATCGCTGCAGCATGTACGTCTGAAAGGATTATATCCCTGTGGCGAGGGTGCTGGCTATGCTGGAGGAATTGTCTCTGCTGCCATTGATGGAGAAAGATGTGCAGAAATGTTGAAAGGCTCCCTCTAACTCCCCCAAAGGAGGAGGAATCAGAAGGGTAGTGTGTTCTGCGGTTCTACCGCAGAAAAGAACTTAAGAACTTAAGAACTTAAAAACTCAAGACAAGATATGAAGAGAATTTTGTTTTTAGCAATTATGCTGGCGGGAACGCTGAGCGTGAAGGCACAGTTTACGAAACTGGACAGGCATCCGGAAATTCCAGTGGAATATGATGCTGTGTTTGTGGATCATGTTCGCAATTTCGTAGGTGGAGTGATTCGCTCCAGCTATGGTCAGTTCTTCGGACAGATTACTCCTCAGGGTGAACTGACGGGGTATGGTACATTCTATACCGATCGTGACGGAGAGATTGTGGGACAGTTCTACAATGGTCAGCTGATTGTAGGAATCAAGCAGGGTAACGACATTGTGAAAGTGGGTACAGAAACTCACTACGCGGTGTATGACCTGCGTACGGCGGAGTTGCTCTACATCATGAAAGATGGTGAGAAATACCTGCCTGATGCCGACCACAAGGAAGCCTGGAAGTACGGTCAGTTGAAATACGCCAACGGTGGTAAGTATGTTGGCGAACTCGTGAACGGCAAACGTGATGGCTTTGGCATCTACTACTATGCCGACGGTGATCACTACTTCGGACGCTATAGCGACAACCGCCCAGTAGGCTATGGTGCTATGTTCAAAACCGACAATTCGGTGGTGATTCAGAAATGGGAGAATAAGAGTGAAGAATAAATGTGAATAGTGAAGTGTTGATAGTGAAGTGATAGTACCAGAAAGAGTAATTGTGAATTGATATGATACAGAATAGTAAAGAGGCATGGATAATGGCAGCACGACCAAAGACGTTGGTGGGTGCTGTGGCACCGGTGCTGGTAGGTGGACTGCTTGGCTTCTCTCATCTGGCACCGAGGGTGGCTTCGGCTTCAGCAATAGGATGGTGGATGCAGGCTTTTGCTCCGTTTATGCTGTGTATGCTCTTCGCGCTGATTATGCAGATTGACGCTAACTTCATCAATGACTATATTGACTGGAGAAAGGGTAGTGACCGCAGCGACAGACTTGGACCGGAACGGGCAATGGCTCAGGGATGGATTACTCCAAACGCTATGCGCCTGGGTATTCTGATTACTACCATTGCTGCCATTCTAATAGGATTGCCTTTACTGTTCTTCGGAGGAATGTGGATGATTCTTGTAGCGGTGTTGTGCATAGTTGCCTGCTTCCTCTATTCCACATTCATGTCATACAAGGGATGGGGTGACGCCCTTGTGATTGTGTTCTTCGGAATCGTACCAGTGGTGTTCACTTACTGGTGCGTGGTGAAAGGCAGTTGGGAAGCCGCATTGAATGTTAGTGTTATTAATCAAACAGCGATTATTTTCAAATTGCAGCAGGCTATGTTGCTGGGAATAGCAATGGGATTGGTGACTGACTGTTTGCTGATGGTGAATAATTACCGCGATGTGGAGCAGGACAGGGTGAGCGGCAAACAAACTCTGGTAGTGAGATTTGGTGAGAAAATAGCCCTGCAACTTTATCTATGGGCAGGAGTGGTGGCTGTAGTGCTGGTGCTGCTGGTCAGCTGGAAAAGTGCTGTGCTGCTACTTGCGTACTTGGTTCTGCATCTTATAACTGCATACAAGATGAGCCGTCGCAAAGGACGCGACCTTAATAGCGTGCTCGGAATGACTGCACGCAATATAATCATCTTCGGAGCTTGTACTGCTTTAGGCTTGATGATATAAGTGTGAAGCGTGAAGAGTTAGTTGTGAAGTGATAGTACCGGGAAATGATTTTAACTATTCACCTGAATAGTTAATCAGGGCGACAGCATAGGCGCTGATTCCTTCCTCACGTCCGGTGAAGCCAAGATGCTCTGTGGTTGTAGCCTTGATGCTGACGCAGTCAACATCTATACCCATAACTTTGGCGAGTGTCTGCTGCATGGCAGGGATGTGAGGATTAAGCTTAGGCTGCTGGGCGCAGATTGTGGCGTCGATATTGCCGACTTTGTAACCTTTTGTGGCAATAAGATCTATCACCCGTGATAACAAAATCTTGCTGTCGATTCCGGCATACTCTCCAGCAGTATCGGGAAAATGATATCCTATGTCTCGCATATTGGCTGCACCAAGCAATGCGTCGCAGATGGCATGTATAAGCACATCTGCATCGCTGTGGCCAAGCAATCCATGTGTGTGGGGAATAAGAACACCTCCCAGCCACAACTGTCTGTCTGCTACGAGCTGATGCACGTCGTAGCCCATACCTATGCGAAAAGGAACCATATCTAATTCATAATTAAAAAATTCATAATTAATAATTCTGCGAAAAAACCGCAGAACACTCTACCTTCTCCTTCCCAGCAGGTCGCTGATGCCGTCCATGTCGAAGGCGAGAGTGAAACGAAGGGTCTGGTCAAGAGGGTTGCTCTGGGATGCGGAAATCACATAACCAGCATCTATGGAGAATACATTCATCTTGAAACCAGCACCAACGGTGTAGTATTTACGGTTACCCTTGTTGGGATGTTCGTAGTGATAACCAGCGCGAAGGAAGAATTTGTTGTTGTAGCTGTACTCTATACCTGCACTCCAGGAGATTTCCTGAAGCTCTTCCTTGAATCCGCCTGGTGCATCGTGGAAAGACTTGAAGATACCGCTGATAGGTGAAACGTTGTAGTAGCCTTCATCCATGAGCCAGGATGTATAGCCGCTATAGTCATCACTCTCAGCTCCAGTCTCTTCGATATACTGCTCCATGGTTGGGCGGGTGGGGACGAGGAGTTTGTTGGCATCGGCAGAGAATGTAATGGTGTTGTATTCATCAATAGGTACCATGAGAGAAGCACCAAGACGCAGGTTTGTAGGGAGGAACTCACTTGTGTTACCCTCATCGTAGGAAATCTTTGAACCTATATTTGAGATATTCAAACCCCAACCCATCTGACATTCGCGCTGACCTATATTAAGGTAGCCGTTATGGTAGAGAGCCATGTCGGCTGCAAAAGCAGAACCTGGAGTTGTCTCGTCATCCTGCTTGTAAGCAAGGTCGCTATAGATGAATCGGAGAGCTACAGCTGCAGAGAAATTTTCGGAAAGCATGCGTGAGTAAGCAAGGTCGACAGACAATTCGTAGGGCTTGATGATATCGGCATTGCTATAGTCGCCACTTTCTGAATATGCCATAACCTCACCAAGAGAGAAATAGCGCAAAGAACCTGATAATGCATCATAGTCACCTATGCGGTAATAACCTGTGAGGTTGGCGAGGTCGATGTCGTTGACGAGCTGGCGCAGCCAAGGTGTGTAGTTCACAGCTACTCCTCCACGGCTGATACAGAAAGGATACTTTGCAGGGTTCCAGTACTGTGAGTTGACATCAGGGTCGGTAGCAGCACCTACATCACCCATTGCACCGGCACGTGCATCGGGAGCGATGGCAAGCGAAGTCACACCGTAGTAGACAGGGTTGAGCTGATTCTTCACGTCCTGTGCGTTGGCAACGCTGACGCAAGAGATTATTATTACAGAAAGTGTTTGTCGAAATAGTTTCATAATTCTTTATTTATCTGTACGTATGATTGTTGTACACTAATAAGAAAAACGTACAGACAGCAGGTTTATTGTGCCTTGGAACTGAGAATAACGAACTTTAACGCCTTAGATACAGTTTTACCTCCCTCGCAACCGATTTTTGCATTAAGAATATATACTCCAGGAGGAAGGTGAGAGTCCATCTCATTGAAATTGCGAGAAAGTGTATATGAAGCCGATGAACTGAATCCGCTCTCTGAGGTTTCATAGACTTTGTGCCCGGCTACGCTATAGACAGCCACGTTTACGGAAATGTTTGTCTGAGGACGGTCGTTCTCTATGGTAAGCGTGATTTGATTGTAGGCCGGTGAGGTTACGGTCATATCGAATATCTCTGGTTGCTGTCCCTGATTTACGAAGAAATCTATAGTCTTCTGAGAAGCATTGTTTAAAGCATCGAAAGCGCGGATAGACATTGTATGGTGTCCGTCGCTTAGTTCCGGAATACTGAATGCGACGCTACCGCTTCGGTAGTCACCGATGGTAGGACTGAAAAATGCATTGAGTGAATAGGTCTGTGCCTCGTCGTTGTCGATTACCACAGATATGTCGTGACCAATGCCGCTACCAGTCATGTTGATTCCGCTCTCGTCCTGGAATGTGGCAATAAGCAGTGGTGTCTCGTTGACCACGTCTCCCTCTTTGAAGTGCTCGGTGTTGAGATAGGCTGTGATGACCGGACCTTCAGTGTCGTTCTTAAGTGTTGGCGATGTGCCATTGATAAGGAAATTGTCGAATCGTCCGTTCACCTCATTGCTGTGAGAATCATTGGCGGCATAGAGGGATACAAGTCCTGACTGCCCACTGTAGTTGTTATCGAGAGGCATAGGGAAAACGAACTTGAACTTGCCTTGGCGTACGGAGTCGGCACAAGTATAGAGTGTGCGCAGACGGTCTGTGAACTGATAAGGAGTCTCGATGGTGTTGCCGTTGGTCTCACCATAGGGATTGTTCTTGCAGACAACAATCTCTTCGTTATCGAAAATCACAGGAGAAATAACTCCGTTGAATTCTGTGTCGATAGTTCCATCCTCACCTACGATATGTCCCTCAATAGTCACAGTCTCACCAGCTGCTATTGTCATAGGAGAACCTGGTGCATAGGTTGAGTTGATGAGGTCAATCTCTATGCCTGGAGTTGGAGTGGCAAGAGTGATTGCCGGATCGCCGAGAAGCACGAAGTGTGCCTTGTTGACGTTGTAGGTAGAATTGTTGTATGTGTCGATGTAGTTGCACTTAGCGTCAGCCAGAGCTTCACCGAGGGTGTATCGCGTGCCGTCGGACTTATTGCCGAGAGCACGAATCATGAATCGCCAGTTGATGGCAGAGTTTGGTGCAGGGTAAACGGTGCGAGATGTGGAAATAATACCCATTGCCGCTCCCTTGGGATTGAGGAGAGCCGTTTCACCGATATTGCTCTGGTTCATGTCGAACGGAGCCACATCGCATGATGCTGTAACCCATAGTGGCAGACGAGGCGAAGACCAGTTTGCAAAATCGCTGGAACGGAGAATCTGTTCGTGTGAGAGGCAATAAGCAGCTCCGTGTCCAGTATAGTTCATCACCAAAGCTCCTTCCTGCATGATTCGGTTTATGTCGTTGTATGCGCCAGGGTAGGAGTTACCTGTAGAAGAGCGTTCACGGGTGTAGGTGTCCAAATATACTCGCTGTATGTGGATGTTGGGGTAGAGTGGTGAGATGCGTCCGATGAGAGTGTCGCCATCCTCCATGTGCTGGTTGTTGTTGCCGTCGTCGCAGAGCACAGCTATAGTGTTCTTCCAAGCTCCCACCTGCTCGTTGTTGATGTATGTGATGAGTTTGTCGACAACATCCTTTGCTTCTGAAGTTGTGGTAACAGGAATACGTCCTACACCAATAAGCGGTTTGGCACGAAGTACGTCTGCTGAAGCATTGTCGGCAACAAGAGTGAAGTATTCCTCAAGCACGAAACTGTTGGTGTGGCTCAGAGAATTGTCGCCTTCGTAGCAGAGCAGGTAATTCTCTGGTTTATATCCTGACATTGCAGAAGTAATCATGCGGTTGTCCCATACACAGTCACCAAAGAGAAGAAGGTTCTTAGGACGTGATGCAGCGTCAACAGCCCTGTCGTAGAGCATCTTCATGAAGCGGCGAATTGCAGTGGCATCGGGTGTGCCAGATGAGAATTCATTATAAATCTTGTCGGCAGAAACAACGACGCATGTCATGTTTTCGGCAACTTTGTGAGCATCAGCCAGACGTTGTGCCTGTTGTGTGAGATGACCGTTTGCAGGTACAACAATGACTAAATCGATGCCACTGAGTGAGTGCAAATCCTGATTAGCTATCGAACCTACTACATGTGGGCTTGGGAAAGTCGCGGAAGGATTGAAGGCCACGAACTCTTCACTGTTCCAGCTTTCAGCATCGCTACTGAAAGGGAAATCCCATGCCCCTGTAGAAGAATTATATGTACCGTTCAATTCCTCATAGCCAGTTGCAGAGTTAACATGCAGCACTGCGGTCTCTTCACTTCCTCCTGACAGACGGAATAAAACGTCACCTTTCTGTTTGGGACGGAAAAGCAACTCCTGTGAAGAAAGACGCAACTGGCGTTCATAGGAAGCACGCAAATAGTCAAGGCGTCCGGAAATACCAGAAGTACGATTGTGTTGTAATCTTATGGTGTTGGACTCCTTGCTGAAACGTTTGCTTACGGTATAGGTCCTTGATGTGAGCCTGCCATATTCATAGCTGCTGAGAGCTGTGAAGGAGATTGTGCCGAGAGTGGAGTCGTTCATCGTGACGCCAAGCTGTGAACTCGACGAACCTGCAGCGCAGAACTGGACTGTCAAATCAATTCCTCTATCGGCAACGATGTCAGGTGTCTGCAGGGTGTAGCTCTTTGTATTACCTGTAGCAAAGTCATAGCTGTCGAAGAATACTCGTCCGGAGTTGATGAAACTGTATGCGTCGTTCTCAATCAGAGCATGTTCGGGAAAAGAAGTGAGCACTGCGGCATCCGAACCTACATTGTATGCGTACTTCTCCAGTTCGATTGGCTCTGAAGATGCGTTCTCCGTAAGAAAATAATATGTGTAAGTAGAATAAGGATTGTTGAAGTGTGTGTAGCGAAGTGAACCCGAATTGGTTGTGCTGAGTGTCCATCGTGTCTGTCCACGTCCATAGAACAGAACTTTGGAATCTGTGCGGTAGAGAGGCAGTTCCACCAAGTCATCATCGATATTTTCTATGCCTGACTCTGGCAGCACTTCCAGATTCAATCCATAAAGCCTGACTTTAGCAGGATTGGAGAATCCCATGCTTCGCAAAGAACTGTTGGTAATCTGATACATTCCAGCTTTCTCAACCCTAATTTTCACCCATTTGCCCTCCGCAAGAACAGAGTGCTCAGCATAGCGTTCGCTTGTCTGTGCCGTAGCATAAACAAACGAAAGAATGAATAATATGGATTGTATAAGGCGGAACATGAGAGTAAAAAGTGAAGAGTGAAGAATGAAGAGTGAAAAATTGCCATCCGAATGGTACTCCTCTCTTATAGGGAGGGGCTGGGGGTAGGCTTTATTACTTTATTTTAAGTTTCAAGAGCTGTTGATCCTCAAGGTAGGCTTCGAGGGTTTGACCTTCACTCACAGGACCTACTCCTGCTGGAGTTCCTGTGAAAATCAGGTCACCCATCTTCAAAGTGAAGAATCTGCTACAGTAACTTACTATCTTGTCTACCGTATGAATCATGTCGGAGGTACATCCCTGCTGAACAGTGTTTCCGTCGATGTCAAGACGAAGATGCAGATTCTGGATCTCGGGCAGAGTGTCCTTTTTGACAAAACGTCCGATGGCTGCACTTTGGTCGAATCCCTTGCAGATATCCCAGGGTAATCCTTTGGCAATGAGCTGCTGCTGCAGGTCTCGAGCCGTGAAGTCAATACCCACCGTCACTTCGCTGTAGTATCTGTGGGCAAAGCGTTCTGATATGTCTTTTCCGAGTCGGTCAATACGAACTATGAGTTCGGTTTCGTAGTCGAATCGCTCTGCAAAATCAGGCACGAAGAACGGCTTTCCCTTCAGAATTACTGCGGATTCCGGTTTGGAGAATATCACAGGTTCTGTATTTAATAACGTAGTATCCTTTACATTATTGCCTGCAGACATTTCCTGATTGTGGGCGGCATAGTTCATGCCTATGCAGAGTATTTTCATATTCCGAACAGCCTTAGAATATCGTTGAGATTAGCGTAAATCAAAAGTGCGAAGAGAAGGAACATTCCCACATACTGCGCTTTTTCCATGAATTTGTCGCTCGGTTTGCGACGTGTAATTATCTCATAGATGGTGAAGAGCGCATGTCCTCCGTCAAGTGCAGGTATAGGCAGGAGGTTCATGATTCCGAGAATAATTGACAAGAACGCTGTGAGAAGCCAGAAACGTTCCCAATCCCACATTGATGGGAAGATATTGCCGATTGCGATGAATCCGCCAACTGAACGTGCACCTTTCTTTGTGAACAGATATTTGAGGTCATTGACATAACCTGTGAGCTTATCCCATCCATAACTAACACCGGCTGGGAAAGACTCCCAAAAACCATAGTCAATATGAGTGATTTTGTAATCAGGACTCTTGTTGGTGAATCCTAACAGGAATTCCTGGCTAAGAACGGCCTCCTTGGTGTAAACGCTGTCATCACGAGTAAAAGTCAATTGAACGGTGCGAGCTACGAGGCTGTCGTGAGCGGTTGACTCTTCGTTGACACTTTTTCTGAGGTCATCCAAAGCAAATGACAAATCGTTGAAATCCTGTAGCTCAGTCTCGTTGATGGCTGTGATGACATCTCCTTTCTCCAAACCTGCCTTCTGAGCCGCAGACCCTGGCATTACAGAGTCAACACCCATAGGCATGAGTATAGAGGCATATTGAGGCTGCTCTATCATGTCAAGCAGATTCATCTCACCGGAGAGAGAAACATCAACAGACTTGCCGTTGCGCTGAACATGAGCAACCTTGGCATTCGACAGAGTACGCAGACATTCTGTATTCCACGAATCAAATGTCTCGTCGTCTGCACCAATAATGATATCTCCATCCTGGAATCCGTCAGCCTTTGCCTGCTGGTTGAATTTCATACCGTAAGTCATGTCAGTAGACTTGACATAATCCATGCCGGCGGCATAGATAACCATAGCATAAATAAAGAATGCCACGATGAAATTCATGATAATACCGCCGAGCATGATAAGCAGACGCTGCCAAGCGGGTTTGGTACGGAACTCCCATGGCTGAGCCGGTTGTTTCATCTGCTCAAGATCCATGGATTCGTCAATCATACCTGATATCTTAACATATCCTCCAAGAGGAATCCATCCTATACCATATTCTGTGCCGTCGTATTCATTCTCTCCATTTTCTTTCTTTACAATTGGCTTCTTCTTGCGAAGCTTGCGAAACCATTTGTCGTATGTGCTGAAGAGATGAAATTTGTAATCGAAGAAAAGATAGAACTTCTCCACACGAGTCTTGAAGAGTTTGGCAAACAGGAAGTGTCCGCCTTCGTGAAGAATGATGAGTAAAGCGAGTGCTATTATCAGTTGTGCTGCTTTTACAATAATTTCCATTTATGTGTTGAGTTTTTGAGTTCTTGAGTTTTTGAGTTCTTAAGTTTTTGAGTTCTTAAGTTTTTGAGTTAGTTTATTAAACTTTCTGCGTATTTGCGTGCTACTTTATCCGTGTTGAGATAGACTTCCAGTTCAGAAGACTCTGAGAAATCTACATTAGCCATTGTCTGCTCAATAATCTCGCTGATTCTGTTGAACGGAATCTTGTCTTCTATGAAAGCACGGTTGACAATCTCGTTGGCAGCGTTAACGATACATGGCATATTGCCGCCCTTTTGAAGAGCGTCGTAGGCCAACTGCAGGCAAGAGAAACGATTTACGTCCGGTTGCTCAAAGGTCAGGTTCTTGATGTCAAAGAAACTGAGACGGTCAAAATTCGACTGAAGACGTTGAGGATAACTGAAGGCATACTGAATTGGCAGCCTCATATCGGGCATTCCCAATTGTGCTTTCACTGCACCGTCCTCGAATTGAACCATCGAATGAATCACGCTCTGAGGATGAACCACCACCTGAATCTTGTCGGGAGTGACACCGAAAAGCCACTTTGCCTCAATGACTTCAAATCCTTTGTTCATCATCGTAGCTGAATCAATGGTTATCTTCGCACCCATGTTCCATGTTGGATGAGCCAAAGCCTGTGACTTGGTAACGTGTTTGAGTTCTTCCACAGAATAGTTGCGGAAAGGACCGCCACTGGCAGTAAGGAGAATTTTCTCAATTCTGTTGCCTGGCTCAAGACACTGAAAAATTGCCGAATGTTCGGAATCCACAGGAAGGATAGGGACATTGTTCTCTGCAGCAAGCCTGCAGATCAGTTCTCCTGCCACAACCAATGTTTCTTTATTTGCAAGGGCAATCAGTTTCTTAGCCTTTATGGCATTGATTGTAGGACGCAAACCGGCAAAACCGACCATCGCTGCAAGCACGATATCCACATTCTCATCCTGCACCACATCGCATAAAGCTTCTGATCCTGCATAAACTTTGATGGGGAGGTCAGAGAGAGAGCTTTTTACAGTGTCGTAGTATTGCTCGTTAGCAATCACTACAACTTCGGGCTGGAAATGTCGTGCCTGCTCTATCAGCAATTTGTAATTGTTTCCTGCAGTCAGTACATACGCTTCAAACAGGTCACTGTGTGAAGAAATAACATCAAGTGCCTGAGTTCCTATCGAACCGGTAGAGCCTAATATCGCTATTCGTTTCATTATAAATCTAATAATCCTTCTGGCAGCTTCATTGTAATAACATGATTGTCGTTATCAATATCTGTGATAAGTTCGTCATGTGCAGGTATGAGCACTTCGTCACCGTTTGCTGTTTCTGCAATAAAGAGCCAATTTTCTGTATTGTCGTCTATATCGATTATTGTTCCAATCTGCTGAGCATCATGATTCACAATCTTAAAACCGATAAAGTATTTCAAAGAAACTTGATCGCTGAAATCTGCTTTAACTTTCGATTTCTCAAAGTAGACATCGCAGCCGATAATGGTTTGCGCAGCATCAGCGGAATCAATATCTTCAATCTTCAGGATAACGGAACTGTCGTTTCTGAAACGATATTCCTCAATAAAGAATGGAACGAGGATGCCGTCCACATTAATAATAATATAGTCAGCATCTTCCGTGTCAAAAACATCATCGGTGAAGTTGAAAATCACCTCACCTTTCAAAGCATGCGTTTTGGAAATAACTCCTATCTGATAAACGTCGGAAAACTGTATCACTCTGAAAGTCCTTTAATTGAAAATTCGTTCCTCTTAATTAGCTGCTGCACTTAAATTCTTGTGATTTTTGCACCAAGAGCAGTCAGACGTGTCTCGATATTCTCATATCCTCGGTCAATCTGTTCAATGTTGCTGATCATGCTCACTCCGTCGGCGCTGAGGGCAGCGATAAGCAGAGCGATTCCAGCACGAATATCCGGTGAGGTCATGCGTGAACCTCTAAGCTGGAACTGATTGTCGTGACCTACGACAACAGCTCTGTGAGGGTCGCAAAGAATAATCTGTGCACCCATGTCAATCAGTTTATCTACAAAGAACAAGCGGCTTTCAAACATCTTCTGGTGAATCAGCACACTACCTTTTGCCTGGGTGGCGACAACCAGCATAACACTAAGCAAATCAGGAGTGAGGCCTGGCCATGGAGCATCGCTTATAGCCATGATGCTGCCGTCCATAAACGACTCCACTTCGTAGTGATCCTGCTGAGGAATGAAAATATCGTCGTTGCGACGTTCTATCTTTATACCCAGACGGCTGAACATCTCCGGAATAATACCGAGATTGTCATAAGAGACATTTCGAATTGTCAGTTCGCTGTGAGTCATCGCAGCCATACCGATAAAACTGCCCACTTCAATCATGTCAGGGAGAAGTGTGTGCTCTGTTCCATGCAAAGACTTAACCCCCTCAATAGTCAGAAGGTTTGATGCAATACCGGAAATGCGTGCTCCCATACGGTTAAGCATATTGCATAACTGCTGGATGTATGGTTCGCAGGCAGCGTTATAGATTGTAGTTGTTCCTTCGGCAAGTACTGCGGCCATGATGATGTTTGCTGTACCAGTTACGGACGCTTCGTCGAGCAACATATACTGTCCTTTGAGGGCTGGAGCATCAATTTCATACACGTGACGTTCTACGTTATGAGTGAACTTCGCTCCTAATTTCTGTACGCCGAGGAAATGTGTGTCCAGTCTGCGGCGGCCAATCTGGTCTCCGCCTGGCCGAGCTACGAATGCGTGATGGAAACGTCCCAATTGAGGACCAAGCAGAAGTATGGAGCCACGAAGCGATGAACAGCGTTGAACAAACTCATCGCTGCTCACGTATTCCATATCTATGTCTTTTGTCTGGAATTCCCATTCGCCTTTGCCCAACTGCTTGACTTGAACACCCATTTTGCTCAACAGGGCAATGAGGTTGTTAACGTCAAGGATGTCAGGAAGGTTGCGAATGATAACAGGTTCTTCTGTTAGCAAAACAGCACTAATCACTTGCAAGGCTTCGTTTTTCGCACCTTGAGGAGTGATTTCACCATGCAGTTTATGTCCGCCTTCAATTATGAATGATGCCATATATATGCTATTTTTTCTTTTTTTTCTTTTTCTTCTTGCCGTCTGTTGACATCTGTTGAACTTCGTTCAGGATTTCGTTATCACTCTGAAGACGAAGTTCTTCAGGATTCAAATCACGGGTGGGAATACCGCTGAGTTGGCTCAAATCATCAATAATCTTGTCATTGGTCATAGCATCACGATTCCAACGTCCAAGACTACGTTTCATTTGATTCGCTACCTGTTCTGTGAATACACGTTTGGCTTCCGGATCATCAATTTTAGCAATCTTCTGTGATATTTTCTCTACAATTGCTCCATAGTGCCTACGGGCAATTCGTTGTTGAGGGTAGGGAATCGACTCGCGTGAATCACGAATGTTGCTTATCTTCTCAATTTCCACAGGATAATTGATGTCAAGTTCGTAGTTGCTTATTGCGGCAAGGTGATTCCAGAGTTTTTGGTTAATATCTTCCACTTCACCATTCTGCTTAGCGATAATCTCCATTATGGCAACAATAGACCTGGCGCATTTCTCTCGTTCCTCAGCATCCGCTATGGTCTTGGCGTAATCCACCATTTGCTGCACCATACGTCCGTATTCGGGCATCGCAAGCGAAGGGCGTTCTGTATTATAATCAACAGTATTCATCTATATATTTTTCAATTGGATAATTTACAATATTTGGGTAGGCTTTCCTACTACAAATTCCTTCAGATAAAAAGGCTCAAGATAGGCAACATCAGCAAATTCGTTTCTTAAGAAAGCCTTTTCTGCCAACGGTGACATGTGTTTTGCGACAGGGTTGATGTTGTCTATGAAGTGGGCATTGGGATGATTGATAATCTTCTTGCACTTTTCCGCTCCGTTACCGAAGAAATAAATTGGGCGTGCATCAAGTAGCTCGTCGAAGCATCCTTTCTCCACTACAAGAGGAGCAACGTTCCTTACTGGTTTCAGCGCACGAGTATATACAGCTGTGTACACCTCCATTCGTCTTGCATCAAGCATAGGACAAATCAGGGCATCCTCGGGCAACTCCTCGTGGAGCAGTACAGGAACTGATAGGATTTCAAGAGTGGACAAAGCAATGAGTTTCAGATTTCTTCCATAACAAACACCTTTTGCCATAGAAACACCGATGCGCAAGCCTGTGTACGAACCAGGACCTGCGCTCACACTTACTGCGTCGAATGGGATGGCGTGGCTGTCGGTAAACGATAGCGCTCTGTCAACCATTCCGCCCAGTACCGATGAATGAGCTGAACCGTCGTTACATTCCTCATGGTGAATTACAGCACCATCCTGGCTGACAGCGACAGAACAACCGTCAATAGAAGTTTCTATATGTAGTATACAAGACATGTATAATTTAATTTACAAATTGGACATTTAATCTGCAAAGATACGAGATTTATCAGACATGACCAAATGCGGTGGAATAAATCATATTTATTGTATATTCAGAGCCTTGACTGCAAAGTCGAGGACAAGATCCGCTGTTTTCTCGATTCCTAGGATTGAGGAATTGACACACATGTCATAGGCGCGGGCGTCTCCCCAGCTTGTCTCTGCATAGAAGTTGTGGAAATCGCTACGGATGGCGTCTGTGTGCTCAATCAGGTCTTTAGCTTCCTGCATACTTATCCCGTTGCGTTCCATAAGGAATTTTACACGGTCGTCATAGTTGGCGCGGATGAATACACTCAGATGACGAGGGTGCTCACGCAGAATATAGTCAGAACAGCGGCCGACGATGATGCAGTTTTCTGACTGGGCTTTGTCGAGAATGATGTCCGACTGAACCTTAAACAGCGATTCGTTGCTGATGGAATTATTGTACAGGCTTCCGAAAGTTGCAAAGGGTGATGCCAGGCTACGGATCACATGTGACATGAATCCTCGTGTAGGAACCTCGTCTGATTTCTTGAACAACGACGGGTCGAAACCGCTTTCCTCTGCAGCCATCTGTATTAGCCTGCGGTCATAGATGGGTATATTGAGTTTCTTGGCAATGATTTCTCCTATTGCCTTACCGCCAGAACCCAGTTCACGGCCGATGCTGATAACGTAGTTTTGCATATTATTCAGTTAGGTTGTTTATAAATCAATTTGTGTTTTTGTAATTCCTCCGGTACGGTAGAAATGCCACAGAAGTGCAGCTGCTGTAATAACCGACACACCATCGGATGCGGCAATACTTATCCAAACTCCGTTTGTTCCCCATAAATTCGGAAAAATCAACAGGAAAGGCATCAAAAAAAGCATCTGACGGCTTACGCTGAGGAATATACTCTTCTTAGCCATACCAATACTCTGGAAGAAGTTTCCTGTTACTATCTGGAAACCTACCAACGGGTTGACTGCAACAATGATTCTCATTCCGTCTACTGCCAACTCTGTGAGTTTGGGGTCATCGGTAAAGAGAAGAACAGGCAAATGTGGAATGAATTCACAGACAAGGAATGAACAAGTCATAACAATTGTTCCATAGATAATGCTATATCGCAGCACTTTGTTCACTCGGTCGAAATTCTGTGCTCCATAATTATATCCGGCAATTGGTTGCATTCCCTGACAGATTCCCATTACTACCATAACGAAAAGGAATGTTATGCCGTTGATTATTCCGAAAGCAGCAACTGCGAGGTCTCCACCATGACGTTGCAATCCCTGATTAATGAGAATTACTACCAGACAAGCGCAGAGCTGCATGCAGAATGGTGACAATCCGATAGTGAAGATGTTCTTAACTATTCTTTTGCGTAATCCGAATATCCCTTTCTGAATTCGGATTGGTTCTTTGGGATTGCTGAGTACATACCAGACGAACATAAGCGCTATGACCTGAGCAAGAATAGTGGCTATTGCAGCACCGCGAATCCCCATGTCAAGAGTGAAAATGAATAATGGGTCAAGCACGGAGTTCACAACAACCGTTGCTATAGTTGCTATCATAGCCACATTCGGGTGCCCTGTTGCCCTTAGTGAAGCGTTAAGTCCAAGATAGAGATGAGTGACAACATTGCCAAGAAGAATGATGAACATATATTCGTTGGCATAGCCGATTGTGTTGTCGCTGGCACCGAAGAAACGAAGCAATGGATTGATGAAGACAATACCGAAAATTGCGAGCAGTACACCGAGTATTACATTGAGTGTTACCACATTTCCAAGAACATGCTGTGCAGTGTCGTTATCACGCTGTCCCATCTTGACAGACATCAAAGTGCTTCCACCTACACCAATCATTGCCCCGAAGGCTGCGCTGAGGTTCATGATAGGGAATGTCACAGCGAGGCCACCGAGAGCCAATGCGCCTTCTGAGTCTGTTCCGATATGTCCGATAAATATTCGGTCAACTATATTGTATAATGATGAGGCAGTCATTGCTATCACTGCAGGAACAGCATAGCGCAGAAGAAGACTACCGATAGGTTTTGTACCGAGTTCTTTAGGATTTGCCAAGAATTGAAGAATTAAAGATTAACACTGATTCTGCGAAAAACCGCAGAATACCTAACACTTTATTTAAGATCAGACCATTTGGGAGGAGTGACGCCAAGTAGGTTGCGTACGAAGAAGTCGTAGCGCTTGTGCTCTCCGTATGTCTCACCCATGGTGTGGTGTGCTCCTGGGATTACAACCAGCTCAAAGTCCTTGCCTGCCGTAATCAGAGCGTTGGCAACCTGCATAGTTGAGGCTGGATCGACATTGTCGTCCAATTCTCCTACAAGGAGCATGAGAGGGCGTTCCAGGTTTTTGGCGTGTTCTACGTTGGAAGATGCCAGGAAGCTTTCGTCAATGGGGTAGGACATCCACTGCTCGTTCCACCATATCTTGTCCATACGGTTGTCGTGGCATCCGCAGGCAGCATATGCGGCTTTGTAGAAATCTCCGTGGAACAAAACAGCGGCGAGGGCTTCCTGTCCTCCTGCCGAACATCCGTAAATACCTACGTTGTCCACGTCCATATACGGATATTTTTCACAAGCAGCCTTAATCCATGCTATGCGGTCTGGGAATCCGCTGTCGTGCAAGTTCTTGTAGCAAACCTGTTCAAAATCAAGTGAACGGAACGATGTAGTCATGGCATCGAGCTGGATAACGATGAATCCAAGTTCAGCCAGATCGTCCAATGTCCATATCCAGGGAGTGAATGATTTTGGCACGTATTGGTCACCAGGTCCGGAATAGATGTATTCTATGACAGGGTATTTTTTCGTCGGGTCGAAATTGCGTGGACGGCGAATCAATCCCCACATATCAGTCTTTCCGTCACGTCCGGGAGCAACAAACACTTCAGGGGCTTTCCATCCAGTTCCTTCAAGTTTTGTGATGTCAGCTTTCTCCAGAGTCTTTATTATAGCTCCTGTCTTAGCATTTCTCATCACGGTTACTGGTGGCTCATTTATTGACGAGTATGTGTCAATTAAATAAGTGTTATCGGCATTGAGAGTGACTGAGTGGTTTCCTTTCTCCGGTGTGAGGCTTATGAGGTTCTTGCCGTTGAGGTCGATGCGGTAATAGTGTATATTGTAGGGGTCTTCTTCAATGATGCTATTGTCGGAACTTGATGCCACAACACCCATGTTCTTGCAGTTCATGCCGTTGGCAGCAAAAATCACATAGCCTTTCCCCTTAGCATCGATTTCACTGTGAACGACTCTGCGTACCCAGTAATTGCCTTTGGTTATCTGTGTCAGACGTCCGTTTTTGCGGTTGTATAGATATAAGTGTGCATGACCGTCGCGATCACTCTTCCAGAGTATGTGTTGTGAATCGAGGTCGATTCGGAGGTTGCGTGAATAAGCCACATACTTATCGTTCTTTTCCTCAATCAGAGTACGCACCTCTCCCTTGAGGTTCATTTCCAGCACACGGAAAGTCTTGTGTCCGCGTTCGTTGAACTCGAAAGTCAATGTCTGTCCGTCAGCGTCCCACCGAGGAGCAGTAACGTCGTACTGGCTACGGAAGAGTTCTGTACTTGGCTCAATAGTCCTGCCTGTAGCAACTTCCACGACAACGGGAACACGGTAGTTGAGAGAGTCGCCAGGCTTTGCGTATTCCTGCTTGTGGAGGATTGGCTGCGTCTGGTTCTTTGGTGAAGACTCTACATAGTAGACATAGTGCTTGGGAGCAGGTTTGATACGAACGGTTGCGTAGTATTTCCCGTCTGGAGAATAGCTTCCGTAAGATGAATAGTAGTATGTGGAATCTCCGTCTGTAGTGAGTTGACGGAGAGGGGTGAAGCTTGATGGTTCTGTGTTGTTACCAATCCACAGGTTGTTGTTGCGGGTAACGATTGCCTGACTCTTGTCGGGAGTAACGCTGAATCCGTCCTTTTCATCTGGTACTTCCATCCAGTGTCTGCGCGGACCATTCCACTGATGTCGTGGACCTCTTGATTCGGGGTTCCCGTCTAAGATTGTTACGGTGTTGTTGCCTGGATCTACTTCTTTGTACACTGTTCCTGTATCTGTTGTCACAGAATACCAGAATTTGTTGGTGTCGCGTACGGGGTGAGCTTTTACGTCGCCGTAGAGCATTTTCCCGGAGTACAGACCGCGGGTGGCGAATGCTTGCTTGTAGTCTTCGATCGTACCTTGTGCAGATACCGTGTCAACGGCAAGGGCAATAAGTGCCAGAATAGTATAACGTTTCATGTATGAGATAGTTGTTTGTATGGTTATTTTAGCTTTGATGCGCCTGTGGTTCCGTCCGCACCCTTGACTGCAACGCTGTGTTTCCCTGAGCGGAAATTCACAGGCTGAGCTTCAGTCTTGGCAACTGATGCGAATTCCTGAGGCGATGTTGTGACAGGCTCCTTCATGAACTCAGGCACATTGTAGCTGCGCATCCAGAAGTCGTAGAAGTCTGGATCTTCCTGCGGCAGTTCGAATGCCTTGTGAGCCTTGCCCTGCTTGTCGAAATAAGAGAAGTAGAGACGGCTGTAGTTGTTGTCGTCGCGTCGGCTGATGAATACAATCCAGCGTCCGTTGCTTGACCATGAGTGGTAGCTTTCTGCGTAGTTGCTGTTCACGTTCTCAAGTTTTCTAACCTCCATGGTCTTCAGGTCAAGCAGGTAAAGGTCTGCATCGGGATGCCATACATGGAAGCATCCGTATTCACCCTGACCGAAGAGTAGGTACCTGCCATCTGGGCTTACTCTTGGGAAAGTGGCACTTGCTCCTATTGAATCAGTCTTCGATGCAGCGTAAACCAATTCTGTGTCTCCGAAAGTCTTGGACTTGGCGTCAAACGACTTGCGGTAGATGTCGTATTTAATGGTTTGGTATTTTTCTATGATCTGAGTGTCGCGGTCTATGCTGTCGCTGAACTCAAAGTGTGCAGAGCAGAAATAAAGTGTCTTGCCGTCGGGTGCCCACCATGGGAACACCTCGAACTCGTCGTCTGCGTTGGATATTATGCTCACTTCGTTTTTCTTTACATCGTAGAGGATAAGGTCGCTGCCGCTGTCCTCAACCTCGATTTTTGCCAATGACTTGGTGTGGAATGACTGACCGGTCTTGTTTGTAGAGTAGGCAATGAGTGGCAGAGTGGGGTGCCATGATGGATAAACACCGGCGCTGATGGTGCTGTCGGTCTTCAGGTTTATCTTGTGGATGTTGCCATCGTACTGAATCATGGTTCCGCCAAGTCCCTGGCGCATGTGGAACTGCATGTTCTTGGTGCCGTAGTTCTGGTATGAGTGGCAGTTGATGCATTGTCCGTCTGCTTCGGTCGATACCATCATGTTGTTGTAGATATCCTTCTCCTCGAAATTGGTGAGGTTGCGCTGGTTGATCATCAGCATCTCGTAGGTTACGTATGATGGGCTGATGCTACGGTAGGAGATATAAGGGTCAATATCTTCCTCGGCAACAAAGATGCTGAATGGTTTGTATGCACTCCATTTGTCATTTAGCTTGGCAAATACCTCTACCTTGATTTCAGCTCCGCGTGACTCGTCGAGCAGTTGCTTCCACTCGTCTTCGGGAATCTGAACTTTCTTTCCGCATCCGAAGACATACTGGGTGCCTTTCTTCGAAGTGAATCGTGCAACTACCTCCTCGCCGTCATCTACGAGTTTGAAGTTGAGTGGGGCAATGTTTGGCGGAACGGTCACATCGGTATATTCAGGGAAAATACGTGGGAGAGTTCCCAGCTGGTCGAACTTCTCTGGTACAGATTGCTGTTTGCTGCATGACACAAAGACAAGCAATGTGCTGATTATGACGAAAATTGAATATGTTTTTTTCATTATTAGTTGTGGGTCTTTTAGTTTTAATAAGAATGAACGTCTCTGCAGAAGAAGTAGAACCACCAAAATGTGTCTCCGAACTGCGATTTAACTTGTTCGCCTACTTCTGGCGACGACAAACCGTTTCTCAGCAATCTCTGAGTGGCGTTCTGGAATGCTTCATAGCGCTTCACTATGCGTTCCTCGTTGAAAGGCATCTTATCGATTGCTACGCCGTGCTCAAGATGTCCGTAGAGATAAGCCGCCTCCTGGTAGTGGATAGGCATGCTTTCGTTTTCATGCATTGTTGCGTAAGCGAAGAAACGAGGCCAGAACAGCTGGATGTCCTTCTGAATCAAAGCGAATGCAAGGGTCTGTTCCTGGAACTTCGGATCATCGTTCATCATGTTGCTGAAATACTGAATGAGATACATCTCACAGAGACCTTGGTCGCCGTCGAGTGTGTTATTGAAGTTGCGCAGAGGATTGATATCCTTGTATTCCTGGCTTGCCTCGAACTTGCGTTTGTCGTTCAACATTGCCATACGCTCGTCTGCCCAGTCTTTCCAGAAAGTGGTCTTGCTCAGGATGCGCAGGTACTTTCGGGCAACCTTGTCCTCTCCGTTAAAGAGGGCTGTTCTTGCCAAAGTCTTCAGGTCGTCCACGTCAAAGCCGAATTCCACACCGTCCTCGATTGCCCAGCGGCAGGCGAAGTTCATCTTTCCGTAGTTGTAGTATATCTGAGTACCTGCTGTCTGTACCATGTGAACACGCAGTGAGTCAGGAGCGTAGGGAGGTTCACCGCTGTTGTCGTAGTGGAACATCTTATTTCCGATTTCACCGGTGTTCATCAGGGCTATGTTCTTGGAAATCACCATCTGTCGCGACATCTTTCCGGGAGCTTTGGCAGCTTCATCCAGCACGTCGTTCCAGCGCGATTCGTCAACAGCACGATGCATACGAAGTTCTGCGTGGTAGTTATAGTAGTCGTAATTGGAATCTTTTACATACCAGACGAGAAGAGCCAGGAATGCGATATTCAGCATTGCTCCTGCCCATAGAGGCATGTAGTTCTCTGTGAGTTTGAAGTTCTTGCTGATAAAGCTGAACAACTTGATCAACACAACGAAAGCCACGATGATAATGAAAGGTATTACGTGACTCCATCCGATGATTTCGCCGTTCTGAAGAATAGGGAAGTTCGCAAACCATGCATCTTCCAGCCTCATGTGAGTATAGTTGTAGTAGTAGAGCAGGGGAACAAGACCCACGCTTACCGCTCCTGCAACTGCGCTAGGAATGGTGGAAATCATCATGGCGAGAGCACCTACAAGTGCCCATGCTCCTATCAGCGGATAGAATGCCACCGTCCAGGCTACTATGAAAATAGCTCCGAAAGACTTCTGCAGCAGCGATGCATTTTCCTTCTCGCCAATGCTTGTGATTACCCGGTGTGCCCAAATCGCAGCCATCATGATAATCAGGCTTATGGTCTGTGAGAACCAGTATCCATGATATTTAATATAGTAGAGCCAGTAGCCGAGGCTTATGACAGAAACCAGCAGGCAAACGCATGGAACAAGTGCCAGTGCGCTGTACTTCTTGCTTATGCCGAGGGCTTTCATCGTCAGCACATAGAGCACGCCCCACATTGCAATCAGCATGAATGCGCCCAATTGCGGGTAGTAGAAATACTGGGTGAAGTAGCATCCGAGCCATTGGGCGAAACCGCCCACCTCAAGCATCTTCTCGTTGAAATAGAAACTCTCGTTCAGCCAGAGATTGTGCTCATTCACCGAATATAGGTAATCGGAGTTGCAAACTATCAGGAAATAGTAACTCAATACCGCAAACACTACAAACGCTACAGATGCCACAATCCACTGTGCTGGTTTTGTGAAGGTGGAAACGTTGCTGCTGACAGGTTGGCTTTTAGCCATTGGCTTCTTACTGCCGTTTTTTTTGTTGATTAAATTCGTTGTTCTTTGTTGATTCCCCATGGGATATTTAGTTTTGATTACTTCAATGATTTTTTTCGCTGCATACAACCTGCAAATTTACGAATCATTGTTCAATGCCACAAGAAAAGAATAAAAAAGATTTTTTCATCAACACCGAAATACAATTTTTTCCCAAAAGTTCCACATTTTCCTGTCTGAATAATTGTATTCTCGCCATCTTTGTGTACATTTGCATGAAATAACTAATAATCGTTAACCTACTTTTATGTTTCCATCAATCGATTGTTTTATACCTCATGCATGGGGCGAAGACGTTGCTGTAGTAATAGCTTCCGAGGCTAATGTTTTGAGTGTAACCGTTTTAGGTGAGGGTGATAATCCTTGTCAGTCGGAAGTGCTGCGCCGTATTTCACAGAAGGGTAATGCTCCCTATATAGCTTTGTGCATGGGTACAGCCCCGGTGTCTGTCTGCTGGAAGGGCTTGAAGCGTATGAGCGCCGTTGCAGATACTACCGGTGCCAAATTCCTCTATTCCGATAGCTATACCGTCAATGCAAACGGAAGAATCCTTTCCCATCGCATCGCATGCCAGAAGGGTAGTGTGAGAGACGATTTCGACATAGGCCAACTCGTTCTTGTCAGCCGTGACAGCCTTGTTCAGTATTTCTCTGAGAATGGTGATGCCGACTGGAAGTGGAGCGCAATATATGATTTCCGCCTTTGGCTTATGCGCAGCTTTGAATCTGCTGTGTGCCACGTCCCTGAATTCCTCTACGAGGTGGCGGAAACCGACAGCCGTAAGAGCGGTGAGAAGCAGTTCGACTATGTGGATCCGTCGCGTCGTGAGGTTCAGATTGAATACGAAGCCGTTTGTACTCGCCATCTCAAGGCCATCAACGCCTTCATCGCGCCCGATGAAGTCAGCGATGTTGACTTTGGAGATGAGTCGTTTGAATTTGAGGCTTCGGTCATTATACCTGTCCGCAACCGTGTCCGCACCATCGAGGACGCTGTGCTTTCCGCGCTTAACCAGAAAGCCGATTTCGCATTCAATGTCATAGTGGTTGACAACCATAGCAACGACGGCACATCAGAGGTCTTAGCGAAACTGCAGGGCAAAGACAGCCGTCTCATTGTTATTACCCCTGACCGTGATGACCTCGGTATCGGTGGCTGCTGGAATATGGCAATTGAACATTCTATGTGCGGACGCTTTGCCATTCAGCTCGACAGCGACGACCTCTATAGTGGCACAGATGTGCTTCAGCGTATCGTTGGCAAGTTCTACGACGAACATTGTGCTATGGTCATCGGCTCCTATCGCATGTGTGACTTCTCACTCAATACACTGCCGCCGGGAATCATTGCACACAAGGAATGGACTGCTGAGAATGGTCGCAATAATGCATTGAGAATAAACGGACTGGGTGCGCCACGTGCATTCTTTACTCCACTACTTCGTAAATACGGAGTTCCCAATACCAGCTATGGTGAGGACTATGCTCTCGGTTTGCTCATGAGCCGTATGTACAACATTGGACGTATCTTCGACGAGCTTTATCTCTGTCGTCGTTGGGAAGGCAATAGCGATGCAGCTCTCTCTGTGGATAAGGTCAATGCCAACAATCTCTACAAGGACTGGCTTCGCACGTGCGAGATAATTAAAAGAATGAATAATGAATAAAGAAGAATATGGATTAGTTCCTTCCCTCAATGAGTTTCTGAAGTCAGAACTTGACAACTGGGAGCTGGCGAGGAAGAACTATGAGGCATTGTCAAATGTCGTGGTGAGACAGCTGGAAGGTTTTTCCGACTCGCTGACCCTGCAGCACAATCCAGCCCGTATCGTCTCAACCAACGCTTCAATCGACAAGAAGAGCCTGGCTGAACGCCCCTGTTTTCTCTGTGCCGACAACCGTCCCGCAGAGCAGGGAAGCTTTACGGTTCTTGATAAGTATCAGCTGCTGATAAACCCTTTCCCGATTCTTCCCGAACATTTTACCATTCCGCTCTGCCAGCACAAGCCTCAATCCATTCGTGACCATTATCGTGATATGATGGAGCTGGCTCGTCAGATGGATGGATTCTTCGTGTTCTACAACGGGCCTAAGTGCGGAGCGTCAGCGCCAGATCACATGCATTTCCAGGCAGGAAACCGAGGGGTTGTACCACTTGAGCGAGATTGGCATACATATTATAATAAATATAAGGAACAAGTCATTTCGATAACCGACGAGAAGGGAATCTTCGTTATACGCAACTATGTCTGCCCCGTGTTCGCTATCATAACACGTAGCGTGGATGCCAGCGAAACCCTTTTCAACATACTATATGACAGCCTTCCTATGCACGAAGGAGAGCCTGAACCGATGATGAACATTATGGCATGGGCTTTTGTGGGTGTTGACGGACAGCGATGGATCAACAGCCTGGTTATACCTCGTAGCAAGCACCGCCCCGACTGCTATTTTGCCGAGGGAGACAGTCAGATTCTTGTCAGCCCTGGAGCTATCGACATGGGAGGACTTTTGATTTTGCCTCGTGAGAAAGATTTCCGTGATGTTACGACAGCCCAGATAGAAGGTGTTCTCAAGGAAGTCGGGCTTTCGGATGAGGAATTAGAAATAATTATAATGAAACTGAAAAACTAAAAGTGATATACAATGAAAGAACCCGAAGTTAGCGTAGGAATAATTACATCTCCGCAGATAAATTTCACACTTCATGCTGTTTATGAGGCTAAGGGCGAAGAAGTAACCGAACGTCAAACTGCTGAGTACGATGAGGGAGGAATCCGCTGGAACGGCAATCTCTATCAGGAACTCACGTTCAAGTCTGCTGACCCCGAAGCGACATTCTCGCTCGAGAACGTCACCATTGGCGTTAATTTCCATTGGGAGCGCACCCAGATGCAGACATTCAGGGGAGCACTCAAGCTTATCATTCTCGAAGGAGCTATTTGTGCCATCAATGTGTTGCCTGTCGAAGAGTATCTCAAGAGCGTCATTTCCTCAGAGATGAGCGCTGAAGCACCAATTGAGTTCCTCAAGGCGTCAGCCGTTATTTCACGCAGCTGGCTTATGGCACAGATAGACAAACGCACACGTCTTATCCAGCGCAAGGAAAACAACTCCTTCTTCTCGTTCCGGAAGACCGACACCGAACTCATCCGCTGGTACGACCGCGAAGACCATATCCTCTACGATGTCTGTGCCGACGACCATTGCCAGCGCTACCAGGGCGTGAACAACCTGCGTCCGTCAGCTGTCACCAAGGCTGTCGAAAGCACACATGGACAAGTGCTCCGTTACGGCGGCAAAATCTGTGATGCACGCTTCTCCAAATGCTGCGGAGGAGTGACCGAGGAGTTCGATACCTGCTGGGAGGACAAGCAGAAGCAATATCTTCGCTCCATCTGTGACTATATCGACAATGAGGCACCCATCAAGTATGACCTCACCGTGGAAAAAGATGTTCAGAAATGGATAAAGTCTTCACCACGTGCTTTTTGTAACACCAAGAGCAAGCACATCCTGTCCAAGATACTGAATTCCTACGACCAGGAGACATCCGACTTTTATCGTTGGACAGTAAGCTATACTCAGGAGGAACTGTCCGCTCTCATTTCGTCGAAACTCAAGTCAGACTTCGGTCTGATTCTCGATCTCGTGCCAGTCAAGCGAGGCAAGTCAGGAAGACTCTCCTTGCTCCGTATCGTAGGCACCAAACGAACCCTGACCATAGGCAAGGAACTCGAAATCCGACGAGTTCTCTCCAATTCCCATCTCTTCTCGTCAGCCTTCATCATTGATAAAGAATACGATGGTGAAATACCTTCCCGGTTCATCCTTCACGGCGCAGGGTGGGGACATGGAGTAGGAATGTGCCAGATAGGCGCTGCAGTCATGGGTGAGCGCGGCTACACCTACGACCAAATCCTCAACCACTACTACCAAGGTGCTGAAATCCACACCCTCTATTGATTTTCGTGCGATGGACGTACTATAATAAGCCTTGAGTAAACAACGAAAAAAGAGGATGCCGATTGGCATCCTCTTATCGTATTGAATTGTAAGTATGTGCGGATTAATAGAACTTGTAACGGAGGTCCTCAACCTTTGCCTGACGGTAGAGGTCGCTGAGGATGTTAAGAGTTCCGGTGTAGTTGTTGAACAGGCTGTTGAGAGAGTAGCTTGCGTAGGTGTTTGAAAGTACGTTCTGCTCTGACTTGACATCGAACTTCTCTGCGTTCTTTGTCTTGTCGGTTACCTGAAGCATGTAAACTCCGCTGTTGCCCTTGAATGCTCCTGCAAATGCTCCCTTGGCTGTGCGTGACGCAATAGCTCCGATTACTGGTTCGCTCTGACCTGGGAATGAAGGGATGAATGTGTTTGCAGAGAAGGTTACGTGAGCGATGGTTGAGTCAACGAGTGCACCCTTGATCTTGCTTGCAGCTGCGATGGTTGTGATGCCCTTGCATTGAGCGAGAAGCTTCTCAGCCTTCTTGTCGTTGAGTGCAAGTGGACGGAGCTGTTCCTTGATTTTCTCGAATGCTACGTAGCCAGGCTCATTGATTTCTGAGAGAGCTACAACGAGGAGGTGTTCGTGGTTGCTTTCACCGCAACGGTGCTGTGCCGAAACTTCGCCCTTCTTAGCTGTGTCGAATATCCAGCGTACATCTTCGTTTGTCTTGGAGATGTTGTTGATGCGATGCATGCTGCTTTCGATGGTTGCTTCGTTGAGTGTATAGCCTTCCTTGGCTGCATTCTGCTCGATGAGAGCGAGTGTGTTGTTGGTTGCAAGGAATTTGTTCAGACGGTTGTACTCGTCTTCTGCTGTCTTTGAAGAGTAGATGAGTTCGCGTTCGATTACTGCGACGTTGTACTTAGTAACAGGGTTGCGAGTTTCAAGTACCTGGTAAACGAGTGTTGCTCCGTTGCTGTACTTTACTTTCTTCACTTCGCCGGCTGACATGCCGTAGAGTGTCTTAATCATTGTGGTGTTGTCAGCATTGAGCTGTCCGTGCTGATACTGTGCAGTAGCAATCCATGCTGAATCGCTTGGCTGGTTGAACTTCTTTGCTACTTCCTTGAAGTCTGCACCGTCCTTGATGGCGTTGACAACGCTGTCGGCTCTGCGTGCTACGTCCTTGTCGTCGCGTCCGATAATCTGAACTGCACGGAAGAGTACTGAGTCAACCTGAGTGGCTTTCTCAATAACCTTGAATGTATAGAAGTTGTTGGATACGATGTCGAAAGTAGTTGGCATTGTAGCGCCTACTGCTACAGACAGAGAATCGCCTCCGAGACGGTTCTGAACGAATACTGGGAATGCGTCCTTGAGCTTGAGCACGTCGCTGTAAACAGATGATGTGTTGCTCTTGCGAACTACAGCAGAGATTTCCTTAGTAGTGTTTGCTTCGCTGAGGGCTATGCTGAGGTCTTCCATTTCCTTCTGTAGTGCGTCGCGGTCAGCATCGCTGGCGATGATGGCGATGTCGATGTACTTGATGTCGCGGGTCTCAACTGGCTGAACGAGACGATTCTTGTATTCCTCGTACTTAGCCTTGAGGTCGCTGTCTTCAACTTTTACGTCGGCGTCAGCTACTGTAGAGAAAGGAATGGATACCAGAGAGATTGTGCTTTCCTCTGTGCGGTCGTTGAATGCCTTCTGTGCCTCAACTGGGTTGGAAAGGAAGCTCTTCTGGAGGAGTGTTCTGAACTTGGAGTTCAAGAGTGCGCTGCGCATTTCTTCCTGAACGAAAGTGTAGTAGTCGCTCAGTTCCTTGCTCTTCTCAAGCGCTTCCTGAACTGTGTTGAAGTCATAGGCTCCGGTTGCAGGATTCATGAATGCAGGAATCTGAAGGAGCTGGTGCTGACCTGTGCGCAGGTACTCGAGGATTTCGTCATCGCTGACTGCAAGTCCGAGTTCCTCGCATTCGTGCTTGATGATCTGGTTCTGTACGTAGTTTCCCCAAGCAATGTCGTTGAGCTGCTCATCAGGCATCTGATTGCGCTGGTTGTTCTGCTCGAAGTAGAATTGATACTGTCCAAGATACTTCTGATAATCCTGGATGCTGATTGAATTGCCCTGAACTTCACCGGCTTTCTGTTTGCCTTGAGTGAAGAGTACTTCACCTCCGCGAAGCAAGTCGCCAATTACGAAGAGAAAGAGTGCGAGGGCAATGATAGAAACAAGCAAGACGCCTTTGTTTCTGATTTTTTGTAATACTGCCATTGTTTAATTATGTTTTGTTATTGTTTTTTATCCAAAATCGTGCAAAGATACAAAGAATTATTCAAATTACAAATAATTATTGTGAATTATGTTATCAATAGATACCTATATAAAGAACAATTTGCTAAAGCAACAATAGAACGATTTAAACAAATTCATTGGTCGCTTCGCTCAAAATTATAATAAAAATAATTCAAAAAATTATTCAAAATTAATCATCGCGCTGAAGCGCTGGATTCTTAGGATTACAAGGATTCGTTGAATTCGTTAAATTGCACTGCAGGTGCATGTTTTTATTAAAAAGAGCACGCTTGCGTAGCAAGAATTATGAATTAAGACTCAGGCATCTTTGAAATAATCTTTGTCCATGATGGAGTCGGCTGGGTGGGGCGGAGTGTCGTCCTTCATAGGGAATGCTCCCGACGAGCTGTGGATGATATAGTTGGTCATCTGCTCGTTTGATGAAAAATCGTAGCCCTTCAGGTCTTGATCTATGCCGTTAATCTCCATGTATGCAGGTGAATAGATCCTGTGCTCGTTCTGATTCCAGTAGAGTAGGCTGGTGCGGAATGTCTCGCCCTTGAGGTTCTTGACGAGCACTCTGGAACGCAGTTCCCACAGATTTTTCTGGTCGTAGTAGTATGCTGTGTCGCAGCAGATGAAGGCCTCAACATGGTGCTCCTCATCGAATTTCTCGATAAAGAGTCCTTTCTCGAAAGCCCAGTAGGACGGTGTCTTTCTGTCGTAGATGAACCAATCTTCGCTGATTATCTTGTAGCGTATGATTCCTGAGTCGGAAATGAGTGTGGACACACCGATGGACTTGAGTGTTGGGAGCGAGTCTCTGTTCTCAAGTACAGGTGCGTAGTCTTTTGAGTCGTTGCTACACGAAAGGAATGCGGAAAAGATTAGTGTTAGAGCAAATGTTACAGAAAAATATCTCGACAAATGTATCATTGTACTTTCCATTTGTAGAACCAACGTTCGCTGAAGGTGATACCGATATTCAGGCGAAGGTAGTTCTCGGTGATTTTGCTCTGATTGTTTGTAAGCGCATTAAGATATGGTATGCTGGAGTGTGTCCATCCTGCAGAGATGTTGATGCGAGGACTATTGTACCAGATGTTCTTGTTGTAGATAGGAATAGACACTCCTGCGGTGATACCGAATTCCTGAGGCTTGTCGGTTACGGTTCCTGAGAGGTCTGCCTGTGCGTAGGGCTGTGAGTAATATGCTCCGAGCTTGTAGCTAAGGCGCTTCGGGGTGAAGCTTCCTCCGAGTGCTACACGGTATTTATTGTTCAATAGGCCTTTCTGAGTAGTGTACGTGCCATCGGCTGCCTGATTGGGAAACTTGCATTTATTCCACATCTCATACTGGAAATCAGCACCGATTTCCCATTTCTGGGCATAGCGAAGGGCAAAACCTGCGCTGAAGGAATGTGGAAGCTGGAAGGCGTTGCGGATTGTGTCGCTTGAGTTGTCGGTCAGCTCAGAGGTCGATGTTGATGAAATCAACGATGAAACGGAGTAAGTGCCTGCTCCTACAGTCATGGTGGTACGGATGGCGCGGTTCTTGATTTCGTGTCCGAGTCCGTAGGTTCCTCCCACGGTCAGTTCGAGTTTCTTGCTCAGGGGCAGTGTGAGCTGGAATCCAGCGTCGAGTTTATATGTGCCGATATAGGCATTGTAGCGGCGCAGCATCGGGAATACGGTGTTGTCGTCGAATGCCATAAGGCTGTAGTGGTTGTAGTCGCCGAAGAGATAACCTATGTTCACACCTAAAGAGAGGGGACGGAATGGTCTCACGCCAGTTCCGAATACGAGCTGATGGATGCCTCCGTTTCCGAAGAATGTGTAGGAAGTGGATGTTGACTCGGTGCCGGGAATAGTCTCGCTATTGGATTCGAAACTGTAGTCAATGTTGCTGTAAGGCAGCAGCCCAAGGGTGAATCCTACGTTCTTGAATCCTCTGAAATGGAACGCTATGTAGTCAAAACTGGTGTTGTGCAGGTTCTTCTGGAGATTGTCCAATTTCAAGTTGGCATTCTGCAACGTAAAGCCGAAATCGAAGAGGGCTGTGAGCGAGTCAACTGCGGAATAGGACGCAGGGTTTGACATGTTGATTATCTGTCCGTCGCGAAAACCTTGTGCTACTCCAGCCATACCTTTGTTGAATCCCATTGACTGGTCTGACTGCATGCCGAATCCGTAGCGTGAATATGGGGAGTTAATGCCGTTCTGGGCATTAGTATGTGTGTAAATTATACTCAGTACGAAAAAACAAAGAATATACTTGATTTGTCTCATTTTATCTGTGCATTATATTGCAGAATTATGTTCAATCCTTTTGCTACAAGGAATTTATCTGCAAAAATACGCTTTTTTAGTTGTTCGTCAAAATTTATGTAGTCTCCGCCTGTTAAAAAAATCAAAAGACGTGGATATTTTAAGAGTAATTGCTCTACAACTCCCTTTATCTCGCACTTTACACCTTGAACAACACCGTTGATGATGGCTGATTGAGTAGTATCACCAAAACTGAAACTATCAGCTGTGTTGGTGAAGTCTTCAGGTGAGAGTTCGACTAAGGGAAGTTTGTCGGTGAAGTGGTGTAGAGCCTTCAGGCGCATGAGCACACCTGGGGAGATGTTTCCTCCGAGGTAGTTGCCTGCCGCATCGATGATGTCGTAGGTGATGGCTGTGCCCATATCGATGACCAGCACGTCGATCGGCTCACCGTTGTTGCGATTCATAGCCTCGTAGTAAGCTCCTGTTACGGATGCCAGGCGGTCGGTGCCGAGCGTCTGTGGAGTGGAGTAGAGGTTGCGGATGGGAATCGGTGTGAGGTGGTTGAGATAAATCACATCGGTTGCGGCAAATTCCGATAACTGCAGCTTCATGGCGTCTGTGATGTTGGCTGTTGACGATACGATACAGGAGCTGAAGGGACGGTAGGGCTGTACCTGACTGAGTGCGGACAGATTGGAGAAATCATGTCCGTCGATGTGGCAGGAGAACACTATGTCACTTGTTGCGGTTGCCTGTGCGGTGGTTGCTGCGGTTGTGGCTTTGTTTCGGAATATCGCGATTTTTGTTGCGGTGTTCCCTATGTCGATTGTCAGTAGATTCATGTCGGTGTATGTCTTTGCGTACAGAATGATAATGTCTGCGATTATTCCTCGACTTCTTGATTAGCTGTGGCTTCTCTCCACATCCTTCTGGCAGATCGGGTTTGTCGATTTCCTTTTCTATAAGCTTTTCTATTCGGAAGAGTTTTTCTGCGTTGTCAGGTGTGACAAGTGTGATGGCTTGACCGTCGCGGTTGGCTCGTGCCGTACGACCGATGCGGTGTACATAGTCCTCTGCTTCGTTTGGTGTGTCGTAGTTGATGACCATCTGAATGTCGTCGATGTCGATGCCTCGGCTTACGATATCGGTTGCTATGAGGACATTTATGTGGTGATTGCGAAAATCACGCATGATGGTGTCGCGTTCCTGCTGAGTGAGGTCGGAGTGCATGGTTCCTATCTTCATGCCTTTCATGCGGAACGTATGTCCCAGCTCACGTACCTTGGTCTTCTTGGAGCAGAAGATTATAACACGGTCGAGTGCCTGATTCTGCAGCACGTACTTCACGATGTTGTCCTTCATGCCTTCGTGGCAGATGTATGCTGTCTGACGGATTTTCTCCGCAGGTTTGGAAACGGCGATTTTTACCTCGGCTGGATCGTGGAGGATGGTTTTTGCCAGTTTCTGTATGTTCTCAGGCATAGTTGCGGAGAACATGATTGTTTGTCGTTCTTTAGGAAGATAGCTGACGATTTTCAGGATGTCGTCGTAGAATCCCATGTCAAGCATGCGATCAGCCTCGTCGAGAATAAAGAACTTGACTTGCGACAAATCATAGTTGCCTGTTGCGAGGTGGCTGATAAGACGGCCGGGTGTGGCGATGATGATGTCTGCTCCGAGAGTCAGCCCACGACGTTCCTGCTCATAGCGGTTTCCGTCGTTTCCTCCGTAAATGGCTACGCTGTTGATGGGCTGATAGTAGGCGAAGCCTTCTACCTGGTTGTCAATTTGCTGTGCCAGTTCGCGTGTGGGCGACATGATGATGCAGTTAATAGCGTCGGAGGCATAATCGCCGGTACTGAGTTTTTGGATTATCGGCAGGAGGTAGGCTGCTGTTTTGCCTGTTCCTGTCTGAGCTACGCCGATGAGGTCTCTGCCTTCTAAAAGAATAGGAATCGCCTGTTCTTGAATTGGTGTGCACTCCTCGAAATTCATGGAGTCGAGTGCATCAAGTATGTCGTCGTTTAATGGTAGGTCGCTAAAATACATTTATTAATGTCATTGTTTTATGGTTTATCTCGGTGCTTTCTTGTAGAAATAGTAAGCGATGAAAGCGAAAACTATATTTGGGAGCCAAGCAGCAAGCGATGGGTGCATGTTGGCATTTACTGCAAAAGTGGATGATATGGTCTGGAACATGATGTACGCAAGGATGAGTGCCAATCCGATTCCCAGAGCTATACCCATTCCGTTTTTGCGCTTTCGTGCAGAGATGGAAACACCTATCATGGTCAGGATGAATGTGGCGAATGAGGAGGCGCCTCGTTTCCAGTATTCCACTTCAAACTCCTTGACGTTTGCCGAACCGCGCTGTTTCTGTCGGTCGATATATTTCGAGAGTTCTGGCGTGGTGAGAGTTTCCTGCTGTCCACGAGTAATAATCAGGTCTTGTGGCTGCATGTGGATAATGGTGTCGAGCCTTTCACCATGGGTGAGCACCTCACGCATTCCCTGCAAGTTGCGTTCCTGGTACTGGGTAATAATCCAGTGGTATGGTTCTTCGGAAAGTGTGTCGTACTGGATGGTGTAGGCCTGGAGATGACGAATCAGTTTTTTGTTCTCAAACTTGTCGAGAGTGAATTCATAACCAATTTTCTGTCGATCTTCATATCTGTTGATATAGGCAATCACTCCAGGTTCCACTTCCAACTGAACGTTCGTGGTATAGGTGCTGATATTCTTCTTTTTGTATGTGTTCTCGAATTTCACTCGCTTCACGTTTCCTTGAGGAATGATGTACGAACCAAGTGTGAATGTGAGAACGGCGATGATGGCTGCGGAAATCATGTAGGGCCGTAGCAGCCGGTTGAAGCTCATTCCTGTGGACATCATCGCGATAATCTCCGAGTTCTCCGCCAGTTTGGTGGTGAAGAAGATTACGGATATAAACACAAACAGCTGACTGAAGAGGTTGGAGTAGTATGGTACGAAATTCAGGTAGTAATCTATGAAAATAGCTCTCATAGATGCGTTTCGTGAAAGGAATTTGTCGATGTTCTCGTTGATGTCGAAAACTACGGCAATGCTGATAATCAGGATGATGGAAAAGAAGTAGGTGCCGAGGAACTTCCCGATGATGTATCGGTCGATTCTCAGCGTTGGATTATGGCTAATCGCCCAATCTTTTATACCTCTGAATATATTTTTGATTTTTTCCTTCACAGTAGTACCTGACTTCTGCTATAATATTAATAATGTGTATGCTTATACGCGTCGGGAGAGTTCACCCACGACTTTTGATTTCCACATGGTGAAGTCGCCGCTTATGATATGTTCCCTAGCCTTAGTTACAAGTTCCAGGTAGAAGGCAAGATTGTGAATCGATGCGATTTGCATAGCCAACAGCTCCTGAGCCTTGAATAGATGGTGAACATAGGCACGTGTGTAAGTCTGGTCAACGTATGATGTACCTTCGGGATCAAGCGGAGTGAAGTCCATCTCCCATTTCTTGTTTCTCAAGTTGACTGTTCCCTGCCAAGTGAAGATCATCGCATTGCGTCCGTTTCGTGTAGGCATCACGCAGTCGAACATATCCACACCGCGCTCTATGCCTTCAAGAATGTTTGCCGGAGTGCCCACTCCCATGAGGTAGCGTGGTTTGTCTTTAGGAAGAATGTCGTTGACCACCTCAATCATTTCGTACATCACATCCGTCGGCTCGCCTACAGCCAATCCACCGATGGCGTTGCCGTCCATGTCCTTGCTTGCCACATTCTCCGCAGCTTGGATGCGAAGGTCGCGGTAGGTACATCCCTGAACAATAGGGAAAAGGGCTTGGTAGTAGCCATACTTAGGATCAGTCTCCTGATATCTTTTGATGCATCTGTCGAGCCAGTTCTCCGTAAGCTTGAGGGATTTCTTTGCATATTCGTAATCAGCTGTGCCCGACGGACATTCGTCAAATGCCATCATGATGTCGGCACCGATGCTGCGCTCAATGTCCATCACTCGCTCCGGTGTGAAGAAATGCTTTGAGCCGTCGATATGGGAACGGAATTCCGCTCCTTCCTCTCTCAGCTTCCGTATTCCTGCCAGGGAGAAAACCTGAAAACCGCCGCTGTCGGTCAGCATGGGACGATTGAATCCGTTGAACTTGTGAAGTCCGCCGGCTGCCTCAATCACATCTGTTCCCGGACGGAGATACAGGTGATAAGTGTTCCCGAGGATAATCTGTGCCTTGATATCATCGGTGAGTTCGTGAAGATGCACTCCCTTCACACTTGCCAATGTTCCAACCGGCATGAAGATAGGGGTGCGAATCTCACCGTGATCTGTGGTGATTAGTCCTGCGCGTGCATTGCTTTTAGGATCGGTATGCTGTAACTGGAATTGTAATCGTTTCAATTTTCTAATGCTTAATCAATTTGTAAATCGTGAATTGTCCAATTGTAAAATTGTCCAATTACTTCACTTTTTCCTTGAGCAAGGCAAATTGCAGCACGTCTTCCACCGTGTCAACGTAGTGGAAAGTAACGCCTTTTACATATTTCTCTGGTATTTCCTTGATGTGGCGCTCGTTCTCGTTGCAGATGATGATGTCGGTGATTCCGGCACGCTTGGCAGCAAGGATTTTCTCCTTGATTCCTCCTACAGGAAGCACTTTGCCGCGAAGGGTGATCTCTCCGGTCATTGCCAGTCTTTTGCGAACTTTCCTGTGAGTCAGGGCAGAAGCAATGGAAGTGGCGATGGTGATTCCGGCAGAAGGACCGTCTTTGGGGACAGCACCTTCGGGAACATGGATGTGGATGTTGTATTCTTCAAATACTTCAGGTTCGATTCCAAGAAGATCTACGTGAGCCTTCAGGTATTCCAGAGCCAGCATTGCCGATTCCTTCATCACGTCGCCCAGGTTTCCTGTGAGGGTGAGTTTTCCGCCCTTGCCTTTGCTCAGAGATGTTTCTACGAAAAGGATTTCACCGCCTACTGCTGTCCAGGCAAGTCCTGTCACCACACCGGCGAAGTCGTTGTTGGCATACTTGTCGCGGCTGAATCGCTCTGTACCGAGATATTCCTTGATTTCATCAGGTTTTATGGAAATGCGTTCTGGCTCTTTCTCTTCGTTGTCGTCTCTTACTCGTTGCAGCGCCACTTTGCGCATGACCTTGTAGATCTGCTTGTCGAGGGCACGTACGCCTGATTCACGGGTGTAGTCCTCGATGATTTTCTCAATAGCAGGTTTTGAGAACTGCACATCACTCTTCTTCATTCCTACAAACTCTGTCTGCTTTGGGATGAGGTGACGTTTTGCTATTTCAATCTTTTCCTCGGTGAGGTAACCGCTTACTTCAATCATCTCCATGCGGTCGCGAAGTGGGGCAGGAATGCTGCTTATGTTGTTCGCCGTGGCAATGAACATCACTTTGGAAATGTCGTAGTCGCAGTCGATATAGTTATCGTGGAAAGCTTTGTTCTGTTCGGGGTCGAGCACTTCGAGCAGGGCAGATGAGGGGTCTCCGTGCATGGCATCCTGACCGACTTTGTCAATCTCGTCAAGGATGAATACAGGGTTGGAAGTCTTCGCCTCCATGATTCCCTTGATGATTCGTCCCGGCATAGCTCCTACGTAGGTACGACGGTGTCCGCGTATCTCTGCTTCGTCGTGCACGCCACCAAGCGACACACGAACATACTCACGCTTCATGGCTCTGGCGATGCTCTTTCCCAAACTGGTCTTACCAACCCCCGGAGGACCGTACAGACACAGGATTGGACTTTTCATGTCGCCGCGCATCTTCACCACAGCCAGGTGCTCAAGGATGCGTTCCTTGACTGATTCCAATCCGTAATGATCCTTGTTCAGGACTTTTTCCGCATTGGTTATGTTGATATTATCCTTGGAGTATTCGTTCCATGGAAGGCTGAGAAGAGTGTCAAGATATTCGTATTGAGTGCTGTAGTCGCCGCCCTGACTGTTCATGTGACTCAACTTCTCCAGCTCTTTCTCGAAATGTTTCTTTGTTTCCTCGTCCCACTTCTTAGATGCAGCGCGTTTTCTGAATTTCTCTACGTCTTCCTCGTCGCTGTCGCCCAGCTCTCCCTTGATGTTCTCAATTTCTTTCTTGAGGAAGTATTCACGCTGTTGCTGGCTGAGCTGAGCGTGTGTCTGCATCTGGATGTTTGCCTTGAGCTTGGCAAACTGGAATTCACGGTTAAGCAGGGTGAGCAGTTTTGTCGCTCTTTCCGCAAGGTAGGTCTGTTCCAGCAGCATGATGTGCTCTGAATTCTGCAAAGGAAGGCTTGCACAGAGAAAGTTCACGAAGAACACGCTGCTTGCAACGTCGTTGATTGTGAACGATGATTCAATATGCATGCCGTCGCCACGAGCGATGAACTTGTCGGCAACGTCCTTGCATGCTTCGATTGTAGCCTTGAACTGCTTGTCTCCGCCTTCAGGCATGATTTCAGGAAAAGCCTCCACATGTCCAAGCATGTAGTTCTTGCCTTCGTGAGCCTCAAGCAGACGCACACGGCTGAATCCGTGCAGGAAAGCGGTTTGTTGTCCGTCGGGCAACTTTATGATTTTAAGAACCTTACCAACAACACCGGTGCGGTAAAGTTCCTTCTCTGAAGGTCTCTCCTCATCTTCCTCTTTCTGTCCGAACACACCGATAATCTGTTTTGTCTTAACGGCTTCGCTCAGCAGTTTCTGTGCTGACTCCCTGCTGATGGTCACAGGCAGCAGTGTGCCGGGGAACAACATCATGTTACGAAGCGGAAGAATGGGTATCTCGTCGTTCTCGTTTATCTGCGGTTCCTCAAAATCAAGTTCGGCGCGGTCGAAATTAGCGACCACGGATATGGTTTTACCTTCAGTAGATTCTAAAAAATCCTCTATTGACATAAGGGTGTGATGTTTTTAAGAAAACTTTATTTCAACCGATTCGTATGTATATACGACAGGGGATGAGATATGTGTAAAAAGTTTTGCAAAGATACGGCAAAAATGTCGATTTATCACATTATTTTTAAACAAACTCTATATCAATCGCAATAAATCGCCGAAATGTAAGATTTTTTCACATCTCGGATGTGTGAATTCATCGGTTTCTTCTATTTCCCATGATACATGATAGGGGATGTGTACGCCCCATGCACCTATGGCGAGAGCCGGAGCGATGTCGGATTTGAAAGAATTGCCCACCATCATCAGCTCCTCCGGTTTCACCTCGTATCTTGCGCACAGTTCGGAAAACTCCTTCTCGCTCTTGTTTGCCGTAACCACTACGTCGTCGAAATATGCTGCAAGTCCTGAGCGTTCTACCTTCTTAAGTTGTTCCAGGTTGTCTCCCTTGGTGAAAATAATCTTGAAGTACGAGTCGAGAGCCTTTAATGTTGGTTCGACTTGTGGGAGCGGAGTGGCAGGAAGCATAATAAGGTCGTTGGCGGCGTGGATGAGCCGCATTATGTCTTTGGTGGAAATCTCATTGTTGCTCAGAAGGATGGCTGTCTCCATGACCGACAGAATATATGCCTTGCAGCCATATCCTGTGGTTCCGAGATTCTTGCGTTCTGTATTCACCAGTTCTTCACGAGCCTCTTCCGGAGTACACCATTTCGACACCATTTCGCACATCATGTCGGTTACTTTGTCGAAATGGCTCTGGCAGTCCCATAAGGTGTCGTCAGCATCGAATGCGATTATCTTGATGTTCTTATTAGTTGTCATAAAAAAAGTGAAAAGTTGGGCAAAGATAGCGATAATTCGTAAATTTGCAAAACCTAAACAATTAACCAACGTAGTTCTGACAATGATAATTTCTTTAGTTGCTGTATTAGTAATCTCATTTCTAGTCTGGTTGTGGATGCATATCACAGCTGGAAAATGCAGTTGTACCAACGATGGAGTTTCCGTTAGTGAGTTCGCCTCAATAATTGAACAGCCTGATGTTGTCTTAGTTGATGTGCGTACAGAGAAGGAGTATGAATACGGCCATATTGACGGTGCTGTCAATATAAACATCTACAGAACCGATTTTGTGGAAATGGTAAGGAAAACCGTTCCCGATAATTCTCGTGTTGCCATTTACTGCCAGCACGGACGTCGCGGTACAAGGGCAAAGAAACTGCTGCAAAGTCGCGGCTTCGATGTGGTCAATCTTTGTGGTGGTTATATGGTTTGGGAAAAACAATAAAAGCCTTATCTACAGCAGATAAGGCTTTTATTGTTTATTTAACACTTTTAGTAGTTACATTCTTTAGTTCTTCTTGAACATAAATCCTGTTTTCATTCCCTTGAATGAAGAAGAGAGGCTTGAAATGGTGTTGATTGTTGCACTTGGAATTGCGTTTCCGATACCTTGTGTCAGGGTGAGCAGTTTGGTTGAGTCGAAAGTCAGAGCCATTGAGTTGACTGATACCGAAACGTATGCTGTAGGGAATGTGAACAATGTGCCGGAGATAGTCACAGTCTTCTTGGATTTGTCGAACACGTAAGTTCCGTTGTAGGTGTTGCCGTTGATGGTGTAGGAACAAGTATTGTCGCTGTTGAATGTGAGTGAGAACTTGCCTTTGGTGATACCGATTGCCTTGAAGTAAGGATTCAGCTTGTTAACCATAGTTGAGCTGGCAAGTGATCCTCCAGCCTGAGCCAAGAGGTTCTCGCTCTCAAACTGGATAGCTGGTTCCTGATAAACCCAAGTTCCCTGAATCATGGATTCGTTTGTGAGTCCTCCGAGGAATTGTCCGATGATTCCGCTTAAAACAGATTCAGTAGTGGATGTGTTTGAATCTGTTGTTGTAGTAGTGTCGGTGCCTGTCAATCCAGGTATTGAACCACAGCTGCTGAGCATCATGGAGCCAGCAAAAACTGTTGCAATAAGTAGTTTGTAAGATTTCATGATTTGTTTGAAATTTTGATGTATTGTTAATATAATTATGGTATTCTGTCCGTAATTCGCCACAAATGTAGATATAATTTGAATAAAAATCTAATTTGTGTAAATAAAAATTGTAACTTTGCATTAAAATACACAAATTATCATGTTGAAATTTATAAGTTTCGGTAGTGGAAGCTGTGGTAATTGTTACTATCTGAGCAATGGACAGGATGCTTTGCTGATAGATTCCGGAGTGGGAATCAAACGGCTAAAACGCTATTTCAGGGAATATGGCGTGAACGCATCTGAGATTGCAGGAATCCTGATTACCCACGACCACGCTGATCATATTAAGGCTGCCGGATATGTGAGTGCTGAATATAACCTGAAAGTTTATTCAACCCAGCTTGTCAACGAAGCAATGCATCATGGTTATTATACAATCAGGAAAGTTGACCCTGACCATGAGGTGTTGGTTGAGAAGAATACTCCGTTCTGCTTAAAATCCTTTACCATAACAGCATTTAGCATTCCTCACGACAGCGCTGAGAATGTAGGCTATTTCATAGAGTGGGAAGGTGAGTCCTTCTGCATAATGACTGACGTGGGTGGGGTGACAGACAATGTGAAACACTACATCGGCAAGAGCAAGTATCTTGTGATAGAAGCCAACTATGATGCCCAGATGCTGGCCGACGGTCCTTATCCTGAATATCTGAAGAAGCGTATATCCAGCGGAACCGGACACATGTGCAACACTCAGACGGCCGACGTCCTGGCTGAGTGCTTCCATGAGAACTTGAAGTCGGTTTGGCTTTGTCACCTGAGTGCGGAAAACAACCATCCGGTGCTGGCAGCCAAGACGGTGGAGATGAAATTGAGGTCGTATGGTATTATTGCCGGAGTTGACTTTAACCTTAATGTGTTACGACGCGAATCACCTACAGGGCCATGGGAATTATGACGATGAAAGCAGCATTATTCGACCTCGACGGAACTGTGATTGATACTGAGGCGCAGTATACCGAGTGCTGGGGCAATATCGGTAATCGGTATTGTCCGGACATTTCTGATTTTGCCCATAGGATAAAGGGTACGACGCTTACTCAGATTCTTGAAAGGTATTTCCCCGACAAAAGTACGCATGCCGAGGTGGAGAAGTGGATTGACGACTGGGAGGCACAAATGGACTATCCTTATATCAGAGGTGCCCGTGAGTATATAGAGTCGCTGAAAAAGCAGAATATAAAATGTGCTGTGGTGACAAGCTCGAACGAGAAGAAGATGTCGTACGTGCTGCGTCAGCATCCTGAATTCGAAACTCTGTTTGACAGAATCTTCACGTCGGAGGATTTCACGGCTTCGAAGCCCGATCCCGACTGCTATCTGCAGGCAAGCAGGAAACTGAATGTCGAGAAGAAGGATTGTGTGGTCTTTGAGGATGCATTTACCGGATTGGAGGCAGGACGTCGTGCCGGCATCTATACCATTGGTTTGGCTACCACAAATCCGAAGGAGAATATCATAGATAAATGTGATAGAGTAATAAGTGATTATACTGAATTATTAAATTAAAATTCAAGATATTATGGCAGGCTATTTAGTAGAAGACAATCGTAAGGTGACAACTCACAGATTGCTGGAAATGAAAAAGGAAAACAAGAAGATTGCTATGCTCACAGCTTACGACTTCACTACCGCAACTATAGTTGACGGTGCGGGTATGGATGTGATATTAGTAGGTGATTCTGCTTCTAACGTCATGGCAGGAAACATGACGACGCTTCCTATCACCTTGGATCAGATGATTTATCATGCCAAGGCTGTAGTTCGTGCTGTGAAACGTGCTCTGGTGGTGTGCGACATGCCTTTCGGAACATACCAGGTTAATGCGACCGAAGGTGTGGAGAACGCCGTGCGTATCATGAAGGAAAGCCATTGCGATGCCCTGAAGCTTGAGGGTGGAGTAGAGATTATCGATACTGTTAAGAAAATCCTTGCTGCCGGTATCCCGATTATGGGTCACCTCGGACTTACTCCTCAGTCAATCAATAAGTTCGGAACATACACTGTTCGTGCTCGTGAGGAAGCCGAGGCTCAGAAGCTTATCAGCGATGCCCATGCTCTTGAGGAGGCAGGCTGTTTTGCAATTGTGCTTGAAAAGATTCCCGCAAGCCTGGCTGAACGTGTGGCTAAGGAATTGACTATTCCGGTCATCGGAATCGGTGCCGGCGGACAGGTTGACGGTCAGGTTCTGGTCGTTGCCGACATGCTGGGAATGACCAAGGGCTTTACTCCTAAGTTCCTGCGCCGCTATGCTGATTTGTCAACTGTGATGACTGATGCTATCGGCCACTATATCGAGGATGTGAAGAACTGCGACTTCCCGAATTCGTCAGAACAGTACTAAGATTAAGTGAAGAGTGAAGAGTGAAGTGTGAAGAGTGTTATCGTTCGGCTTGCCGACGCTCCGGGCAAAGCTCCGGAGAACTTTGTGATAGTACCGGAGCACTTAAGAACTCAAAAACTTAAGAACTCAAAAACTCAAGAACTCAAAAACTTAATTATTGCAAAGAACCGTGAAATAGTGTCACGAAACGCCCCAAAATGTGCATTTTTTTTGAAAAACCACTGTTTTTTCGAAAATAATACGTAAATTTGCATAGCAAAAGAATACACACTTTCTTTGTGTAAACAATATGAAGGCAAAAAGAATACTATTTATCACACAGGAGATGGTTCCATTTTCCCCCGATTCACCAAAATCGAAAATGGGACGCATTCTTCCACAGTCAATACAAGAGGCTAACCACGAGATCCGTTCGTTCTCTCCAAGATGGGGAAATATCAACGAACGTCGTAATCAGCTTCACGAAGTGATCAGGTTGTCGGGAATGAATATCATCATCGACGACACGGATCATCCACTGATTATCAAGGTTGCTTCGATTCCATCAGCACGCATGCAGATTTATTTCATCGACAACGATGACTATTTCATGCGCCGACTGATGACCACCGATGAAAACGGCAAGGAATATGCGGACAACGGTGAACGTGCCATATTCTATGTCAGAGGTGTGCTGGAAACTGTGAAGAAGCTCCGTTGGGTTCCCGACGTGATTCATTGCCACGGCTGGATTACTGCTTTTGCTCCGCTTTACATAAAGAAAGCCTATGCCGACGAACCGTCGTTCCGCGATGCGAAAGTTGTGTTCTCTGCATCTTCGCCTGAGTTCAAGAACGACTTAGGTCAGCACACAGCTCAATGTGTTCCTTTCAAAGACATCGAGATGTCGGATATTGACGACATCACCAAGGATAAGTTCGGATACAATGAATTGCAGAAGATAGCAATTAAGTATTCCGACGGAGTGGTGATGGATGATGCCAAAGTCGATAAGGGAGTCATTAAGTACGCCAAGGATTTGAACATTCCTGTGCTCGACTATCAGGGCGAGGACTTTGCGAAGGCGTATAGTGATTTCTATGAAACAATAATGGGTGAATAAAGGTGAATAAAATGATATCCTTTTCAAGAATCCGTACCTGTACTGTGCGGTTTGCTCTTAGCATAGGCTCGCTTCTGATGCTGTCTGTCTTTTCTTCTTGTGACGACAATACAGGTACTTTGGGTGTCGACATGATGCCTCAATCCGATTTCCTTACACGCAGCTATGATGTCTACGACGTCAAGACTAAGTCTTACGCGGTAGGCGACTCGGTTCTTGCCCGTTCAAGTGTTTCGTATCTGGGGCGTTTCTCCGACCCTGAGACAGGCACTATGATTAATTGCGATTTCCTCGGTCAGTTCCTCTGCCCGGAGAGTTTCAAGTTTCCCGACAGCATTCAGTACAATAAAATCACAAGCGGTGAAATCCGTCTGAACGTTAGTGATTTTGTAGGTGACTCGCTGGCTTCATTCGGATTGGAGGTCTATGAGCTGGATTCGGTGCTTGACCCTACTTTGGATTATTACACAAATATCAATCCTGAAGACTATTACGATACGAGCAAGGAGCCTGTAACCACAAAATGGTTCACTCTTTCCGACCGTACGATAGACGACAGCGAGCGAAACAGCACTTCTTACAAGCGTACTATCCGTATCAGCCTTCCTACCGATTCGGTTCAGAAAATCTACGACGCTTACAGGGAGCATCCTGAGTTGTTCGCCAATACTGAAGCGTGGATGCACAGTGGTCTTCCATACAGCAAGGGATTCTACTACAAAATAGTAAGCGGCGACGGAGCAATCGCGTATATCGATGTTGCTGTGTTCAACATGCGTTTCAATTACTATGACACAGAGAAAGAAACCGACACAACCGGTGTTTGCCAGCTTCCAAGCAATGAGGAAGTTGTTCAGGCTACACGCTTCTCCAACGAAGGACTTAATACGCTTCTGGAAGATGAGAATGCGACTTACCTGAAGAGTCCTGCGGGAATTTTCACACTTGCAGAACTGCCTACCGATGATATCGTCTTTGCTGATACTATCAATTCAGCCAAACTGACTTTCGTGAGATATAACGACGAAAAGCAGTCGCTGCTGAAGCTGGGCATTCCTCAGAATGTGCTTCTTGTCCGCTTGGACGATTATCTCCAGGGCTTCTTTGAGAAGTATAAGCTGGCCGACGATGTGACTTCTTATCTCACTACCTTTAATTCTTCTACAAACTCTTATGTGTTCTCCAATATCGCAAAACTGATTTCAACTATCCGCAAGGAGAAGATGGATGGCACGGCTACGGAGAATGTGAATAAGGTGCTCCTGATTCCTGTGGAAGTGAATGAAGACAGTAGTGGCGATGCGGTCAAGATCAGTCATGACTTCTCGCTTGCGAGCACCAAACTGGTTGGTGGTGCCAACGATACCGTGAAGCTGGAGGTTATTCATACCAGTTATAAGTAAGAGACCCACCCTTGCCCCTCCCAAGGGCGGGGAAATAAAAAGTCATAAATAAAAATAGGATGAAGTGAATAGCACTTCATCCTATTTTTTATCATATCACTCCCCTTGAATGGGCAAGGGGTGGGTCTTTTACTTCATATTTGTATAGACATTCTGTACATCGTCGAAGTCCTCAAGACGCTCAACCATCTTGTCGATTGTTTCACGCTGCTCATCGGTAACTTCCTTGAGGTCGTTGGGGATGTAGGTGAATTCGGCAGAGGTGATTTCCAATCCGTGTTCTTCGAGGTAAGACTGGATCTGTGCGAAGCATTTCGGATCACCGTAGATAGTGATGCTCTTCTCGCCGGTATCTTCGTCTTCCTCTTCGTCGAATTCGTCGCTAACTCCGAAGTCGATGAGGTCAAGAACCATCTCGTCCATGTCGAGGTCGTCCTTCTTCTTGAATGTGAACTGTGCGAAGTGGTCGAAGAGGAATGCAAGTGATCCCATTGTACCCATGTTGCCGTTGAACTTGTTGAAGATGGAACGTACGTCGGCTACTGTACGTGTAGGATTGTCAGTCAGAGTATCTACAAAGACTGCGATTCCGTGAGGTCCGTAACCTTCATAGGTCATGGTCTTCCAGCTGTTCTTGTCCTTACCGGCAGCGTTCTTGATAGCGCGCTCGATATTGTCCTTTGGCATGTTTTCATGCTTGCAGGTAGCGATGATGGCACGGAGACGGGAGTTGTTCTCAGGATCTGGTCCTCCTTCGGCAACAGCGATTGCGATTTGCTTGCCAAGTCGTGTGAATGTTTTTGCCATGTTGCCCCAACGCTTCAGCTTGCGGGCCTTTCTAAATTCAAATGCTCTTCCCATTGGTTTTGTGTTTATTAAGTTTAATTGTTTTCGAATAGATTATTTGCCACGGACTTTGGCTCCAAGGGTCTTGCAGATATTGTCTTCAATCTTCTGCATGATTGCGTCAATCTGCTTGTCGTTAAGGGTCTTTTCCTCGTCTTGGAGAACGAAGTTGATGGCGTAGCTGATTTTGCCGGCTTCGATGTTCTTGCCTTCATAGACGTCGAACAGACTTACTTCCTTGAGGAGCTTCTTCTCAGTCTTGTATGCGATTGCCTCAATCTCGGCAAATTCGATGTTCTTGTCGATAAGCAATGCCAGGTCTCGGCTGACAGCGGGGAATTTCGACAATTCCTTGTAGCTTGGCTTAGAGTTCTGAACTAATTTCAGAAGTGCTTTCCAGCGTATGTCTGCAAAGAATACAGGTGAGTCAATCTTCAGCTTGCTAGTTTGCTTCTTGCTTACTATACCGTATTGGGCAATAATCTTTCCTCCACGATTAGCTATAATCTGTGAGTTGGAGAAGATATCGTCCTTGGCAGTGCTGAACACCAAAGCGTTCATTGTTACGCCTAAGCGACGGAATATATTAAATATGTATGACTTCAACTCGTAGATGGTTGATTCTTCGTCTGGGTGTGCCCAGTTGCCATTGACACGCTTACCGGTGAGCCACAGAGCGAGGTGGTAGTCCTCGTCGTATGGTGCAAGGAGCTGACGTGATGTCTCGCCCGATGGAACGATGCCTGAGTTGTCCTGCTTCTTCTCGCCGTTGAAGTAATAGCAGTTTCCGAACTCGAAGAATTTCAGGTCTGAAGCCTTGCGGTTCACGTTGCGAGCTATATTCTCCAAACCTCCGAAGAGCAGAGTCTGACGAAGTACGCTGAGATCCTGGCTCAGAGGATTGATGAGTCTTACCAGGTTTTCTGCCTTGCACACCGATTCCATGTTCTCGTAGTATGAAACCTTGGTGAGGGAGTTGTTGAGCACTTCGTTAAAACCGCAGCCCACGAGCTGTTCGCCGATGAGGTTCTGCAGTTTGTTGCTCTTGTCAAGTTCTCCCTTCACGGTGAGAGAGGACTTCAGCTGTGACGGAATCTCAACGTTGTCGTAGCCGTAGATGCGGAGAATTTCCTCAACCACGTCGCAAGGGTGGGTGACATCCACTCTGTATGCAGGCACGCTAAGAGTCATGCCGTCCTTGTCCTGCGCCTTGATTTCCATTCCGAGATTGACGCAGATTTCCTGCATCTTCTCCACTGGGATTTCCTTGCCGATAAGGTTCCAGCAGTACTGGTACTTGAAATCTATGACGGCTGCCTGTGGCAGGTTGTCGTTGCGGATATCCTTGATTTCCATGGCTATTTCTGCTCCAGCAAGTTCCTTGGCGAGCAGGGCTGCCTGCTTCAGGGCGTAGATTTGTCCTTCAGGGTCGATGCCGCGCTCGAATCGGAACGATGCGTCGGTCTGCAATCCGTGACGACGGGCAGACTTGCGGATCCATGTAGGGTTGAAATATGCGGATTCAAGCAGCACGTCGGTCGTGGTGTCGTATGTGCCCGAACCCTTGCCGCCGAGCACACCGGCTATACACATAGCTTCCTTGGTGTTGCAGATGGCGAGGTCTTTGTCGCTGAGTTCGTGCTCAGCACCGTCGAGCGTCATGAACTTGGTTCCCTGAGGCATAGTCTTTACGACAACCTTCTTGCCTTCGATCATAGCTACGTCGAAGCAATGCAGAGGCTGTCCGTATGCCATCATGATGTAGTTCGTGATATCTACTATATTATTAATAGGACGCAAGCCGATGGTGGTCAGTTTGTCTTTCAGCCATTTCGGTGATTCCTTCACGTCGCATCCCTTGAGTGTAACGGCGCAATAGCGTGGACAGGCTTCGGCATTCTCCACCTCCACGTCGATGTCCAGCGCATTGCTTTCCACAACGAAGGCGTCGGTAGACGGGCGATGGAGACTGGTTTCGTAGCCGTTCTGCTTGAGGTAAGCGTAGAAGTCACGAGCCACGCCCCAGTGTGAGCAAGCGTCAGAGTGGTTAGGAGTGATGTCCACTTCGATAATCCAGTCGCTTTCCAGTCCGAAGTATTTTGCAGCAGGCATACCGACTGCGGTGTCTGCAGGAAGTACTATGATTCCGTCGTGGCTTGTTCCTACACCGATTTCGTCCTCTGCGCATATCATTCCGTTGGATTCAACTCCGCGAAGCTTGCTCTTCTTGATGACGAATTCCTTGTCGCCGTCGTAGAGCTTTGTTCCCAAGGTGGCAACGATGACTTTCTGACCCGCAGCCACATTAGGTGCGCCGCAGACAATCTGCTCCGGTGCCTCACCGCCCAGGTTGACTGAGCAAACATGCATGTGATCGCTGTTGGGGTGGGGCACACATGTGAGTACTTCACCTACAACCAATCCTTCCAGTCCTCCCTTGATGGATTGCACCTCTTCTACAGCTTCAACCTCAAGGCCGATGCTTGTGAGAGCCGCACCCACCTGCTGTGGAGTCATGTCAAAGTCGACATATTCTTTGAGCCACTTGTAACTTATGTTCATTTTTGTGTTTTATGATTAAAAAGATGATTTGATTCGTTTGTTCGTCTCAAAAGACTTGCAAAGTTACATAAAAAAAATGATATAATGTGCGTAAAGAGCAAAATTCCTGTTTTTTATAAAAAAAACACCAAAGCATTACTCTCCATTCCCGCATTTTTTATAAATTTGCCAAAAATCATAAACTTTAATTCTCACTCTACTCCTCCCCATTACGGGGGCACCGCGCGTTCGAGTTCAAACGGTTGGTGACCAAAGGGAAGGTGGAACAAAGGAGGGGTCTTCTATTATGACAATAATCGGTATTGGCGGTGGAACTGGTTCTGGCAAAACCACAGTAGTCCGCAAAATCATTGAAAGTCTTCCCGACAACAGCGTTGCAGTCATTCCTCAGGACTCATACTACAACGACCAGTCGGATCTGCCACTCGAAGTACGCAAGCGCACCAATTTCGACCATCCCGACGCATTCGAATGGTCGCTCCTGGCTCATCAGATAGAAGAGCTGCGACAGGGTAGGGCGATAGAGCAGCCTACTTATTCGTATATCACCTGCACGCGTCTGTCCGAGACCATCAAGGTCGAACCCAAGGAAGTGATAATCGTTGAAGGCATCATGGCTCTTTACGACAAGAATCTTCGCGACCTCATGGACTTGAAGATATTCGTTGACGCAGGTCCTGACGAGCGCCTCCTTCGTGTCCTCTGCCGCGACATAGCCGAGCGCGGACACACCCTCGACATGCTTATCGACAAATACCGCAACGTGCTCAAACCCATGCACGATGAATTCATCGAACCGACCAAGCAGTTCGCCGATATCATCATTCCCAATGGCGGTCACAACCAGAAAGCCATCGACATGATGCAGATGTACATCAAAGCCCTCGTTGGAATCTAACCACTCTTCATTTCTTGTGTGTGCGGACACAATGTGAAAAAGTCTTAATTTTTGGCTGAATTTTGCAGTGTTTTGTTAAAATAGTATAAATTCTTACTGTTAAAATTTACAAAATAGCGACTTGTTTTTGTTGGTAAACTTGAAAACTCTTACCTTTGCAATAGTTTTTTAGGAACCTCTGATTTTCGGAGGAAATGTTTAACAAAATAAAAATTTCAAATTATGTTGCAGGAAAAAGCAGGTAACATTGCAGGTCTTATTTGGAATGCAATTGCAGATGCTAACGCAAGTTTGACATTCAAGCAGATCAAGAAGGCTACAAAATTGGCAGAAAAGGATTTTAACCTCGGTATTGGTTGGTTGCTCCGTGAGGACAAGCTCTCAGTAGCAGAAACTGGTGACGAGAAGGATCCATACGCATACTCTCTCAAGTAATTCATACTTAGAGAAATCTAAACTTTACAAAGGCGTTGCTAATCATAGCAGCGCTTTTGTTGTTTATGTATCTTGTCAGACTCTTTACTCTTCATTAAAGAACTCTTCATTCCGAATGGTTAAAAACTACTACCTTCACCACCAGCTCAATCAAACGATCTTTTTTCAAGGCTAATCAAGGATTTTAAGGATTTCAGGGATTTTTTTGGTGAGATTTTAAGGATTTCAAGGCTAATCAAGGATTTTAAGGATTTCAGGGATTTTTTTGTGAGATTTTAAGGATTTCAGGGGCTTTTTTTGTGAGATTTCAAGGATTTCAAGGCTAATCAAGGATTTTAAGGATTTCAGGGGCTTTTTTGTGAGATTTTAAGGATTTCAAGGCTAATCAAGGATTTTAAGGATTTCAGGGATTTTTTTGTGAGATTTTAAGGATTTCAAGGCTAATCAAGGATTTTAAGGATTTCAGGGATTTTTTTGTGAGATTTTTTCGCCGTTGGCGAGAGATAATTGTGTTATTCGTAAGTAAGGAATTTCCGGTGAAGTCTCGATTATTTTCCAGTTTGTCGAAAAAATCTTTTTTCTGCAGCAAAAATTCTTTTTCGCTTTGCTGAAAAATTATTTTGACTTCGGCGCGCCCGCTTCCTAACTTTTGATGCTGCAAAGTTACAAATAATTTAACTTAATTCCAAATAAAATGTTAATTATTTTCACAAATTTCAAAAAAAAATTTCGGGATTATTTGCGTAGTATACAGTTATACAGTATACAGTTTTCTCAGCGAGGGGTAAAAAAGGAGAGACAAAATTTTTATTATATATATAATATATATATTATATATATAATAAATTTTATTTACTTACAATTTGTTACTTCCGATGAATGTGGCTCCTAAAAAAACTGTATACTGTATAACTGTATACTTGT
>DEFM01000006.1:0-259407 GCA_002350855.1 Prevotellaceae bacterium UBA2852
CACGTTGTTGAAATAAACAGCGCGCTGAAGCGCAGGATTAAAAGGATTATATAAACAAAAACCGAGAAAACACTTCACTCTTCACTTATTAGAGAGGGGGGCTTTTAGTAATCGATTCGATCAGTGTTGTTCTTCCATGCTTCGAAAGCGCGCTTGGCATCTTCGGGAAGCAGGGTGGATGTGAGGAGACGGCGTTGGGAGGGGTCGATCTCCAGCTCCTTGTAAATGAACGAGTCGTCGAATCCTGCATCGGCAGCATCGTGCTTGTTGGCGCCGTAAACGAGACGGTCGATATGTGCCCAGTAGATTGCACCAAGGCACATAGGGCAGGGTTCGCAGGATGAATAGATGGTGCAGCCGTCGAGCATGAAGGTGCCGAGTTTCTCACAAGCGGCACGGATGGCAGAGACTTCTGCATGGGCAGTAGGGTCGTTGTGGGATGTAACACGGTTGACTCCAGTTGCCACAATTTCTCCGTCCTTGACTATGACAGCTCCAAAGGGACCGCCACCATTATGTACGTTTTCCACAGCAAGGTCAATTGCCATGCGCATAAATTTTTCTTCCATGTTAGTCTTAAGTTTGTAAGTTCTTGAGTTCTTAAGTTTCTTGGGAGCGTTCAATGGTCTTTACACCCCCTTCGCACCACCTTCCCTTCGGTCACCAATTGCTACGATTCCGCAATTGCCCCCGTTATCGGGGGACAGAAACCCCAAGCGTGCTCTTTTTATTATTTTCTTTAATAGGTATCGCACGATGATTAAGTTCTTAAGTTTTATCGGTTAATAGCTGGGTGATTTGTTCGAGCCACATCTGGTCTGTTATGTCGAAGTGGGCGAGGTGTTCGCTGTCGATGTCGAGGACGGCGATGACGATGCCGGCGTGGTCGTGTACAGGAACGACTATCTCGCTGCGAGAGGCGCTGCTGCAGGCTATATGACCGGGGAAGAGTTCAACATCATCTACAACTACGGTGCGATTATGCTCCCAGGCTGTGCCGCACACTCCCCTGCCCTTACGGATACGGGTACATGCCATCGGTCCTTGGAATGGGCCAAGAACCAGTTCCCCTGACTGAATAACGGCTCGATAGAATCCTGTCCACCAGAAGTGGAAGGTCTCATGCAGCATGGAGGCGATATTAGCCATACAGGCTATCATATCGGGTTCGTCAGCCACCACAGACTTGATCTGCGGAAGTAGCTGCGAGTATTTTTCGTTCTTTGTCATGTTAAGACTCCCTTCCAGCCTCCCCCCCTGGACACGACGTTAGGGGGAGGAGTAGTTTACTACTGCAAGGGGTTAGGAATTAATTAGAAATTAAAAAATATTTTTGCGGGAAAACCGCAGAACACGGTACCCAGCCATTACTCATACGTTCCCATGAAGAAGATGGCACCGCTGCTTTGTTCGGTGATGAAGTAAGCGAAGGGATGATCGGCGTAGAACTCAACCGGGAGTGGACCAGGACCTACAGAGGTGGTATAGGACATCTCGGCAATGGTGACTGCCGCAGCCTTGGTGCCTTCCTCGTTGACCTCGATGCGAGCCAGCTGCTTCATTTTGGAGATGAAGAGCGTGCCGGAGTCGGCAATCTTGTCGAACTCTGCATTGAAAGCGTCGAACGCACGAACGATGCCGAGATTCTTGAGCAAATCTATGAGGTCGGTGCTGGTGTCGATTTCGAAGCGAGGGAGTTTCAGAATCACCTCTCTCTCATGCATACTGGAAGTGAGTGTCTTCCATTTTGCGCCATCCATACCAGCCAGGACTTCACAGAGCTTAGCCGATGCCTTAGGAAGCAGGACAACCATGGAATAGGCACCGTTGCCATAAGGCAGACGGACTGCCTGATAGGTGTCGGTCTCCATATATCCATAATCGGCAGTCTTGTTCATCATCTGCACATCTTTCTTGATGTTGGCAGCGGTGGTGAACTGCTCCTTACGGGTATTGTCCTTATCGAACTTATCTGCCCAGATAGCCTTGAAGTAGATGGCATTGAGCACATAAGCGACAGCCTCGGCCTTAGTCTCATCAATGATTTTGGGAATCATGCCGTTGGTATGCTGATTGCACCATCCGTTGATGACTCCTGCCGCTGAAGAACTGGCAAAATTCAGTCCCTGCAGCTGGGCTTCATAGTACTTGGCAATGGCTGCCGCATAGTCGGCATTGATCACCACTGGACACGAAGGATTATTGCTGTTGTAATAGAATGCATTAGCCAATTGGATTGTGACGGTAGAATCAACCTTGGGTGCCCACTCTATCATCTTGGCACAAAACTCATTTACTGCATCCTTGTCGCCCTTGCCGAAACCGAGGGCGGTGGTGATTTCCTCGCAAGTGGTGCCCGACGCACCAGCATTAACCATACCGAGCACGTAAGCCACACTCAGAGGCGAGATCACTACTCCCTTGTTCTCAGTATCAGCAGCCAAACGCTTACGAAAGAGATTAAAGGAGAAGTCGTTGCAACTGCTTGCGAAGGATGACTCCGTCACGCTCAGCGGTATAGGCTCCGCCTTTTTTATAGGAGGATTATCGGGAGTTTCTCTCCTCTGATCCTTGTCGGACGAGCAAGCTGGCAAAGCTAAAGACAAAGCTGCCAGGAAAAGTAAATGCTTGAACAAAGCTAAGAGAAATTTAAAATTAAAAAAAATTCTGAAAGAAAACCGCAGAACACGGAACACAGCCAGATGGTTTCAAACCACTCCCCTCCCTCGCAGGGCAACTGCGCGGATAGCCGCTCAAGCAGTTGGTGACCAAAGGAAAGGTGGTAGGCAAGGGGAAGGGTCTGCCTATTACTCGTAAATCTCAGAGAGGATTTTTTCGATGGCTTCGCCACGGAGACCGCGAGCTACGATGGTGCCGTCGGGTGCGAAGAGGATGATTTCAGGAATGCCTTCGATGCCGTAAGCGTCGCTACCAGCATACTGAGCATTCATAATCTGTGGGTAAGGAATACCCAGTTCCTTAATAGCCTTCTCTGTGTCGGCTGGATCGTCCCATGTGGCAACGCCCAGGACTATCAATCCCTTATCCTTATAATTGTTGTAGGCTTCAATGAGATTAGGAATCTCTTCACGGCATGGTCTGCACCATGATGCCCAAAAGTCAACAAGTACATAGTTGCCATTGCCTACATAGTCGGAGAGGCGCTGAACCTCGCCATTATACTCTGCTTCGAAATCGGTGAACATCTCACCTGATTCTTCATCGTCTGCATCTTCATCTGTTTCATCATCAAGTTCCTCTAACAGATCTGTGAGTTGCTCTGATTTGTCGGCTGAAGTGTTCTTGCAGCTCAAGCTCACGAAGAGCAGGAAAGCAGTAAGTGTGCTAAAAAGAATTGTTTTTTTCATATTTGTGAGTTTTGAGTTCTTAAGTTCTTGAGGTTTTAAGTTCTTGAGGTTTTATTTATATGGAAAAGAAGGACGGAACAAAAAGACCGCCCTTCCTTTCCTATAACTGATTTGAATGTTTACTTAGACCAAACGGGCAGAGAGAAGAACCAGAGTCTTTCGGACTTGTCGTTCAGTTTGTTGTAAATCTCGGTGTCGAATTTCTCAACAGCGGCAGAGGTTGATGTAGCTGCCTTGGAACCACGACTTGCGATTTTGCGAGCCAACCACTCTACTCCGTTGAAGCCTGACGCTTCCTTGTGCTCGGCAATACGAACGAGGTCGGTGAAGCGGTTGCCTTCGAACGCCATCTCAAGTGCGAGTTCATCGACGATGATGTTCTCGACACCATTGATGATAGCATCCTCGGATGCTGTAGCAATATCCACGCCCTGTGCAGCAAGAAGCTTGCTGTAGTCGTAGTAAACTGAGTCGCGATAACCTGAGATGTTGGTAGAAATCATACCCTTGTCCGACTCAGAAGCTTTCCATGAGCCATAGCCTGCTCCACGAGCATGAATGCCATAGGTTGACATCCAGAGGTCGTCGGTGAAGTTGAGGAAGTTGTTGAACTTCTGAAGCTTCAGAGTGTCGGTCACATAGTACATAGCTCCGAACGAACCATAGTCAAGACGCTTGTAGTCGATGGTGTCGGATTCGAATCCTGTAACCTCTCCTGCTTCGTTGTAGATGAAGATTGTGTCGCCGTTCTCATCGTAATGAGCCAGAATCTTCTTAGCAGGAACGATAGAAGGTAATGTGAACTTGTTGATACCGTCCTTGAGGAGTGCGAAAGCGAACTCAGGATAGCCAGCACGGTTGATAGCCTCTGCCATTCGCAGCCAGATGAGGGTCTTGCGATAGGTAGGGATCGTATAGAAGAACGAAGAACCGCGAGCTGCCTTTGAGCAGAGTGGATATGGATCACCCTCATAGGTGTATGTCTCTACAGAGTTGCCGTAACGCGCATCGCAGTTTTCTATGTAGGAAACTACAGGAACACTTCCTGTGGCAGAAGTTTTGTAGTTGACATAGGTCTGATGGTTAACCACGTCGATATAAGCGTTGGAAGGACCGTACTGACGCTTGTAGTTACGAGTGACGTAGATAGCACCCGATGACTCGAAGATTTCGCTACCGTTGGCATCCTTCTCTGTCTGAGTATTACCGTTGTCGTCGACATAGGTACTCTCACCTGAAGCCTGGGAAGAAGACGGAGTATAACCGAAGATGTCGGCTACACGGGTGAGCATCTTGCCAAGACCTGCGTTAGCAGAACCGGGGATGGTTGAAACTACTTCGTTGGTTGAAGCATCGTAGTTGTAGATAGAGCCCCAGAGTCCCCAGCGAGAACCACTCTCGGAAGAATAGACAATGCTACCGGCGCGCATTAAAGAAGCCGAGGTGTAGTTCACAGGCATTGGAGTGGTCTCGTTGCGTAAGTATTCATAATAGTAGCGTGCTGCCTGCATATAGTCAGCATTAGACCGACCACGAAGCAGATACATGTCGCCGAGGAGTACGCGGATTGGGATGAAGAGGAGACGAGCCGAGATGTCGGTGAATCCGTTAGCCCAAGAACCGTAGCCTGTAGATCCTGAGCCGTACTGAGGATAGCGAGTGTCGACAAAATCAAGGATTCCGTCTTCAAGAACCAAGTCAATAAGATTGTCCTTGTTAACCACATTGTTCTTGTAGTCGAAATTGTTGATGACGTCGAGATTGCTGACAGGCTCGGTGATGTAAGGAACTTGACGGTAGTTCTTCACGAGCTGGAGGTAAGCCCACGCACGGATAGCCTTGACCTGAGCATACTCAGGAACCATGAACTTGTTGTTGGCCTTCACAGCAGACGTGTCGGCATTGTGAATATAGAAGTTACAGTTGTTGATGATGTTGTAGTAGTCCGACACCTGAAGCATGGAGCAAGTCTGGTCCTGAGGATCGTCGAAGTTGGAGATTGCATTCAGGGTGTCGGTTACGTATTCGGATGGTTCGACAAGGTCGCCACGGATTTCGCCGAGGATGACCTGACGTTCTGCAACGTCCTGCACTGCACGCATGACACCCAGATAGGAATAGAGCGTGTCCTGAGCGTTGACGTAAGCCTTGTCGCCGGTGTCAACTGTCATCATATCTTCGCAGGATGTAGCAAAGATACCAACACTTAAGACAGTGAGAATTGATATATTTCTAAATATAGTCTTCATGATAGCTGAGAATTAGAGATTGATTTTAACACCAAGATTGAAACTTCTGTTGCTTGGAAGCAGACCTGCGTCGATTCCCTGATAGAGAACTGCGTTGCCACAAGAGAACTCAGGATCTTTACCAGTATATTTAGTGAATGTCACGAGGTTGTTGGCTTCAGCCCAGATAGTGAGGCCCTGAATCCAAGAGAGGCTAAGAGGTAATTCGTAAGAGAGACGAATTTTCTTCAACTTAAGATATGATCCGTCTTCAATCCAACGATCAGAGAATCGCTCGTTGTTCACCCAGCTGTCTGACTCAGACGACATAACTCGTGGAAGGAGTGCCTGGTCGCCGTCGTAGGTCCAACGGTTGACAGCAGCTGTGGTCTGATTATAGAATGTATTGAGTGATTCGAGCTGTGAACGCTGATAGTTGTAGATGTCGCCACCAAGAGAATACTTGAAATTGATATCAAGACTCCAGCGCTTGTAAGCTAAGTTAGTGTAGAAGGAACCGTAGATATCGGGGTTCGGGTCACCAATGATGGTCTTATCGCTTTCGTTGATGATACCGTCGTTGTTGAGGTCAACGAAGTGAACGTCACCGGCTGAGAAGTTACGGTATGGATTCTTGGTAATACCGGTAGGATATTTCAAGTAACCGTCAGCTGTCTTAGTTGTAGCTGATGAAGCTTCAGCATCGGAAGAGAACACTCCAGCGGTCTTGTAGCCGTAGAATACACCGGCTGCATTGCCGACAGAGGTGAGAATCTCAGCACCATAGATGGTCTGTGTGTAGTCACCGTCGGGCAGAGACTGGATTGAGTTCTTGTAATGACCGAGGCTTGCACCCAACTGCCATTTGAAGTCCTTGCCGTTGATGAGGATAGCGTTGAAGCGTGCGTCAACACCAACGTTGCGCAGCGAACCGCCATTGCTCCAGAAAGTCTTCAAACCAGACATGTAGTTGATAGTCTTCAGAGTGACAAGGTTGTCGGTGTTGGACAGATAGAAGTCAACACCAGCCTGTACACGGTTGTTGAAGAATGAGCCTGAGAGACCTGCATTGAGGCGGCTTGTGGTTTCCCACTGGATTTCAGGGTTCTCAATGTTCTCGAGCTGCAGAGCTGTAGCAGTCTTGAGGAAGGTGTGAGACTTGAAATATGTGCGTGAAGCGGCGTAATCGATATTGTCATTTCCTGACACATCGAAGCCGAGAGTGAATTTCAGGTTGTTGACAGCCTTGAGACCACTCATCCATTTCTCGTTGCTGATAACCCATCCTGCCTGGAGGCTTGGGAAGAGTCCCCACTTCACTCCGAAGAGCTTGATGCCTGAATCAGCATTCTTACCGAAGCGAGAAGAGGTCTCTGCAGAGAACGCTCCTTCGAGGAAATAAGTGTTCTTGACAGCCCAGCGGCCAAAGAGATAGTAAGAAAGGTTGCGCCATGCATCCTCATTACCTTCAACAGAACGGAAGGCGTTGGAATTGTTCATGTTAGGCATCTTGTCGCTACCTGAGTTGTAAGACTTCATGTAGGAGTCGGAGAAGGTGTTGTTGGTGAAACGAATACCACCGAACGCCATAACATCGTGCATGCCATAGTTGGCTTTCCAGTCAACACGGAAGTCCTCGTAAACTGATGTTTCCTTGGAGAAGAGTGATTTCACAACTGAAGTAACGTCACCGTAGCCTTCATAGTTGTAAACTGGCACACCGGCTTCAGGAAGATAGTATTTGTCGTTGGAGCGGTTGAGCTGATAAGCAAAACGGTTGCTGATAGTGACATGGTCGCTGATTTCCCAACGAGGCATGATGTTGAGGTTGAACTGAGTCACTTCCTGACGGTTCTTGTTGTCGCCTTCACCTTCCTTGAGAATCCAGTATGGATTGGCAAGAGCGCTGTTTACGCCGTAGGCAGAAGCGAAGGCAAACGGATAGTTCACGTCATCGACATACTTACCTGCATAAACCTGAGAGAGATGGAGCTTTCCGTCGTTGCCTGTATAGTAGCCATACTTGGAAAGGAATGGCGACTGGATGAGACCAAGGACATTGGGTGAAGAGACTGTGCTTGAAGCATAGGACTCTGCCCATCCGTTGTCGCGGAGGTCGTAAGCCAGCTTAGAATAAGAGAGGTCGAGCTGAGTGGACAGTTTCTCCAGCAACTTGATGTCTGTATTGAAACGGATGTTCAAACGATCGAAGCTGTTTTTCTTAGCTGTGGAAGCGGAATTGGTATAACCCAATGAAAGGTTGTACATAGCGACTTCATCACCACCCTGCACATTCACCTTATAGTTCTGAGTGGCTGCAGTGCGATACAATCCGTCAGACCAATCTGTCTCATTATGGTACATAGGATACCAATAATAATCAGGATTGCTGTTGAGGAAAGGAATGGATGTTGAAGAAGTGGCATGCTCGCTACCGTAAGTGGTAGTACCAATCAGTTCGCTCACGTAGTTGCGATACTGACTTGCATTCATCATCGGAGTTACAGACGGTGCCAACTCAAATCCCGCATTGGCAATGACATTGATCTTAGTAGCCATGGAGTGGCCGCGCTTGGTATTGATGATTACAACACCGTTGGCACCACGTGCACCATAGAGAGATGTGGCATTCTTCATCACCTCGATAGACTCTACGTCTTCAGGGTCAATACCTGCGAGGATATTGTTGAAGAATCCGTCGTGGATGCTTGTACGGTCGAGCTGTGTGTCAATGAACATTCCATCGAGCACGATGAGAGGCTGTGCATTGATGTTGAGAGAGTTCAGACCGCGAATAAACATCGCTACGCCCTGACCACGCATTCCTGTGCGGTTGATAGTGTAGATATCGCCTGCAAGTTTATTCTCGATTTCCTCGTCAACAATAACTGCAGAAGTGTTTTCCAAGTTTGCCTTGGCTCCGGCAACGATATTGGTAGAAGGAGAATAAACAGACAAGAACTTTGAGCTATAGAGAGCTACATCGGGTGCTTTGTCACCATTGAAGCTCACCTGAACGTCGTTGTATTCCGGGACTGTGACGTAGAGAGAGTTGACGAATACAGGTACCTTGAGAGTGTATTCACCCTTCTCGTTGGTCATCACTGTGAAACGGTTGAATCCGTATGCTTGGACATTAGCACCGTCGATAGGCAATTTAGTAGCTGCGTCATAGACTACGCCACTAACTTCCTTCATCTCGTAAACGGGTAATACCTTAGCTGTTTTGCGAACGACCGCAGTAGTTGTGTCTGCTGCCTCGTTCTCTTCTTGTGCGTAAATGGTAGTTGCTCCTGATAACATCATGAGACCTAAACCAAGGCACAGAAAGCGATTGTTAATACTTTGCTTTTTCATGTTTTTGTTATTTAGGAGGTTTATCATTCTTTTGGTTTCAAAATAATAGAACTTACCCATATTTCACGAGAGTAAAGGGCCTTTTCTGTAGAACTGAAATTTGACTTAAGCTGAAGCACAGGATATGCATTTGACAAGCCATAGTATGAAACAGGGAACTCAAAGTCCTTAGCAACACAAATTGTGTCGGTGAAGGCCAATGAACCATCGTTGTTCAGGCGAATGCCCTTGTTAACAAAATAGTTTGAACCGGTGATGGAATTTCCCTTGGCATCCAAAGCATCCTCGTTAGGATTCTTCAATGCTTCATTGTTAATACGCTTAGCTTCTGTGTCGTAGGAAATGTAGGCACGGAACTTGTTTGGAAGCTTATAGTTGGTGTTGTAGCCTATTACAACAAAGATGTCATATTTGCAAGACTGAACCTGTGGAAGCATGAAGAATGCTCCTGGGTGAGATGTAGAGTTCTTATTGCTCATCATCACATAATCGTATCTGTAGGTAGAGTCAGAAGTAAAGGTTTCATCACCAAAACTATAAGTTGGACTAACGTAGGATATTGACTTAGTGCCAATAGCACACATGTTGTCGCAAGATTCATAGCAGAGGGCAGCTGCCAGATAACGGTTTGGAGTATAAACCGTGTATGGGAAGTTGAAACTGTTAACGATATATGCATAACCGTTACTCAGTTCAATCGGTTCGGCATTGTCAAAGAGATTGGCGAAATCGTCAATTTCAACACAGTTGGTGCGGTTAGTGAGATTCCAAGTACCAGTCTTCTTGAGTTTCAATCCTGCAGTTGAGAGCAGAGAATCCTGACGTGCGTCAACAGCCTTGATGTCGTCAAGTGATGTGATAGGAATTCTCTCGAATTGCCAGTTGGCGTTGAAGACAAGATTCTCACAGATAGAATTCTTGGAATACAGATTCACGATAGAGTCAATCTCAGCCTGAGTGAACTTGGTCTCAACACCTGTGATGACTGTATCTGCACCAGTTTCTGTCTGGGTATTGATATCCTGCTTGTAAGTAGCCTTGTATTTAAAGTTGTTCTTAGTCTTTGCAAGCACGGTCTCCCAAGCAGTATTGGTAGGAACTATCATCACATAGTTGGAGTCCTCTTTCGAGAGATAAGCATTCATGAAATTGCTTGTGTAGTCGTTAGAGATATAAGTGACTGAGTCAACCCATGTAACTTCACCGTTGATTGTAGGACCTTGGGTAGAAGCATACTTGTTGAACTCGAGAGTCTGATAGCTCTTGATAAATGCGTTGATAGAATCCAAGTCAGGACGGGAAGCGAGGAACTCATATAGGTTAGGCTGATAAGCCATAGCACCGTCTGTGATGTGGATAATACCATTGGATGCACCAACATTAGGCTCTGAAATAAGAAGTCCCTTGATTGTCAGCTTACCATTGTTCAGCCACGCAGCCTTGTTGTTGAACAGATCCAGTTTGATTGAATCAGATCCGCTGATAATGTGGCTATAGCGAGTCATGTTGTTGCGGATAAGCTGAGTCTCAACCTTGTAGATGCTGTCGCGAACGCCCGTTGCGAGCAAACGCTTATAGTAAGCGTAATCGAAAGAATCGTTTACCGGTGCCCAAACAGTGAAGGTCTGGTCGCCGTCGAACAATTGAGCGTATGTCTCTGATGTAGTCTTGCTTTCCGACTGAGAGTAGTAGACACTCTGCAAAATGTCTGCATACTGGCTCAGATCAGGACGAGACTGAATGTTTTGCCAGATGGTCTGCTTGCCTTCTGCCGCAGACGAAATATCAAAGTGGTCATCGGTACAAGATACTGATGAGAGAGTCAGTACAAACATTGCAACCGCACTGAGATACCATCCGATTTTTCTATAATTATTCATATATATTATAAAATGTGTTTTAGGATGTTGGATAATTCATTACCACTTATCTTCGGCTTCATCACCTGAATAGACAAACTTAGGAACTAATTCGAGATAGTCGTAGAAGAACTCGTAGCTTGTACCTGAGAGAACAGATTTGAAGCGGATGTAATAAGTCTTGTCTGCGTCAAGCTGACCAGTGTATATAATCTTGCGCAAGCAGTTCTGGTATTCACGACCGGTGTGTCCACCACCAAGCTGAATGTAGTTAGGACCTTTCATGAATCCAAGGTTACGCATAGACTTGTCGTTCTCGGCGATTGATTCTTCGTCGCCAAGCTGTTCATCTTTAACAAAACCTGTTGATGTAGGGTTTGTACCTGAACTTGAACGCAAATCAAGAGGAATTCCCACTGCGGGGAGGTTGTTTTTGTTTGTACCGATATATACCTGAGCCATTCCTCGGTTGTCGTTGGCGTTGATACCGTAACGGATTTCGTATGTACCAGAGAATGGAACTGGAGGCAATTTCATAGTGAAGTCCACTACTCCCTGAATGTTGAACTCGTCAATCTGGAAGTTCATCCATGAGTTCTCACCACCACTATAGCCTTGGTTAGGAAGATAGATAAACTCTGTCTCAGCAGTCATATCAACAACGTTGTCGATATAGTCGCTTGTGAAGTACCAGTAACCATCACCACAATCATCGGTCTTACGGTTCTGACGGATGTTATTTGTCATCAGCTCTGGGAACAGCGAAGTGACGTCATAACGCATACGCTCTTTCAGAATCTTTGTAGGAACTGTCTCGTCCCAAACAAGGATATCGTCGATTGGATAATAGTATCCGTTGATAGCGTTATTGTTCAGCGAGCCGTTTGTAGAGTTGATCTTAATACCAGGAATAGTGATTTCAGCAGACTTTTCCTTGTATGTATTCAAATTGTAAACAGACAGGCGGTTGATACGCTTCTCATTACGCAAACCAGTAACCTTTACTGAACGGCGGTAATGACCCATTGTCTCCCAATACTCCCAAACATTCACATAGAACTGAGCAGCGGTACGGTTCTTGAGCATACCAGCATCACAACCATATTCGTTTGCGAAAGTCACCAGCTTGTCGTATGTCAGACGTTCTGGCAGCAGGTGGTAGCTTACGAACTGATTGACTGCGTTGTTGTAGTCTTCATAGTCGTCACCGTAGCTTGGCTCAGTATGGCCGCTGGTATCGTCGTTGTAGTAAGCGTGCTCCTTAAGCCATGCCTTCAGGTCGTCAACTGTGTAGATGTTGTTCTTCTCGAACACGGTGTCGAGTTCCACAAACACTGTGTAACCGATATATCTGTGTTCAGGATACTTACCATTCCATGTGTGTCCGTAAGGTGTGGAGTGTGAAGTACCACGGATATCATCGTACTTCTCTTCCCAAACTTCATCCTTGTAAGCCTGCAGTTTCTTGTCCCAGCCTGTCAGTTGAAGAAGTCCACCGAAGAACTTGGCGTTTTCAGCATTTATCACAAGGTCGGCAACAGACACGTTTGAAGGAGAAAGCACTTTGTCGATAGTGTGGATATAACCGTTCTCCACTTCGATGTCGCCATCAATAATCTTGGAATTTGAGTTAACGTAGATAACAGTATTGTTGTCAGCGTCGTTCCCATAAGAAATATCAATGTAGCGGTCATTCATATTAGTGGTTGCCAATGCACCTTCTTCGAAGTCGGTAGTCATATAAGCCTCGCTTTCTCCGTTCTGGATAATAGTATTGAATACTATCGCCTGAGCCACGGAGTCAGAGATCTGGCTCAACTCATTGGATTCCAGTTCGCCTATAGCAAAGAGTGAATCCAGATATTCTTGAATTGCCTCATTGGTTGGAGCAAAACAAGTGTAGTGACCACGAGCAGCCAAAAGGTCCTTCATCGTTGATGTGGATCTCTTGCTTGGATGAACTTTTCCAAGTATTTGCAAATAACTGCCAAACACGTCCTGATTATTCTCGAAGTGATCAATCATCATCTCACCAGTGAAGGTGTAGAGGTCCGATTCATCAATTTTCTCTGTACATGAATTCAGGGACACCAATGCCGCAAACAGGAAGAGTGTTCCTGCACAGCATAGTTTCTTTATGTTATTTAGTATTTTCATTGTAGTATAGTATTACAGTTCATCAGTTCGTGAAGATGTCTCATTTACCGACCATACACCATTCTGGTATAGTAAGTTGTTGTTCTTTATCTCATTGTTGTAAACAGGTGAGAAAAGGGATTGCATGTCTGCCAGTTTAGCCTGAACAGCCTTGCTGCTTGTGTACTTACGAACAAGGAACTTGAGCATGTCGGCTGTATTGCCATGGCGGAGTGAGTAGCGAACCAAATCGAACCAGCGCTTTCCTTCTCCTATGAACTCTCTCTGACGCTCGTTCATCACAAGTTTTTCCATTGCTGCAGAACTGGAGAATGTAGAGAAATTCAAAGAGTCGTTACGAGCTGTGGTGTTCTCTGCACGGTAGGCATAAGGGTTAGAACGCTTGAATACCTCACGTACATACTGGAACGCATTTGCCAAATGCTCCTCGTCGTCGTACAACTGAGAAAGAGCTTCAGCCTTCATCAGATAGATTTCTGACATACGATAGACAATCCAGTTAGCGTCGAGGCTGTTTACAGTACGTGTGCTTGTTGTCAGCTTAATAGTACTGCTTTGATTGTCTGTAAGGTAAGTAGTAGAAGAACCTGAGCGCTGAGTTACAGAGCGGTAGGTGTACTTACCTATATCGAAAGAAGTCTGACCTGCATCCTCATATCTTGCTGTAGTCCAAAGACGGTAGTCTGTCTTTGTAAAGATGTAAGACTGGTCCAATACGTTAGGATTGCTTTCTACATTCTCGAGCAGAGCCACCGAACCTGTCATCGAGCCAGACTTGGAATTCTTGACATCCCAGAAGAGGCTTGTAATCATGCCATTGCTGTAAGTATCTCCGTCAACCTGAAGTTCGAAGATAGATTCATCAGAATTACCTGTTCCGAACAGAGAGGTATAAGCTGAAGACGAAGAAGTGGTGACTGTAGCACGCTCAGAAGCCACGTTAGCTTCAAGCAAGTCCTCGAGTTTGATATCTATATCACCTCCACCGACATTCAGTCCGTTCTTGTTCATATACTCAATCTTCTCCTTAGTAGCCATGTCAATAACAAGGTCGCAGTATTCTATACATTTCTGATAGTCATCGGCTGCTGTTGTAGAGTACTCCTCATGACGTGAAGCAAGCTCAGCCTCAGTAAGAGGTCCGGCATAGCTGCTTGGAAGAGTAACCTTGGTAAACGGCTGGTTCTCGCCGGCTTTGTATGAAGCTCTCCAGAGATAGACGTCGGCAAGGAGTGCGTAAACAGCCTTTCTGGTAACACGTCCCTTATTAGTAGAAGTAGTACCATAATCTACCATTGCTTCGCCCATCACTGATTCCAGGTCATTGACAATGCTGTCAAGAACTGCCAACTGAGTTGACTGAGGAAGGCGCAACTCCTGTGAGTCGTTGTTGTAATCTGTAGTTACATAAGGTACTTCACCGAATGTACGTACCAAATAGAAGTGAGCAAGAGCACGAAGAGTAATCATCTCTGCACGTATAGGTTTCCAATCGTTATCAGAGAAACTCTCATCGTTTGCAACTACTTCAGGGCCATGAGCCAACACCTTGTTGCAATAGTTGATTGCATTGTACATCGCCGTCCAGCTGAACTGACCGTATGTAGGCAACAGGTTAGCATTCATAATGTTTGCTATAGGACCTGATGCGGAAGTATTTTTCGAACGTTCGAAGTTGTCAGAGCGCTCTTCTCCCCAATAAATATAATCAGAGAGAAGGTCGTCGCTGACCATTCGTTTGTAGCAAGCCATAACAGCGGCATTCAAGTCGTTTTTGTCTTGCCAGAATTCTTCCTCTACAATAGAATTTGTAGGGGTAATGGTAAGGAAGTCTTCACATGAAGATGCAACTACACCACCACCTATAACTAATAGTCCGTAGAGTGCTATTTTATTTATCTTTTTCATAATCATCCTTATCATTTAGAATCCGAGGTTAACACTTAATGTAAATGATCTTTGACGTGGAGTCTTAGAGTGGTCTATACATACACCCCATGTTCCGTAAGATACCTCAGGGTCAACACCTGTGTATTTTGTCAGACAGAAGAGGTTGTTTGCAGAGGCTGTAAATCTCAGGCTCTGGAAGCCAAGATCCTTGCAGACGTTGTTTGGCAGAGAATAACCAATCTGCATGTACTGCAGACGGAGGAAGTCACCCTTCTCAACGTATCTGTCACTTGCCAATGCATTGTAGGATGCACCGATGTTTGCGTTCATGGCACGTGGAATTTCGGTGATGTCACCGTTCTTGCGCCAGCGCCATGCAACAGCCTGTGACTGGTTGATATTTGTACGCATTGATTCGTTCTGCAAACGAGCAAGGTTCGCAATCTTGTTGCCAAGACGATAGTTGAACGAAAGCTTAAGAGTCCACTGACCATAATTGAAGTTCAGACCGAAACCACCATTAACCTTAGGGTTGGAGTTACCAAGGTAAACGATATCAAGTTCGTTGATCTGACCATCATGGTTAACGTCATCATAAATCACGTCACCACCCTTGAATTCATAGTTCTTACCACCATAGTTAAAATACATGTGAAGTGGATTACCCTTTGAGTCGTAAAGGATTTCACCGTTAGCATCACGTGCTACAGGAACTGTGGCGTTCTCTCCACGGGCTGCTGCTGCAGCGGCTGTGTTTTCCTTGTAAGTGTTGTATGAAGTCTCGGTATAGCCATTATGCTCGTAGTCATAACGGTAAACACCCTTGTAGCGGAAACCATAGATAGAACCTACGGCGTTGCCGATCTGGATGCGCTTGAGGAAGTCTGCGTTGTTGTAAGAATACTCACCATTCATGCTTGAGAGGACTGTAGGATCCATTTCCATGATTGTGTTGACATTCTGTGCAATGTTGAAGCTTGCTGTCATTGAGAACTTACCCTTCTTCAGGAACTTGCCTGTGTTCATGTACAATTCCCAACCACGGTTGCGAAGACTACCTACATTCTTCCATGCCAAAGAACCGAATCCAGTTGAGCCTGGAATACCTACATTTGCCATAAGAAGATCCTTGGTCTCTTTGTCGTAGTAGTTGAAGTCGAACTGCAACAGGTCATCAAAGAGGTTAAGGTTTGCACCTAAGTTCCAAGAAGTAGTAGTTTCCCACTTGATATCAGTCAGACGAAGGTTGTCTGGTGAAATAGCGGCATTTGTATTTCCTTGTGAGCCATACACTCCGTAGCTGCTGTATTGGTTATACATAAGATATTCGCTACCAGGCTGACGACCTACACGTCCCCAAGATGGACGGAAGGAAAGCATAGACACGATGTTGTCAATGTTGAGCTTTCTGAAGAATGGTTCCTCATTGATATTCCAACGTGCAGAAAGACCAGGGAAAGTACCCCATTTACGACCTGCACCGAATTTTGTAGAACCGTCTCGGCGAACTGTAGCGTCGAATGAGTAGCGTCCGTCGAAGAATGCGATGTGGGCACTTGCCAGCATTGAAGCGCTGCGCCATTGGCTTGTTCCTGATGTAGATGAACGCAGATATGCATCTGCTGCAGCTGAACTCAATCCTGTTGGCAGACCAGACTGTGCTTCGTACTGGCTTGTACCGTTACCGGAAGTGAATTCAAACTGTCCCATCATACTCATTGTAATGTTCTCATTGTTGAAGTGAGGAATAAAAATGAGTTTCTCGCGGTTAGTGAAAGCCAAAGACTTGTATTCGCTGTTAGTAGTGAGATTCACGTTTGTTGACCAAGCATCAGTAGTCAATGCAGAAGGATAATAGGTATTTACTGATTCATTGTAAATATCCATGTAAACTTCAGAATTCAAGTTCAGCTGAGTTCCGTCGCTGTCCTTGGAGAGAAGCTTGTACTGCAAGTTGAACTGAGGGTTGATACGATAGGTTGACTGGTTATTGAAAGCGAGATGTGCAATTGCCACTGGGTTGCCGATATTCTTCATGTCCGACAGATAGTAAGAAGAATAGTAGTTGTTTCCTCCTGCGTACTGTGTTGGATTGGTTGGCAGCATCTTATAGAAGTCACCAGTAAGGTTACCATTCTGATCGTACTCGTAAATCGACATATTCGGCATAGCGTTGTATGCTTTCCCGAGAATAGAAGTAGTTGAGCTTCCATCCCAGTTACGATGGTTGTCGGTGTAAGTAAGCGCAAAGTTTGTAGAGAAGCGGATGCGGTCGCTCACATCGTAGTCAAGTACAAGACGTGTAGAGAAACGGTCAAGTGTCTGCTTGATAATAGTACCGGTCTGATGGTCATAACCTCCGGAAATACGGAAGCGGGCTTTCTCACCACCGCCATTGAGAGTGAGGTAGTAGTTGTGAGTCTGACCGAACTGATTTACTGCGTCAACCCAGTCGGTGTTGCGGTTGAAGTTGTAGTACTGTACCGGATAAGACTGGTCGTAGTTCAATTCCACCATATCTGAAGTTGCAGTATTCTGCTTAGGATTGAAATATGCCTCCTTAAGCATCATAGTGTAACCGTCACCGTTCAGCATGTTCAAGCCTTCTGGGGACCAAGCACCGGTGAAGCGATAAGAGAAATTGATTTTTGTCTTACCAATCACACCACGGCGTGTGGTGATTTCGATAACACCATTAGCACCACGAGAACCCCAGATAGCTGTAGCAGCGGCATCCTTCAATACGCGGATGTCCTTGATGTCTTCAGGGTTCACAGAAAGAAGGGTTGCAAACTGCTCTTCATTGTCGAGGTCTTCGAAGTTAACCTGAGACACATCGTCAGGAAGGTCGAAAATGTTGCCATCGACTACGATAAGAGGTTCTGCAGAGCCGTTGATTGTGCTGACACCACGCATACGCATTGAAGTACCTGCACCAAGGTTACCAGAGTTCTGGATAATGTCGAGACCGGCAATCTTACCTTGCAGTGCTTCGTCTGCAGAAGCGAACGACAGACCTTGCACATCATCCATGTTCATGGTCTGAGCCGCAACAGAGATTTCCTTCAGAGGAATCTGCATACCATTGCTGCTCACTTTCGGCTGAGCCTTCACCACAACTTCAGTAAGCTGAGTATTGCTGACCATCTTGACATTGAACTTAGTCTGTGTACCGATTGTCAGGACTGCTGGCTTGTAACCGATGAAAGAGATGACAAGTTTGTCCTTTGGATTCTTAATCACCAAAGTAAAGTTACCATTGATGTCGGTTGTGGTTGCAGCCACGATACGGTTGTTCGCATCGCGCTCAATCACATTCGCCATCATTATAGGCTCATATTCATCATACACATGTCCAGTGACACGATGCTGAGCCTGTGCTGAACCTACACAGAAGAACAGCACGAGCGATGTAATAATGATTTTAATCTTGTTCATATTGTTGTTTCTATGTAAGTTGGTTATTTAACAAGTTTGTAATTACGCAAATAAGCTCTTGCTTTTGCTAAAGTAGCCCAGTCAGAGTCATATCTGCCACCATCAAGAGGCTTATAGTCGAGCACACCGTCTATACCGTGTACAACAACAGCCGAGCTTGACTTGAGTGTGTTCTGGATGGCATTGGCAACACCTGCGGTAATATAATCACGCGCAATAATATTCTTATGTGTAGTGACGTTGCGCTTGTGACCTATTGCGTCAGTAACTGAAAGAGTTCCATTGCCAGTGCTGCTTACAGTTACCTTGCTGTAAATGCCAGTTGCACTGTTGATAGTAGCGGTTTCAAAAGCTGAAGCATGGATAGGAGAAACATCAGCAAAGACGCTATTGTCCTGGAAGTGGTTCTTCACGAAATTGACAATCGCTGTTGCCATGGCCTTAACCTTAAGGTTGCGAGCTTCTTCCTCTTCAGGTGTCAGTTCTGTTCTCTCATCAGCTTCAATATCAAGCTGAAGGATGTCACGGAGATCCTGCCATGTAGGCAAGCCAAGTGCCTTAGCCTCTGCTACAGCCTCGTTTGTCGGAATATAGACTGTGTAACGGTAATTGTTGAAGAAACGGACATTGGTAGCCGAGTTCACCATATTACCAGTTGTCTTATCGTAGCAAGGCAGACCGTGATTATTTGTAAAGATATTGTACTTAGCCTGTTCGGTTGTAGAGGTAATGCCGATTTCAGTAAGAACTTCCACGTCTGTCTGGCAGAGTTCAAAGAACTTCTCAAAATCATCATTGTTATACATAACTGAATAAACAGACTCGATAGTTGGAATCATTGGCTTGTCAATCATGTATGCAAAACCGTTACCATAACCGTTGGTCTGAGCAGACTTATCGTCGAATCCGATAACGTTTACATCTTCATTATTGGCTAATTGCCAACCACCGCGAACAGTCATTCCGGCTTTACGCTTCTCTGCATTGTTAACATAAACAACCGAGCCGTTCTTGGAAACGAAATAATGTTGAGCACACTCAACACCAGTCTTTGTCTCATCAATACCGGTGATAGTGCTGTCCTCGTGGATGATGGTATGAGTTTCCAACATATCCTTCAAGCGGTTGCCATAAGTAGTTGAGCTAATGTTCTCAGTTGATACAACTTCCTCATCCATTTCACCAATTCCTGTAGTGATATCATAGCGATACTTATGTGATGAAACAACTACAGGAGTTGAAGCTCCATCCTTCCACTGATATTTGTATGCACGTCCGACAAGCACTGTACCTGCAGCAGATGATTCAACAGAAGGCTGATAGAATGACAGTGGGTCAACATACACGAAATTATCATCGCTTGGAACAAAGAATGAGAAACGAGAACTCATTGCCAAAAGATATGCATAGTAGTTGGTTGGCACTCCACCCAGTGATGCACTCTGAATAGCCCAGTTGAAAATTCTCTTGTCTGTTTCAACGTAAGCTGGTGCAGATACAGCTGCGTATTCAGCAGGAGTTGTCACCTCGTCCATCAGATAAATAACACCGTTGTTTGCCATCAGCACTTCAAGGATATTATTTCTGTGGTAGTCATTCGCCTCGTCAAACATTGCATCCTGTGCAGAGTTCTTGACTGTCTCGAACTTACTTGGAACAGAGTTGTTGAAGGAATTCTTCATCAAGTTGTTAAGCAAGGCACGGATTGTCGAACGAGGAATCTGGTCTAAAGCCTGATAAACCAAATCCATGTCAGTAGTTGATTCATTGATTTGGTCAACCAAGTCTGGAGCGTAAGCCTTAACGAGGAAACGTCCACCACCCTCTGCACTGAAGAAATACTCCATGAGTTTCTTGTCAGTTGGACAGAAGATAACACCCATGTCCTGTTCTTTCTCTGTGCGGCTGTCACTCATATAAGTATTCCATCCTGGGTCGAAAGGAAGAGGCTTGTTGTTGCTTGTGTTGAATACAGCGTTTCCTGTAGGATTATTTACAGGATCAGTGCCTGCATCCGAGAGAAGGGCGTTGTTACCCTGTGAACGCTCTGAGAAATAACGCTTCTGGAATACAGAGTCAACAGAGTTACCGTAAATCAGACGGTAGCGAGCTGTGAGCACTGCATTGTAGAACGGAGCAGAGAAACGGTCAATCATGTGACTGAAAATCTTAGTCTGTTCATGAGTACGCAACACTTCTGCCATGTTCTGTGGGTTGACAAGCACCTTATCAAGACGGTTCACATAACCGTTCTGGCAAGTGATGTCCTGCTCCAGAATCTTATTATCGTAAATAAAGGCATCGTTTGTACCACGCTGCTGTCCTGTGATAATCTCGAAGTCTCTGTCTGTGATGTTCTTGTTAGCCAATTGAGCCGCAAGGAAGTGAGTCATCATTGGTGCAGTTGCGTCGAGAGCCAGATAAATACCCTTGTCGTTGTTGCGGAAACGTACCCAATAGTCCTTGTCTGTAGTACTATAGCTGATAGGCAAGTCCTCTGCAAACAAGTGAGCAATTGAGTCTGTTACATCGGCAGCTGTTTCGCGACGCAGACACAGGCCTTTCTGAGGCAAATCATTGTCACCACTTCCTGCTGGTGTGCTTGACATCATCTCAAGAAGATAGGCATTGTTAATCATGGCACTGTTGAGCAGAAGACGTTTTTGGCTTCTTGACAGTTGATCATAGCTGCTCACGCCCCAATTGTTAGACTTGAAGAAAGTATTAAAGGCATCGTCATCTGCCACGAACAAGGTTTTTGAACCTGTTCGAGATAATACTTCATCATACTCCAAATCGTCAATAAGTTTGACGAAGGTAGTGTAATTTTTCTTGCTCTGCAGATACTCATAGATACTCTTACCAAGCCAAGAAGGATCACCATCGTCGAGCGTATAGTCATCCTTGCAAGAGCTGAGTCCTCCACATAGCAATACCACACAACAGGCTTTCATCCAAAAGCGTTGATGGTTGCTTAAGCGTTTGTACATGTGATTTTGAATATTTAGTTAGATAAATAATTATTTGTCTGCATAGTGATGCACCGTTTGCATTAAAGCAAATTTGAGGTAGGTGCACAACACAAGCGGTAAAAATTTACATATTTTACCACTTCAACTGACAAAAATAGATATTTTTTAACAGCCACAATTCATGTTGAATGCTTTTTAATACAACATTTAACATTTTTTTGAACAAAATGGGGCCAATTGCAATAACTACAAAGCTGGAAGCACATTATTTGCACTTCCAGCCTTGTAAATGGAATGTTATGATTGTCGCCCTTATCTAATCAAGACTTTTGCTATGCGTCCACCTGCACGAACAACATAGACACCTGGTGCCTGGGTAGCATTTGCAGCGCAACGGGTTCCATTCGTAGTGTAGAGTTCGAAATCCTTATAACCATTTACAAACACCACACGATTGTGGACATTAACCTCTATCGGATCTTGAGTACGGAACACCTTTGGAGTCTCTATAGCTGTAGGGGTAAATGAGAGTTTCTTGTGAAGAACAATCCATCCCAATCTGTCCGCTGTAGAACTTGGAGCATCAACAACAGTACTGCTCTGAACACTGCAGTCAACGATTCTGCGGAATCGTGTTCCATAAACCACAGAGTGGGAACTACCATCTGCACCTTCGATAGACTGAGTATAAACAAGTCCCCTGCGCAATGACGTCATCACAGGGATATTGTTGTCATTAACAGGAGTGTGGTTGGTTTGGAGTTCAGCAAATACCATTGGATCTTCACAATAAATTGTGTCAAGTTTTCCCTCTTCAGTCTTTGAAGGGATAGTAAATTCTTCCTTGCGTGCACGGCTATAAATATCTGTTGAACCGATATTTGCACCCATATAGTAGCCCTTCTCCTCATCGATACATTCATAACCAGGAGTTACAGCCATGTAAGCGAGTGTGTTGCCAACCACTATATTCTTTCCATGCTTCTCTTCGTATGCAACCATACACTTGAATCCGGTATTAGTAACATCCCAGATTTTGTGCATTGTAGCAAGATCCTTGTTACGTGCTACATTTATCGTTGCAATAACCACCGGTGTTACGCCTTCCGGGAATGGCTGAGTGAAAGTAACCTCAACTGGAGAATTCTTCACACCTGTAACTCTTCCTACTTCAACATCCATGTCACCGAATTTATAGTTACCAGGAAGCATTGCGATAAATGGCACCTCTTCAGCTTTTGAATAGGTGGAAGTTCCACTTGGCTGTGCACTCAAAGGAATACCAACATACTTCAGCTGACGATTGCTCACACTTCCAGAAGCCATATATGGTTCAACTGTGGTATATGAGTTATTGTCTGTTGTAGGTCCGAACAAAGCTACTGGTTTATCCGCAAATTCAGTATTGAAGTCAATGGTTACCTCGGTTGTCGGATCCACAAGGTCGATAGAACCGAACTGAATAATAGAGTTTCCGTTGGCACCACCGACAGCTACCTGAACTTCGCTTGAAGTACGAGTTTTCTTGTCGCTGTCGAAGTTGCGTACTCTATATGTAACAAGTCCTGAAATGCCTGTTGCCAAAGTATCATTGAAAGCATTCTTAGCTGCTGTTGGCATTCCGCGCTTAGCTAAAACTGTCCAGGTGCGCTCACCGTCGAGCTTGCGTTCTATATATGTAGAATCTGTCTGCTTACCATTGTTATTCACCCATTGCACTGCTACACGGCGACTAGCGTTGAAGTACTCTGCCGTCAAATCAGTAGGAGACTTATAGTTCCATGGCATGAAGTACTCATTGGCATCGTCGTATGCAAATGTAGAATTGTATGCTGCATAGAGTTTACCACCTGCAGAAAGGGCATTGTTGGTCCACACCTCGCGCTTGGTTTCTACTGCGTTATACACAGCAAGACGCTCAAGCCAATGGTTTTCGCTCTTATCAGCTCGGGCAAGCACGTCTGTAAGCCAAACACCATTCATCTCGGAGTTCTTTGTGTTATCACTACCCCAGCTATACCAACCTTTGCTGTCTGTTGAGAATCCGCTCTCTGTAGTCCAGTTAGCGCCATTGTTCCACTCAGTTGCCCAAACAGGTAGGCCTGTTACGTTGTAAAGAGACCACAGACGGTCAATACATCCCTGTGGTGTAGTTCCACCAATATAGTAGTGGGTTGCCACGAAGTCAACACGGATATTGTTGTTACGGCACCAGTTCACATATTCGCTTACCCATCCTGTATTAGGGTTACAGCAGGCAAAAGTACCGACACGCTTTCCGCTGTAGAGGAATTCTGCAGCATGATCGGCAAGAGTGGATGTAGCACACTTCTCACGAGGATTGGTAGGGATTTCTGTTACGTAGGTATATACCTCACCTGCTCCGCTGGTGTTGTCCGGTTCGTTCTGACCGAGCACATGGGTGCAAGTTCCGTCGCTGGCATTAATGGTTGACCATGATTCCCATGCTCCCTTCCAACCTTGACCATTGGAGGTTCCTGCCTCGTGGTGACGCTGTGGTACATATTCATAGTCAATGTTCGAAGAGGTTCCTGCCCCCCAGTTGTAATGCCATGTTGCATTCAGGTTTGTAGGACCTACGTCGCAAGAGCCTTTCTTGCCTGGCCATTGCCAGCGGAAGATGCGGAAGAAACCAACCTTACCTGCTAGTTCGGTACGCAGCTGTACTGTAATATCATTATGATTGGCAATGTAGCAGTGGCTGTAACCTGTACCGTCGGACATGTTAGCAACTGTGAGCATGTAACCGCGCTTGAGTGTGAACGAACGCATGGTATTTACCCAAGGACCAGTTGTGCGACGTGAGTCACCATTATACTGATATGACTCTCCTGTGCAATTGTCACCAGTATAGACTGTCAGAGGATAGAAATCAGTCTTGTCTGCATTCTTGGTATCACTGTGAGGCATAACGATTGCTCCTTGCAAATAGATGCTAACACGGCAGTTCACGTTATTCTCAAGAGCAAGTCCGTTTACAGTCACTTTCTTCAGATAATTAGCCACAACCAACGATGGTTTGATGTTCTGGAAAATGACTGTAGCATCCGGATTCTGGATATCAATACTTCCCGCTGTTGCAAAAGGGGATGTTCCGGTAATCACATAGTCAACAGCACTAGTCAAATTGACTTGCTGAGTAACCTGCTCCACTTTTTGTACAGTATTCTGAGCCATACCCGGATTTGCACTACTTATAAATAATAATAGAGCAAAAAAGCATTGTAGAATTCTTCTCATAATTAGGCAGTTAGTGTTATTAGAATGATAGTTTATTATTTCTGAAAACAATTGGCATTATCCCATAATGCGACAATTTAATTTGCAATATTATTAAAAAAAATCCACACAATCCAATTTTCACACAAAAACCATCGATTGTTAAGAGTTTTTAACAATTTATCACTAAGCAAAACCTCTTTCTCTGTAAACAAAAAAAATGTATTGAAAGAGACGTAAAAGCCAGAACCAAAGTCAAAAAGGCAAAAAAAGAACAAGAAAATGCATATTAGAACAAAAAAAAGTACAAAAACACAAAAATGGAATTAATAATTATTATTAAATTTGCACATTGAAGTAAAAACGAAAACTTTTTTGAAAGAAAAAGTATTTTGTAAAATCATTTTTAAGATTAGAATTAACATACTATAAACTGATGACATTTACAGCCGAACAAATAGCTGCATACACAGAAGGAATCATTGAAGGCAATGCTAATGCAACAGTAACAACTTTTGCAAAAATAGAAGAGGGTGTTCCAGGTGCCATCTCCTTCCTCGCTAACCCAAAATACGAGCAATATCTTTACAGCACTCAGTCGAGTGTGGTTCTTGTATCCAAGGATTTCAAGCCAACAAGTCCTGTATCTGCAACTTTGATTAGAGTTGACAATCCGTACGAGAGTGTAGCAAAGCTGCTTCAGCTTTATGAGAGCATGCAGACAAAACGCACAGGTATTGATTCTCTCGCATTCATCCACCCTTCTGCAAAAATCGGCAAGGATTGCTATATTGGTCCGTTTGTAGCTATTGCTGAGAATGTGGTAATCGGTGACGGAACAGTTATTCATCCTCATGCCACAATCGGCAGAAATGCCAAAGTCGGAGATAACTGCGAAATCTATAGTAACGCGGTTATTTACCACGACTGTGTCGTAGGCAACCGCTGCATTCTCCACGCAGGAAGTGTGATTGGCGCAGACGGATTCGGTTTTGCACCAACAGCAGACGGTTACGAGAAGATCCCTCAAATCGGAATTGTCACTATCGAGGACGACGTTGAAATCGGTGCAAACGCATGCGTTGACCGTTCCACTATGGGTTCAACCGTTATACACAAGGGCGTAAAGCTCGACAACCTCGTACAGATTGCCCATAACGTAGAAGTGGGGGCACACACCGTGATGTCATCACAAACCGGTGTTGCAGGAAGTGCGAAAATCGGTGAATGGTGTATGTTTGGTGGTCAGGTTGGTATCGCAGGTCATATATCAGTGGGCAACAGAACCCTGATTGGTGCACAGTCTGGTGTATCTGGCGGCAATATGGTAAAACGCGGAGGAGTGACACTTATGGGTTACCCAGCCGTTGAGAACAGTTTGTTTGCACGTCAGGCTGCTGCAGCAAAACAACTGCCCGACCTTCTCAGACAGGTAAGAGAGCTACAACAACAACTTGAAGAATTAAAACAACAAATAAGCACATGCAAAAGCAACTAACCCTCAAGGACAGTTTCACGCTGAGCGGAAAAGGTCTGCACACAGGACAGCACATCACAGCTACATTTCTGCCAGCTGAAGAGAATTACGGTTACAAAATCCAGCGTATTGACCTTGAAGGACAACCCATCATTGATTGTTTAGCCGAAAATGTAGGCGACACACAAAGAGGTACAGTTCTATTCAAAAACGATATCAAAGTCAGCACCATCGAGCACGCAATGGCTGCTCTCTATGCATCACGCATCGACAACTGCCTTGTCCAACTTGACGGACCTGAAATGCCAATCCTTGACGGATCAGCCCTACCCTTCATTCAGGAAATCCAGAGAGTCGGGACTGTAGAGCAGAACGCAAACAAAGACTACTATATTGTCAAGCACAAGATGGAAATTAAGGGCGAGAACGGCGAACACCTCATCCTCGTTCCTGACGATGAGTTTTGTGTAAACACAATGATTGCATTCAACTCCAAAGTACTAGCAAGTCAGTTTGCAACCATGAACCACTACAGCGAATTCCCTACCGAAATCGCTTCAGCACGCACTTTCGTCTTCGTCCGTGAAATCGAACCTCTGCTCCAATACGGACTTATCAAGGGGGGAGACCTCGACAATGCCATCGTTATCTATGAGCACGAAGTCACCCAGGAGCGCTATAATGAGCTTGCCGACCAGATGGGTATTCCTCACAAGGATGCACACCACCTCGGATACATTCAGAACAAACCACTTACCTGGCCTAACGAGACCGCTCGTCACAAGTTGCTTGACATCATCGGCGACCTTGCCCTTGTAGGACGTCCTATCAAGGGAAGAGTGATTGCCACTAAGCCAGGTCATAGCATCAACAATAAATTCGCACGTCTCATTCGCCACGACATCCGCAAGCACGAGGTGCAGTGTCCTAACTACGATCCTAATAAGGAACCGATCATGGACGTCAACCGCATTCGTCAGTTGCTTCCTCACCGCTACCCTATGCAGCTTGTCGACAAGATTATCGAAATCGACGAGAACTACATCGTAGGCGTAAAGAACGTGACATCCAACGAACCGTTCTTCACAGGTCACTTCCCTGAAGAGCCAGTGATGCCAGGAGTTCTGCTCGTTGAAGCTATGGCTCAGGCCGGAGGTCTGCTTGTTCTCAACACACTTGAGGAGCCTGAACGTTGGTCGAGCTACTTCGTCAAACTAGACAATGTAAAATTCCGCCGCAAGGTAGTTCCTGGCGACACATTAATATTTAAAGTTAGACTGCTCGCACCTGTTCGCAGAGGAATCTCATCTATGCGAGGACTTATCTTCGTAGGCGACAACCTTGTGGCTGAGGCTGAATTCACTGCACAAATAGTAAAAAACAGATAAAATTATATTCAAAACATACAATCTAAGTATCTATGGCAAAAATTAGTCCACTGGCATATATCGATCCTGAAGCAGTCATCGGAGAGAACTGCGAAATCGGACCATTCTGCTACATTGACAAAAACGTTGTAATCGGAGACAACAACACTTTGATGAACAGCGTTACACTACTTAGCGGAACACGTCTCGGGAACGAGAACACCCTCTTCCCGAGTGCCGTTATCGGTGCCATCCCTCAGGATTTGAAATTCAAGGGAGAAGAGTCCACAGTAGAAATCGGTAACGGCAACCGCATTCGTGAGAACGTTACTATTCACCGTGGAACAGCATCCAAAGGCAAGACCACAGTAGGCAACAACAACCTCATTATGGAAAATGCCCACATCGCTCACGACTGTGTCTTCGGAAACGGGATCATCATGGGCAACTCAACAAAACTAGCCGGAGAAGTTATCGTGGACGACAATGCCATCATCAGTGCAGTGGTACTGGTTCACCAGTTCTGCCATATTGCAGGCTACACCATGGTTCAAGGCGGATGCCGCACCAGCCAGGACATTCCACCATTTGTAATTGCAGCACGCGAGCCTATCGCTTATGCCGGACTCAACATCGTGGGACTTCGTCGTCGCCGTTTCGCACCGGAGACCATCAACAACATCCACGATGCCTATCGCATGATTTACAACAGCAACCTCACCGTTAAAGAAGCTGTCGAGCAAATAAAGTACAGCATTCCGATGACTGAGGAAATACAATATATCGTCGACTTTGTGACTAATTCACAACGTGGCATAATTCGTTAAAACAATGATTTACCGTTTCATCATCATATCAGACGAGGTTGAGGACTTCATGAGGGAAGTTCAGATTGACGCCGACGCAACCTTCCTTGACTTCCACAAGGCAATTATCAGCACATGCGGATACAGCGATGACCAAATCACCTCTTTCACAATCTGTGAAAACGGTTGGGAGAAGGGACAGGAAATCACCCTTGAAGACATGGGCAAAAGTGCCGACGAAGATTCATACATCATGGCGAAGACTCGTCTAAGCGATTTCCTCGAAGACGAGAAGCAACACCTTCTCTACACCTTCGATCCTCTCGCAGACCGCGTTTTCTTCATCGAGCTTTCTGAAATCATAACCGGAAAGTCGCTCAAGGAACCGAAAGTAAGCCGCAAACAGGGAACACCTCCAAAGCAGATGCTTGACTTCGACGAAATCCTCGCAATGAATCCGGTTGCCACCACTGCGGCCAACGACATGCTTGACAGCGACGAAGATATGTTCGGTGACGGAATTAGCGATGAAGACATCGACATCGAAGGACTTGATATCAGCGATGGACAACCTTACTAATATAACTCCTCACCATTACGGGGGAGGTCAGGGAGGGGGTCTTCTCCTTGTTCTGATTGGCCCCACGGCCGTAGGAAAAACAGAGCTTAGCCTCCGCTTGGCTAAGCTCTTGTCGTGTCCAATCATCTCTGCCGATTCCAGACAAATTTACAAGGATATGGAGATAGGCACGGCTGCACCTACAGCCGACGAACTAAGTCAGGCCAAGCACTATTTCATCCATACCCTGCCCCTTGACCAATACTACAGCGCAGCCCAATACGAATCCGACGTATTGGAATTAATGAGTTCTCTGAGGACAGTCACTCCACCTATCGGGAGAAGTTGGAGGGGGGCCATACTCACTGGAGGCAGCATGATGTACATCGATGCTGTCTGCAAGGGCATTGACGACATTCCTACCATTGACGAAGAAACCCGCCACACTCTGCATCAGCGTCTGGAGGCCGAAGGATTAGAGACACTCGCCAAGGAGCTTCGTCTGCTTGACCCTGAGTACTACAAAACAATCGATTTGAAAAACACCAAGCGTGTTGTCCACGCTCTTGAGGTTTGCTACATGACTGGCAAGCCCTACTCTTCATTCCGTCAGGGAATCAAGAAGGGACGTCCGTTCCGCATCATCAAGATTGGTCTCACCCGTTCGCGTGAGAATCTCTTCAACCGCATCAATCAGCGTGTTGACAAGATGATGCAGCTCGGTCTGATGGAAGAAGCCCGTCGCCTCTACCCCATGCGCCATCTAAATTCTCTGAACACTGTAGGCTACAAGGAACTGTTCAAGGTTCTCGATGGAGAATGGGAACTCCCCATGGCTGTAGAGCGCATCAAGAAAAACACCCGCGTCTATGCCAAGAAACAAATGACTTGGTTCAAGCACGACCCCGACATCCACTGGCTCGACCTCGATGAACTAACCATCGAAGAAGCCGTAGAAGCTATCATCCAAGGCCTCCACTAACTTCTTTTTTGTGTCTTTTTAAAAAATAAATGTAGAAATTCTTCTCTAGAAGTTATTTTTATTACTTTTGCATTTATAAAATCGTTCTATTCTAACAACCCTTAAAAATACAAGCCTATGAAAACTAATGTAAAACTAACGAGTTTCTTTATCTTAATGCTATGTGCGACCTGTAAATTACAAGCTCAAAAAGTATCTCCAGGCAATATAGCTGATGCTCTTAAAGGTGATATAGATGCAATGTACTTATTGGCTACAGAATACAAAGATGCCAATATGATAGACAGCGCTCTTTATTGGGGAGAAAAAGCTGCAAAAAAGGAGGATAATGCGATTGCACAATATTTTGTTGCAAATATATATGAAGAAATGACTCCTCCTAATTACGAAAAAGCATTTCTATGGTATAACAAATCAGCAAAGAATGGGTATAATTATTCACAATATCGATTAGGTTATTTCTACGCGGAAGGACTTGGAATAAAACAAAACGACAAAGAAGCAGCTAGGTGGTTGAAGTCTGCATCTGAATTAGGCTCATGTTGGGGATTACCTCAATATGAATATGCCACAAGGTATGCTAAAGGATCTGAAATAAAAAAATGGTTATGGGTTTCAAAAGACGAAGGCTGCAAAGATGCATTTTATGAACTAGGAAGAAGGTATTACTTTGGTGACGACGAATCTTTTGAAGAAAACGCTGATTCCGCATTTTACTTTCTTGACAAAAGTAGTAATTATGGGAATGCAGATGCAACATATCTTCTGTCGCTGTGTTACAGATACGGAAAAGGTTGCAAACAGAGTTTTTATACAGCGATGGAATTATACAATTTATCAAAAGAAGAAGATAGCTCTCTTCGGTCTTTATCAGAAGTATTAGAAAACCACCCCGAATTCACTAATCCTTTGTATTTTGACGAGGATTCACAACAATGGTCATACAAAAATGATGCAGCAGATTGCCTTTACATCGATCTTATATACAATAATAATGATATTGCAAAATACATGCTTTTTCTTTTTTACTACACAGGACTTGGTGTTAAAGAAAAGGATATTGACGAAGCATGGAATTGGTTAATGGAAGCAGAAGAAGCAGACATTTTTGAAGCCCATTACTATCTCGGACGCACATATGAAGCAGCCAATAATCAATCAGCAGCAGTAGAGCAGTTCAAAAAAGCATTACAGACCAAGAAATCTGCAGGCGCCTTTACTTCTGAAGAAGAAAAAACAAAAATGACAGAATACTGTAAAGAAAGAATAAAGTAATTCAACTTTCGCAAGTAATATATTTACTGATTTTCAATTGTTTTTATCATCAAGAATTAGAGAACCTTTAGTAAAGTGATCAAAGCCTCCTATTTTCGTTTTTTTATTGCAATCAAACGAATTTAGGGAAAAACAAATTCCTCTGTTTCATGTGAGACAGAGGGACTTGTTTAATTGACAAGTTATTTACTTTTTACGGCAAATTAATTGTTGACCCTACTGCTATGTTGTTAGGATCAGCGAAGTTATTGGCTTTGATAATGTCGCGGACTGCATTCTTGGAACCATAGAAGCGGACTGCGATGCGAGTGAGCGATTCACCCTTCTTCACTACGTAAGTCTTTGGACGCTGAGGTTCCTCTTTCACTTCTTCAGTCTTCTTTGGCTCAATCTTTTCTTCAGCTTTCACATCAGTCTTCTGCTCTTCCACTACAGTATTATCGGTGCTTTCCGTCGTTGAATTCATGCTGTCTATGGGCATTACCTTCACTTCCGGTTCCACAGCTTCCTTGGTCAGCGTGTCTTTCTGTTCCACAGCTGCAGGCTTCTCTTCCTTTACGGTTTGCTTATTCAGCAGTTTTGGCAGGAATCCAACGCCCACGAAGAGTAGGAGCAGCACGACGAGCAGTACGGTCCATTTAGCTGATACCTTATGGTTGCCGCCTTTGTTGGCAGAAATAATATCTGTTTCGTCACCTACATTTTCTTCTTCGAAATTAAATGCAGCCTTATCCTCATCAACATTATTAATCTCCAGACCATCATCACTTCTGCGATTATCCTCAAGAGGAGTTGCCTCCTCATTCATCAGACGTTCAATTTCCGATTCAACACTCAGCATCTCCTCTCCCACCTCATCCAAGGACTTAGATGTCTGTTCTGCCAGATTCTCCTTCTCCACCTTTTCTGCTTCAGCATCAGTCAGGTTCTGACGAGCCTGCTGCAATGAATCCTCAGCACGGCGTACAGTTTCCTCTGCCTCACCCACCTTTTCCTTGGCAGCTTCAACGTTATTACGAGCTTCTTCTGCCTGAAGACGGTATGTGTCAAGTTCTGAAAGCAACTGGTTACGGCGGTCACGGATATCCTCCAGTCGGCTGAGAGCTTCATCCACAATCTCTGGAGTAGCTATTATATTGTCGATATTAGAGAATTCATCAGTTGGCTGTAAAGGCTTCACTTCCGATTCCGCAGGCTGCAGAATCTCGGCTTCATTCAACTGGATGTCAGTCTCCACAACAGGAACTTGCGGTTCTTCTGCTGGAACGTCAACAGGCTCTTCTGCTGGTTCTTCAGCAGGAGCTTCTACTAGTTCTTCTGCAGGAACTTCAACAGGTTCTTCCACGGGAGTTTCTTCAGAATCTTCAACAGGAGTTTCTGTTGCATCTTGATGTTCCTCTGTCACCTTGTTTGTCACAGCAAGCAATTTGTCATTTACGGCATCATCGGGAACGAACGACAATTTCTTGAAACCAGGTATAGTGATTCTCTTTCCGTCAGAAACATTAACGCTCTCACGGCTTTCCACCTCTACCACCTTAAAGGTGCCGAGTCCCTTCACTTTTACTACGCCATCGCTCTGAAGTCCCTCAACGATGGAATCAGTTAATGAATGGACGAATGCATCTGTCAATTTCTTTGGGTAAGTAAGACGTTGCGACAACGCATCCGCAATCTGCTGAATTGATATTTTCTCTGACATATATAATTTAAGTTTCTGGAGTTAAGAAGTTATGGAGTTATCGCTATGCTCGTCCTTCGGACAGTAGTTAAGACGTTACAATTTTGTTTATTGATTACGTTATTAAGAACTATCGTCTTAACTTCTTAACTTTTGAAGAATTAGTTTAAATTGTACCTTGTACTTATTCTTGGTTTAACTTTTCCTTGAGCACATTGCTCTGGCGGAAAGCTAGAGCACGTCTCTCAGGTATATCCTGAGTCTCTCCCGTGCGCGGATTGAACATCTTACGTGCAGCACGAGTTTTGACTTCAAAGCCACCGAATCCCTGAATCATCACAGTCTTGCCTTGATTCACAGCTTCTATAATGGAATCGACACATGCAGACTGCAGTTCCGACACCTCAATTGTACTAAGTCCGGTCTTAAGCGATATGCGACCTACCAAATCCTTGTTGTTCATAATAAAGACCCATCCCCTTTTCCACCTTCCGCAAGGGAGAGGAGTAGTTACCTACTGCGGGATTAAATATAGTTATAAATCAATAGTTCAAATGTTCAAGAGTTCAAATGTAAAATGAATTCTTCACTCTTCACTTTAATGCTTCCATACAAATCAAAATCATCGGCATCGGTGATTGTGACATTGTAGAAACAGCCACGGCGGAGCGTACCTGAAGATGTAGGAATCAGCACTTCAGGATCAACTTCAGGAGAGTCAAATTCAGTTCGTCCCACATAGTAATCACCCTCCCTGCGGTCGATAATCACCTTAAGGGTCTTGCCGATTTTCTCAGCCTGCACCTCTGCCGATATATCCTGTTGCAAAGCCATCAGTTCCGACAGACGAGCCTGCTTCACCTCATCAGGGATTTCATCCTTGAAATGACGAGCGCCATACGTACCGTCCTCCTCGCTGTATGCAAACGCACCCATACGCTCAAATCGTGCCCAGCGCACAAACTCCTTGAGTTCCTCATATTCCTTCTCTCCCTCTCCAGGGAAACCCACCATCAGAGTTGTACGGATATGTATTCCGGGCACAGCCTCCCTTATGCTACGGATAAGCTCGTATGTCTGTTCCTTATCAACATGACGACGCATATTCGTCAGGACATTCGTACTGATATGCTGAAGAGCTATATCAAGGTATTTGCACACATTCTTCCTGCGGCGCATCACATCCAGCAGTTCCACAGGGAAATCAGCAGGATAAGCATAGTGCAGGCGAATCCACTTCACACCCTTTATCTGACTGATACGATCAATCAGTTCTGCAATGCGTTGCTTGCCGTAGATATCCTTGCCGTAGTATGTCAGTTCCTGAGCAATAATCTGGAATTCCTTAACACCCTGTGCCACGAGATACTTCACTTCATCCTCAATCTCCTCCATCGGTCGTGACTTATGGCGGCCCGTAATGATAGGAATTGCACAGTAGGCACAGTGACGGTTGCATCCCTCCGAAATTTTTATGTAGGCATAGTGCGACGGAGTAGTCAGGCAACGTTCGTAGCTATGTTCTGCATCGAATGTTTTTCCCAAGTCTTGGATAAGTTCGTTCCAATTGAATTTACCGTAGAATTTATCCACCTGAGGAATTTCCTTGTTCAGTTGCTTGAAATAGCGTTCCGAGAGGCAGCCCATCACATACACCTTCTTCAGTCGTCCTTCCTCTTTGGCCTGACAGAACTCCAATATAGTATTGATACTCTCCTCCTTGGCATCACCAATGAAGCCACAGGTATTGATGACCGCAATCTCCCCTCTCGGATTTTCGCTGTCGTGAGTCACGCGATACCCGTTCAGTTCAAGCCTGCGCATCAGTTGTTCCGAATCCACCAGATTCTTTGAGCAACCCAAGGTGATAATATCAACTGTATTTTTTTTCATTCTCCAAACAGGGAGTTTACAAACTCTTTGCGGTTGAAAGGCTGGAGATCTTCCATGCCTTCACCCAGACCGATGTAACGGACAGGAATTTTGAACTGGTCGCTAATACCGATAACCACACCTCCCTTTGCCGTTCCGTCCAGTTTGGTAATGGCAAGAGCTGTGACATCCGTAGCGGCAGTAAACTGACGAGCCTGTTCAAAAGCATTCTGACCGGTTGATCCGTCAAGTACCAGAAGCACTTCATCAGCACCCTGAGGCACCACCTTCGCAATCACATTGCGGATCTTAGTCAGCTCGTTCATCAGCCCCACCTTATTGTGAAGACGACCGGCTGTATCTATGATTACCACGTCGGCATTGTTAGCCACAGCGGACTTCACGGTGTCGAAAGCAACGCTCGCAGGGTCACTGCCCATCTGCTGCTTCACCACAGGAACACCCACACGTTCACCCCAGATGCACAACTGCTCTACAGCAGCGGCACGGAAAGTGTCGGCAGCACCAAGGTAAACACTCTTGCCAGCCTGTTTGAACTGGTAAGCCAGTTTGCCAATGGTTGTAGTCTTGCCCACTCCGTTCACGCCGACCACCAGAATCACGTATGGAGTATGGTCGGTAGGAATGTCGAAACCATCAGTATCGTCACTATGGTTCTCTGTGAGCAGACTGGCAATCTCCTCACGAAGTATCGTATTGAGTTCCGAGGTGTTAACATACTTGTCGCGTGCCACACGAGCCTCGATTCTGCGAATAATTTCAAGAGTAGTCTCCACTCCCACATCACTCGTAATCAGCACCTCTTCCAGATTGTCAAGAACCTCATCATCCACCTTCGACTTCCCGGCGATAGCACGAGAAATCTTTCCGAACACACTTTCCTTGGTTTTTGCCAAACCATTATCCAGAGTCTCTTTCTTCTTTTTACTGAAAATATCAAAGAATCCCATATATTAGTTTTTGAGTTTTTGAGTTCTTAAGTTCTTAAGTTTATTTGTATTTTTTTCGCCTTATGCGAGTGAGATTTTCCCCATATTTTCTTGAGATTTTTTGCCGTTATGCAAGTGGCTTTTGAGTTTAGTTACAAACTAATTGACAAAGGTACGTTTTTCTGTAAAATATACAAAAACTTTATAAGAAAATCGCACAAAACTCTGCTTTCAGCGAAACGTAAAATCTTAAAAGATGCAAAAACGACCGAGCAAACAGATGTTTTTCACAATTCCGATTAAACTTATTTGTAACTTTGCAGTCAAATCCAAAAAGGTTCTTAACTACCGCTATCAAGCAAATCGAAGTCTTAACAAGTAATTCAACTTTCTGAACTTCTTAACTATTTGATTAATGGTTGCTTCGCTCAAAATTATAGAAAAATTAAATCAAAAAATTATAATAAATTACAACATTATCATATAAATGCGAAATGCCACATGGCATTTTTTTATAATTTTGAAGCCAATGGCCGACCAATTTGTAACGCGAAACTTTAACAAACAATTTCAAGCATAAAAGTTTATTCAGCAAAATGAGAACACGACTGATGATGATGGTGCTGACCCTCATGGTGAGCATTACAGCAATGGGTCAGGGTAAGACCACCGTTACAGGTACAATTATTGAAAATGGTACAAACGAAATCGTTGCAGCTGCAACGGTTCGTCTGCTTAAGACTACCCCCGATTCGTCTATGGTGGCTGGTGTTGCCACCAACATGCGAGGTGTATTTACCCTGAAGGATGTGACTCGCGGTAAGTACGTACTCAAAGTTTCATTTATTGGTTATGAGACTAAAACGATTCCTGTGGATCTTACTTCCAGCAAGAAAACAAGGGACTTGGGCATCATAACCCTGTCGACTAACGAGACTTTGCTTTCAGCTGCAACTGTGACAGCCCAGGCTTCGCGTGTGCAGGTAAGAGGCGACTCTCTCATATATAACGCCGACGCCTACCGTGTGCCGGAAGGCTCTGTGCTGGAAGACCTCGTGAAGAAACTGCCCGGTGCTCAGGTGAGCGACGACGGAACCATAAAGATCAACGGCAAGGAGGTGAAGAAGATCCTCGTTGACGGCAAGGAGTTCTTCCTCAACGACAGATCGGTGGCAATGAAGAACCTGCCTACGAATATAATTGAGAATATCAAGACCTACGACCGCAAGAGCGACCTCGCCCGTGTGACCGGCATCGACGACGGCGAGGAGGAGACAGTGCTCGACCTCACTGTAAAGAAAGGTATGAACAACGGATGGTTCGGACAAATCAATGGCGGACTGGGTACAGAGCACCGTTATAGCGGACGTGCCAACGTGAACTACTTCAACGGCAGCAACCAGTACTCTGTAATCGCGAATGCCAACAACGTTGGCGGTCGCGGCTTCGGTGGCGGTGGCGGACGTGGCTGGGGAGGCGGCGGCAGTGGTTTGAACGCTTCCAAGGAACTTGGTTTCTCCTTTGCCACAGAGACTGAGAAACTGGAGTTGGGCGGAAGTGTGCGTCACCGCTACGACGGATCCGACCGCTGGAGCCAGACTTCTACCCAGAACTTCGTCACTCCAACTGGTGCGTTCAGCAACAGCGAGAGCCAGAGCTACTCGAGCAATGCCAGCTACAATGCGAACTTCCGCCTGGAATGGAAGCCCGACTCAATGACCAACATCATATTCCGTCCCAACGGAAGCATCAGCCGCAACCGCGGAAGCAGCAAGAGCAAGTCTGGCAGCTACAACAGCGATCCCAACGACTACGACGAGGAAACTCTTGAGAAGGCAGAGAATGAGTTCTTCGGCTCTGACCTTATTCCTACAGACGAGGAGATTGAAGAGATTGTAGATATGATTGTCAACACGAACCTTAGCCGTTCACAGTCATACTCCAACAACAAGAACCTGAACGGTGAACTGCAATACAACCGCAAGCTGAACATGAAGGGTCGCAACCTCACAGTCCGTGTAACCGGAGGACTGAGCAGCAGCGAAAGCAAACAGCTCTCTGCTTCAGAAATTAAGTATAACAAGGAATCGGGACGTGAGAACGATATCAACAACCGCTACTACACCACCCCGGGACGCAGCCGCAACTACTCTCTGCAGGCTACTTACAGCGAGCCTATAGCCGACCGCACATACCTGCAGTTCAGCTACAGATACAACTACAGCTACAACAAGAACGACCGCGACGCGGGTATCTTTGCAGCCGACCAGGTGACATACGTCGCCCTCGTCAATGCCCTGCGCAGCAACCGCTACGACATTCCAGGCGCACTGGCTCAGCTTGCATCCGAAGACATCTATCCTGACTACACATCCGAAGCAGCGGAAAAACTTAGCCAGTTCTCACAGTACCGCAACATGAACCACACCATCGGTATCTCGCTTCGCAGAACTCGCGACAACTATAACCTGAACTTAGGTTTGGAACTGCTGCCACAGCACTCCGAACTGACATACGAGTACATGGGTAAATCCTATCCGAAGGTTACACGTGACGTGTTCAACTTCACCCCTACTCTCAACTTCCGCTACAAATTCGACGACATGACGAACTTGCAGCTTACCTACCGCGGAAGCACATCACAGCCGTCAATGACCAACCTGCTGGACATTACCGATGACTCCAACCCTCTGAACATCCGCAAGGGTAATCCAGATCTTAAGCCGTCGTTCAACTCTCAGTTCCGTGCGTTCTTCAACACATTCAATGCAGACAAGCAACGTGGTATCTTCGGACATGCTTATTTCTCAATGACACAGAACCAGATTGACAACCGCACAAGCTACGATGCAACAACCGGTGTACGCACCACCAAACCCGAGAACATCAACGGTAACTGGCAGGGCGGATTCGGATGCGGAATCAATACGCCTATTGACCGCGACAAGCTGTTCAACATCAACGCATTCACGAATTTCGGCTATACTCACAATGTCAGCTATCTTGACCCGACGCAGTTCCCCGACGACGACCGTTCTACGACCAACTCCATCATTCTCCGTGAAGACCTGAACATCGGTTTCAGAAAAGACTGGATTGACATATCCCTCAACGGAAACGTGAACTACAACCACTCCAAGAACAATGTGGTAACGACTAACAACCTCGACACATGGCAGTTCTCCTACGGAATGGAAATGAACCTGATTTCGGACTGGGGCACAAGTTTCGCCACAGACATCGCAATGAATTCACGTCGCGGTTATTCACAGAAGTCGATGAACACCAACGAACTCATCTGGAATGCACAGATTTCACACGCCTTCCTAAAGGGAAAAGCATTGGTGATTTCGCTGATGTGGAACGATATCCTGCAGAAGCAGAGCAATATCAGCCGTACAGTCAACGCTATGATGTCGAGCGACTCTCGCAACAACGCCATCTACAGCTACGCCATGCTCCGCGTGACATATAAACTGAACATCTTTGGCGGTCGCAACGCCAACGGAACTGACAACGAGCGCAACGAATGGGGTATGCGTCGGGGCGACGGTCCAAGCGGACGCCCAAGCGGCAGACCTGGAGGACGACCAGGTGGCGGCGGGCCAGCAGTGAGAGTAACGAGGTAAAAGACAAGCCTAACCCCCTACCCCCTCCCCCCAATAGGGAGGGGAAAATGAAGAATGAAGAGTTAAGAGTGAAGTGTGAAGTAATCGTACCGGAGAATAGAATGAAGAATGAAAAATGAAGAATATAACTAGGATATTAGCGTTTCCTGTGTTGGCAGTTGTGATAATGCTGCTGACACAGGTTGTTATATCATTTATGGTAGTGATGGGAAGCTTCGTTGCCAGCGGAGAGATTATTACTACAGGTACAGATAACATTCCGACGGTGAGCGGAGGAGTCCTCTCACTGGCTCTGTTGCTGTCAAGCATCGTCACAATAATCATTATCATGCTGATAAAGCAGTACGGACTTCGCAATGCCTTCAGCAAACTGGGATGCAGCGTGCCAAATGCGGTGCTTGCATTCCTTGGAATATGTTTGGGAACATTCGCCTCCAACATACTTATCGAACTCTGTGATCTTCCGAACTCCATGGAGGAAGAGTTTCTTGGCATGAGTCAGGGTGTATTGGGAATCATCGCAATCGGCATCGTTGGTCCGATTTGCGAGGAACTGGTGTTCCGCGGAGGTGTGATGCGTCCGATGCTCAGCCATGGTGTGAATCCATGGGTTGTAGTCTTCGTCTCCGCAGCCATTTTCGGGATTATTCACTGGAATCCGATTCAGATTCCTTTTGCCATGATGATAGGCTTCATGTACGGCATAGTTTACCTGCGTACAGGCAGTCTGGTAATCACAACCATCTGCCATATTATCAACAACACCACTTCGGTGCTGATGATGAACGGTATGGGAAGGGAAAGTATGGAATCTACATTTGAGGGCGAGTTCGGAATGACAACGACAATCATTGCCCTCATTGCTTCCTTAGCCCTCTGCATTGTGTGCCTGAAACTATTTTGGAACAGAACAGAGCATGATAAAAAGGAGGTTCATCCCAATCTTTGTGGAGAGTAGCATGCGGAACCACTTATATTTATATGTATAGTTCTTGTTGGGAAGCGGGTACAAATCGTGAGTTTGCAACTCCTTGAGCTGCCTGTTAAGAAACTTTCTGCTTCTTGTTTCGACAATGATATGATATATATAATCCATGACGAGTTGGTGAACACGTCTTTGAAGAGCGAGGCGTTCAAAATGCACTTTCAATGTTGAACATCGGGCATCGAGCTTGTATATGACAGATTTTAAGTCGTCAAGACGTTTAAGTGTTTTGCGGAGGTTCCTGGTTGTGGTAATTGATTCTTCGCGGATGCGATAATAATATGCAGTTGCGTTAGTTCGAGCTACCACATTCATGTTTAACAGTAGCTGTGGCGTAAATTCTTCATCTTCGTGATATATACCCGGTGTAAACCTAAGGTTTTTCAATGCTGTAGCCTTAAAAATATAAGCGCATACAGAAGCCTTGATATTGTGATAATACATCAAGTCTTTTCCACTAATTAAAGGCAAATCTTCATATGTGTTCATTTTTGTATTTTTTCTACAAAAATCAAACATCACCATATCGGGTTTATGTGATCGTACAATGTCGAGACAGTGTTCATATATATTAGTGACTAGCATATCGTCACCATCCACAAACTGTATATATTCACCAGTTGCTATCTGGAGTCCTCTGTTCCTAGCCATACTGAGGCCAAGATTTTCCTGGTGAACAAAAATGATTTTATCGGCAAAATCTGATAACGAGGGCAATGGTGAATAATCGGAGCCATCGTCAACCACGATGACTTCTCTTTCTTGTTCAGTGATAGACAATGTAAAAATACTTTCAATACAATCTCTCAGCATTTGGTTTGGAAGATTGTACGTAGGTATGATAAAACTTACTAATGGTTTCTGTTCCATTTATGAATAAATATATTGAACTTACAGATTCCACGCATTCCCATAATATTAAGCAATAGTGCCTTAATCCTAAGTTTCCAAGATAATGAACAGGCAAATGGACTCACTCTTCGTAAGGGCAATTTAGGCTCTTTGCCTGTCAGTCTAAAAACGTCCATTTGTATATTGAGTGCATGCATGAAGTATTCGTCATCAGGCCAAATCTTCAAAGTGTTTAGATGTGCTTCAAGCAACATCTCCAATTGTGTACCACCGGCAGTATGTGTTATTCCCTGATGATTCTGAATGTAATAATAATGGCCTTCCGAGGTGGTTGTAATACGATTTGCCTGCAACAACAATGAAGGTATCGTAAAAGCATCTTCAAACACTTTTCCTTCTGGGAAACGTATATTTTGAAAGAGTTCTTTGCGGAAGAGCTTATTACAGGCATACGTATGAGTATACCCCTTGGTCTGAAACCAATAATCCTGCGCTTTTGGGAAGGTGTGATTATCCATCGTTAATAATTCTTCTTCCCCCGACTCATATAGTTTCACAATAGGGAATTCTATCACATCGCTAATGTCAAACAATGGAATGAGTGCCGAGTATGTACCTTCTTTTAGATAATCGTCGGAATCAACAAAAGTAATCCATTCACCCTTTGCATGAATTATACCAACATTACGAGCATCGCTTAGTCCGCCGTTCTTCTTATGTATTACACGAAAATGGGAATCATGCCTGACCCACTCATCGCAAATTTGTGGACACTTGTCTGGTGAGCCGTCATCTATCAAAACAACCTCATAATCAGCAATATTTTGGTTTATTATACTTTCGAGGCAACGATTCAAAGTAGTCTCCACTCGATATACAGGAACTATAACACTCAACATCATAAGAACAAGAATACAGGTAAAAAAACGTAAATACAACTGCTTTGTTGTACTTTTAATGTCTAAAAGTAGTTAGAAAGCTAAGATACTAAAGGATTATGATTTTTAATTGATAGGAAATATCCGAGTTTATAGAATGAAAATATATGGAGGGAGGGATGCTTACCAAGGAGATTGGCACGAAGCAAAGGGCGGAAGAGTTTATACAATCCACGGAAGAGCCTGGCGAGATGCCAGTTATTGAGCCTGTTTGCCATATTCTCTACATGACTGCTACCGTCCATTCGGCCGTCAAGCCCTTTCAATGTCCGAAGTGCCGTTTCTGTTTTCTCAAGGAACTTGGCATTGTCATCTATGCCAGTATGAATGAGGAAGTTGTCAGTATGGACTATCGAACAACCACGTTTCTTCAGTTCCACGCCCAGGAGTGCATCCTCATAGCCGTATTCCTTGCATTGGGAATCGAACTTGATGTTGAGAAACACATCCCTGCGAATCATAAGGTTGAAGGTAGACAAATGCTCGTATGGCAACTGACTTCTAAAGCATGCCGCCCTACGCTTGTCAGCTTTGCGTTCATAGCGGTAGCGAAGGGTTCCCGCAGGATTGGGATTGACATCCGGATGGCGCAAGCCTCCACACAGCACATCAGCATCCCTGCCTGCATCCAGATAAGCAGAAACAGAGAAATCATCCGGTAACATGGCATCGCTGTCTATCATCCAAAGCCATTCGCCGCAAGCCTGATCAGCAAGGGCATTGCGAATCATGGCCCTGCCTAGATTGCTTTCCGGGCGGAACAGCCGCACACCTTCGTCATCGGTCAAGGCTTCGAGTGCAGAGACCACATCTGTGTCGGTTGAAGCATCATCACCCACAATAATTTCAAAAGCCTCACCCCACTTTTTGCAGACATGCAGGAGAGACTTCACAAGCTGAGTACAGTCGTAATTATATGTCGGAATGATGATAGATAATTTCATTGTCTTGCCTCACTTCAAGTGCAAAGGTATAAAAATCTATTTTTATTTTTAAGTTTTCAATTAAAAAGTTGTAACTTTGCACGATAAATTGTAAAACCAAGTCCCTTCGAGATATCGGGAATGTCGAAATAACGAAAAAGCGCCCTCGAAATATCGTTATATCGATATGTCGATATTTCGAAAAAAAATAAAGGGCGCATAAATTTAAAAATAATGATGACAGCAAAGGAAATACGCGAATCATTCAAAAAATTCTTCGAAAGTAAAGGACATGCAATCGTGCCAAGTGCACCAATGGTTATCAAGGATGACCCGACTCTTATGTTCACAAACGCTGGTATGAACCAGTGGAAAGATATTATCCTCGGTACACGCGACCCCGAGCCACGCCGACGTGCCGATACTCAGAAATGTCTTCGCGTAAGCGGTAAGCACAACGACCTTGAGGAAGTAGGTCACGACACCTACCACCACACCATGTTTGAGATGCTTGGTAACTGGTCGTTTGGTGACTATTTCAAAGAAGGCGCAATCGACATGGCATGGGAATACCTCGTTGATGTCCTTAAGCTCGATCCAAAAGATCTCTATGTAACTGTATTCGAGGGTTCGGAAGAAGAAAACCTGAAGCGCGACGATGAAGCAGCTAATTTCTGGCTGAAGCACGTACCTGCTGATCATATCATCAACGGAAACAAGCACGACAACTTCTGGGAAATGGGAGACACCGGCCCCTGCGGTCCCTGCTCCGAGATTCACATAGACCTCCGCAGCGACGAGGAAATCGCCAAGGTTCCCGGCCGCGAGCTGGTGAACACCGACAACGACGAGGTCATCGAAATCTGGAACCTCGTGTTCATGCAGTACGAGCGCAAGGCCGATGGCCACCTGGAGTCCCTCCCCGCCAAGAACATTGACACGGGCATGGGCTTCGAGCGCCTTTGCATGATTCTCCAGAACAAGAAGAGCAACTACGAGACCGACGTCTTCTCCGGCCTCATCGGCCAGGTGGAAACCTTCAGCGGCCACAAATACGAAGAGGGCGGCAACGTCCAGGTGGCCATGCGCGTGATCGCCGACCACATCCGCGCCATCGCCTTCTCCATCGCCGACGGCCAGCTGCCTTCCAACGTGAAGGCCGGTTACGTGATTCGCCGTATCCTGCGCCGCGCCGTCCGCTACGGATACACCTTCCTGGGCTTCACCGAGCCCTTCCTGTGCCGCCTCATCCCCCAGCTGGTAGCCGATATGGGAGAAGCCTATCCGGAGCTCAAAGCCCAGCAGAAGCTCATCACCAGCGTCATCAAGGAGGAAGAAAACGCCTTCCTGCGCACGCTGGAGCGCGGCATCCGCATGCTGGAAGACAACATGGCCAAGAACGCCGCCACCAAGGTGGTCTCCGGCACCGACGCCTTCGTGCTGTATGACACCTACGGATTCCCCATCGACCTTACCGAGCTCATCGCGGCCGAGAAAGGCTACACCGTAGACATCAAAGGCTTCAACGTGGAGCTGGGCAAGCAGAAGGAGCGCGCCCGCAACGCCACCGCCAACGAATTCGGCGACTGGATGGTATTCCAGGAGGCCGATGTCGTCTTCGAAGGCTATGACACCCTCCGCGTGGAAGGTGCCCGCCTCCTGAAGCAGCGTACCGTAAAACAGAAGAACAAGGAATACTTCCAGCTGGTGTTTGACCACACGCCCTTCTACGCAGAGATGGGCGGCCAGGTTGGCGATACCGGCTATATCGAGGGCGAGAACGGAGAACGCATCCAGATCCTCAACACCGTGAAGGAGAACAACCTCACNNTGCTCTGAGATTCACCTCGACTCTCGTACTCCAGAGGAGAAGGCAGCTGTGCCTGGTCGTGAACTCGTAAACAAAGACGACCCACAGGTGATTGAAATCTGGAACATCGTGTTCATGCAGTTCAACCGCAAGGCAGACGGAAGTCTCGAACCACTGTCAATGAACGTAATCGACACTGGTATGGGCTTCGAGCGTCTGGTACGTGCGCTGCAGGGCAAGCACTCCAACTACGACACCGACGTGTTCCAGCCTATCATCCGCGTTCTCAGCGACATGACCGGAATCAAGTATGGTGCAGATGAAAAGACAGACGTAGCTATGCGAGTAGTAGCAGACCACCTTCGTGCAATTGCATTCTCCATTGCCGACGGTCAGCTGCCTTCCAACGCCAAGGCAGGTTATGTCATCCGCCGTATTCTCCGCCGTGCAGTACGCTACGGCTACACTTTCCTCGGGCAGAAGCAGTCATTCATACATAAACTCGTTCCTACACTCATCGCAGAGATGGGTGAGGCATTCCCAGAGCTGAGCGCACAGAAAGACCTTATCATGAAGGTCATGAAGGAAGAGGAAGACTCATTCCTCCGCACTCTCGAAAACGGAATCCGTCTGCTCAACGGTGTAATGGAAGAGACTCGTCAGGCCGGCAAGACAGAGATTGCAGGCGACAAGGCTTTCACCCTCTTCGATACATTCGGTTTCCCTCTCGACCTCACCGAACTTATCTGCCGTGAGAACGGAATGACTGTTGACGAAGCAGGATTCAATGCAGAAATGCAGAAGCAGAAAGACCGTGCACGCAATGCTGCCCAGCGCGAACTGGGCGACTGGCAAATAGTCGGCTCTGCAGCAAGCGACTCTGTAGTGGAAAGTAATTTCGTTGGTTACGACTATACGGAATATACCTGCCACATCCTACAATATCGTGAAGTGAAGCAGAAGAAAGGCACCAGCTATGAACTCGTACTCGACACTACCCCATTCTATGCAGAGATGGGTGGTGAAGTCGGTGACCAGGGTGTATTGGTAAGCGAAAACGAAACCATCAACGTGCTCGACGTGAAGAAGGAGAATGGTCTCAGCGTACATATTGTTGACCATCTGCCCGAGAATCCAGAAGCACAATTCATGGCTTGCGTGGATGTTGACAAACGTCGTGCAACTGAGGCAAACCACTCATGTACTCACCTTCTCGATGCAGCACTCCGTGAGGTTCTCGGCACACATGTTGAGCAGAAGGGTTCACTCGTCACTCCAGAAGGACTTCGCTTCGACTTCAGCCACTTTGAGAAAGTCACTCCAGAGCAGCTGCGTGAGGTTGAACATATAGTTAATGACAAGATTCGTCAGAACATACCTCTCACCGAATACCGTGACTGTCCTATAGAGGAAGCCAAGAAACTCGGTGCAATTGCACTCTTCGGCGAGAAATACGGTGACCGTGTACGTGTTGTTCAGTTTGGCGACAGCGTAGAATTCTGCGGTGGATGCCATGTTAAAGCAACAGGTCAGATCGGTATGGTTCGCATCGTAAGCGAAAGCAGCATCGCAGCCGGAGTTCGTCGTATCGAAGCCATCACCGGTAAGAAAGTTGAAGAGCTGCTGGATCGTATGCAAGACATTATCACAGATCTCAGAAACCTCTTTAACAACGCTCCAGACCTTATCGCTACCATCCGCAAGAACATCGAGGAAAACGCAGAGCTGAAAAAGAGCGTTGAGGAATTCGCAGCACAGAAGGCTCAGCAGTTCAAAAAAGTCTTCCTGGAAAAGGCTGAGACCATCAATGGTGTCAAAGTTATTTCAGGTGTTGCACCAATCAATGCACAAAACGCAAAAGACATTGCCTTCCAGTTCAGAGCACAGTTCCCAGAACAGCTCCTCGTTGTTATCGGTGCATTGAACAACGGCAAGCCCAACCTCACTGTGGCATTCTCTGATGACCTTGTTGCTGCAGGCAAGAATGCAGGCAAGATTATCCGCGACGCAGCCAAGCTCATGCAAGGCGGCGGCGGTGGTCAGCCTCACTTCGCAACTGCAGGCGGTAAGGATCCTAACAGCGTGCAGGATGCCGTAAACAAAGTAATTGAATTGGCAGAACTTTAACAAAAACTCCTACCCCCATGAAACACTTACTTTCTAAAAAAGGAATCATAGGTGCATTGTTGCTTCTGGCGACAGGCACAGCACCTGTAGCGGCTCAGACCGTTTACGACGGTTCTAACCGCAGTATCGGTACAATCAGCAGTGATGGGACAGTGCGCGACGGCTCTAACCGCAGCATCGGCACCATCAGTAGCGATGGCATAGTACGCGATGGTTCTAACCGCAGTGTGGGTTACATCAGCAGCGACGGCACCATCCGCGACGGTTCTAACCGAAGCATTGGCAAAGTAGAAAGTAACGGCACTGTGCGCGACGGATCCAACCGCCAGATTGGAAGCATCAGCAGTGACGGCACTGTGCGCGACGGATCCAACCGCCAGATTGGACAAGCTAAGGGGGTGAAGCGAGAATGGGCAGCCGTATTCTTTTTCTTCTCGCTATTTAAGTAAAAAAGGCGTCAAAAATTTACAAGATAGACTTTTTCTGTGGCTCTGGTTATTGCCGTGTACAACCAACGGTAATAGTCAGGGCCTATCATTTCTTCGGTCATGTACCCCTGATCAATGAACACATGACCCCACTGCCCACCCTGCGCCTTATGACAAGTCACAGCATAGGCGTACTTCAACTGTAGTGCATTGAAATACGGATCTTCCTTGAGTTTCTTCAGTCGGTCTTGCTTATTTGGAATGTCAGCATAGTCGGCAAGCACCTCTTCTGTAAGTTTCTGCTGATGTTCAGGAGTGAGCGAAGGCGCCTCCTCATGCAGAGTGTCGAGCAGGACAGTCGCTTCAAACTCATAGTCATCATAATCGGGCAACGCCAGCACACAATCGGCAAATCGGAATCCATAGAACTCCCTGACATGACGCACTCTCCTAACCCTGCAAATATCTCCATTGGCAAGAAATGAAACAGAAGCCCCCTCTAACTCCCCTGAAGGGAGCTGTGGCTTCACCCAATAATAATTATTCTTAGCAATCATCACCATGTCACGGGAGGTCAGTTCATCCTCGTAATCCAATATCTGCGCACGAATGCCACGATTGTAAATCACTGCACGCTTGTTGCTTCTGCAAATCACTATAGTATCATCCGTACCATAGCGGGCATAACAGGAATCAAGAGTATCTATCAGTTCGTCACCAGGAACTTTCACTATGTCAGCAAATCCGTCGAGATGAAACTGCGGGAAGGCAGACGTCAGACCTTTGGCTATCAGCTGACGAAGCATAGTGGCATTGAAAAGAATACCAGACTGCTCCGACTGACGCACCACCTGCTCCAGACGAGCAACGAACGGAGTTAGTCCGAACATCTCCAACGTATCAGGTTGCAATGCCGGACTGAGAGTTTCACCCACTGGTGGCAACTGAGCTGTATCACCCACCAGCAGCAGACGACAATGACGTTCACTGCCGTAAACAAACTGTATCAGGTCGTCCAACACTTTACCCTCATCAATCATCGAAGCCTCATCAACTATAAACAATGTCTGTTTCAGACTGTTAAAGCCAAGAGAGAAGGAATCAAGCTGCAAAATAGACTTCTGACGATAAATCGTCTTGTGAATAGTATATGCCTGATGCTCTGAATAAAGTGAAAATACTTTCGCAGCACGACCAGTAGGAGCCATAAGCACACAGTTATACTCCATCTGCTCCATCGTTCGCACAAAAGCACCGACGAGAGATGTCTTTCCTGTTCCTGCATAACCAAGAAGCACACCTACCGATTTGTCATCCTGCGACAGAACAAAATCAGCCAAAACTGATGCCATTTTCTCCTGGTCAGAAGTCGGAGAAAAGGCAAAATTCTGCAGAATTTGTTCCTTTATATAATCATTAAGCATATTTTTTCAAAAAAAATCTATAGAAAACGCAACACAATTGATTTCTTTTCATTATTTTTGCAACCAAGTTGTGTACTATACCAAAAGTCACAGTGCAAAATTATAGATAAAATTTTAAAATAATAATATCATACCACTAAAAATGAACAAAAAAAGCTTAATCAACATTGTGTTAGTTGTATGTACTCTGGGGCTTATGTATGCCTGCTTCATGAGTATATATAGCGACATCGCATTCGATGAAGAGAAAGAAATTCGTGAAAACGCAGTAAAAGCACGCCTGATGCAAATCCGCGATGCAGAAGAAAGTTTCAAAAAAGCAAACGGACACTTCTGCAGCACACTCGACTCACTGATCGACTTCGTCAAGAACGGCAAGACAGTCGACAAAGTCATCAAGGAAGGCGAACTCTCTGACGACCAGCTTGAAGCTGGTATGACAGAGCGCGAAGCAATCCTCAAGGGAATCATCAAGCGTGATACTATCTGGATTAAGGCAAGCGAAGCTCTCAACATCTCATGCCCAGATTCTCTCAAGTACGTACCTGTAGGTAGAGAAGGTGCTCTCATCCAGCTCAACCTCGCAGACCGCGTAAACGAGAAGACTTACGAAATGGAAACTCTCATCGAGTTCCGTGCATCTCTCGACGACTACATGTACGGTGTAGCTGAAAAGCGCATCCGCAACATGAAGACCGACCTCAAGAAGCGTGGTAAGAACCGTGCAGACCTCTTCGACGAAGCAGGTGACGACTACGACGGAGAATGGTACGGACTCCGTATGGGTGACCTCAAAGATGCCAGCAACAAGATGGCTGGTAACTGGGAATGATTCAAGAAAACAACACACCTAAAAGCTTGTCCATCCGCATCAGTACGGATGGGCTTGCTTTTTGTGTATATACCCCAAACAGCGAACCACACTACACCTATAAGCGTTGGCAAGTCAAACCCATCATGTCAATGGCTGCCAACCTGAAAGAAGCACTGACCAACGAACCCATCCTCCATGGACTGTTCCAGCGCGTCAATGTGCTTATCTCAACACCGCAGTTCACCACATTGCCAGTAATGGCATTCCAGCGCGACAAGATTGAGGACGTATTCCAGTTTGTCTTCCCAAAGACACAAAACTACCACGTCACCTACAACCTACTGCGACGTTCAGGAGTTGCGATTATCTTCGGCGTAGACCGACATGTTCGTCAGCTCATCCTTGACGACTATCCACGCGCACGCTTCTACGCTGCCGCTTCCACCCTCTCCGAATTTCTTAGCGAGAAAAGCCTGATAGGTTCTCACCGCAAGATGTATGTCTACCTTCACGAAGGAGAAATGACTCTCTACTGCTTCAACAAAGGACTCATCACCTTCGCCAATACCTACAGCGTCAAAGGAGTAAATGACTGCCAGTATTACATTCTCAATGTATGGCAGCAGCTCCATTACGACCAACTCGACGACACTCTCGCCATCATCTCCGACGAGGCAGATGCCAGCCCACTCGCTGACAAACTACTCTACTTCATCAAAGACACCAAACTCATTCAGGCATCAGAGGACTTCCGCGACACACTCACAGCCAACGAATCCAACAACATGCCTTACGACCTGCAGACACTCCTCGTCTGCGGCTTCTAGAAAAGAAGACCCTCCCCCTTACCCCTCCCATGTAGGGAGTGGAGTAGTAAGAACCATCCAGATGGGATTTTTAGTACTATCGCTTCACGCTTCACATTATTTGCATGCGGATCATCGGTGGTAAATACAAACATAAGAGAATAGACGTACCAAGTTCTTTCAAGGCACGTCCCACTACCGATTTCGCCAAGGAAAGCCTTTTCAACATCCTTCACAACGTATATGTGGACTTTGATTCCGCACCCGCTGTGCTCGACCTCTTTGCAGGAACGGGCAGCATAAGCCTCGAATTCCTTTCAAGAGGTTGCGGACGTGTGGTAAGCGTTGAGAAAGACTACAAGCACTACCAGTTCCTGCAACGCACATGCCGTCAATTAGGTGACAAGGCATGGATGCCCCTCCATGCCGACGTATTTAAATATGTGCAACGGGCCAGCACTCAGTTTGACATTATCTTCGCTGACCCACCCTACACTCTCGAAAACCTTGCTGACATTCCTTCCGCTGTATTCGGAGCAAACCTCCTTGCTCCCGACGGCATCTTCATTCTCGAACACGGCAAGGACTATTCATTCGAAAACGACCCACACTTCCTGGAGCACAGGAACTATGGGTCGGTCAACTTCACCTTCTTCCAGAAGAAAAAGGAAGAAAACTAAATCACTACAGCAGTACCGCTGCAGGCAACCATGAGCATGGAGCCGGAATTGCCTACTGTCTCGTAGTCGATATCCACTCCTACTATGGCGTTGGCATTTAGAGCTGCTGCACGTTGGGAGATTTCACGAAGTGCATTTTCCTTTGCTTCTATTAGTACTTTCTCATAACTGTTGCTGCGTCCTCCGAAGATGTCGCGAAGACCAGCCTTGAAATCTTTGAAGAAATTTGCACCGATAATAACTTCACTTGTGACAATACCGCAATACATCTGTATTGGGTGTCCTTCAATTGTAGGTGTTGTTGTGATTAACATGACTTTAGTATAATTTAATTATCAGAAAACTATAATTAGTGATATCGCAGATATAATACTTAGTGCTGCTAAAACATAATCCGTGGGCAAAATCTTCTCATAGCCTTTTGGATACAGTGTCGGAAGATCCTTATTGGAAAGCAACAACACTAATGCAATAATCGTTACAGCAGCCCAAGCCAAGAATAGCCACGACGCAAGAACCTCAACGTCGATAATTGCAAGAAAAATCAAAAAAGCTATTGATAAAAATGCATGAACTCTAAGTTGAAAAAGGGAATTAGGTTTACGCTTTTTTATTCCGACACACCCCTTAATGCCAAGTATATTAGTGGAAAGCCAGAATATGACGAACGGTAAGAAATAAATTAAATAATCTTCAAATCCAATGTTAGAATGAATTAAAAGAATTATTCTAATAATGAACCAGAAAATAAAAACGGTAGAAAAAACAGTGCATGAGATAGAACAGTTCTTTGCAGAATTCAAGGATTTATAGTATTCAATATCTATAAGTCCATTTCTTTCGCCTTTCCAATGAATTCCATTGGAAATGGTTCTTTCAAATTTGTCTCTCATAACACTTCTGTTTTAGATGGGTAATAATAGTCTTATCCGGATGAGGTAACTACTCCCCTCCCTCGCAGGGCAACTGCGCGGATAGCCGCTCAAGCAGTTGGTGACCAAAGGAAAGGTGGTAGGCAAGGGGTTGGGTCAGCTATAAATTCTTCTCCTTATACATAGCATTCCACCATGTCGGGTCATCCTTAAGATAGCGGGCAAACCAGGCGAAGATGGTGTTCTGCCATTTTATTCTTTTTGCATAGTCAGTGATGTGGTGGTTCTGTCCTTCCACAAGCACCATTGCTGTAGGACGACCAAGGAGCTTCAGAGCAGTATACATCTGAATACTTTCGCCAACAGGAACATTCGTGTCGTCTGTTCCATGAAGGAAAAGCAGCGGAGTATGGATTTTATCTGCATTGAAGAGCGGACTCTGATCCACATAGAGATGACGGTCTGTCCAAGGATAGCTGTTTGCCATAGAAACCTCACTGTAGCTGTAGCCCCAGTAGCCTTCACCCCAATAACTGGTGTGGTCACTTATTCCAGCATGTGAGATGGCAGCTGCAAATATATCTGTTTTCGTCTGAAGATACTGTGTCATGAATCCTCCGTAGCTTGCTCCGATGCAACCAATCTTCTTGTCATTGACAAAGGCATTCTTTGCGCAGAAGTCCTTAACTGCTCCTATGATATCTTCTGCAACACCCTCTCCTGCTGTATTGACGTGGCGGGAAGAGAATTCCTGACCGAAACCTGTGGCTCCGCTGGGGTTGATTACGAGCACCACATAACCCTGTGCGGCATAGAGGTGCTGAGGATAACGGCTCTCAAAATTGCGACTTGTAGGCGAACAACCTCCATAGTAGTTCACAACCATCGGGTATTTCTTAGAAGAGTCGAAATGAGGCGGCAGATAATAGCGGCAGCAGATGGAGTCACCCTTAGTATTGACAAATGTCCACGGGCGGCACTCACCCAGTTCCACGTCGCGTAAGGTGGTTGCACTCAAATCGTCCAGACAGGTTGACTTTAAGCTACGAGTATTCATTGTATAGAGGCGGTCGGAGTTGGAAGCGCTATTGCCCACGAAGGCAAGCACAGGTGCTGCCGTTGCGAATTCAAAGCGACTCACCATCTCCTCCGGAACATTAATTATTTCAATTTTTCTTGTCTTGGGCAGAAGGCGGAAGAGGTGCATGCAGTCTTTGTCCTCAGCAGTGAAATAGATGTTGCCGTCTGCAGGGCACCAACCCACCGACTGAACGTTAGGATTGAAGTCACGTGTTACTGGAGTGATGCGGTGTGTGCCCAGATCCATAAGGTATAGTTGTTGGTCTATCATACTCGGGATGCGACCTTCTGGCACCACGTTGCCTATAGCGCCGAATGCCTCTGGTGAACCTGTAAGTAAAATCTGCCTGCCGTCGGGCGAGAAGTTTGCACCGCTCAGGAATCCGTCACGACAGACAAGCGTGTCAACCTCGAGAGTTTCCACATTGATTCGGTAAAGTGAGTTGAGAGTTGTTGGTCTCTGAGTGAGCCGGCTCTCACTCTTAGTCACAAGCAGAAACTTGCCGTCTCGGCTTATGTCATTGAGAGTGGTTGAGTGATGTCCGAACGTAAGCGGTTGCAGTGTATGTGTCTTCATATCGTAGATTGACAAACGGCTGCGGTTGCGCCAACCAGGCTGACGGTCATCGGGTTCCACTACTTCAAACACATCCTTATTCTCTTTAGGTCCTTCATCTGTGAAAGTATAAATGAGGTAGTCCTCTGTTGGTGACATCTCAAAACTTCCCGAAGGCAAATTCTCTGCGAGCACGGTCTGTACGTGAGTTACAGGATCAACGGCATAGAGTGTCTGTGAGCCGTCGGGCATGGACTGAGGTATATAGTATTTATTCGAACGAGGCATCCACTTAGCACCGTTGCGCTGCTCAATCACCTTTCCTGTCTGCATGTCCATTACCTGAGTATAGGTCACCCATGAACCGTTCATGTGGTAGGTATAATAGCTGACAATTCCATATCTGCCATTGGGAGAGAGTGAGAGACCGTTGAAATGCCATCCAGTGAGCACATCCCTCATGGTATATGAGCGTTTCTCGTTCTTCGCAATCAGAGTGATGGCATCCTCCACATCCGATTTCACGGTTATATCAAGACTATCCTTGCTGTCGGCATCAGCCAGATACTTTACAACCACCTCATGCAAAGCAGGTTCCATAGCTATACTGCCACCACCCTGCTTTACTCCGTCAACAAACAAAGCATATTTAGCCTGGTTCTTCACAGTAAAAGACACATTGCAGTAGTTCTGTGCATTAACAGAGAAACCTATCAGATGCAGAGCCTTACTGTTGCTGTGGGGCAAAGCTACATCGTTACGTATTTCTCCGTTGCGCACTTGATTCACTGGTACATCTATATCAAGCAGCGTACCGGCATCGTAGTTCATACCTTTAAGATTCACACTATCCATCATTACCGGTTGCTTGACCTCTATAGGTCCTACATAGCGGTATTCCTTGACTTTGAGTTCCTGAGCTGTGGAATGAAGAGAGAAGAGGATGAAGAATAATGTGAATAGTTTTCTAAGCATAATTGACACGTTATTTAGTTATTTCAGTGCAAAAATACAAAAAATCTACATTATTTATAATTCTATGAATAAATTCTGCAAAAAAATCCCTATCTTCGCAACATGTATCCATTGCTATTCGAACATAATTTCTTTGAAATGGTTTGGGGCGGAAATCGTCTCAAGCCGTTAAAGGGTTTGCCTGCTGATGATGCTCCAGTAGGCGAAAGCTGGGAAGTGAGTGCTGTGGAAGGCAAGGAGTCCATCATCAGCAATGGAGAATGGAAAGGCAAGAAAATCACTGAGATTGTGAATGAATATGGAGAAGAACTCCTTGGACGCAAGGTAATGGAGATGTACGGAACAAAATTTCCTCTTCTCATCAAACTTATCGATGCATCCAAAGACCTGTCAATACAGGTTCACCCCAACGATGAGCTGGCAGCGAAGCGTCACAATTCCCTTGGTAAGACCGAGATGTGGTTTGTGATGGATGCAGCTCCAGGAGCACATCTGTATTCAGGCTTCAAGAGTCCCATTTCCAAATACGAATACCATAAACGCATAGAAGACGGCACCATCACCGACGTGCTTCAGCGCCACGATGTGAAGAAAGGCGACGTGTTCTTCATCCCGTCCGGTCGTGTCCATGCCATCTGCGGCGGAACAATGGTGGCAGAAGTGCAGCAGAGCAGCGACATCACCTATCGCATCTTCGACTATAACCGTCCGGGGCTTGACGGCAAGCCGCGTCAGCTCCATACCGAACTGGCAGAGGATGCCATCGACTACAAAGTCTATGATTCCTATCTCACCAACTACGAGAACAAGATTAACAAACCAGTTGCGGTCACTGAGTGCCCCTACTTTACCGTGAAAATACACAATATCACCCGTTCCTTCCACCGTAAACTATATAAATACGATTCTTTCATAGTTTACATCTGTCTGGAGGGAAGTTGCAAGATTGAAAGTAATGTGGACCGCAGCACGTCAGTTTCGCTTGCCAAAGGCACAAGTTGCCTTATTCCTGCAAGCGTTGCAGACATAAACCTCGTTCCCGACAACAGTACCGGCACATCCACTATACTCGAAGTCTACATCGACAACAAGCACTTCAATAAATAATTAATGGACAAATTAATCTTGCTTCACACTATTTCACCAGTTGTTTTTTGCCCCCGATGATATTGACTCCTCTCTGTGTGGAGCTGAGGCGTTGGCCTAAGAGGTTGTAGATAGGTTCTGGTTGTTCGAGTGAAGGCTGATTGATTGTTTTTACGGCTGTAGCCTCATCGACTATAGCGTCATATTCACCGATAGTTTCTTCGAAGCGGGCATCGAGATCGCTAAAGCGGTAAAGACCATCGCTATTGACAGAGAGACCGTTCACAGTGACAGGAAGCACCATTGGTGGCACATCAAGAGAGAGCAATGATCTTTCATGCAACTGACTTACAGACTGATAAACCAAGTTTATTGCCACATACTCGTCATTGCCGTCGCTCCACTTCTCGAATACCAGTTTCGTGCCAATGGGAGTATGCTTCTCAAATGCATTCTTTGTCTCTGGGAACTGCAATCCCAGAGCAGCACCTATGCTGGCGAGGTTAGAGTCGTGGCCACAAAGAAACATAAACTTACGATCGCTGCGCTTCAGTTCCTCACGTATACGACTAACGAGGGGATAAGCCAGGTTTACGGCAGCAGAGTGGGAAGTGAACAGCAATTCGTCGTACACAGTTTTCACCTCGCATATATCTCTCCACTGCTCCACAGTCAATTCTTTGCCGAAAGGAGCAAGGCTCTCCGTCTCATAGCACTGCAGCACCAAGGCATCAGCCACGCTGTTAGCAAGGGTGTAGCCGCCAGTCATTTTCGGCTCACTACCCTTCTCTATCTTAAACTGGGTATCGTTGTACCAGAAATGGGTAGTGTCGTTCTGTGCAGCAGGCGAATGTGCCATATCAAGAATCTGTTCCATCAAATCAAGCGTAGGTTGCTGAGCCTCCATCCAAGCTTTCACTCCACCATGCATCGCATCAATCTCAGCGAGCACCAGCTTGCGATAACTGTCGTTCATCTTTGTGAACTGGGCAGTGAAGACCGGATCCATCTTGTCCTCTTCATACTTATGTGTAATCTCCACATTGGCGAAAGGCAGGAAACCAGCCGAGAAATACTTAGCCGTAGCAAATGTGCGCTGACGGGAGTTAGCATAGAACAGCACCTCCTCGCCCTCTGGACGGTAGTTGTCAGGCAGAAGACCTTCATCCACAACCCATTTGCGGAAGAACTGCCCCATCTCCGTTTCCAGCACACCGCCGCGCAGTGACAACTGGCTGCTTGGTGAAGACCACTTGGGCCAAGTGTACGGAGTCACACGCTGGTAAGCCGCGCCTCCCGACGACAGCGGAGAGCGGATATTGTGACGGCTCATCACCACCACTTCCTGCAGTTTATACTTGGCATGGAAGTCATCTGTACGTTTAGTCTGTGCATGTGAATTCATGCTGCAAAGCCACATTGCTGCCAGCACCAGTAAATTCCCTTTTCTCATATACATTAATAATACTATTGTTATTCGTTATTATGTTCAATTATTCATTTTGTTATAACGCGAAAAAAAACTTCACTGTCATATCCTAAAGACCACCCAATTGGATATACAATTTTTATCCTCCAGTTAACTTTATACCTGCCCATACAGCCAAAACACCAACTACTACGCTTGCGCCAATATACAGGGCTGAGAGCATCACTTCCCCTGTCCTCATCATCGTCATGGATTCATTAGCGAAAGTGCTGAATGTGGTAAAACCGCCACAGAACCCCGTGACAAGAAGCAGTTTCATTTCCGGTGACAGAAGTCCCTTGCCAACTAAACCGACCAAAAGACCAATAATCAAGGAACCAACAATATTTACCGTAAATGTTCCCCATGGAAATGAGGCGTTTATGTTTGAAAGCAAATACCTGCAGACAGAACCGCAAGCACCACCTAATGCCACTAACAGTATATTCAAAGCCATTATCCTGTCTCCTTTCTTCAATCGTTCATAAAGAAACGGCGGAACTCACTCTCGAAGTTTGGAGTTAGTACATCCTTGTCCATAGCGTCCCGAATCTCCTGCATAGTCCAGAAGCGGCCACCATCCAACTCCTGAGCCGAAGGATGAATCTCACCATCGTAGGTAGTACGGTGGACATTCACCAATTCTCGCTCGCGCTTGCTTTCAAACACATACTTTGCCACGAATTCAGGCACAAAATCCGTTATTCCAAGTTCTTCGTTCACCTCTCGTGCAAGGGATTCCTCTGTGGTCTCACCATAGTCTATATGTCCACCCACAGCTGTATCCCACTTACCAGGTTGAATATCCTTCCACTCAGGACGCTTCTGCAGATACACCTCGCCCTGAGAGTTGAACACATGCAGATGAACCACTGGGTGTAGCAACCCCGAACCGTTATGACACTCGCCACGAGTCGCTTTACCTATAACGGTTCCTTGTTCATCAACTATCGGAAACAATTCTTGTTGATTATCTTTCATTATCGTTGTGTCTTCAACAACAAGCAAAAAAACTTTCTTTTTGTAAATATGGTTGACAACTAAATTACAAAAAGACACGTTGAACTTATAGTAGGGAGAAGCAATCAAGATCTGCTTCGCTAAGAAGAGGATGATGCTGGTCTTTCTCGCTGAGGATACGCTCTGCTGCAGGGATGCGCCAGTCGATGGCGAGGGAGGGGTCGTCTAGGGATATGCCGCCTTCGGACTGAGGGGCATAGTAGTTGTCGCATTTATAGACAAAGACTGCGATGTCGCTGAGGACAGCAAAGCCGTGGGCAAAGCCGCGAGGGACGAAGAGCATGCGGTGGTTGTCCTCGTTTAGTTCCACTGCTACATGCTGACCGAATGTAGGGCTGCCGTGGCGAATGTCCACTGCCACGTCGAGCACACTGCCGCGAACAACACGAACGAGTTTGGCCTGAGTGTGAGGCGGACGCTGGAAATGAAGTCCTCGCACTACTCCTGCCACACTACGGCTCTCGTTCTCCTGAACGAAATGGGTGTTGCAGACTTTCTCCAAAAACTCATCGTCACGGAAAGACTCAAAAAAATATCCTCGAGCATCGTTCCATACTTTTGGCTCGAGTATCTTTACATCTGATATGTTTGTATCTATTATGTTCACCTATTTAATTTATGATTTTACTATTTACAATTTACTATTTCATTGCAAAAATACGGAAAAGAATGGAAATATGTGTAACTTTGCACAAAAATATAGGACGCACAGCATCAATTATTAATTAGAATTATGTCACAAAGAGTTGTTATTTCATCAAATATAGCTGAAACGCTCACCGAAGCTGTGGGCAGAGTAGAGTTTGACAGATTGTTCGTACTGACGGACAATACTACGATTGAACTGTGCTGGTCGGTAATTGAGAACCAGCCTTGTGTGGCTGATGCCAAACATATATGCATAGGCAGTACTGACATATTCAAGAACCTCGACACTCTTGCCAGCGTGTGGACGGCTCTGCAGGAGGGCGGTGCCACACGTCACTCCCTGATGATTTGTCTGGGCGGTGGTATGGTGACCGACCTTGGCGGTTTTGCCGCATCCACTTTCAAGAGGGGTATACATTATATTAACATACCTACGACGCTGCTGTCGATGGTGGATGCAAGCGTAGGTGGAAAGACTGGCATCAATTTCGGTGGTCTGAAGAACGAGATTGGTGTGTTCAACGAAGCGGACACAGTGATTCTAGACACCGTCTTCCTAAAGACTCTTGACGATGCCAACCTGCTCTCAGGTTATGCTGAGATGCTGAAGCACGGACTTATAAGCAACGACGAGCATTTTCACACGATTATCAATACCGAACCGGAAGCAGTAACCAGCAGTCTGATTGCCGAGAATGTCGCGGTAAAGGAGCGTATTGTGACTGAAGACCCTCACGAGAAGGGACTGCGCAAGGCTCTGAACTTCGGACATACCATAGGGCATGCATTTGAGAGTTTTGCAATGCATGAAGAGCGTCCTATCCTTCACGGACATGCTGTGGCTCTGGGTATGGTATGCGAACTCTACCTGTCGTGCATTCGTTGCGGATTCCCGACAACCACCATGCGTCAGGTAGTGGAATTCATTCGCCAGCACTATCCTGTTCTTGCATATACTTGCGACGACTACCCCACCCTCTTCCAACTGATGCAACACGATAAGAAAAACACAGGAAGCACCATCAACTTCACCCTCCTAAGCGGAATTGGTCAGCTTCAACTGAACCAAACCGCCACACAGGAAGAGATATACGAAACTTTGGACTTTTTGAGAGAAGGGATGTAGAAGACCCTCTCCCAACCTCCCCCGTAATGGGGAGGAGCGCCATCCGGATGGTAGTTCTCCCCATTACGGGGGAGTTAGAGGGGGTCTTTTTGTTAAATAATGTTTAAGGATTAAACCTATGGAGAGATGGGAAGTCATATGATTGTGAACAGAATAAAACACTGTAACAATCATAACTTTTACATAATACTATTTTAACCTAAACCTCAAACTTAAACAAAACAATTTATGAAAAAATCAATTCTGACATTATTTGTAGCATTGTCATCGTTGACAATGTCTGCACAAAACCAAGGCGGACGTTTTGAATTCAATCCTGAACAGATGGCAACTCGTCGTGTAGAACAGATTAAAAAGGCTTGCAACACCACAGAAGAACAGGATGCAAAGCTCAAAGAATACTACCTGAAACAGGCAAAAGAGATGAAGGAACGTATGGACTCACTTCGTGCTGCAAATGAAAACAGATTTCCTAACCGTGAGCACATGGCTGAAAGACAAAAAGCTGAACGTATAGCTATTAGTGAAATTCTCACCGAAGACCAGATGGCTGCATACGACAAAATGATTAAGGAACGTCCACAGCATCGCCCAGGAGGAGGTAACAGACCTGGTGGTCATCGTCCAGGAGGATTCGGAGGCGGAAACTTCCAGAAAAACGACAATAACGAATAAAACAGACGCTATTCTTGCAACTACACAAATACTACAACATACTAGATTATTAAAAAACTCGCGGAAGCAAAACTTGATTGCTTCCGCGAGTTTTTTTATTTCTCCTTAATCACATAGACGCAGGCGGCTCCGACAAAGAGGAAGATGCCTGCAAGAACAAGCATCACGGACTGCGGTGCCAGTTCGCCTTGAGTGGTAAAGAGGGATAGAACAACGCCGCCAAGTGATGCAGCAACTATCTGCGGCACACAGATGGTACCGTTGAAAAGCCCGAGATAGGTGCCGACATGACCGCCCTTGAGTGCGTTGGTAAGGATGGTAAAAGGAAGTGCAAGCATTGCTGCCCATGCACAACCGATGAGTGCGAACGAAACGAAGAGTGCATACTGATTGTGCACGAAATAGGTTGACACGAATCCTACTCCACCGATAACGAGGCTGAGTGAATAAATCAGCCTGCGATTGCGGAAGAGAGGTATTACAACTGCCCAAAGCACAGAACCAATTGCCTGCACTGCGAACAGGATGCCTACCCAGTCTCCAGCAGCCTGGTATTGCGAAGTCTCTGGGTTAAGCACAATGGTAGAAACTCCGTCAACAACTTTCTCCATGGTCGGTGCATCGAAGGCATTGGTGGCTACAGTGCCGTTGGTATAGGTCCACATATACATGAACGCTGCCCAGCAGAAGAACTGTACAAGTCCCACTGTCCAGAACACCTTTGGCGCACGCCGCAGGAGTTGGAACATATTTGGTGACTTTGCATCACCGGACTTCTCTTCTTCCGAAACTGGATGGTACTCATTATAGAGTGCCGGCGGATACTCCTTTACCTTGATTGTGGTGTAGATGACACAGAGTATCAATATGGCTGCACCTACATAGAACGACCAAATAACACTGTCGGGAATGACACCCTCGGGAGCAGTGTTGCTGATTCCGATTGCAGCAAAGAGGAACGGGAACACATAGCCTGCAAGACTTCCTGCATTGCAGAGGAAAGACTGAATGCTATATGCCAGACCTTTCTGTTTCTCGTTGACCATGTCTCCGACCATCATCTTGAACGGCTGCATAGCCACGTTGATGCTGGTGTCGAGGAACATAAGCGACATGAGTCCGAACACCATCGCCGTGCTCGCAGTCATTCCGAACGAACCGGCATTGGGCAGGAGACACATCACGAGAACCGCGACGAGCGCACCTATGAAGAGATATGGAATACGTCGTCCGAATCGTGTCCAGGTTCTATCGGAGAGTGATCCAATAATTGGTTGCACGATGATGCCCATGAGTGGAGGCAGAATCCAGAAATAGCTGAGTTTATGAGGATCTGCACCCAATGTAGAGAAAATGCGGCTAATGTTCGCACTTTGCAGGGCATAGGCTATCTGAACTCCGAAGAATCCGAAACTGATGTTCCAGAGTTTCCAAAACGACTGATCAGGTATTTGTTTCATTTTATCAGAACTTTACGACCATTTACAATATAGAATCCCTTACCTGATTGAGACACACGGCGACCTGTGAGGTCGTAGACCGTAGTATTGCCCTCCCCTTGGGGAGAGATGGAGGTGGCTTCTATTCCTGTAGTCTCCTCATCCACCTCAACAAGGTACTTACCTGCAGCCTGGGAAGATTTGATTACGAAGAATGTATCTTCACTTACATCGGTAATATCGACGGTCTGCGGACTTCCAGTTCCTGTGGAGAATACAACATTGACAAAATATCCGGCGGTATTGATATCGAATGTCTGATAATACCATGTATAGCCATTGATTTCACGGGTTGCAGTAATCTGCTTGCCTGGCCATCCGCCATTGAGCTGAGTATTGTTGTTGCTGTCCCAGATATAGAAGTTCATGCGGTTCCAGGAGAGTTCATCACGCACATAGATGGTAGCTGTGTGAGGAGTGAACTGATTCTCTTTCTCCTTTTCCGCTGCCAGTTCGTCATCAATACGCTTTGCTTCTGTCTGCCATGCAGGAATAATATTGTCGGAGAGATAGTAGCAGTATCCTGTACCAGAAAGAATCCGAGTGTAACCAGAAGGAGCGGTATAGACGGTTGGAGTCTTACCTACTACACAGATGAGCGAACCGGCAGTACCTGTAGTGCAGACTGCATAGTAGAACTGCTGACTTGTAAGTACCTCGTAAGTACTCTGGTTGTGGATTCCTGCAACCTTGCGGGCTGAAATCATGCGTTTCAGATCGTAGCGTTTTGCCTGCCAGTGTTTGTAGAACACACATGGAGTGCCAGGCATAGCAAGCATGAAAGCGTTGGCTGCAAGAGTGTCTGACCTGATCGGGTCTTGCGGCGCTGATGCAGAACGATACTCTGTATCATGGTTTTCAACGAATGTAACGGCGTAGCGCTGGTAATCAGAATTATAGACAAGCGGTTTGCCTGCAGCTGTTTCATTTGAGGCAGAGAGAAGATTCCAGTTATTCTGTTTGATGGCATCGCGAATACGATAGCGGAACTGGAAGTCGAACGCAGCAGAGAGTTTATTTGTTCCTTCAATCCAGTTGCGAATCGCAGTTGTTCCATCCCAATACTCTCCCACAGAGAATGTAGGATTAACAGTGCTGTTGTAATCAGCTGTAAACGATGCGCTGTAGCCCTTAACCATATCGTAGCGGAAACCAGCGTAACCGAGGTCGTTGAGCAGGAAGTCAAGATATGCTTTCACACAACGGTTGACATTGTCAGACTTATGGTCCAAGTCACGTGCTCCGCTCCAGTCCTCTCCAGTGTCGTTGTTTGAAGACAGAGTATAACCATTGTTATTAGCCCAAGTGAGGGTAGCTCCACCGTCGTCGTTTCGGCAGATATCGGTAGAGAGCATCTGGTAAGTCTGCCCATTGTAGGTCTCAGAAGGGAAGTTCACCATGACTCCATTGTAATAGTCGCGGTGGTTAATCACAACATCGGCAATGGTACCAATACCTTTCTCCTTGAAAGTATTGATAAGGCTGCGCAGTTCATTTTCAGTGCCGAACGAACTGTTATGGCGGAAATAGTAGAGAGGCATGTATCCCATCTGGTTGCCTCCGGCACACTCACCCGACTGAGGAATCCACACGAGATTGAAATAGGGTGCGAGGTCGTCAGCCTGTGATTCAAGCTTAGTCCAGCGTGAATCCGCAAAACTGTCCCAATAGAATCCCTGCAGCATTACTCCGTCATAGTTGGAGGGCCAGCCGGCAGTCTGTGCCTGCAGACGAACGCATCCCAACGAAGCGACCAGCAAAAATGTTAAAAGTAAAAATCTATATTTCATAAGCAAGGAAAAATGAAGGGCGAAGGATAGGACAAGCCTATTCTCCGCCCTTTTGAAGATTTTACATTATTGTTTCACTATTGAGAAACGTCCTGTGATGTCGTTGAAGTAGAAGTCGTATGTTCCTGCTTCACCGATGACGATGTTGTCACCACCTGGTTTCACATAGTAAGTGTCAGCGTTGATCTCTGCACTCTTATCGCTACCCCAGTTGATGTCCCAACCGTGGTTAGCACGGAACTTGACTTCAGTTGGAGAATCGAAAGATACAGATGCTGTCCAGTTGTGAGGAGCAGACTCAAGCTGAGTCATATCTACATCAGATGACCAGTCGCTGAATCCGCCAATGATACCGATAGTCTCGTAGTCAACAGGATTTTCAACAGCTGTCCATTCGTAGGTCTTAGCTGCCATGTTAATAGTCAGGACGTAGATACCGCCTGCTTCAGCAGGACCGAATGCGCCTGCATCTGAATTAACAAGTGAACCAGAAGCATCAGTTGAACCGTTTTCCACTGCACCGTAAGCAACGTCCCAGCTTCCGAAGTTATCTTCATCCCAGATCTTCAAGCTCCACTGGTTAGCCCAGTTGGTAGCGTAAGAGTAGACGTTGCCTCCATGAGCATAGAAGAGACAAGTGCGGCTGGAGTCACTCCATCCGTTAGGAGTTCCAACTACATAGTACTTCTTCTCAACTGGTTCGAACTTATACATACCCTTGTTCATGTCGAGGGTGATGATATATGTTCCTGCACCTGTGATGACAGGAGTCTGGAAACCGCCATAGATTGGGTCGTTGCCCCAAACGAGAAGATTCACAGGAGAGTTGTCACCATTAACGGCACAACCCATTGCTACAGCGTCCCAAGTGAAGTCTCCTTCACCGAAACCAGAACCTTTGTAGAACTTAAACCAGTTGTCGCCGTCCTTTGTTACAACTACTTCTGCCTGATAAACACCAGCCTCAGTCTGAGTCATCCAAATTGGAGATCCTGGATTCCAGCCCTGGAAGTCACCGAGGAGTGCATAACCAGCCTCATCGATTTCAGGAGTGCCGGCAGGAGTAAGGGAAACCTTAGTAGTAGCCTTTACAGGAGCACCCTCACCAGTAGTAAGGATTGCCGAAAACTCTGTCACTACGTCAACCTCATGAGCAGTAGCAGAACGGTCAAGAGTCTTAGCCTCGATGAGTGAATCCAACTCTGCTGCACGAACCATCACTTTACCGTCTTCCAAAGTAGCAGCAATAGGTGTACCCAGGATTGACAGTGAATTGAGTTTGCAGCTTGCGATGTTGGCATTATCTGCAGCAACAGACACAATCGCAACATATTCCGGAGTTTCGTCATTCATTACAATCACAGCATCGCTACCGGCAGAGACATTCAAACCATAGGTGTTTGCATCATCCTCCTGATTGTATGCTTGAGGCGAAGCCCAATCGTCAAAATCCTCGTTGCAGGCAACCGTTGCGAATGTTGCCAAGAGAATTCCAGCATATAAAAATAACTTTTTCATATCATTTCAATTTTATTATTCAACATGTCCGGTACCGGCTGTAAAGTTGAGATATACAGTCTGTCCTGCGCTTACCTGCTTAGAGTAATCTTCACCAACATTTTCAGCCCAGTTCGATGGAATATCTATGTCACGATAGTAGAGTGTACCATCAGACTTGATAGTAAATTCAGTCTTCCACCAGTCAGTGCCGCAATCGACTGCAAGACGAAGCTCACCGCTGCCACCAAGTGCTGGAGAAGCCCATTCTTCATCGGCACCTGCGCTTGGAGTGAATTTCCATGCATCAGACAATGACCATTCACCTCCTGCAGCTGCACCAATCACATAAACCTTAGGTTCGTTGATTTCAACTGTGTAGATTACTGCTCCGTTAGCAACCTTGGTCTTAACCAATACATTGTACCAACCAGCGTTTGTAATCTTCATGTTGGATGTTTCGCTGTCACCACCTGACACGAATCCTGCATTTGCATTGTCGACTGGAGTTACCTGTCCGTAACCCTTATCGTTGCCTTGCCATCCTGCATCAGGATTAACTTTGAACTCGGCACCAGCCTGCATGTAAACGATGCCATAGAACCAACCGTCCTGACTATATGCCGGATGCAGAGGAACAAATGTGCTCCAGCCAGCAGATGCTGGGAAGTCACCAACAACATGCATCTTAGATGGGAGTTCGATAACCACTTCAGGAACGTATGCCTGAACCTGAGGAAGTGTAATCACGTTAGACTCAGACTTGCCGAGTTCCGGATTACCCTTTACTGCAGCAGTGAGTTTGATGTACACTGGTATTGGTGCAGAAAGATCTGCATCTCCAGCAATGTTAAGAATCATCTCGTTGAGTTCAGAAGCAGGAATCTTGAACATAGCACTGGTTGAAGTAGTAGCCAGAGGGGTGAAGATTTCATTGTCAAGACTCACGTGTGCAGTATACTCTGTAGCTGCAGGGAAGCCATATTCAGGCTGTGTAGTAGTGAGAGTAACGTACTCTGAATTTTTGAGGTCATAGACATTATTAGCTGCATAGGCAGGTGTGTTGAGCACAAATGTCGGTGCCTCGTGGAATGTTGGATTGCTGTCGCGGTCTTCACTGCACGATGTGCCAAACATAAGCACCGCACTGGCTACCAACAATGAATAAAATATCTTTTTCATAATGTAAGTTCTTAAGTATTTAAGTTTTTGAGTTCCTATCCGAATGGCAGGTAACCACTCCCCTCCCCTGGGAGGGGCAAGGGGGGAGGGTCTGTTTAATAGCCAGCATTCTGATGCATGTTTTTATTCGAATTCAGTTCGTTAGAAGGAATTGGGTAGAGGTTGTAGATATCGCTCACACCATTTCCTGCGTATGAACCGCCCTTCCAATCCCAGAGATAATTACCAGAAGTGAAGAGACCGAAGCGGATGAGGTCACTACGACGACGTCCTTCGAAATAGAACTCACGGCACCACTCATCTATGAGGTCGCTCTCAGTTACAGATGTGAGAGGAGTAGCGTTGGCACGGGTACGAATCGTATTGATCGCATTGAGAGTAGTTTCATTGTCACCGCCTGCACGCAGGTTTGCTTCAGCAAGAATGAGGTAAGCCTCAGCCACACGGAAGAATGGAACATCGGTATCTGGGAATGTTACATCGTGAGGAGTAGAACCGTCGGTATAGACATTGCTCCACTTCATGATGCCAAGACCTGCAGAGAATGTAGTCTTCTCTTCGGTAGAGATAGTGCGCTGCTTGCTGCCATCGTCGGCTGCTCCGGAGAAGAAGAGTGCGCGGTCGTCGCCAGCAGCTGCTGCCACAGCGTTTGGGTCGTTAACCATCGGCACAGTAGTCAGGTCAGGGAAGAACTTATTAACCATAGCCTCGCGTGCACGGTTACAAGTCCACTGTGACTTAGGCAGACCTTGTGCTGGTGAGCCATCACCTGTAGTTGACGCAATAGTGTAGGTTGAACCACCGTATGAACGGGATGTTGCTCCGTCGCAACGGATTGGGAAGATAATTTCCTTACGAGCATTATCGTTTTCACCATTATCACCCATGAACAGTTGCTGATAAGCAGTGTAACCGTTCTTAGGATCTGTGCAGAGAGAATAACTGCTGTTGATTACTTTGTTAGCATAAGTCACAGCGTCGTTCCAGCGCTCTACGCCTGTGTAAACCTTTGCATTAAGATAAATTCTTGCGAGAAGGAGGTTTGCAGCCACCTTGTTGGCACGTCCATAGTTGGTGTTGTCGTTGGTGTTGTCAAGGAGCACTTCCTTGGAATCCTCATTTTCGCCATTGATTGCCTTAAGTTCTGACTCAACATAAGCAAACACTTCTGCACGTGTCTTCTCCACTGGCAGATCCTCGTTGAAATGTTCCTTGAAAGGAGCACGTCCGTAGAGATCCATGAAGTAGTAGTAGTGGAGAGCACGGATGAAGCGGACTTCCGCACGGTTCTGCAGAACCTGAGCATCAGTTGAACCTTCTGTCTCGTCAAGATAGAAATTGCACAATGTAATGTTGTACATAATGCGATAATAAGTCAACTCGTTATATCCGTGAGATGAGTTCCAGCTCAGGTTAGTAAGTTCTGGGATACCAGCGTCACCCTGCCATGTCCAGATGCACTCGTCGGAACAGAGTTCATTAGCTTCGAATATACGACGGTAGAAAGAAGAGTTACCTTCGTCAAACTGTGCCATATCGGCATTACCTGCTCCTCCCGTCACACCTGTAAGTGTGAGGTTGCCATAAATTTTGACAAGCAGTCCTGTAGGGTCCAATGTTGTATTGGTTTGTGGGTCTGTGATTCTCTGGTCCAGCTCATCAGCACATGAAACTGCTCCCAATCCGAGAACAACGCCAACAGCCACAGGAATTATATTTTTTATAAATCGATTCATAACTAATATAAATTATAAATTACAAATTAAAAGTTCAGACTCAGACCAAGAACATAGGATACTGGGCGTGGGAATACGTTTCCGTCAACACCGCTACCATGCTTACGTTCTGGATCAATACCATCATATTTAGTGATTACGAACGGATTTGAAACTGTGACGTAAACACGTCCGCCAATACCCTTGTAGCTGTCACCAGAGAAGAGGTGGTCGAAAGAATAACCGAGGTTGATGTTGTCGCAGCGAACGAATGACGCATTGCGAATGAAGTAATCACTCATGTAATAGTCGGTCTTTCCCTGGAATCCAAGACTTACGGCTTCACCTGTAGTGTTGTTGTATGCAGAGTTAGAATAGATACCAGCATAAGATACATTAGCCTTGCCTGCGAGGAAGTCGTAGTAGAGATAGTTGTTCAGACTTGCACGGAGAGAGAAACTGAAGTCCCAACGCTTCCAGATGAATTTGTTGGTAAGACCCATAGTAACGTCAGCTGTAGGCTTCTTGTAAACATACTTGTCATCGGCATTGATTACACCGTCGGCATTGCGGTCTACGAATACACCTTCGATAGGCTTGCCTGCTTCGTCATAAACCTGCTGGTAAACATAGAAACTGTTGGCTGCATAACCCACCTTGTTTACCTGAACCTTGTTGTCAAGACCAGCACTGATCTTGTCGCCTGTCAGGACGTAGTCAGCATCGTCATAGAGCTTGGTAATCTTGTTAGCGTTCCAAGTACAGTTATAGTTAACTGTCCATGAGAAGTCACGTGTAGAAATCGGGTGAGCATTGATAGAGAATTCAACACCCTTGTTGGTAAGTTCACCGATATTCTTGATAAGATAGTTACCGAAGTTGATACCTGAAGCAACAGGCACTGCACTCATAAGGTCGGTGGTCTTGCGGTAGTAGAAGTCCAAGCTACCGTCGATACGGCCGTTGAGGAAGCTCCAGTCAAGTCCGGCGTTCCATGTAGCTGTCTTTTCCCACTTCAAGTCGCTGTTGTATACTTCAGGACGAATCATGTAGTAGTCAGAAGTACCGAGAGAATACTGAGCGTACTGGTCACCTGTGACATAGCGAGGCAGGTAGTAGAAGTCCATGATTGTGTTGTTGTAGGTACCAAGATCCTGCTGACCAGTGAGACCCCATCCGAGACGCAGCTTCAGGTCGTCGAATGCAGTAGCGTTCTTCATAAACGGCTCTTCATTGATTTTCCATGCCAAGCCAACTGCAGGGAAGTAACCCCACTTATTGCCTGTAGCAAAACGGGAAGAACCGTCGGCACGCATTGTGAATGTAAGCAGGTAGCGGTCTAAAGCAGAGTAATTGAGTCGTCCGAAGTAGCTGACGAGAGAATACTTAGGAGTGATGTGAGCCTTCTCGTTGCGAAGTGATGGAGAATAAGCTACAGGAGTATCGAGTATATTGCCATTCTCGTCGTACCATTCGTTACCCTGGCCATAGCTGTAGTAGCTACGGTGGAAGTGCTGCTGTTCTGCACCAACCATCACATCGAACTTCTGATTATTTGAGAATTCATGAGCATACTGAGCATAGATATTTGCCAATACATTGTACTTGTATGACTGGTCAACACCCTCCCAACCATAGTAGTTGTTGCTGTAAGAATAAGGAGAAATGCTGTTAAGCTCGCGACCTTCGCTGTAGTCACCGCTGAGACTTGCATGAATGCGCAGATCCTCAAATCCATGAATCTTATAGTCTGCATCAATACCACCAATCAATACATCGGAATTGGCACGTTTGTTCTGCAGATTAAGCAGAGCGACAGGGTTCTGAGGAGTATTGGTGTTAGAGATGTGTGTCCACTCAGGATTGTTCATGTTGGCATTCACCACATTCTGCCAATAGCCACCGAATTCAGGATAAGTGTCATCATGTATAGGCTGGGTTGGGTCTGTGCGGAGAGCGCCACCGATTGCTGCGCCTGCATCTGCATAGCGGTTCTTAGCATGCATATATTTAGCAGAGAGGTTTACAGCCAAGTGGTTGTCCAGAAATGTAGGATTGAGGTTCAGGGCAGCTGTGAAACGCTCGAAGTTGGAGGTCTTCACAATACCATCCTTGTTAGAGTAACCGAGGCTGACACGGTAAGGCAGGTTGCCGAGACTCTTCACCGCACCGCTTATACCGATTTGGTGATCATGACCGATTGCAGTCTGCAGCACTTCGTCCATCCAGTTAGTGTTAGCAGTGCCCAGTCCGTTTCCGCTTTGTCCGAGAGTGTTAATCACATAGTCGCGATATTCATCACCTGAAAGAACCTCATAGGTCTTTCTTGCGTGGCTCACGCTGAAAGTTCCGGAATAAGTGACTTTAGGTCTGAATTCATTTGACTGACCCTTCTTTGTAGTGATAATGATGACACCGTTTGATGCACGGCTACCATAGATAGCAGTTGCAGATGCATCCTTCAGCACGGTGAAGGTTTCGATATCCTCAGGATTCACCATTGAGAGAGGGTTCGACAAACCCTGAACGCCACTGTTATCCATTGCAAGTCCGTCAATCACGATAAGAGGGTCGTTGCTTGCATTAAGAGAAGCACCACCACGGATGCGGATGCTGGCACCACCACCAGGAGTACCGTCATTGGTTATAACACTCACACCGGCGATTTTACCAACGAGCATGTCCTGAGCATTAGTGCTGATATTCTTACTGATTGCGTCAGGACGGATAGCAGTAACAGATCCTGTGAGGTCATCTTTCTTCACAGAACCGTAACCGATTACCACTGCCTCACTAAGAACTTTAGTGTCTTCCTGCATCACAACCATAAGGCTTGGAGCAGCAGCCACTTCCTTAGTTTGGAAACCGATGAATGAAATAACGAGAGTTGCTCCGCGTGGAGCCTTCATCGTGAAATTACCGTTCATGTCAGTAGTAGTACCGTTTGAAGTTCCCTTCTGCAGTACAGTTGCCAACATCACCGGTTCACCGTACGTATCTTTCACATGACCCTTGACAGTGATGTCCTGAGCCATTGCGTTGAACGATACGAAGATTCCTACAAGAAAAACAAGCAGAAACCTGAAATTTAATCTTTCGTTCATTTTGTACTTTAAGGTTTTAATAAGTTAATTAATAATATATTGGGTTAATAATTGTGTTTAGAATAATATTATATGTGTCGTAAGGCACATATAAACCAAGGGGTACCCCTTGCGGAAATTCGATGATTCCCTGTTCTACTTCATTTTCTTAATCTGTATGGCAAAGCCTCCACCTGGTGCAGAAGTCAGTTTCAGGACTGATTTGCTGGTGACCTTCTTTTTTGTTATGGTATAAGCCTGTGGGTTAGTCTGCCAATGTGCATTCTTGGCATCGGCATATATAGTTGCCTCGTAAGTGGTTTTCGGATCGAGGAATGTGAGTGCCAGAGTGGATGTATGTCCGTTTTCGTCCACAGAACTGCCTACATACCAGTTCTCGCTGTTCTTGTCCTTACGGGCAATTGTTACATAGTCACCTGGTTCAGCTTCGAGATATACACTCTTCTGCCAGTCAACCGGTACATCCTTGACAAACTGGAATGCATCCATAAAGCGCTCGTAGTTCTCAGGGATGTCGGCAGCCATCTGCAGAGGGCTGTAGAGAGTAACATAGAGAGCAAGCTGACGGGCAAGTGTGGTGCGGGCATGCGAATCGTTGTCAGGAGAAAGTTTTGAACAATCCGGTTCAAAGATTCCTGGAGTGTAGTCCATCGGACCTCCAATCAGGCGAGTAAATGGAAGGATTGTGGTATGATTCACATTATTCCCACCAAAAGCCTCATATTCAGTTCCTCGTGCACTCTCGTTGCCTATGAGGTTAGGATAGGTGCGGCAAAGACCTGTAGGACGCACAGCCTCATGTGCATTGACCATAATATGGTAATCTGCCGCCTTCTGCACACAATAGAGGTAATGGTTGTTAATCCACTGACTATAGTGATGCTCTCCGTGGGGAACGATATTGCCCACATAGCCGCTCTTTACGGCAGGATAGCCATTGTCAACCATGAACTGATATGCCTGATCAAGATGACGCTCATAGTTGCGGACAGATGCAGACGTCTCATGGTGCATAATCATCTTAACTCCATGGGCAGCAGCGTAATCATGTATTGCTTTAACATCGAAATCCGGGTAAGGTGTTACAAAGTCGAAGACAAAGTCCTTCTCGTGTCCGAACCAGTCTTCCCAACCTTCATTCCAGCCTTCCACGAGCACTGCATCAAAACCATGTTTGGCAGCAAAGTCTATATATCGCTTCACATTGTCGGTATTGGCAGCGTGACGACCATGTGGCTTTGCGTTTGAATAGTCTGTTTCTCCGAGTTTTACAGAAGCGAAGTCGTCTGTATATGACCAATGGCTATGATTGGTTATCATATCCCACCACACACCAATGTACTTCGTAGGATGAATCCATGAAGTGTCTTCAATTTTGCATGGTTCGTTAAGATTCAGGGTAATGCGTGATGCCAGAATGTCTGCCCCACTCTTTCCTACAATTATTGTACGCCATGGAGAAGAACAAGGGGTCTGCATATAGCCCTTATCTCCCATTGCGTCGGGAGTGAGCCAAGATGTAAACGTCTTACTACGCTCGTCATAGTCAAGATGCATTGTAGCGTAGTCCATGCATGCAGCCTCATGCAGATTTATATACAATCTGCTGTCGGTGCGCATCATCAGAGCAGTCTGCACACAAGCCCTGCCCACAGCTGTCTGTGAAGCATTAGGAGTAATGGCAGATTTCATGCGCTGGCGTATTTCTGAAAGCGGCGATTCCACATAGGAATACTCTTGTGTATCATAATCCGCAGGAATCCACCATGCAGTATGGTCGCCAGTCATGGCAAACTGTGTGCGTTCCTCCTTTATGGTGAAATAAGTCAGATTAGGCTGAGAGGGGAATTCATAGCGAAAGCCCAGACCGTCATCGAAAAGTCGGAAACGAACAACAATTCTGCGGTCATTCTGTTTCTGGTATAGAGTAACCGCTAATTCGTTGTAGTGATTACGAATCTCACTCTCCTCTCCCCAAACTGGTTTCCAGATCTCGTCGAAGGTAGACGACTCGACCTTCTCAATGGAGAAACCATTTAGCAAATTAGTTTTACGGTCAATGGAAGATGCATCGGTATGCGAGCTATTGTCAAAACTCTCCTGCTTGCCTGCAACTTCAGCCTTCAGCTCGAATCCCAAACGACTGGGATTCACCACCTGTCGGTTCTCAAATTTCAAATCATAGTATGCATAACCTTCTTCGTCCAAGCCGAAGTTCATTTCCAGCATACCATTAGGTGACGTCAACTTCTGTGCATTTACTGACATGAATAATGCACATTGAAAAATGAATATAATACTCCGTTTCATCTTAGTTGGCAAAACTTGAAGATTGACGATACGCAAATTTACAATCTTTTTTAATTCGACAATTATTTTTATATAAAAATTTGAAAAAAGTTATCAAAGGCTGAAATCAAGCACTCTGACCTCACGTTTTCTCAACTGCATTTGCTGATTCAACTTGATTCTTCTATGAGTAAGAACATTGACAGCCTCTTCTTTTGGAAGAACTTCCTTATACGGAGTAAGCTCCAATGTCTGAGCCTTATTCGTACCATTGATGATTACTGTCACGGTTTTTCCGTCCATCTGACGTGCATAAACATAGACGCCTCCACGAACATGATAGTGTATCAGTTTACCGAACTGCACCGCAGGGCAAGTCTTGCGCCATTGCAACAGATTACGAGTAAAATCGAAATACCAGTTCTGCAAGTCCGTGCGTCCTGCCTTTGTAAACGCATTATTCGAGTCACCAGCCCAGCCACCGGGGAAATTCTGGCGCAACGCCCCGTCGCCCTTGCTTTTGTTTGCAGCCATACCGACCTCGTCACCATAGTAGAGCTGAGGTATACCACGAAGAGTGAGCAACATGGTAAGTGCCTGCTTATAACGTGTGGTATCCTGAGCCATTTCCGTATTCTTCTGGAAACGATCTGTATCGTGATTATCGAGGAATGTGAGAAGATGGTTCACGTCAGCATATACAATGTCCTGACTGATATACTCATATATTCGTGCCAATCCTGTGTTCCATTCATCGGTCTCTTCATCCACCACACTGTTAAGCAGACTCATAAGCGGGAAATCCATTACAGAAGGAAGCTGTGAATTGAGAGGATATGCAAGTTTACTGTCCTTCTGCCAATAGGAAACTCCAACATTATTGTTAATCCACACCTCACCTACGATATTAAAGCCCGGATGCTCCAGTTCTACACGCTTACACCATTTAACCATAGCGTCATAGTCATTGTAGGGATATGTGTCCTGACGGATGCCATCGATTTCAGCAAATTCAATCCACCACAAAGATGACTGAATCAGATAGTCGCTGACAAGACGATTACGCTGATTGAGGTCTGGCATTGACGGAACGAACCATCCGTCAACAGTCAGTTTCTTATCAAGTACTGATGCATTAATATCACCTACAGCACCTGTACGATAGCTTGACTGGATGTACTCTCCGTTATTATTGAACCAGTCTTTCTGCGGCATGTCGGTAAAGAGGAAATTCTCACTTCCACAGTGATTGAACACAATGTCCATTATCACCTTGATACCGCGTTTATGTGCTTCAGACACAAAACGCTTGTAATCATCATTACTGCCGTAACGCGCATCAATATTATAATAATCTGTTATAGCATATCCGTGATATGATTCCTTAGTCATGTTATTTTCCAGAAGCGGAGTAGGCCAAATTGCAGTCACACCCAAATCAGCAAGATAGTCGAGATGCTGCTCCATTCCAGCCAAATCACCACCATGACGTCCGAAATCTTCGTTGGGAGCGAAAGCTTTTTCCTTCATCCAAGTGACTTTAGTCTTAAGATCCGATCCGTTGGCAAAACGGTCTGGCATTAGCAGATAAACCACATCACTGGCGTCGAAAGTCTTAATCTTAGCTGTGCGAGGTTTTAACTCATAATGCACAACAGACTTCTTAAGGCCTTTGTTTCCCTTATGCGGCGTAAGTACTATGTCAAAAGTCTGTGGTTTTGCCTCGCGCGTATTTAAATATAGTATAAGATAATTTGCATTATACACTCGAACCACTTCCTTTATCTCCACATTTTCAGCACCACGCAATTCAGGTTCCATTTCGCCGAGCCTATTACCATGAAGAAGCAATTGAAACTCTGGATTTTTCATATCGCTATACCAGAACAATGGATGTACATGTTCTATCGCTGTCTTCGGTGCCGCATTAGCAGCTCCAAGACTCATGCTCATAAGTGCCATTATAAAAAAATGTTTGAATTTCATAGGTGTTAATGTTACTATAAAGTTGTGCATTTAGTTAAGTGAGATGTGCAAAATTAACACAATTAAACATACGAGAATACAACAAAGAAAAAAAATATAAATATAAAAAAAGTTTATTTATCTGATTTTCAGCATCTTTATATATTTTAAATGCGCAAATATTATAAAAGAAAATTAAATGCAAATATGGTAAAATTTGTATATTTTCAACTTTTTTCATAATTTTGCCGCGTAACTAACACACCATAATTCTATGTTCAAACACCTAAAAACAATAATTCGCCTCTATTGTTTATTTACCGCAGTAAGTATCTCTATCTGTACGTTTGCACAAACAGAGTCTCGTCAGATCACCGAAGACGACGTCACGAACAGCCTCACTAATCTTGACGACGTGATAAGCAAGAAATCTCAATACGTTACTCTGCGTCAGCAACACACTGACTCGCTTAAAAAAGTAGTAAGCCTTGCAACCCCAGAGCAACTGCCGGATTTATACCGCGAACTGTTCAACAACTACAATCACGTTCAGACTGATTCTGCGTTGTACTACCTTGAATTGCTTGAAAACACACCTCAAGCACAAAGAGACCAGTCGATTTATTACTTCACACAAATTGGAAAGGCTGAAGTCTATGCTATAAGGGGACTATATTTCGTCTCATTAAATATATTAAGGCAAATCGACAGCAACAAACTTGACCTTTCTACCCGAATGATGTACCTGCATACAGCCAGATCCATATACGGATGGATGGCGGACTATGCCGATATTGTGGAGATGTCTGACTCTCTTAGCCGCATCACTCAATTGTATCGAGACTCAATCATAGCATGCCAGCCTGAGGGTATAGGCAGAAACATTGTCATTGTCGATAAGATGCTTGTCGAAGGCAAAGCAGACAAGGCACTCTCCATATCCTTCAAGGATTTGGAGGAATCCGATGAGACCATGAAGGCTTACATCTACTCAAATATAGCCCAGGCATACAAGCAGAAGGGAAATACAAAACTCTATACTTACTACCTTGCCCTTACGGCAACCCATGACATCAAACACGGAATCAATGAATACATGGCTTTGCCAGAGCTTGCAAACACCATGTATCATCAGGGTGATATTACACGCGCATACAACTATCTTATTTGTTCGATGGAAGACGCAAATTACTGCAAGGCAAGACTTAGAGCCGTGGAAGCAAGCGACTTCTTCCCCATTATAGATAAGACATATCAGGCAAATGAACGCGCAAGAAGGCAGACCCAAACGATTTTCACAGTCACACTCGGCATTTCTGCAGCCATACTAATCGTCAGTCTGCTGTTTCTCAGACGACAAATGAAGTCATTAAGAGCCATACGACGGAAACTCGCCACTGCAAACAAGCAGCTTGCATTGTCCAATCAGGAATTGGAGAAACAGGCAGAGCGTCTGGAACAGTCAAACCTACAGCTCGCCTTAGCCAACTCACAACTGACAACGGCTAACAGTCAACTCACCGCTGCCGATCAGGTAAAGGAAGAGTATATAGCATTCTACCTTGAGAAATGCCGCAGTTATATCGACACGCTTGAGCATTTCCGTCGCGACACACTTCGTTTGGCAAAAAACAAGCAGCATACAGACCTTCTCAACACACTCAAATCTGAAGAGCTGATAACAGAAGAGCAGAACCGGTTCCTTACCGACTTCGACACTGCTTTTCTGAACATTCATCCTACCTTCGTCAACGATTTCAACAAATTGCTCAGACCTGACAAGCAAATCATACCCCAACGCGGAGAACTTCTTACTACAGAACTACGAATTTTCGCACTAATCCGTCTCGGAGTTACATCCACACAGCGTATAGCCCATTTCCTAAACTACTCTATCGCAACTATTTACAATTATCGCAGCCGCATACGCAATTATGCAATTTCCGACAAAGATTCATTCGAAGAAACTGTAGCCAAACTGTAACGGAAAATCGCCACCACTTATTTAGAACAGTTATAAATAAGCAAAGGAGCATTTTTAACATTTGAAAGCCCCCTCTTTAAGTGAAGAACGAAGAATAAAGAGTGAAGAATCACCATCCGGATGGTTGGTTCTCCCCCTTGGGGGAGTTAGAGGTGACTTTTTTCGTTTTGTTTGTAATTTGCGAATTTTATTCGCAAATTGCAACGAAAAATGCCAAAGCACCTGCAAAGTGTCAGATCATCAAGAACTCAAAAATTAAAAAACTTTAGTCTTTTAAATACAACGCTTAACTTTGGTTGTAACGGAAGTTAACTTTGACATTTTGAAAAGTTAACTTCCGTGGGAACAAATGTTCGCCAGAGTTTCAACTACGGTGAACTTACATTTTGTCAAAATGCAAAAAAGAAAAGGATGCATATCCACTCAAGCGGACATGCATCCTTTTCCTGCTAATGCAAAGATACAACATTTACCTGCGAAAAGCAAATGTTAAAATCAAAATTAACATTTATGTCAAAATACTACACAACTGATTATCAGTAATTTGAATTCTTAAAATTTGAACGAGTCGAATATACAAAATGTCTTAAGTTCTAATGGTTTTCAAAAAAATCATTATCTTTGCAAAGAAATAACTAATACATTAAAAATTCGTTTATGAAAGAAGCATGGAGAGGGTTCAAAGGAACCAAATGGACAGAAGAAGTCAACGTTAGAGATTTTATCCAAAACAACTACACTCCTTACGATGGTGATGAATCATTCCTCGTAGGTCCTACAGAAGCCACAAACAAACTCTGGAGCCGTCTGCAGGAACTGCAGAAGGAGGAACGCAGCAAAGGTGGTGTGCTCGACATGGAAACCGACATCGTCAGCAGCATGACTGCTTATCCGGCTGCCTATATCGACCCGACAATGAAAGACTTGGAGCGCATCGTGGGGTTGCAAACCGACAAACCGCTCAAACGTGCGTTCATGCCCTACGGTGGCATAAAAATGGCTGAACAGGCTTGCACCACCTACGGATACCAGCCCAGTGAAAAGCTACACGAGATTTTCACAAAATACTGCAAGACCCACAACGAGGGTGTGTTTGACGCATACACAGACGAAATGAAACGTGTGCGCCACAACCACATTCTCACTGGTCTGCCAGACACCTACGGACGCGGACGCATCGTGGGTGACTACCGTCGTGTTGCCCTCTACGGTATTGACTTCCTGATAGAGCAGAAGGAAATCGACAAATACAACTGCGGCAAACGAAGCATGACCGAAGAAATCATCCGTCTGCGTGAGGAGATATCCATGCAGATCAAGGCTCTTAAAGAAATGAAGGCGATGGCGCAGATCTATGGCTTCGACATCTCACAGCCGGCAAAGAATGCCCGCGAAGCTGTGCAATGGCTCTACTTCGGCTACCTTGCTGCCATCAAGACTCAGAACGGTGCAGCCATGTCGGTTGGTCGCGTAAGTACATTCCTCGACATCTACATCACTCGCGACCTGGAGGAAGGCACTCTGACCGAAAGCGAGGCACAGGAACTTATCGACCACCTCGTTATGAAGTTCCGCATGGTGAAGTTCGCACGTATTCCTTCCTACAACGAGATTTTCAGCGGCGACCCAGTGTGGGCAACCCTCGAAGTGGCAGGATTGGGACAGGACGGACGCCACCAGGTGACTAAGAACTGCTACCGGTTCCTCCACACTCTCGAGAACATGGGTCCTTCACCAGAACCTAACCTCACAGTGCTCTACTCGCCGCGTCTGCCTAAGACTTTCAAGCGCTATGCAGCATACATAAGCGTTAAGACAAGCAGTATTCAGTACGAGAACGACGAAGTGATGCGCCCGATCTGGGGTGACGACTACAGCATCTGCTGCTGCGTGAGCGCAACACAGACAGGTAAGGAAATGCAGTTCTTCGGAGCACGTGCCAACATGGCAAAGACCCTCCTCTACTCCATCAACGGCGGCATAGACGCAAAGACCCGTGAGCAATGCGGACCAAAGTTCCGTCCAATTACCAGCGAATACCTCACTTGGGAAGAGCTGGAACCTCGTTTCCGCGACACTCTCGACTGGCTGGCAGACGTATATGTCAACACTCTGAACCTCATCCACTACATGCACGACAAGTATTTCTATGAGGCTGCGGAAATGGCACTTATCGACACCGACGTCCGTCGCACATTCGCCACTGGAATAGCTGGTTTCTCACACGTGGTTGACAGCATCTGCGCTGTGAAATACGCTAAAGTGAAAATCATCAGAGACGAAGAAGGATTCAACTACGACTATGAAGTCGAGGGTGATTTTCCACGCTACGGAAATGACGACGACCGCGCCGACGAAGTGGCTGTGTGGGTACTTAAGACTTTCCTTGCAAAAATCAAGCGCCATAAAACTTACCGCAACTCAGAGCCGACCACTTCCATCCTCACTATCACATCCAACGTGGTTTACGGAAAATACACCGGCAACCTGCCCGACGGAAGACGTGCCGGCACACCTCTCTCACCAGGAGCAAACCCAAGCTACGGAGCAGAGAAGAACGGACTGTTGGCGTCTCTCAACTCGGTTGCAAAAATCCCTTATGAATATGCTCTCGACGGAATCTCCAACACTCAGACCATTGCACCTTCAACTCTCGGTCACAACGACGAGGAACGAGCTGAAACTCTAGTCAACGTCATGGACGGCTACTTCACAAAGGGTGCACACCACCTCAACGTCAATGTCTTCGGACTCGACAAGCTCTACGACGCAATGGAGCATCCAGAGAAACCCGAATATGCTAACTTCACCATCCGCGTGAGTGGCTACGCAGTTAAATTCATCGACCTCACCCGTGAGCAGCAGCTCGACGTCATAGCACGTTCTGCCCATGACAGACTGTAACAAAACCCACCCCGAGGGAGGGTCTGCTATACACGGGGCAATTCACAGCACTGAATCTTTCGGTGCTGTGGACGGTCCTGGAGTCCGCTTTCTCATCTTCATGCAGGGATGCGAAATGCGTTGCCGCTACTGCCACAACCCAGACACATGGGAACTGCCTTGCAAGGGTGCAGGCAAGACGACGACGGTGGACGAACTGCTCAATCAGGCTGAACGCTACCGATCCTACTGGGGCGAGAAAGGCGGGATTACAGTTAGCGGAGGTGAGGCTCTCCTACAGATTGACTTCCTCATAGAACTCTTCGAAGAGGCACACCGCAGAAATATCAACACATGCCTTGACACAGCTGCACAGCCTTTCACACGCGAAGAACCGTTCTTCAGTAAGTTCAAAAGGCTGATGCAAAGCACCGACACAGTGCTGCTCGACATAAAGCACATGGACGATGACACACACAGGCACCTCACAGGTCACACTAACAAGAACATCCTCGACTGCGCCCGTCAACTCTCTGGCTGGAACATCCCTGTATGGATTCGTCACGTACTCGTGCCTGGCATTACCGACAGCGAAGAGCATCTAAGGCAATTAGGGCAATTCCTGAGAACCCTCAACAATGTGGAGCGAATGGAGATTCTCCCCTACCACACCCTTGGAATCATCAAATGGGAAAAACTGGGCAAACCTTACACTCTTAACGAAGTAAAAGTGCCTACAGCTGAGGAAATCAAGAGAGCACGCTTGGTGATGAAGAATGAATAATGAATAATGAATAATTCATTTTACCTCAAGAACTCAAAAACTCAAAAACTCAAAAACTCAAAAACTTAAAAACTTAAGAACTCAAAAACTTAAGAACAAAAAACTAAATAACTTTTTTATGAAAAAAATCCTTTTCATTGCATTGCTTCTGGCAACAGCCATCAATGCAAATTCACAAACAGCAAAAGTTGCCAGTCCTGACGGACGCCTCACTGTAGAGGTAGCCGACACTAACGGCAATGCAACTTACTCAGTAAAATACGACAACAAAACTGTTCTTGACGCTTCACCACTTGGTTTCGTCGCCAATTTCGGAAATTTGTCTAAAGGGCTGACAATGGGCAACACCAAGACCGCCAAGATTGACACAGAGTATGAACTGAACCGCTGCAAAGTGGCAAAAGTACACTACATTGCAAATGAACTGACTGTAGAATTTGCCAACGAAAGAAAACAAGCGTTCAGTGTAGTATTCCGTGTTTCCAACAACGACATCGCTTTCCGCTACGATATTCCACGTCAGGGACGCGGAGGTGAAACCGGAGCAATCCGCATCATGGAAGAGAAGACAGGCTTCGACTTTCCAAGCACCACTACCACCTTCCTCTGTCCTCAGAGCGATGCTATGATTGGATGGAAGCGCAGTAAACCAAGCTACGAGGAGAACTACAAGGTTGATGCAGCAATGACAGAGCGTTCACAGTATGGTCACGGCTACACTTTCCCTTGTCTGTTCAAGGTTAACGGAGAAAAGGCTGGCGAGCAAATCTGGGTACTTATCAGCGAGACCGGTGTTGACAGCCGTTACTGCGCCAACCATATCAGCGACATGAAAGGGGACGGACTCTACACCATTGAATTCCCGTTGGCAGAAGAAAATAACGGCAACGGCACACGTGAGCCGGCATTTGCATTGCCAGGTGAAACACCTTGGCGCACCATCACTGTGGGAACTACTCTCAAACCAATTGTCGAAACCACTGTAGCCTTCGACAACGTGACACCACGCTACCCAACTAAAAACAATTATAAGTTCGGTCGCAGCACATGGAGCTGGATTATCTGGCAGGATGCGTCATGCAACTACGATGACCAGGTTCGCTATATCAACCTTGCCAAGCAAATGGGTTATGAATATATCCTCATCGATGCAGGATGGGATGTGGAGATCGGCAAGGAGCGTATGGAGAAGCTTATAGAATATGCTCATTCACAAGGTGTTGATGTATTCCTATGGTTCAGCTCAAGCGGCTATTGGAACGACATTGTCCAGACTCCAATCAATGCAATGGACAACCCTATCAACCGCAAGGAATGGATGCGTTGGATGCAGAAAAACGGAGTGAAGGGTATCAAGGTTGACTTCTTCGGAGGTGACAAGCAAGAAACCATCAGACTTTATGAGGCAATTCTCAGTGACGCTGACGACCACGGAATCATGGTAATCTTCCACGGTTGCACACTGCCACGTGGCTGGGAACGCATGTACCCCAACTATGTAGGAAGCGAAGCCGTACTTGCCAGCGAGAACCTCGTATTCAGTCAGGGATTCTGCGATGCTGCAGGTTTCAACGCCACACTCCACCCATTCATCCGCAACACCGTGGCATGTATGGAATATGGTGGCACTGTGCTCAACCGTCACCTCTCACGTGACAATAAGAGAGGAACAAAACGCAGCACAACAGACTGCTTCGAAATCGCAACAGCAATACTGTACCAGAATCCTATTCAGAATTTCGCACTGACTCCGACCAATATTCTTCCCGAGGAAGAAGGCGGAGCACCCAAAGTTTCAGTAGATTTCATGAAACAAGTTCCAACCACATGGGACGAGACTCGTTTCGTTGACGGATATCCTGGAAAGTACGCAGTCATAGCTCGCCGTCACAACAACACATGGTACATAGCCGGTGTAAATGCAGAGAAAGCGCCTAAGAAACTTACACTTGACCTGAGAGGAATACTCAACAAGAACGACATCGTAAGCATCTACTCCGATAATCTTAAAGACCAAGACCCAAGTTTCAACGCTCATCTTCGCATATCAAAGTCTGAGGCAGTAAAGGTCACACTCGCCACTAACGGAGGTTTCGTAATAGTAAAGTAAGCTGTATTATTACACCAAGACATCAATCACGCCCGGAATCCAAAGATTTCGGGCGTGATTTTGTTAAAAAATTATGAAAACACAAATAATATTTGTAGCGAAAGAAAAAATTGTCCTATATTTGTAAATTAATATGCAATAGAGACAAACTAACATTTTATTAACATTTTAACTAACTAAGCACATGAAAAAGTTATTACTAACATTCCTCATTGCAGGAGGTATGGTAACAAATGCGTATGCTCAGAAAGAGTACACAGTGTTGCAGGATCTCACATCAAAGATCACCAACGCTGACTTCAACGCAGACGCAGCTGTTACAGAAACAGTTCGCACTTACGACTACGACATGCCTGACGAAGGTGCAGGTTCAGGCGTAGATGGTGCCGTAGCACTCTTTGGTCAGCAACCAGTTACAGGTTGGACTGCAGGCATCTTGTCAGACAACATCAAGATGGCTAAAGACACCCGTACCGATGGAGCAAACGCTCGTGCAAGTGCCATTTACGACTACGTGAATGACCAAAGCGAAGATCAAGGACCTGGACTCGGTGGTTCATACTACCCTCCTTATCTTGAAGAGGGAGTATCTGGCAAATGCCTTGGTATGGTTGCCGTTTGGGGTGCAGACGTAAAGTATTCACAAGAAATAACCCTTTCCGCAGGTGGATACATGCTCCTTATTCGCCGTCAGAACACTGCCGGTGGAGGTGAAACCCTTCCTAACTACAACGGATTCGTAGCAAATGACGGAACAGCTTACTTGTCAGACGTGACAACATTCACAGTAGGAGTTTGGGAAACCGACACAATCTTAATTCGTCTGAAAGCAGAGACATCTGGTGTTATCCAACTTGGTTACAAGTCAGGCAACTACGGTTCAGCTTCGGCTCCTCACCTCTTCATTGACAATGTAAAATTGTATTCAATCGACCCTGCTCCACTCGATCAGGCAGAAATCGACGCAAAGAAAGTTGAACTTCTCAACGAAATCGAAAAGGGTAAGGATCTTGGCGCAGACACCAAGGACGCACAGGCTGTTTACGACAACCCAAGCGCTACACTCGCTGACGTAATCAAAGCTATTGAAGACCAGAAGGCTCTCAACGAAGCAAAGCAGGTTGACCTCTCTGAATTCTTCATCACCAACCCTCACTTCACTCTCGATACTCCACTGCCAGAAGATGAAGGTATCTGTACTTATGACTATGATATGGTCGATCCTAACGGTTCCAATGGCCGCAAGGTAAGCTATTACGGTATGCTTCCTGTAACAGGATGGGAATCAAGCAATCCTGAAACTGTCGCACGTGCATGCGGTGTGTTTGCGATTGGCAGCAACTCTTTCCTCGGTGGTAAGGCATTCCTTCCTCCAACAGAGATGAGTGACGGTTCAAAGGAAGGAAACGTACTTGGATTCGTAAGCGTTTGGTCTGCATTGTCACAGTACACTCAGCAAGTGACAATTCCTGCAGGTAAATACACACTTGAAATTTCATACTACAACGCAGGCGGAACAACAGCTGTTAAAAAGAACCTCATGGGATTCATCACCGACGACAATGTTGAATATCTTGGCGAAAGCCTTACATTCCCTGTTGGGAAGTGGGTTAAGGACGTAATCACATTCAACCTTGAGGAAGCAACTTCAGGTAAGTTCTCCCTCGGATATGAAGCTGCTAACGCAGGTTCAGGAGGTATGCCTCACTTCTTCATCGACGGTATCGCACTGCGCTATGTAGGTGAGATCAACTTCGATCCATCCCTCTTCGCACTTCAGGCAGCAGTGAATGTAGCCCAGAACGTTGTTGACGAGCCATTCAATGCAGATCTTAAGAAAGCACTTCAGGATGCTATTGACGCGGGTGACGCTCTCCTTAAGTCACAAAGCGAAGACGCTGAGAAGAACAACGAGGCAACAAAAGCCATCACAGATCTCATGGCTGATGTAAACGCAAGCATCAAAGCATACAAGAATCTTCAGGAATTCCAAGATGGTGCATTGGCTGAAGCTCTTGGAAAATACGAAGGATACATTCCTGCTCTGTTCAGCGAACTCGAAACACTCAACGACGCCGTAACTGATGCACTTAACGATTGCAACCTTACTACTGCAGAAGTAGAAGAACTTATTGCTTCACTTGCAGTTAAGGAAAAAGCAGGTATTAAGACTGCATGGGACGAAGCAATAGCATCAGGACAGCCACTTGCAAGAGACCTCGACATTACTATCCTCTTCGACGGGCTTGGATATACTTACAGTACATCCGAACAGAAAGGAAGCAATGTTCCTGACAAGCAGTGGTCATACGGCTCTGCAAGCAACTTCAAGACTCAATACGGTACTGCTGAAGTATGGAACCAGAGTCCATTCACTGTTAGCCAGACTCTCACTGACATGCCTAAGGGTAAATACACTGTAACCACACGTGCATTCTACCGCACTGCTGCCAACGACGAAAACTACAACAACTACTCACCAGAATCAAAACCTTTGGCATTTGTTTTCGCAGGACAAGGTAAAACCGGTATTACAAACGTTGCGGAACTGGCAACGACCAATGCAGAGACTTATGCAGGTAAGGCGCTAATAACCGATACAGAAGTTTACGTTCCAAACAACCAGCAGACAGCATACGCCATCTTCACAAACAGTGACTATGACGAATTAGTTGCCGTATCTGCTTCTACAGCAGTCGTAACTGATGGTGGAGAACTCACATTCGGAGTTACTTCAGATCAGATGTCAGACAACAGTTGGGTAGTATGGTATTCATTTGAACTTTCATACAATGCATTCGAAAATTCTGACCTCGACACTGAAATCAGCGGATTGATAGAAGAGGCAACAGAATTAACCACTACATCTACAGTAGTACTGAAATCCCTCGACAACCTTGAAGGAGCAATCACTAGTGGTGAAACCGCACTTGACGAAGACAACCAGCAGGTTAAGATAGACGCAATTATCGCTCTCAAGGCTGCGATTGCATACGCTTCAGAAAGCGAAACCCTTGTTGCTAAATTGGACGCAGTTGTAAAAGAGTTCCAAGATCTTTACACTGATAATGAAATCGTTTCATCTGACGCAACATTCACTGACCTCCTTGGCGCAATCGATGATGCTTCACAGAGCGGATACGAAAGCAACGAGCAAGTTAAGGAATTCACAGACCAGCTTCCTATAGCATGGACTAATTACGTTCTTGGTCAGGATGCAATTGCTACAGCAACAGAGGAATCTCCTGTAGACCTTACTCTTGCTATTCTTAACGCTGACTTCTCTTACGAAAATTCCAGCTACTGGACATTCGCAGCAAAAGATACCGAAACAACTATTGGTCAGAACAATGGTTATAACGGCAGCGAATACCAGAACACTGAAACTGGTGTTGTTGTTAGCAAGTTCATAGAATCATGGCGTCCTAATGGAGAAGTTCTCAAAGACGGTGACATCAAGCAGGAAATCAGAGTAGCTCTGCCTGCAGGTTACTACAGACTCGAAGCTGATGCGTTTGCAACCAACCAGAAAGAAATTCCGGAGGAAGGAATCCAGGGTGCTTACCTCATGGCAAAAGCCGGTAATGACGTATATAAGACTAACGTAGGTATTGACGTGACAAGCGGTGTTCCACAGCACTTCACAGTCGACTTCTACTCTAACGGCACTTCTCTCACAAGCGTAGGACTTCGTCTCGAAAGCACTAACGCTTCATGGATTGTTGTCGACAACTTCAAGCTCAGTGCTATCGGTCAGACTGCACCAGACGCAATTGAAGACGTAAATACAGATGCATCCCTCACCAACAACGGTGTTGTTCGCATCTACAACCTCGCAGGTCAGCGTCTCAACCGTCTGCAGCCAGGTATCAACATTATTAATGGCAAGAAAGTTATTATCAAATAACGTTTCCCTTACACATTAATATTATATATATAGTGTGCCTCCATTTGCGGAGGTACACTTTTTTTATTAATATAACCATAATAATGGCTTAATTTGTTGTTGCACTAAAACAAAATTATTATATTTGCCGAGCAAATAACACCAATACAGATTTAATAATAACCTTAAATATTAAACACGTATGAAAGTTTATCAATCTAACGAAATCAAGAACATCGCATTGCTTGGCAATGACGGTGCGGGCAAGACTACACTGACCGAAGCCTTGCTCTATGAAGCTGGTATCATCCAGCGCCGTGGTCGAATCACTCAGAAGAACACTGTAAGCGACTATTTCCCAGTAGAACAGGAATACGGCTACAGCGTTTTTTCTACTGTATTCCACACAGAATGGAATGGTAAGAAACTGAACATCATTGACTGTCCGGGGGCAGACGACTTCGTAGGTGCCGCTGTTACCGCACTCAATGTTACAGACACTGCTATTCTTCTGTTGAACGGACAGTACGGACCAGAAGTTCAGACTCAGAACCACTTCCGCTACACAGAGAAGTTGGGCAAGCCTGTTATCTTCCTTGTAAACCAACTCGACGCAGAGAAGTGTGACTACAACAATACTGTTGAGCAACTCCGTGAACTCTATGGACAGAAAATAGTTCAGATTCAGTATCCTCTCAACGAAGGTCCTAACTTCAACGCACTCATCGATGTGCTCCTCATGAAGAAATATTCATGGAAGCCAGAAGGTGGCGCACCTATTATTGAAGAAATTCCTGCAGAGGAAATGGACAAGGCTAAGGAACTTCATCGCGCTCTCGTGGAAGCAGCTGCTGAAAACGACGAAGCACTTATGGAGAAATTCTTCGAATCCGAGAGCCTCACTGAAGACGAAATGCGTGAAGGTATCCGCAAGGGTCTCGCCGCACGCAGCATGTTCCCAGTATTCTGCGTATGCGCAGTGAAAGACATGGGTGTTCGCCGACTGATGGAATTCCTCGGGAATGTAGTTCCATTCGTAAGCGATATGCCAAAAGTAATGAACACAGCCGGTGAGGAAATCGCTCCAGATGCAAACGGTCCTGCTGCTCTCTATTTCTTCAAGACTGCAAGCGAACCACACATCGGTGACGTTCAATACTTCAAGGTGATGAGCGGAAAAATCCACGAAGGTGACGACCTCACCAACAACGACCGCGGTTCCAAGGAGCGTCTCGCACAGATCTTCGCATGTGCAGGAGCAAACCGTATCAAGGTTGAGGAAATGGTTGCAGGCGACATCGGTTGTACTGTAAAACTCAAGGATGTTCGCACCGGCAACACACTCACTGACAAAGATATTGACTGGAAGTTCGACTTTGTAGAATATCCAGATCCAAAATACATCCGTAGCATCAAGGCTGAGAATGAGTCTGAGTCTGAAAAGATGATGGCTGCAATCCAGAAGATGAGCCAGGAAGATCCTACTTGGATTCTTGAACAGAGCAAGGAACTCAAGCAGACACTTATCAAGGGTCAGGGTGAATTCCACCTCCGTACTCTCAAGTGGCGTTTGGAAAACAATGCAAAAATCAAGGTTAAGTTCGACGAACCAAAGATTCCGTATCGCGAGACAATCACTAAGAGCGCACGTGCCGACTATCGTCACAAAAAGCAGTCAGGTGGTGCAGGACAGTTCGGTGAAGTTCACCTCATTGTTGAGCCATACGATGAGAACATCCCAATGTCACCAGTCTATAAGTTTGGTGGCCAGGAATTCAAGATTACCGCTAAGGGTGAGGAAGTTGTAAACCTCGAATGGGGCGGCAAACTCGTATTCGTGAACTCTATCGTCGGTGGTAGCATTGATGCTCGCTTCCTACCAGCAATCCTCAAGGGTGTTATGAGCCGCATGGAACAAGGTCCTCTTACCGGCAGCTACGCACGCGACGTCCGCGTAATCGTATACGATGGTAAGATGCACCCGGTAGATTCAAACGAACTCTCATTCATGCTTGCAGGTCGTCATGCGTTCAGCGATGCATTCAAGAATGCAGGTCCAAAACTGCTTGAGCCTATCTACGACGTAGAAGTTCTCGTTCCAAGCGACCGCATGGGAGACGTAATGAGCGACCTTCAGGGACGCCGCGGTATGATTGTAGGTTCTGAAAGTGCTAACGGCTATGATAAGCTCAACGCCAAAGTTCCACTCAAAGAACTTTCAAACTACTCTACTTCATTGTCTTCTATTACTGGTGGTAGGGCTTCATTCACTATGAAGTTCAGCAACTACGAACTCGTTCCAACAGATGTTCAGCAGAAGTTGGTTAAGGAATTCGAGGAGCAAAGCAAAGACGAAGAATAAACCATTATTTAATAATTCAAACACTAAAAAGTCGGGAAATGTTAATTTTCCCGACTTTTTTGCTTAAATTATAAAAAAATCTACCGTCTTTTTGACACTTCGGAATCAAACCTATTACTTTGCAAAAAACCAAAACAAATAATTATGAAACGACGCACCATCATAATACTTGCCACCATAATGGGAATCAGCTTCATCAGTTTGCTGGTGATGCAGATGAACTATGTGGACGAAGTATTGAACATGCGTCGTAAACATTTTGAGGAATCGGTAAACCGTGCCCTGAAGAAAGTGGCAAGGAACATCGAACTGGCAGAAACTGCCCATTATCTTGTTGAGGAAACAGAAGACCGCAGTGATGATTCCGAAAAGAACAATGACGAAGCGGTAACGTCAGACTCCACACAACAGATATTACATACGACTACAACCAGCGGAGCTTATACTAGCGAGTATTACACAAAGCGCAACGGTGCCAACCGGACACGCAACTCCTACAAAGACGTACTTAAGCAAAGATATAAATACGAAAAAGACCTGATAGACGAAATCGTCTATTCCATTCTCTACACAGCAAGCGACCGGCCTCTGCAAGACCGTATAGATTTCAACGAACTTGACCAGAATCTCAAATTCGAGTTGGCAGACAACGACATCGACTTGGACTATCACTTTGGAGTATACACAGTAAACGGACAATGCGTTTACCAATGCGCCGATTACAGCATAGAAGGTGAGCAATGGACATTTCGTCAGACTCTTTTCCGCAACGACCCTGTACAGAAGATGGGTGAACTGCGCATCCATTTTCCACAGTTTGGTTCTTATGTTTACCGAAGTATTACTTTCCTCATACCATCTATCGTCTTCACTATAATTCTGCTCATCACATTCATCATTACGATGATTCTGGTGTTCCGACAGAAGAAACTCTCAGAAGTAAAGAACGACTTCATCAACAACATGACTCATGAGTTCAAAACGCCAATCTCCACTATATCTTTGGCTGCACAAATGCTCAGTGACGATGCTGTAACAAAATCTCCGCAGATGATGAGCCGTTTGAGCAACACTATAAATGATGAGACAAAGAGGTTGCGTTTTCAGGTAGAGAAAGTATTGCAGTTGTCTATGTATGAGAACAAAAGCGCTAAATTCAATCTTGTAGAATTAAATGTAAACGAACTTATAAGCGGTGTCGTTCATACATTTGCACTCAAGGTTGAAAAGAATGGAGGGAAAATCGTTACCCATCTCGATGCAAACAAGCCTACTGTACTTGCAGACGAAATGCACTTGACAAATGTAGTGTTCAACCTCATGGACAATGCGGTAAAATACCGTCGCAACGATGCTCAGCTCGAACTTACGATAAGCACATGGAACGACAGCCATAATCTCTGTATCAGTATACAAGACAACGGCATCGGAATAAAGAAAGAAGATGTTAAGAAGATTTTTGACAAATTCTACCGGGTTCACACTGGAAACAGGCATGATGTCAAAGGCTTTGGACTAGGTCTAGCATACGTAAAGAAGATTATTACCGAACACAAAGGAACGGTAAATGCTGAGAGCGAACTTGGCATAGGCACCAAATTCATTATCAAACTGCCGTCAATGGAATAAGCCATACACCTAAAGAAAATTATCAGATACTATCATCAACAAGAATAAAAACTATTATTAACCCCGATAAAAGTCAACACTATGGAAGAAAATTTTGAAAACGTTAGCATTTTGTTATGCGAAGACGACGAGAACTTAGGTATGCTCTTGCGTGAATACCTCGAAGCAAAAGGTTTCAAGGCAGATCTCTGCATAGACGGTGAAGAAGGCTACAATGCATTCTGCGAGAACAACTACGACCTGTGTATTCTGGACGTGATGATGCCTAAGATGGACGGTTTCACACTTGCGTCAAAGATTCGCGAGATGAATGCCGAAGTTCCATTTATTTTCCTCACAGCGAAAACACTCATTGAAGATGTACGTGAAGGATTTGAAATCGGAGCAGACGACTATATCACAAAACCATTCCGCATGGATGTGGTAGTTCTGCGCATCGAAGCAATCTTGCGCCGTGTACGCGGTAAGAAAAACTCCAACGAAGTAATTCGTCACATTGGCGAATACATCTTCGACACTCAGAAGCAAATGCTGATTTTCGGTGAAGAGCAACGCAAACTCACCACTAAGGAGGCTGAATTGCTTACACTGCTCAGCAACAAATCCAACGAACTCCTTCCACGCGACTACGCATTGAAAACAATCTGGATTGACGACAATTATTTCAATGCCCGCTCAATGGATGTTTACATCACCAAACTTCGCAAGCATCTGAAAGATGATCCAAAAGTAGAGATTCTCAACGTTCACGGTAAAGGCTACAAGCTCGTAGTTCCAGAACAATAACCAAAGAACATATTACAAAAAAAGATGTGCAGAAGTTTTCTGCACATCTTTTTTATGATTTAAGTAAATACTTATTTATTTCTTAAGTATTTCTGTCTCACCTTCTGACGCTTTTGCACTGCAACAATTTTCACATTCATCATCAAGTGGCAGATACTTGTTCAAGAAAATATGGCAGAGCAAGCCAATTACTACCAACACAGCACTACCAACTGTATACCAGTTCTGATCTAACAAATCGCTCATTGCAGGAATAATAGTTCCAAGAATAGCGAGCAACGCACCAAGCACTACAAGAATGATGCCTAAATTTTTCAAAAAACTTGTTTTCATTATGTATCGTAAATTTTTAGTTAATTCAAAATATCATGAAAAAAATGCCTATAATCGGCTTTGTGTTGCAAAATAACTAAATTTTATGCAAAGAGAGAAACTTTTGAGAGTTTTTTTTATTTATGAAGCGATTTTTTGCCGCAAGTATCACTTAAGTAAAAAAAACACAGGGATTTTGCTTATATTTGAGAAAAAAGTCGTACCTTTGCAGTCGCTTTGCGTAAAAAGCGAAGTAAATCTTTATAATTTAAGTATTTATTAATTTCAAACAAAAGTATGAATCAGTACGAAACCGTTTTCATTCTTACTCCCGTTTTGTCTGACGAACAGACAAAGGAAGCGGTAGAAAAGATCAAAGGTCTTCTCACAAAAGCTGGTGCAGAAGTATTCAGCGAGGAGAGCTGGGGTCTTAAGAAGCTGGCATACTCAATCCAGAAGAAGTCTACAGGCTTCTACTTTATGCTTGAGTACAAGGCTGAACCAACAGTGATCAAGAATTTCGAGTTGCAGTTGCGCCGTGACGAACGTGTGCTCCGCTACATCACAGTTAAGAACGAGAAGTATGCTGCTCAATATGCTGAGAAGCGTCGTAACAACAAAAAGAAGGAGGCATAAACATGGCAACACCACAAGCAACAAGCGAAATCCGCTATTTAACTCCTAACGCAGTCGACGTTAAGAAGAAGAAATACTGCCGTTTCAAGAAGAGCGGTATTAAGTATATTGACTACAAAGATCCTGAATTTCTCAAGAAGTTCCTCAACGAGCAAGGTAAGATTCTTCCTCGTCGCATCACAGGTACATCTCTGAAGTATCAGCGTCGTGTAGCTCAGGCAGTGAAACGTGCACGTCAGATTGCACTTCTCCCATTTGTAACAGACTTGATGAAATAAAAAATAGGAGGAAAGACAGTTATGAAAATTATATTGAAGAAAGATGTCCACGGCTTAGGCTATAAGGACGATGTCCTCACAGTGAAGGACGGTTATGGTCGCAACTATCTTCTTCCTCAAGGTTATGCAGTACTTGCAACCGACAAGGCTCTCAAGGTACTTGCTGAGGAACTGAAGCAGCGTGCACACAAACTCGCTAAAATCAAGGCTGACGCAGAAGCTGCTGCAAAGAAGTACGAAGGTGTTTCTTTGGTTATCACAGCTAAAGTTTCTGAAGGAAAGAACATCTATGGTAGCGTAGGTGCTGCACAGATTGCAGAAGCTCTCGGTGCTAAGGGTATCGAAACTAATCAGAAGATGGTTGTTCTCAAGGCAGTCAAAGAACTTGGAAGCTACACAGCAGTAATTCAGCTCCACAAGGAAGTTGCTGTAGAAGTTCCATTCGAAGTAATCGCTGAGAACGCTCCAGTTGAAGCTCCTAAGGCTGAAGCACCAGCAAAGGAAGAAAAGCCTGCTGAAGAACCTGCAGCTGAAGAAGAAGTAGCAGAATAATATGCTTACTTTCAGCTATTGCTGAAATACAAGCTCATAGATAAAGTAACTCTGATTTTTCGGAGTTACTTTATTTGTTTTAAAGAATTTTCAACTTAATAAGTTTGATACAATTGGTATTAAACACAAAAAAGCTTAACTTTGCACTTTTGTATACATATTTATAATAATACATGATTGACTCAAGCTTACTACAAGGTAAAAAAGCTGCATATTTCACACTTGGATGCAAACTCAACTTCGCCGAAACATCAAGCATAGGCGAAGAATTGCGTCACTACGGTGTACGAACTGCCTCGAGAGACGAAGCAGCAGACATCTGTGTAGTAAACACATGTTCCGTCACTGAGGTTGCCGACCATAAATGCAGGCAGGCAATCCACAAGATGGTAAAGAAGCATCCTGGCGCCCTGATTGTTGTGACAGGCTGTTATGCTCAACTTCAGCCGCAAATAATTCAAGATATTGAAGGTGTGGATCTCGTGATTGGCGCACAAAACAAAAATCAGGTTATTCCACAGATTCTGCACAAACTATCGACTACAGAGAGCTACACAGAAAAAGAAGATGGTAATAACTGGATGGGGGCTTGCTCTCATGGAGACCGCACACGTTATTTCCTCAAGGTGCAGGATGGATGCAATTATTTCTGTACCTATTGCACTATCCCCATGGCACGCGGACGAAGCCGCAACGGTAGCATTGAATCTATTGTCAATCAAGCGAAACAAGTTGCCAAAGAGGGTGGCAAGGAAATAGTGATTACCGGGGTAAACATAGGAGACTTCGGTCGCTCCACAGGCGAGACATTCTTCGACCTCGTCAAAGCTCTTGACGATGTGGATGGTATTGAACGTTACCGCATATCATCTATCGAGCCAAATTTGCTCACTGATGAGATTATTGATTTTGTTGCAAGCTCACGAAGGTTTATGCCCCATTTTCACATCCCCCTTCAAAGTGGCTGCGATGAAGTCCTCAAGCTTATGCACCGCAGATACGACACAGCACTTTTCCGACACAAGATTCTACGAATCAAGGAACTAATGCCTCATGCATTCATAGGAGTAGATGTCATAGTGGGCACGCGTGGAGAAACACCAGAGTTCTTTGAGAAAGCATACACATTTATAGAAAGTCTGCCGATATCACAGCTCCATGTGTTCAGCTATTCCGAGCGTCCTGGCACTAAAGCACTTGACATACCATATATCGTCACTCCGGAAATAAAGCATGAGAGGAGTCAGCGTCTGCTTGCACTTTCAGACAAAAAGACACGCGATTTCTACGCTTCATTCATCGGCACAGAACGTCCTGTTTTACTGGAACATGCACCGAAAGGGCGACCCATGCACGGCTTTACAGACAATTACATCCGAGTGGAGATTTCCAACACTCCCTCGCTTGACAACACCATACAAAACATCCGTCTAAACGCTTTCAACGGCAAAGGAGACGCTATCATCGGTTCACTCTGACAAATCATTTATTATGCTTAAACTTGCCATTGTCATATTAAACTGGAACGGAGCAGAAATGCTTCAGAAATACCTGCCATCAGTAATGAGTAGTTCTCAAATGGAAGGTGTTCAGATTATTGTTGCAGACAACGCATCTTCAGACAATTCTGTAGCAATGCTTAAGCACAATTTTTCTCAGATTCCAGTTATTTCTCTTGATGAGAATTATGGATTTGCGGGAGGATACAACAAAGCTCTTAGTCAGATAGAAGCTGAATACTACTTATTGCTTAACAGCGATGTGGAAATAAAAAAGCAGAGATGGGTAGAACCTTTGCTGAATTACATGGACCAGCACAAAGAAGTAGCAGCATGCCAACCCAAAATAAGATATCTTCTCCAGCCTGACATGTTTGAATATGCCGGTGCTGCAGGAGGAATGATTGACCGTGACGGTTTTCCTTTTTGCCGGGGACGCATTTTCAACACAATTGAAAACGACCATGGCCAGTATGACGGAGTCACTGACGTTCAGTGGTGTGCAGGCTGTTCACTGCTTGTCCGTTCCAAAGACTATTGGTCTGTAGGAGGATTAGACGAACGTTTTTTTGCACATAGCGAAGAAATAGACCTTTGCTGGCGACTGCGTCTTGCAGGACATAGACTGGTATGTATCAGCGACACGGAAGTATTTCATCTTGGAGGGGCAACCTTGCAACAGGGTAATCCACAAAAGACTTTCCTAAACTTCCGCAACAATCTGTTAATGCTTTACAAGAACCTTCCGGAGGAGGAACTGAAGGATGTTATGCGCAGAAGGATGTGGCTTGACTATCTGGCCGCTCTCCAGATGCTTCTAAAATTCCAATGGAATCATTTCCGGGCAGTTATACGAGCACGAAAGGCTTTCCAGAACATGAAAAAGGAATTCAGTTCTGACAGAGAGAAGATACAACAGGGACGAACCGCGAACAGTATGCCAGACCGTTGTAATTTCTCAATAATCTGGCAATACCACGTACTCCGTCGAAGACTATTCTCCCATCTTCAATTTCCATCAAACCAGTAACAAGTCCTGCATATCCTTATGTTAAGGTTTCATTTATTCATAATCTCTGCCCTTCTGAGCGTAGAATCCATTTTCGCACAGTACACTATAGACGAGTCCCCTGCCTACAACCTGAATCAGCACGTCCCCGCAGGCAACTACAGCGGTATAACTCATTTAGGCAATAACCTCTATGCTGTAGTTGACGACAAGGCATCATACGACGGTTTTCATGTTTGGGAGATAATGGTTGACAGCGAAAGCGGAAAAGTGAAAGACATTAAGAACAAAGGATTTCGCCACTCATCACAACCCAATCGCGACTGCGAAGGCTGTGCTTTTATACCTGAATACAACACAATTTTAATCAGTGGGGAAAAGGACAACTGCCTGGTTGAATACAACACAGACGGTACTACCACTGGAAGAAGAACCAGAAATCTATTACCCGGGGCATCATCAAATGCCGGTCTTGAATCACTAACCTATGACCGCAACACTAAACATATCTGGACAATGGAGGAAAGTTCGGTAAACGGCCAATTACGCCTTATTGGACTTGACACAAAACTTAACATACTGTCACAAAGAATCTACCAACTTTCTTCACCATCAAAACAACAATATAACGGGAATCACATTCACGGAGTGAGTGCACTATGTGCTATTGGCGATTCGTGTGGCACGCTTCTTGTGCTTGAACGTGAAGCTTATATCCCAAAAAGCAAAATTGGTGCATGGACAAAAATCAAGTTATTTGCATTTTATCCAGAAAAGCGACCAGACGATCCAACATCTGGCAGGAAGACACTCTTGTGGGAACACACCACACAAATGAATCTATTCCAGCACAACTTTGCAAATTACGAAGGAATGTGTCTTGGTCCCCGCCTCGCTGACGGAAGCATCGTTCTATTTCTTATCTGCGACAGCCAAAACAGATATGCAGGAGTGTTAAAAGACTACCTTAAAACACTAATCCTTCGGTAAATCACAAAAAAACAGATAAAAAAACTGCTTTTTTGTGCAAATATTTGTTAATAAGGAAAATCTTTGTACCTTTGCGACATTGATACCATCACGAGTTAAAGAACATCAAACATAAAAGACCATTATGAAGCAAGTAGAATTTGGGTTACCTGTCGGTACCATACTAACAGGCGGAGAGCACCAATACAAAATCGAAGAAGCCTTAGGGCAAGGTGGATTCGGTATTACTTACAGGGTGTCTACACGCATTGTAAGTGGTAGAATTGCCATTGATGCACAGTTTGCCATCAAGGAGCACTTCGTTAAAGGTCGCTGCCACCGTGCGGCAGACAATAAAACAGTGGAATACAGTATCGAAGCTGCAAAAGACATTCAAGAGAGCCGTGCCGACTTCAAGACAGAAGGAGAACGACTTGCCAGAATTTGCGTTGGTAATCCCAACATCGTTACTGTTAACGAGGTATTCGAAGAAAACAACACCGTTTACTTTGTAATGGAGTATCTAGACGGAGGAGACGTACGTTCTCTGGTCAAGAGCCGCGGACACGGTCTTTCTGAAGCTGAAACCATAAGCATAATTACTCCTATTGCTATGGCTGTTGAATACATCCATTCACATCTTTTGCTTCACCTTGACATCAAGCCAGATAATATTGTGATGCGAAAAGGTTTGGATGGTCAGCCTGACATTCCTGTATTGATTGACTTCGGTATTTCGCTTCACTTCAACAAAAAAGGAGAACTTACCACTACGCATACTCTCTTCGGCAAGACTGAAGGCTATTCACCACAGGAGCAATACAGTGACGTACGTACATTCCGCCCAGAGATGGACGTATATGCTCTTGCCGCAACAGCATATTACATGCTTACAGGCAGTGACCCAGACGGAGCGTTCAGCATAAAGCCTGGCATGATAGCCGAGAAACTGCCAAAAGACCTGAGTGATCGTACTCGTGAAGCCATCATCAAAGCTATGGCTGAGAAATACTACGAGCGCACTCCTACCCCACGTGCTTTTGCAAACAATTTCAAGGAGCGCTATTCGCTGCCTATCAACCACGTCATTCACGGTAATGTAGCTAATTACCGTATTGTCGGTATCAAGGATGAAACTGACAACTATCTTCACTATGTTGTAACTGTAGACACAGGGTATTCTCTTGCAGGTGATGAACACCACACATCAGTAGTAAGCTACGATCTGTTTGAATGTTTCCGTCGCAATTCATCACAACGAATGAAGGATGAATCTGTAATGGGAATGAACAATGAGGAAGTATCAGCTTTCCTCGCCTTTGCAAAGAAAGAGATTGGTGTGGATCAGGTTGGCCTACATGAACGAATGGGAGATTTAGTCAATTTCGATTGCTTTGCCACAAACGGAACTGTATATTTCCTCCGTCGTCAAGGATGGCGTGTACCTGGGGCCATGAGCGAATCCTTCAAGAACGTAGGTGGATTCTTCTCCAAGAACCTCAAATACATACTCATAGCCTTAGTAGCTATCCTGTTAGTCTTCTTATTGGTAAAACTCGGACCAAGCATTGGCGACCTATTCAAATCTGATGGTTCTACCGAATTAGCAACAGACAGTATTGAAGCTGTTGAAGATGATGAAGAAGCAATTATCGGTGCAGGTTCTGGACGTGGCGACATTTCCACATCGGCTGCCGAAGAAGCTGAGCGCAAACGTGAGCTTAAGGCTAAGGCTGAAGCAGATTCAATTGCCCGTGCAGACTCGATTGCCCGTGCAGAAGAAGCAGCACGTAAAGCTGAAGCCGAACGCATTGCCAAAGAAAAGGCTGACAGAGAAAGAGCCGAGAAAGAACGTAAACAGCGTGAAATCCAGAACACATTCAACTCTTACGTAGCTCAAGGTGACAATTTCGCTCGTCAGGCAAACAATGCATCATCGATGTCAGATCAGACCTCACTGCGTACTAAGGCAGCTACAGCATACGGCAAGGCTATTGAATACGGTAAGGCAAATGGTATCAATACGAGTGCTGTACAACGTAAGGCTGACAGACTTTGGAATTATTAATACAACACTATTGCTTTATAGCAAATAAAGGCATCCTTAGGGGTGCCTTTCTTGTTTATAAGCTATTTAATGTGTATTTTTTTCATTTTTTAAAGAAATAGTACCATTAATTAAAAGACGTGCGAGGAGAAACTTTTACCTTTGCCATAGTTTGGAATATTTTACTGAAAAATTATCAATCAACTAAATACAAAAATGAATACTACTGACAAAGGAAGCCGCACGTACCTCATCTCGATTGTGATGGTAGCAGTGTTAGGCGGATTGCTTTTCGGCTATGACACAGCCGTAATTTCAGGTGCAGAAAAAGGTCTTCAGGCCTTTTTCATGGGTGCACAAGATTTTGAATACACAAAGGTTCTTCACGGATTCACCAGTTCAAGTGCACTTATAGGTTGCGTTATCGGATCCGCACTAAGCGGACTGCTTGCATCTAAACTTGGGCGTAAGAAGTCTCTCATCATGGCAGGACTTCTATTCTTCGTTTCCGCATTTGGAAGCATGACTCCGGAATTCTTATTCTTCGAATATGGAGAACCAACCTATTCTCTTTTCATTGCATTTAACATCTATCGTGTAATAGGAGGTATCGGTGTCGGTTTGGCATCGGCAATCTGTCCTATGTATATCGGTGAAGTTGCTCCGTCGAACATTCGCGGTATGCTTGTAAGTTGGAACCAATTTGCCATCATCTTCGGTCAGCTTGTTGTTTACTTCGTGAACTTCATGATTCTTGGTGGTCACAAAAACCCTGAAATTATTGAGGGTATCGTTGCGAACTTCACTGATTCACAGTGGACTATTAAGACTGGATGGCGTTATATGTTCGGCTCCGAAATGGCTCCAGCTGGATTATTTGCATTACTAATCTGTCTTGTTCCTGAGACTCCTCGCTACCTCGTAATGATTGGCAAGGATAATAAAGCTCTTAGCATTCTTACTCACATCAACGGACAGAGCCGTGCACAACAGATTCTTCGTGACATCAAGGACACCATCACTGTAAAAACAGAGCGTCTTTTCACCTATGGTGTTATGTGTATCTTTGTAGGTATCATGCTCAGCGTATTCCAGCAGGCTGTAGGTATCAATGCCGTTCTTTATTATGCACCACGAATCTTTAAGGATATGGGCATGGACAACGAGATGGTATTTACTGTTGTCATGGGAGTAATCAACATTCTCTTTACCCTTGTTGCCATCTTCACTGTGGAGAAGTGGGGACGCAAGCCTCTCCTTATTTGGGGAAGCATCGGCATGGCAATCGGAGCTTTGGGTGTTGCTACTTCATTCGGACACGAGGGAATGGCAATGATTACTGCCATCAGCATTATGGTTTACTCTGCTTCGTTCATGTTCTCATGGGGACCTATCTGTTGGGTACTAATTGCCGAAATCTTCCCAAATACAATCCGTGGTGCAGCAGTAGCTATCGCAGTTGCCTTCCAGTGGATATTCAACTTCATTGTAAGCTCTACATTCGTTCCTATGTTTGACATGCACCTCACAGAGGGTGATGACTTTGGCCATTGGTTCACATACGGTCTGTACGGTGTCATCTGTGTTGTTGCAGCAATCTTCGTCTGGAAGCTTGTTCCTGAGACAAAGGGCAAGACTCTTGAAGACATGAGCAGACTTTGGAAAAAAGCCCCCATTAACTCACCCAAATAGTGGAGGACGTTGGCTATCCGGATGCAAACTTAAAAACTAAAAAACTTAAAAACTAAATAGAACTATTATAAATGCAACATTTAAGAATCGCCAAAAGGCTTGCTTATATCACTTTATTATTATTCATTCTTCATTCTTCATTCTTCATTAATAATCTGAACGCGCAGAACCCCTTTGTTCAGACTTGGTATACATCTGACCCTGCGCCAATGGTGCATGGCGACCGCATATATGTATACACAGGACATGATGAAGACAATGCCACCTTCTTCTGGATGCAAGAATGGCGTGTATACAGTTCTGCCGATATGGTGAACTGGACAGACCACGGAAGTCCGCTGGCCTTGGAGAGTTTCAGCTGGGCAGATGACCGTGCATGGGCTAGCCAATGTATCGAGCGCAATGGAAAATTCTACTGGTATATCTGCGCACATTCAAGTATATCAAAAGGTATGGCAATTGGTGTTGCGGTTGCAGACTCACCTACTGGTCCATTCCACGACGCCATAGGCAAACCTCTCTATGAGGATGGGAAGTGGGATCACATCGACCCTACTGTATTCATTGATGATGATGGTCAGGCATGGATAGCATGGGGAAACCCACAAGTTTACTATGCCAAGTTGAACGAGGACATGATATCCTTTGCAGGAGAGGTCAAGACAGTACCTATGACAGAGGAAGCCTTTGGTTCACCTGCCATGAACAAAAGAGAACGTGGCAAGAAATACAAGGACAGCTATGTTGAAGGTCCTTGGCTCAGCAAACGCGGCAAGACCTACCAATTACTCTATGCTGCAGGAGGTGTACCAGAGCACATAAGCTACAGTACAGCTCCATCATTTGAAGGTCCTTGGACATACGCAGGCGAAATCATGCCTTTGTCAGAAACCGGCTCATTCACAAACCACTGCGGTGTTGCAGACTTCAAGGGACACTCATATTTCTTCTACCACACAGGCAAGCTTCCTGGAGGAGGCGGATTCGGACGTAGCGTAGCCGTTGAGGAATTCGAATACAACAAAGACGGTTCATTCCCTACTATCATGCCGACAAACGAAGGTGTTAAGCCTATCGAGACCTTCAATCCATACGAGAAAGTTGAAGCTGAGACAATGGCTTTCTCAAAAGGAATCAAGTCGGAACAAAACGATCATGTAGGTGTTTACATTACCGACATTCACAATGATGATTTCATCAAACTGCAGAATGTGAACTTCGGTCGCATGATGCCACGCACTTTCACAGCCCGTGTTGCAAGCGGTCTTCGTGGTGGAAAGATTGAAGTACATATCGACAGCATTAAGGGACAGTTGCTCACCACTCTTGAAGTTGCTGGAACTGGCGGTTGGGAACAATGGACAACCCTTACTTCAGATATTATTAATAATGTAAAAGGCGTACACGACTTGTATTTCCTCTTCAAGGGAAGACAAGGACCCAAACTCATGAATTTTGACTGGTGGCAGTTCAGAGGTATCGAACAGTGCAACATGCCTATCATGCAGACGAAATTCACAGCCGACCCATCTCCAATTATTGTGGGTGACACTCTATTCCTTTTCACTTCACACGATGCTTCACCAGAGGATATTCCTGACCCAAACGAGAAAAACAGTGCAGGTTTCTTCATGTACGACTGGCTTCTCTATTCCACTACGGATATGGTGAACTGGACAGAACATGGTGCAGTAGCATCATTGAAGGATTTCGAATGGCGTAGCCGCGATAATGGCGCATGGGCAATTCAGACAGTTGATCGCAACGGCAAATTCTACCTCTATGCACCACTTCATGGTCATGGCATCGGTGTTCTCGTAGCTGATTCCCCATACGGGCCATTCAAAGATCCTCTCGGCAAACCTCTTGTATGGCAGAAAGAGAACTGGGACGACATCGACCCAACCGTATTCATTGACGACGATGGTCAGGCATATATGTATTGGGGTAACCCAAACACCTATTATGCTCTGCTTAACGAAGACATGATTTCTCTGAAGAGTGACATCGTTAAACTCGACTACCACATAGATCATTATCAGGAAGGTCCTTGGTTCTACAAGCGTAACGGGCACTATTACCTTCACTACGCATCTACATGTTGTCCCGAAGCTTTGGGATATGCCATGAGTGACAGTCCTACCGGTCCTTGGAAATCAAAGGGATATGTAATGCGTCCAACCCAGCGCGATCGAGGCAACCACCCTGGAGTAACTGATTACAAGGGACACAGTTACATCTTCGGACAGAGTTACGACATCATGCATCTTGAGACATTTAAGCACCATGAACGTCGTTCGGTTTCTGTACAAGAGATCAGTTACAATGCAGATGGCACTATCAAGGAAATTCCATATTGGCTCGATCAGGAACCAGTGAAACCATTGAGCAATCTGAATCCATACAACAGAGTGGAAGCAGAGACAATGGCATGGGGATATGGACTGAAAACAGCAAAAATGGGTATTGCAAACACTGGAGTTGTAGCAGATATGCCTGCATCTACAGGAAAACGCAATATGTATGTCTTTGACATTAACGACGGGGAGTACATACGTCTTCGCAGCGTGGATTTCGGTGCAAAATCAGCTAAGCAGTTCCTTATCAGTGCAGCTGCGTCTGGCTCTGTTGAAATATCACTCAAATTAGACAATGTCGAAGGACCAGTTATCGGCAAGACTACAGTAAAATCAACCGGTTCTTTAGAAAAGTACAAGTCATTCACTGCTAAGGTGCAGAACGCCAGTGGTGTTCATGACCTTTATATCTGCTTCGATAAGACCCAAGGTGATATTCATCTTGACTGGTGGCAGTTTAAGAAATAGTATATATGCGTAAGATTACATCTATACTCTGCTTGCTGATGTCCGTTTCTGCTTTTGCGCAGAAAACAATTGATATCAGCGGTGATAATACGTCGTCTTCATACGTAGATTACACAGACCAGATATCAATCGCTGCAAATAAGAGTGTAGATGTCAAGATGGCACGTTATTGCCATTTCAGTTCCACCATCGTAGGTAAAGGTACGCTTAACCTTTATGCTGGCGGTGACCGTTGTTATTTGGGAACAGATAAAGGTGCGGCATGGCCTGACTGGACAAAATTCAAGGGAGACGTGCACATTTATCCTTTCCCTGAAAACTCGTCTAGTGCAGGTTTTTATGGTGTAGTTTTAGCTCATGGTGGCAAGTCCTTCTCTCCTGAGAGCATTGAGGATGCCTTGACTTCAGGAAAAGTCAACAACTCCATGGAGGACAACAAGGTGACTCTTCATGAAGGTGCCACTATCGCTTGCGAGGCAAATACTGCAGGTGCAGGTTTCAGAATCGGAGAACTGACAACAGAACCTGGTTCCAGTATCATCGGATACATGAAAAAGAACACTCGTGCCGCATATTTCTTATTAGGTCACCTCAATACAGACGCTACACTTGCAGGATGTATTGCCCCACCCGATTATGTTGACACACATCCCGTTGGAATCATTAAGGAAGGTTTAGGTACTCTGGACATTACGGGTAACGATAATTACCTCAGTGCTTCACTCCGAGTCTTGGAAGGTCGTGTGAATATCTCCAACGATGCTGCCGAAGCTGCTTCCAAAAAGCGACGTGGTGCACTTGGTGCTAAGCCAAATGCCACTGATGCCATCGCCTTTGTCTTTGGAAAAGGAGTGTTAGGCGGACAAGGAAGTATTGGAGGAACCGTAGATAACTATGGTACTATTGCTCCAGGTACTGATGATGAGGAAGGTTATGGAACTCTTACTCTACAGAACTATACAACTACTTCAAAACGTGCTCATTTATATGTTCGTCCTTCATCAATTCTGCGTTTTCGTGTAGCTTCTGCCACAAAACACGACGCATTAAACATTGACGGTGAAGTAAAATACAACAACATCAAAGAAGACTTTACCGAAAGCACGAAGATGCCTGTAGTTCAGATAGAACTAACCAAAGACGCAGACGTAAAACTCGGAACCGAAATTTGTTTGCTCACAGCACGCAAGAAATCTGCAGCACAGGCAGGTGAATGGAACTTTGATCTTCGTCAGCCGGGACGCTATACTTGGGCATTGGAAGAACATGAGGACAATGGACAATTCTCTTTGATTCTTCGCCTCGTCTCACTTGAAGACGCTGAGCATAACGAAGGAGGAGATGACGATGATCCAGATTATATACCTTGGGCAGAATCCTTGTACAATGACGGTATAGACGAATACAAGGACAACACCACACTCCGTGATTTGGCTCAGAAGAATAACAAATTCATTGGCACTGCGATATCTACGTGGAAGAACGACATTACTAATGAATCACTTAGTGAGACTCGCGAAATAGGCTCACAGTTTAACATGCTGGTTGCCGAAAACGAAATGAAGTTCGACGTTCTTGAGCCATCACGTGGTCAGTTTAATTTTTGGGCTGCCGACAACCTTGTGAACTTTGCCCAGAAGAATAATATGTCTGTTCGTGGTCACTGTCTGGCTTGGCATTCGCAGCTTCCGACATGGGTGAGCAGCGATGGCAAAAAGAACGACCAAAAATGGAGTAAGACCGAAGCTATGGAAATTCTAAGAAACCATATCACACAAGTTGTTGGTCGCTATCGTGGAAAGATAAAGGAATGGGATGTAGTGAATGAATGTCTGAATGATGATCAGACTACAGTCCGTTCAAATCCTAATGCTTACGATCTTCGAAGCAGTGTTTGGACACTTGCCATCGGTGAAGACTTCATAGACTCAGCATTTGTTTTTGCCCACAGAGCAGACCCTAACGCAGAACTCTATCTCAACGACTATGGCGTAGAACTTCAGGGTAAAGCCAAGTCCACTGCTTTCTACAATCTCGCCATGCGCTTGAAGAACAGCGGAATTCCCATCCATGGAGTAGGACTTCAATGCCATTTTTCCATTGGTGATGCAGACTCCGTAAAACTTGGGAAAACCATCAAGCGTTTTGCTGATGCAGGACTAAAATGCATCATCACCGAACTTGACATGGGTATATCTTCTAACTCAGCAAGTAATTTGGAAGAACAAGCACGAAACTACCGTATGATTACAGATATCGTACTCAGCAACGACAACTGTCCGAATATGGTAATCTGGGGACTCAAGGACAATGACAGTTGGCGTCAGGCATCACAGCCACTGCTCTACGATTCAGGCCTTAACAAGAAAAAGGCATATTATTCCGTACGTTCGGCTTTACGCCATCATTTAATAACCAATGAACAAACAGAAATTGAATCAATAACCACACATGCCAAGGACAAGCCATCAAAGATATTTGACCTTTCAGGTAGAGCTGTAGGTACGGGCAAACTATCTCCAGGTTTGTATATCATGGATGGCAGGAAGATTTACATAAGATAATTATCTACAAACACTTATATGAAACGCTTTCTAACACTAACACTCTCATTAACATTGCTGCCAATGGTAACAATGGCGCAGAACCCAATTATCCGGGATCAGTTCTCGGCAGACCCTACTGCGCGTGTATTTAATAATAAGGTATATCTCTATCCTTCGCACGACATCAAGGCACCAGAAGGACAACGCAAGGATTGGTTCTGCATGGAGGATTACCATGTCTTTTCCAGTGACAACCTCGTAGACTGGACTGACCATGGATGTATCATCTCACAGAACAATGTGCCTTGGGGTAAAGTTGACGCTTACTCCATGTGGGCGCCCGACTGCGTGTATAAGAACGGCAAATATTATTTCTATTTCCCGAACGCACCACAAAGCGGACGAGGATTTACCATCGGCGTAGCCACTTCTGACAATCCCGCTGGTCCATTTACCTGTGAACCGGGGCCTATCAAGGGAGTATCCGGCATTGACCCTTGCGTACTCGTCGACAACGATGGCTCTGCCTACATCTACTGGAGTGGCATGGGTATTCGCGGTGCCAAGCTGAAAGACAATATGGTGGAATTGGATGGAGAGTTGCAGGAAGTGAAAATGCCTCATCGTGAAGGCATGGCTGAAATGCCTCCGATAAAGGTCGGTGGTCAGGTTATGGAAGGTCTTCCTGAAGGTTTCAAGGAAGGCCCCTTCGCATTCAAACGCGGTGACTGGTACTACCTGACATTCCCTTGGGTACGCGGTGATACAAGCGATGGCAAAAACCCGACTGAAACACTTGCCTATTCCATGTCGAAGTCACCACTTGGTCCATGGGTCTTCAAGGGCATCATCATGGCTGAACATTCAAACCATTGCTGGACAAATCATCACAGCCTTGTAGAATACCAAGGCCAATGGTATCTCTTTTATCATCATAATGATTTCTCGCCCAGCGATGACAAACGCCGCAGCGTGTGTGTAGATCGAGTAAAGTTCAACTCCGACGGCACCATCCAGCAGGTTTATCCAACCAAACGCGGAGTGGGCATCATCCCTGCCACCAACCGCATCGAAGTCGAAGGCTATTCCAATTGTAGCAAAGGAGTCTCAACAGCTCTGCTCGACACAGTTTACAATTTCAAGGGAATCAGCGTAACCCTGCCAAAGGCAAAGTCATCGGTTGAAGTCTCTGACATAGATTTCTCCATGCTCAATGATGCATACGTAATAGCAAAGGTACGTGCTAACAAAAACACAAAGCTTAGCTTACGCGAAAAGAATAATCGTGGTAAAGAAATTGCCAGCATCACCATCACTGTGACTGGTGAAAACGGGCCTTTCCGTCGTAATCTGAGCGGACAATGGCTCACGCTCACAGCACCATTATCTTATGTACCAAAAGGTATTTCAACACTTTGCGCAACCAGCGAAGGCGACAGTGTAGACATCGACTGGGTTCAGTTCAAGAATCATCCGCGCTATTTCTCGCCAGCAGGCAGCATCGCATCTGCATCAAAACCAGATTCCGCAGGTTTCATCCGCCGTTGGCTGTTGCTTGAACCAATAAGCAAACCCAACCGTTCCAATAACGTGTTCACCGACACCTATCTGCGTGAGCATTTCTATATGTCGTATTTCAAGGATCAGATGACCACTCTTCCCAAAGACGGGCAGAAAGTAAAGGCAGGCAAGCAAACATTGACTTGGCGTGCACTTGACAGCGAGAACTTCAATGTCAAACTGTTCCGCTTTGCTGAGAAATGGGGGCAACAGACCTATGGTTCTCTGTTCTGGGGTGTAACCTACATCGACTGCCCGGAGGACATTAAGAATGTACGTCTTGCCGCTGGTTCCAACGGTGCTTCTATCTGGTGGGTTAACGGCAAGGAAGTGTTGCTTCTCTCCGGTGACCGCCGCATGGTGGAAGATGATGGAATGTCAGGTTTACTGACTTTGCATAAAGGTCGCAACGTCATACGTTGTTCTGTTATCAACGGACCAGGTCTGAGCGACTTCTGCGTACGATTTATTGACGAGAATGGAAAACCAGTAACAAACTACACAATAACCACAAAATAATCATGAAACGAAATCTGTATATTATATCATTCTTCCTTTTTCAGTTTTCATTCTTCATTAACAAGGCTAGCGCCCAGATTGGTGCTCCATACATCCACGACCCGTCAACCATAGCTGAATGTGACGGCAAATACTATACATTCGGAACAGGTGGAGGCGGTCTTATCAGTGAAGACGGATGGACATGGCACGACGGTGCCGTTCGCCCTGGTGGTGGAGCAGCTCCAGACGTTATGAAAATCGGAGATCGCTACCTTGTTATCTATGGAGCTACAGGCGGTGGACTGGGAGGAGGCCACAACGGACGCATACTGACCATGTGGAACAAAACGCTTGACCCTAAATCTCCTGATTTCAAATACACAGAGCCTGTTGAAGTTGCGTCATCTGACGGAATGGAAGACAACGACGCCATAGACCCAAGTTTGCTGCTCGACCCCACTACAGGACGTCTGTGGGTAAGCTACGGTACATATTTCGGTACTATTCGTCTCATCGAGCTTAATCCAAAGACAGGTGAGCGTGTGAAAGGGAACAAAGAACGCGACATTGCCATCGACTGCGAAGCTACAGATCTACTTTACCGCAACGGTTGGTACTATCTGCTTGGTACTCATGGTACATGCTGCGACGGCGTTAACTCCACATATAATATTGTAGTTGGACGCTCACGCAAGGTTACCGGTCCTTATATCGACAATGTCGGCCGTGACATGTTCCACGGTGGAGGCAGAATGGTGATTGCCGCAGGCGACCGCCGTGTAGGACCAGGTCACTTCGGACGAACTGTAATCGATGATGGCATTGAAGTTATGTCCTGCCATTTCGAAGCAGACTTCGAACAAGGCGGACGTTCTGTACTTGGCATAGTCCCTCTGGTTTGGGAAAACGACTGGCCAGTAGCAGGAGAACGCATCAAGGGCGGTACATTCGAAATAGAATCACAGCGGCGTGGTTACAGCCTTGAACTCGCAGTTGACTTCGTCCGCTTGCCACAGGAACGTATGGCATGGTTTGACCGCAAGCAAATGGAAACACCTGTCAAACCCATCCCCGACCAGACTTTGGAAGATGTACAGTCCACTTGGCCGGATGGAGAGGTTCCACTACGCTGCGGAGACTATATGTTCCGTCCATGGCAACGCTGGACCATCACTCCTGTTCCGGAAGCAGGAGGACGTCTCACAGGTCCTCTTTATGAGATTAAAATCGCTGGCACTAATCGTGCACTGACTGCAACTGCAGAATACGGAGTTATAGCAAAGGACTTTGAAGGTCTGGATGAGCAACTATGGTGGATTGAGCAAGCCACAGACGGTACTTACCGTATAATGCCATTCGAAATTCCCGGAGAAAAGGAATTCAATACTCGCTACTGCCTCTACAGTGCAGGCGACAGCACTCCTACCCTCGCCCCATGGGATTTCAGTACCGACAATTCCAAGTGGAAATTCCGCTCACATTAAGAAACTATTATCTGCTCCAGTAAAAGAGCTGTAAGAGAGAGCATTGACAATCGCAAGGAACGGGAAGTGCGATGTACGAAGAAGTTCCATACTGAAATAATAAAGACATATAGCAGCACTACGGCAACGGTGGATGGTCTATAGTCCACCGTTGCTATTTTTATTGAGGCAACTGCATCTACGATTGTGTTGTTCCATGAAACTATTGCAATGATAGCAGATGTAAGCAATGTGGTAGTCAATCCACACAATGTAAACATCCACCAGAGCAACAGCATAATCAGCAATATAGATACTAAGGTCGAAATCACAACGCTGCTTAACAGCCCTAACAGAGGAATGTAGCCAAAATAGTATGCTACTAGAGGAAATGTAGCAAGAGTACAGACGAGCGACATCCTTAATGGTGGCCACAGGTATTCTTGGATTATCCTTGTAAGTATATTTCTGCGTCTTCCGGTTGAATCAATATGCAGCGTGTCCACATGAGTCAATGCTATAGCAACAATACTCGCAAACGACAGCTGGAAACCGATATTCATCAGCAGCAGCGGATTGAAGAATAGCATCAGCACTGCAGCGATGGCACAGGAATTGAGAAGACTTTGCTCTGCATCTATTACTAAGGCCAGTTGCACTAAGGAAAGCATTATTGTTGCCCGAAGCAGTGACGGAGGCATACCTGCTATCATACAGAAGAGCCATGCAACGGGAATTAAGGTAAAGGCAACAACTCGTCTCCATCTGCGCGTCATGAAGTTGTTCACAAGATAATTGAACATCACAAACAACATGGCGAGATGCATTCCCGACAAAGCCAGCACATGAGCCACTCCTGCATGTGCATAGGCTTGACGCAGTTTCTGATTAAGATTGGCTCTTTGTCCCGTAGTAATCGCCTCTACCACACTGCCAACGTCGTCTGTAATACCTGCATCGGCATACTTCAAATGTATCTGACTGCGTATATCGGCAAATTGCTTCGTCCAGTCACTTTTCCCATGATTTTCCCCTCTGCTATCCCAACTGCCAGGAAGCACATAGCAGGTGGCGCAAAATCCTTCGCAAAAAAGATAATTGCGATAATCATCAAAAATATGGTTATCGGTAGAGTATGCGTCATTACGGATAAAAGTCGGATTAACCTTATATGCTTGAAGGGAAATGCTGTCACCACTATGCAATGTCTCTGGCGAATGACTTTCGTCCAAGGCAATATAAGCTAAAACACGGCTGTCATTTGTCCTGACCTCAACTGCATAGGTACGTGCCTTTTTCTTTGGTTCGGATTCCACAACCCCACATATCCACGCCCCTTTATCCGGAACGCTTTCAGTAATTGACAGACATCTCTGCAACATAAGTAGTGCTCCGAAGAGAGCGATACTTACATTACTCAGGACACCAAACAGATGTATATATCTGAACTTCGGGCATAACGTATTGACATATAGTGCAGCACATGAGCATAAAAAAAATGGGATAGCAAGCCACAACAGGTTTACTATACCATAATCTATGCTTATATATCCCATAGCCATTCCCACTATCAGAGGAATGGCGAAGCGAACTACAGGATAATTCTGCCAGGACATTTACAGGCTGCGCAGTTCGTCAATGACTGCTGCTGGATTCTCTGCACCAAACACATAGCTTCCTGCCACCATCACATCCACGCCAGCCTCAGCCAACAGAGGAGCAGTCTTGGCATTGACACCACCGTCAACCTCAATCAATGCTTTTGAACCAGTGCGTTCAATCATCCTGCACAGTTCCTTAACTTTATCCAAAGAATGTTCAATGAATTTCTGTCCGCCGAATCCTGGATTCACAGTCATCAGCAGCACCATATCCACATCACGGATAATATCCTCGAGAAGACATACGGGTGTGGACGGATTGAGCGTCACTCCTGCTTTCATTCCTTTCTCGTGTATAACGTGAACTGTGCGGTGCAGATGCAGACATGCCTCATAATGCACATTCATCATCATGGCACCGAGAGCAGCAACTTCATCGACAAACTTCTCAGGTCGTTCAATCATGAGATGCACATCAAGTGGTTTTTTACACAGACGTGCCACAGCTTCAAGGACTGGGAATCCAAAACTGATGTTAGGCACAAACACGCCATCCATTACGTCAAGATGCAACCAGTCTGCATTACTGCTGTTGATCATTCCGATTTCGCGTTCCAGATTTCCAAAATCGGCTGCAAGAAGAGAAGGAGAAACAATCATTACAAAATTATAAATTATGAATTATAAAACCATCCGGATGGCAGGTAACCACTCATCCCCATTACGGGGGGCGGGGGGCTAGTTTTACTTCAGCACAAAGCTGGTCTGCCCTATCATTTGATTATCAGCGAAGATGAACAGCTTGTAGGTTCCAGCCTCCAAGTATTCATCAACATCGCTATACATAGTTACTTTCATTTCCTCGCCATCGTATTCCACATATTTCTTTTCTGAGTACTCCAGTTGAGTATTCTCATAGGTAAAGTTTCCTTGACGGTGATACACCGAGTTGTCGGGTTTCATGATTCTGGCGTAAATCACGCGTTGACCGTTAGCAGCAGTAACATTCTTCACAATCGTGAAGCCGAAAGCGAATCTGGTTACATCCTTAACCTTCTGGGTATCTTTTCCACGTTTGTTTTTCGGAGAAATCCAGAACCCAGTTGCGTCAAGCTGTGCAGCACGATCCACTCTTTCCCTAAGCTGGTTGCGTTCAGAACTGATTACATTAATTTCAGTACGTACCTGCTCGTTCTGGTGACGGATCTCTGTATTCTCTGCACGAAGGGATTCGTTTGCGCGGTTCAGACTGTCAACTTGAACTATATAGCTATGCAATACCTTACGAAGGGATGTTATTTCACGTTTCAGACGAGTAATCTCGCGAGCATCGGTGGCTTTGGTGTTTTCCAGTTCGCGCAGCAACTTCTGAGTACGTTCACGCTCCTTCTCAATCTCAGCAATAAGAGAGTCGTTACGCAGCGAACTCTGCAATTCGCCATACTGGATGTCAAACTGCCTGTACTCATTCTGCATTTCCTCCTTATCGAGTTCGGCAAGTTGTTGCAGTTCGTTGATAGTTTCATTGCGTTCATCTATCTCACTGCTCTTTTGAACCAACATATAGACAAGGAAGATAATTACTGCTGCAAGAACTGCAGCGATAATTGCATATATCAGGCGACGTTTGTCGTTATTGCCCTTTCCTGGTATAACCGTTTGATTCTGCTCTTGATTCATAAAAACTAAGTTCTTAAGTATATTCTTTACGATTCAGCACAAACGCTTTACGTATTATTATCCGCAAATTTATGATTTTTATTTCAATCAATAACGAAAAAGAATGTCAAAATTCCTATTATCAACATAAAAAATAGTAATTTTGCAAAAACAAAGCTATAGACCATGATAAAATCCGCATTATCTTCATCAGAAGCTACACAGCTCAAGCAAATATTATTGCAAAGTCGCAACGTGGTTATCACCTGTCACACTTCTCCCGACGGTGATGCCATCGGTGCCAGCCTTGCACTTTGGGAATATCTCACCAACAGAGGTAAGCAGGCTACAGTCATCGTACCGAATTATTTCCCGGATTTCCTTAAATGGATGAATGGTGCCGACCGCATCATCATCTACGACCACCACAGAGCACAGTCAAAGACTATCTTTGCGATGGCGGACCTCTGCGTGGCTCTTGACTACAACGGTCTGTCACGAATTGACGACTTAGCTACACCTTTCGGCTATTCACGTGCAACCAAACTCATGATAGACCACCACACAGAGCCAGAGAAATTCTGTGACATGCAGATTTCACGACCTGAGATGAGCAGCACCTGTGAACTGCTGTTCAGGTTGCTCAACCAAATCGGCGAGATTGACCGTTTGAACCGTCACTCAGCAGAAGACCTGTACGCAGGAATGTGTACCGACACAGGTCGTTTCACTTACAACTCAAACAACCCTGAGATTTTCCAAATCATTGCCGAGCTTATGCGCAAAGGCATTGACAAAGACCTCATCATCCGAAATATCTACAATCAGAACACCGAGGGACGTTACCGCCTCATGGGTTATATCCTGTATGAAAAGTTGAAAGTGATGCACGACCTGCACGCTTCATACTTCTCTATCACCCGTGACGAGCTGCAACGATTCAACTATCTTAAAGGTGATGCAGAAGGTATCGTCAACATGCCGCTCGAAATACGTGGGCAGAAACTCTCCATAGCCCTGCGTGAGGACACTGAAAAGCAGCAGATATGTGTATCAATACGCAGTTTCGATGATTTCCCTGCGAACGAGATGGCAGCAAAATTCTTCAATGGCGGCGGACATTTCAATGCCGCCGGCGGTCGCCTCTTCTGCACAATGGAGGAAGCCATCAAAATCACCGAGGAAGCTATCGAATCCTACCGTCCCCTACTCTGCAACGAACAACCCACATAATCCTCAGTATTTAACCACTTCGGTACTATCACTTCAATAAAGAATTCTTCATTCTTCACTATCTTTTGTCCGGCATCTACATTCATATTCCTTTTTGTAAATCGCGGTGCATATACTGCGATTTCTATTCTACAACGCTGCTCCATCTGCGTCAGCGCTATGTCGATGCTGTATGCAAGGAAATCGGGCAACGAGCTGACGGAAGCACTATTCAGACCATTTATTTCGGAGGAGGAACGCCTTCGCAACTATATGTTCATCAAATAAAGCAAATTCTTGAGTGCATCCGTCATAATTTCTCTGTTGCCCAGGCTGCGGAAATCACTCTCGAAGCCAATCCCGACGACATCAATGAGAATTATCTGAGAGATTTGAGCCAAATCGGGATAAACAGATTAAGCCTCGGCATACAGACGTTCAATCCGCAGCGGTTGCAGTTTCTTCATCGTCGTCACACAGCCGACCAAGCCATTCATGCAGTTCGTTCAGCACAAAACTGCGGATTTTACAATATCAGCATCGACCTTATGTTCGGTTTTCCCGATGAAACCCTCGAAGAATGTCAAAATGACATCAACACAGCACTTTCGCTTCATGTTCAGCACATCAGCGCCTATTGCCTGATGTACGAAGAAGGAACCAGGATCACACAGATGCTACAAGCCCATGAAGTGGAAGAGATTAGCGAGGAGAACTATATGAGAATGTACAATCTACTGATAGACTCACTTCAGGAAAACGGTTTTGTGCAATACGAAATTTCCAATTTCTCACTGCCAGGCTTTCATTCTCGCCATAATTCCAGTTACTGGGATGGTACACCCTACTTTGGATTCGGTGCTGCGGCACATTCCTACGACATAAAAACACGAAGCTGGAATCCGTCTGATATACATATATATATAATAGGAATGGAGAAAGGCGAGATGAAGCCCGAAGTAGAACAACTCGACGACAGGACACGATACAACGAACTCGTAATGACCAGCCTTCGCACAGCAAAAGGGCTTAATCTTAGCGAGTTAGAAAGAATATTTGGCAGAGAGCGCTACGACTATTGTCTGCAAATGGCCAAGAATCATCTTGATAGCAACACCCTGGAAATCAAGGATAACAACATCATGAAACTAACCAGAAAGGGAATTTTTACATCTGATTCTATCATGTCAGACATGATGATATGAATTTCGCTGAACGTTTAACGTTGAATGTTTAACGGATATAATTTAAAAAAATGAAAAAAAGGCTGTTTGCGAAAACAGTCGGTTAAGAACTACTAAAACTTGGTAAAAAAGTACGACAAATTGTTCTAAAAACAAAAAAGTTACAGAAAAATCGATAAAAAAGTGTTAAAAGCCGAAAAAAAATGAGGTTTAAAGAACAACGTATTGAGAAAGTGCGTAACTTTGCAGCGTTTTAAGAAAGCAAGTTATTGTTTAACAATTTAAAAAAGAAAAAAAATGAAAAAGTATTTGATGTTGGTTGCTGCTGTTGCAACTATGGCTGTTGTTTCTTGCAAGAACGAAGCTAAGACTGAAGAAGCTGCTGAAGAAGCTACTGAAGCTGTAGAAGAAGTTGCTGAAGAGGCTACTGAAGAAGTTGCTGAAGATGCTACTGAAGCTACTGAAGCTACTGAAGAAGGTGCTGAAGAAGCTACTGAAGCTACTGAAGCTACTGAAGAAGCTGCTGCTGAATAATTCGCAACACGCTCAACAATCAATCACTTTTGGGCTTAGCCCAAAGAGAGAATTGGAACCTGCAAGGATGAGAATCCAGCAGGTTTTATTTTTTTAAATACTTTAGGTTGCTTTTATAACCATTTTTATTTTCATCGGTCGTTATTTATTCGTATCTTTGTTGCGGATTTGAGATTTGTGGAGTTGAATTGATTCATTTTAAGAACCAGTCGATTTATTTTTAGTTTTTATGGGAGGTTTTTTTGGGACAGTATCGATGGAAAAATGTGCCGCAGATTTGTTTTATGGCACAGACTATCAATCACATCTCGGTACTCGACGTGGAGGTATGGCCACTTACAGCCGTAAGAAAGGATTCTACCGTGCCATCCACAACATGGAAAGTACTTATTTCCGCACTCGCTTTGAACCGGAACTGTCTAAGTTTGAAGGAGAATCAGGTATTGGCATCATCAGCGACACAGATGCACAGCCAATGCTTTTCAATAGCCATTTAGGACGATTTGCCATCGTCACCGTTGCCAAGATTAACAACCTGGAAGAGGTGGCGGACAAACTGCTACAGGAAAACATGTATCTTTCTGAGTTCTCCTCCGGCAAAATCAATCCGACAGAGTTGGTTGGAGTGCTGATAGTGCAGGGAAAGGACTTTGTGAGCGGCATCGAGAACGTGTTCCGCACCATCAAAGGCTCATGCTCAATGCTCCTTCTGACTGAAGACGGCATCATCGCAGCCCGCGACGCATGGGGTAGAACCCCGATTGTTGTGGGAAAGAAAGACGGAGCGATGGCTGTGACCAGCGAGAACACCGCATTCCCTAATCTCGGGTATGAAACCACATATTTTGTAGGACCAGGAGAAATCATCCGCCTGCGAGCAGACGGCATGGAACAGCTTCGCCGTCCAAACAAGAAGATGCAAATCTGTTCGTTCCTCTGGATTTACTACGGATTCCCCACATCCTCATACGAAGGAAAAACCGTGGAAGATGTCCGCTACACCACAGGAAAAATCATGGGAGAAGAGGATGATGTGGAAGCAGACAGCGTTGGCGGCATTCCAGACTCAGGAATAGGTATGGCAGTTGGCTACAGCGCAGGCCATAAGGTTCCCTATCAGAGAGGAATAAGCAAATACACACCAACCTGGCCTCGTTCGTTCATGCCACCCAACCAAGAGATGCGCAACCTCGTGGCAAAGATGAAGCTGATTCCCAACCACGACATGCTCGACGGCAAACGATGCGTATTCTGCGATGACTCCATCGTCCGTGGCACACAGCTTAGGGAAAACGCAAAGGCATTGAAGGAATTAGGAGCAAAAGAGGTTCACATGCGAATCGCCTGCCCTCCCCTGATTTATGCCTGTCCGTTTGTCAACTTTTCAGCGTCAAAGTCCGAGTTGGAGCTTATTGCCCGTCGTGTCATCAAGGATTTGGAGACACACTCTGAAAAAGCCACTCTCCTTGCCGACGCACAGACAGCACAGAATGTCGATGTACCTGAAGAGCGAATCAAAGCCTATGCCACTACCGACACTCCAGAATACAAGGCTATGGTGCAGGAGATTGCCCGTCGTCTCAATCTCGACAGTCTGAAATTCACCAAACTTGAGACCATCATCAAGGCAATAGGACTGGAGAAATGCCAAGTATGCACCCACTGCTTCGACGGCAGTTCCTTCTACTCACTGAAAGAAGATCCAGGAGAACAGGATTAAGGGGTAAAGGGCTTGAGAAGTTTAATTAAAATTGTACTTAGTACTTTGTTAAACGGTAAAAAGTTCCACAGCATTGTGGGAAAAAAGTTTCAGCGAAGTGAAACAAAAGTTTCACCGCAGTGAAAATAAAGTTTCAGCGAAGAGAAAAAAAAGTTTCACTTCGCTGAAACTTTTTTTCTTTTTGCTTATCGAGGATAAAGACCTGTAGTTTAACGATTTCAGTTGACTACTTTCAGCCTTATTTGTAATATGGGTTGACTATGGTTAATACTTTTTTTAAATCTCGATTGTCAACTATTGTTGCTTATTTATGATATTAGTTGATAGTATTTCTGTAATCCGAGTAGGAGGGCGGTATTCCGCCATGAAGCGAACAGGGAAATAAATACATCGACGTATTTGCCATTAAGGATTATTATGTTTACCTTTGCACATAGTTATAATATATCAACAATGAAGAAGATAATATTAATGGTCGCAGTCGCCATGATGACTGCCATGACGCTGAACTCATGCAGCGACGATGATGATACAAAAGTAGTGAACCACGATAAGCCAGTGGTGCTGAACTGTGCAAAGCCCGACTATCTGAAGGAGGGCGACAAGGTGGCGCTGATTTCGCCATCGTACTATACGCCGATGGAGAACGTCGAGAAAACCGCCAACGTGCTGCGCTCGTGGGGATTGGAACCCGTTATCGGACCAAACGTGGGTAAGGTGGTTGACGGAAAATATGCCGGCACCGTGGCAGAGCGTGTGAGCGATATCCGCTGGGCGCTGCGCGATTCCGACATCAAGGCTATTATCTGTAACCGTGGCGGCTATGGCACCATCCAGCTCATTGACCAGTTGACACTGGCTGAGCTGAAAGCTTCACCTAAATGGCTGGTAGGCTTCAGCGACATCTCGACGCTACACGGTCTGCTGACCCGCGCTGGAGTGATGAGCATCCATGGCACCATGAGCTCGTTCCTGGCCAAGGGCGGCACCGACGTCACCAGCACGCTGATGCGCGACCTGCTCCTGGGCAATGTGCCTCGATATGAGCTGCCTGCACATAAGCAAAACATCACTGGTACAGCTACCGGCACGCTCGTGGGCGGTAACATCTGCACCTTTGCACCAAACCTCGGCTCGCAAGCCGATGCCACCAAAGGCAAGAACATTATTCTCTTCATTGAGGAGGTGGAGGAGTCGATGCATAACATAGACCGCCAGATGCGCATACTCCAGATGAACGGTGTGCTTGACCGCTGCCGGGGCATCATCCTCGGTGAGTTCACCGACTGCGGCAAGGAGTTTACATACGAGAGTGTTGAGGCGATGCTCCACGAGATGCTGAAGGCGTACAACATCCCCGTGCTCTGCGGCTTCCCCGGCGGTCACGGTGATGTGAACCTCCCCCTCGTGATGGGTGCCAACGTCACCATCGACGTGCGCAACGACGGAGCCACCCTGCAGTTTAACATCGACGGTGACCAGCAGCAGGTGAACACCGCCGACATAACCGCCCCTGTAACCCCTGCCGCCGTCCGTATGCGTCTGGCAGGAAAGTTGGAGTAAAGATAAAAGAGGAAGACAATAATCATGAAACAGGTCAAACTTTGGATGATAGCCGCCATCCTAATCTGCGGCACAACGATTGTATCCTGCTCTTCGGACAAGAATAAGAAAGCGAATGTCAACGAGACTGAGGATACCAGCCAGTTTGTAACCATTACCGACGTAGTGCCCGACGTGATTCTGGAAATCCGCTACTTCGGCACGTACAACTTTGTGGGAACGCGCATCGATGGCTATGAGGAACCGACGGCGCTCTTAACCAAACAGGCCGCTGACAGCCTGAAGGCTGTAAGCGATGACGTGAAAGCTCAAGGCTATCGCCTGAAGATCTATGATGCCTACCGTCCGCAGAAAGGTGTTGACCACTTTGTGCGCTGGGCTGAGGACATCAACGACACACTGATGAAGGCATACTTCTATCCAGACCTCGACAAGAGTGTGCTCTTTCCTCAGGACTATATCTGCCTGAAGAGCGGTCATACCCGTGGTTCTACCGTTGACCTGACGCTTTTCGATATGAATACCGAAAAGGAAATCGACATGGGCGGCACCTTCGACTGGTTCGGTCCCGAGAGTCATCCCGACTTCTGCGGCAATCCCGAGACAGGTGAATACACAGGCGACAACTCGAAATCACCCACTGAGCCGAAACGTAGTATTACCCCTGAGCAGTTCCAGAACCGCATGATTCTGCGTCAGGCTATGCAGCGTCACGGCTTCAAGCCTTTCGACACCGAGTGGTGGCACTTTACCCTGAAGGACGAACCCTTCCCCGATACGTATTTTACTTTCCCTGTCAAGCAACTGAGTAAATGAGACAACGAACACTATGGCTATTTGCCATTATCTTGACATTCCGGGGCAGCCAAAAGGTAGTTAGGAAATGAAAATGGCCAGACTATGGGTACTCGCCGCCATCCTGATACTATGCGGCACAGTATCGTTTGCATCATGCACGTCGAACGATGACAATCCCTCTGCGGTGCAGCCCACCATACAACGTATCCAGGAACGTGGCAAGTTGCTCGTTGGCACCACGGGCGACTATCGTCCGCTGTCATATAAAGAGGCCGACGGAAACTATTGGGGCTTCGGCATTGAGATGGTAGAAAAGATAGCCGAAAGGCTACGGGTAGGCGAGCGTAGCTCGGGAATTCGTATCAGTGTAGGAATTGAATTCGTACAAACTTCGTGGCCTACGCTGACTACCGATGTGCTGGCCGACCCGCAGACTTTTGACCTCGCAATCGGTGGCATAACCATTACCGACACACGAAAGGAGACGATGCTGATGAGTGACGGCTATCTATGTAATGGCAAGACCATCCTCTGTCGTGCTACTGAGACCGACCGTTTCCAGTCGTTGGCTGACATCGACAAACCGGAGGTGCGCGTGATGGTGAACCCCGGCGGATTGAACGAGAAGTTTGCCAACGAGAACCTAACCCACGCCACCATCATCGTCCACCAAAAGAATGAGGAAATCCCGACTCTTATAGCTGAAGGTGAAGCCGACGTGATGATTACCGAAATCACTGAGGCTCCCTGGTACGTGCAGAATGACCCGCGCCTTGCTGCACCCCTCATAAACTCACCTTTCACCCACGGAGAAATCGGCGTGCTGATGCGCAAAGGTCAGGACGATCTTCTCGCCCTTGTCAACGCTGTCATTGCCCAGATGAAAGCTGACGGTAGCCTCCGCCATCTTCACGAGAAATATGGCTTAGTGTATGGATATTAGAAACCAGACAATACCAACCTATTTTTAGCCATTCTGAATAACTAATTAAGATGAAAACCATTTGTCATTACATATCGGAATATATGGGTGTGCTGGTGCTTGCAGCCGCATTGCTGGCACTGGCATTTCCAAGTGTGCTGCAACAGGTGCCGGCAACGGTTATAAACTATCTGCTGGGAGTGGTGATGTTTGGTATGGGACTGACACTGAACCTTAAGGACTTCAAGATAGTGTTCAGCCGTCCGAAGGATGTCATCATCGGTTGTCTGGCACAGTTCACCATCATGCCTCTGCTGGCATGGGGACTGGCAAGAGCCTTTCAGCTCGACGAAGCGCTGGCGCTGGGTGTGGTGCTGGTAGGTTGTTGTCCTGGCGGTACAGCATCGAATGTGATTACCTATCTGGCGAAAGGCGACCTGGCTTTGTCCGTAGGAATGACTGGTGTCTCTACCCTACTCGCTCCGCTGCTTACGCCATTACTGACATGGGCTTTGGCAGGGAAGAGCGTCAATGTTGATGTGGCGGGTATGCTGCTGAGCATTCTCTGGATAGTTATACTGCCCATCGTCGTAGGATTGATTGTCAAGGGACTTTGGCCGAAGTTCACGGAGCGCACAACAGACTATCTTCCTGCTTTCTCGTCTGTTGCGATTGCCCTCATTGTTGCCATAATCATTGCCGCAAATGCTTCCAAGTTGTTGGCAGGCGGTCTGATTATAGTCATTGTGGTCGTGCTTCACAACCTCTGTGGACTGAGTCTTGGATATCTTATCGGGCGGCTGTTAGGGCTTGCAGAACCGAAGAAGCGAGCTATCTCCATCGAGGTAGGCATGCAGAACTCCGGTCTGGCTTCGTCATTAGCCACTCTCCATTTTGCCGCCTACCCTCTGGCAACTATCCCGGGTGCCATCTTCAGCGTATGGCACAACATCAGCGGTGCATTGGTTGCCCGACTTTACACAAGGAAACAATATCAAGTACAAAGTACAAATGACTAAGTAGAAAATACGCATAACCAGCATTTGGCTATGCGTATTTTTTTAAAGGAAAAACTGAAGAATAAGAAAAATGTCGTATATTTGCAAAAAGACATAGCACTATACAATCTAAAGACATAGCTCCATACTAACTAATTAAGATAAAATAATATAGTTATATGAAGAAGATTATTACGTTAATTACACTTGTCACAATGGTAGCCCTGAGTGCTCAGGCACAAGAAGAAAAGCAGGAAAGCAAAGCCAGCGTAGGTTTGGGTTTTGTAAACATTGCCGACTCTATCAAGGGAGTGCAGCTGTCGCCTATATCGAATATTGCCGAACATGCCAGCGGTCTGCAGCTATCGGGCTTCAGCAACGTGGCATACGACGGAATGAAAGGTGTGCAGATCTCAGGTCTCAACAACATTGTCATCGGCGAAGCCAACGGTCTGCAGCTGTCTGGTTTCACTAACCAGAATGTGGGAATACTGAAGGGTGTGCAGATTGCCTTCCGCAATGAGACGGACACTTTACGCGGCGTACAGATCGGTCTGCTCAACTACGTCACCCATGACTACCAGAAAGGTGTGCAGATAGGCCTTATAAACTATTCACGCGACACAATCGCTAAACGGTACGGACTCATCAACGTGAACCCGAAGACGCGCATCGACTTGATGGTCTATGGAGGCAACCACTCGAAAACCAACTTGGCATTTCGTTTCCGCAACCGCTCCACATATAACATCATCGGTGTGGGCACTCACTACATGGGACTTAGCGAAAAGTTCTCGGGAGCGCTCTTCTACCGCATCGGTCAGTATTTCGAACTGACACCGAGGTTATCTGTCAGCGGAGACTTGGGATTCTCCCACATTGAGACATTCCAGGAGAACTCCCCCCAAGCTCCTGAGCGCCTATACTCATTAGAAGGCCGTCTGAACCTCGACTATCAGTTAAGCAAAAGCTGGGGCGTTTTCGGTACTGTGGGCTACGGCGACACACGCTACTACGACCACAACAAGAGTTACCGCCACCGCATGATTGGTGAATTGGGTCTGACCTACCATTATAACGGTTTTAACAGTAACAGGAGCCGGTCAATCCGCCTGCACTCCGAAGAGGATATGCTTGGTGGCGACGAAGACCGCTTTGCCCTGTCGCCAAAGAAGAATATGTGGCGTACAGCCGGAATGATCACAGCGCTGAACGTGTTTGTAAACCGCTGGGACACTTGGGTGCTGGGTGAGGAGTTCTCTCGCATCAGTTTCCACAGCATCGGCCACAACTTCGAGCACGCCTTCGTGTGGGACAACGACAACTTCAACACCAACCTGTTTGCACACCCATATCACGGCAACCTTTACTTCAACTCAGCCCGTGCCAACGGCTATAACTTCTGGGAGTCATATCCATGTGCCTTGGGCGGCTCTCTGATGTGGGAGTTCTTCGGTGAAATCACACCGCCAGCTATCAACGACCTGATGGCTACTTCCATTGGTGGTACCTGCATCGGTGAAATCGCCTTCCGTGTGAGCGACCTCTTCTACGATGACCGTGAGGTTGGTTTCAGCCGTTTCCTCCGTGAGCTTGGCGGTGCCCTCATCTCTCCTATGAAAGGACTGAAGCGTGTACTCACCGGTGAGGCATGGAAACGGAGGAGCAGTCATTATCTATACCACGACTACAGCCGCATACCTGTGAGCTACAGTGTATCGTTCGGTGACCGCTACTTAGCTGACGATCGCGCCCTGTTCCGAGGCGAGCATAACCCATACCTGGAACTGGGTTTGGAGTACGGCGACCCATACAATAACGACGAGAACAAGCCATTCGACTTCTTCCACGCCAATGCTACATTCGGATTCTCCAGCAACCAGCCTGCCGTCAACCGATTGAATTTGCTGGGACGTCTTTGGGGCACTTCGATTGCAGACACAAAGAAATTCGAAGCTGACTTCGGTCTCTTCCAGCACTTCAACTTCTACAACTCCGAGGCAGTGAAGGATGGCACAGACCTCATCCCATACCGCATCAGCGAAGCAGCCTCTGTGGGTCCAGGTCTCATCTACAGATTCCCACAGTTAGAGGAGCGTATGAACCTGGAACAGCGCATCTACCTGAGCGGAATCCTGCTTGGCGGCTCTCTCAGCGACTACCTCTATATCCAAGAGCGCGACTACAACATGGGTAGCGGATTCTCGGCTAAGATACAAACGAACATGGACATCAAGAAGGTGGGCTATATGAACATCGATGCCAACTACTTCCACATCTTCACATGGAAAGGCTACGACCGTTCGGAATGGGTTGGCAAGGAAGGCTTCGAACTTGACTACACCAACGCTCAAGGAGACCCGGGCAACACTCGTATGCTTGCCTTCAACGCCGACTTCGGCCTTTACCTCACTAAGAACCTCTCAGTAAATCTGCGAGGCAGCTATTTCTGGCGCCATGCACATTACCGTGACTTCAAGGACGTCGATGCAAGGACATTCGAACTCCGTGCTGGACTGACCTATAAACTCTGATAATGTCAAAGCTACAGACTTAAGAGAATATGAAGAAGATACTATTTATACTTTTTGCGCTGCTTAGCAGCACTATAATGGCTGAGACACCGGCCGAGACACAGGCTGACAGCACAGCGACAGGTAGAAAGAAAGTTGCTGTGGTGCTGAGCGGTGGCGGAGCCAAGGGTATGGCTCATATCGGTGTGCTGAAAGTGCTTGAACGAGCCGGCATCCCCATTGACATCATTACCGGAACGTCAATTGGCAGCATCGTAGGAGGACTATACTCCATCGGTTACAACGCCAACGCCCTCGACTCAATCGTAAGGGCACAAGACTGGGGATATGTCATCACCGACAAGGAGAACCTAGCCAACCAGAGTCTCAATGACCGCAAGAAGCAGTACACCTACATATTCTCAACCGGCAAGGCTATCGGCAAGCACGACAGAAGCGGAGGCGGACTCATAAGAGGAAAGAACTTGGCAGAACTGTTCCAGAGACTATGCAACGGATACACAGACTCTCTCAACTTCTCACGTGACCTGCCCATTGAGTTTGCCTGTGTCGCCACCGACATAATGACCAATACCGAGGAGGTATTCCATAGCGGAAGACTACCCCAGGCTATGAGGGCATCAATGTCCATACCAGCTGCGTTCGCACCCGTGAGAATCGGAGACAAAGTGCTCGTTGACGGAGGTCTGCGCAACAACTTCCCTGTTGACGTAGCCCGTGACATGGGAGCCGATATCGTCATTGGCATCACTCTCTCCGAAAAGTCAAAGACAGCGGAGGAGATACACGGTACCATGGACATCGTGGGACAGATCATAGACATGAACTGTGTGAACAAGTATGAAGAGAACAAAGCGCTGACCGACCTCTACATGAACGTTGACCCACGCAATTTCTCCACTGCCAGTTTCACACCTACCGCCATAGACTCACTAATTCGCTACGGAGAGGAAGAGGCCATGCGGCACTGGGACGAAATTATCGCTCTTAAGAGCAAGATTGGAATCGACGATTCGTTCCGTCCAGTAATACTGCAGCCACGCCGTCCACAGGTGTTGACAGAGAAGCAACGCATCACGGGATTCTCATTCGAAAACATGACTCCCCATGCAGAGCGTTTCCTACGGCAGAAGTTTCACCTGAACAAGACCGACAGCATAGATGCGAAACTTGAACAGTCACTCACCACATCCATGCGCATTGACCTTTTCTACCAGACTGCTGAATGTAGGCTAATACCAGATGGCGACGGAGTTAACGTCACACTCTCGGCAGGTAACCGTAAGTCCATGCGTTTCCATGCCGGTGCCCGTTACGACTCTGAGGAATATGCAGCCGTTCAGCTCGGTCTGGAATTGCCGTTTAACACTGCTACACCTGTCAACACCGACATCACGCTCCGACTTGGCAAACGCTTCATGGCACGTGGCGAAATCACCGTACATCCACGAAGCTACACACGTCCTATGCTAAGCTACACATTCCGTCGCAACGATGTGGATGTATATATGAACGGTGACCGCGACTACAATATACTATACAATCAGATGCAGGCAGAATTCCTTCCAATCAACCTGGACCTTCGCCACTTCAACCTGCAAATGGGTTTGCGCTGGGACTTCATGCACTACCGCAGCAAACTAGGCTCAGACAACTCCATACAGTTTGCACTGAAAAACGAACACTTCTTCAGCTATCGTGCACGTCTGAACTACAACAGTGAGGACAACTGGATATTCCCCACTCGCGGTGCGAGATTCAAAGCTGAATATGCCTACTTGACCAACAACTTCGCCAAGCTTAACATACGTGCGGACGACGGAAGCATAGTAGGCAAGACAACTGGTATGAGCGATGTCAGTGTGGACTGGCGCAAGTCATTCCCCATAGGCAGCAGATTCGTACTCCAGCCCATGCTCTACGGACGTATGCTCTTTGGGAAGAGTGTTCCTACCATATACGGCAACACCATCGGAGGTGAATGGTTCGGTCATTATATTGAGCAGCAGATGCCATTCGCCGGAATAAGCAACATGGAATACATCGACCGCCATTTCGCAGCCGTCCAACTGCAAGCACAGCAGCATATAGGCAATAACAGCTACGTTCTGATTCGCGCCGCTGCCGCCCAACAGGCTGACAAGCTTAAGAACCTTTTCGACAACCGTACCATACTCGGAATCCAGGGAGCGTATTACTACAATACTTTGTTCGGTCCGTTAGGAGCCTCCATCGGATACAGCAACCACACCAAGAAGCCTTACGTATTCGTTAACCTCGGATATGTATTCTAAGCCTCCTCACCCCTAAAACTACAATTATCAAAATACACAAAATGAAGAAGATATTAATATTTTTATTGTGTGCTATTTCAATCTCTACCAGTGCAAATGCCCAGAACAAGCAGAAAGGCACCTATGGCTATCTTTACTGCCACATGGGTGGAGACGGAGAATATACAGCCTACGCTATAAGCCGCGACGGTTTCCACTACGAAGACGTAGCCGGAGGACGTCCTATTTTCGACGTGAAGGAGCATGCCCGAATTGAGGGCGGCACACGTGACGCATATATCTGCCGCCGCCACATAGGCAAAGGCTATCTGATGGTAACTACCGACATGTGTGTGGCAAAATCACATAAGTGGGACAATTACGGAATGGATCTCCTTCGCAGCGACGACCTCATCAACTGGGAATCCGTTACGTTTGACTTTCGCAAAGGTCCATCGATATTCTGCGACCCCGAAAGTCCGGATATCTATAAAGACTGGTCAACTGTCAACCGAGTGTGGGCGCCACAGATATTCTGGGATCCTTACTACACCTGGGCTGACGGCAAACGCGGAGGTTATTTCATCTATTACTCACTCTGGAACAGTGCCGAAGAGAAGTACGACCGAATGTACTACAGTTATGCCGATGAGTCTTTTACGAAACTCACTAAACCACGTCTGCTTTTCGACTGGGGCTATGCAACCATCGATGCGGACATCAACTACTTAAAGAGCGATGGGCTTTACCACATGCTCATAAAGAAAGAAGGCGGACATCCAGGTATATTCACAGCAACGGCTAAATCCCTTACAGGTCCTTGGAGTGAACCTGTGGAAGACGACTACGTCAGTTTTGAAGGCAACAAGAAATGCGAGGGAAGCAGTGCATTCCAACTCGTTGGTGACGACAACTGGTGTGTGGCATACATAGAATACTCTTCCAATCCTAAGCACTACCGCATCTGTCGCGCAGATAAGAACCTCCGCAATTTCCGTGATCCGGTTGACATCAAGGGTGTGCGTTCACCTCAACACGGATCATTCATGCGACTGACAAAGAAAGAATACAAACGCTTGCAGAATCTGAAGTAAGACTGAATTATGACAAAGGAAGATTTAAGAATAGTATATATGGGAACACCAGAGTTCGCTGTGGAAAGCCTGCGAGCTTTGGTTGAAGGTGGTTATAATGTAGTTGGAGTTATCACAATGCCTGACAAGCCGATTGGCCGTCACGGCAGCGTGCTGCAACCAAGTCCTGTGAAGCAATATGCCGTGGAGCAAGGACTGCGTGTACTTCAGCCCGAAAAACTGAAAGATGAGGCGTTTGTTGAAGAACTGCGTAGCCTCAAGGCAGATCTGCAAATCGTCGTTGCCTTCCGTATGTTGCCGGAAATAGTCTGGGCAATGCCACCTATGGGTACATTCAACCTGCACGCATCGCTCCTGCCACAGTACCGAGGTGCAGCCCCTATCAACTGGGCTGTGATAAACGGAGAGACAGAGACAGGCATCACAACTTTCTTCCTGAAACACGAAATTGACACAGGCAAGGTGATTCAGCAAGTACGGATTCCTATCAGCGACACCGACTGTGTGGGAGATGTGCACGACAAACTGATGATGCTTGGAGGGAAACTCGTAACGGAAACGGTTGACAACATCATCGCAGGAACCATACATCCATTGGAACAGGATGAAATGTCGGAAGGAATTGAACTGAAACCAGCTCCGAAAATTTTCCGCGAAACCTGCCGGATAGACTGGAGTTTGCCGATGAAACGCATCTACGACTTCATTCGCGGTCTCAGTCCCTACCCTGCCGCATGGACAGAACTGGAAAAGCCCAACAAGGATGGCAACAAAGAATGTCTGCAACTAAAAATCTACGAAACAGAGAAACTGGCTGACAAACACTCCGCTCCAGTCGGTACAATACTCTCCGACGGTAAGACATATCTGCATGTTGTTTGCACAGACGGAACTCTGAATATAAAGACTCTGCAACTTGCAGGCAAGAAACGCATGGGTATTGCCGATTTCCTGCGTGGGAACGACGTCTGCAACGCCCGAGTTTGTTAAAAATTGCACGAAAAGGCAAAAAAAAATGCAAAGATTTGGAAATATTAAATCTTTTGCGTTACTTTGCCCACGGTTTTTAGCAAAAATGTGTTAAAGTGTAATACTCGCAGGCTGCTGAATCCGCATATTTATTCATTTTTTTAATACTCAATTATCAACTAAAACATCATTGCCTATCGATAAAACATTACGCTAAACTAAATTAAAAAGCATAATGAAAGAACTTAAACGATTGACCGACGAAGAGTTGGTACAGTCATTTCAAGATGGTAATGATGTTGCTTTCGATGTATTGTTACAAAGATACGAAAGCAAGGTTTACTCATATATTTATTACGCGTTGAAGAACGAGGAAGAGGCGCAGGACCTTTTCCAGGAAGTGTTTATGCGTATTGTCTCAACCATTAAGTCTGGTCGTTACAATAACATGAACAAATTTGCTTCATGGCTCATGCGTATCACCCATAACCAGGTTATTGACTATCATCGTCAGAACAAATCCGACAAACTCCTGTCAAACGACGAATCGGAGTACGATCTGTTCAACGATGCATCAATGGCTGTGGATGAGAACCGCGAACGTGAGATGATTGACGCTCAGACTCTCAACGAAGTGAAACAGCTTATTGCCATGCTTCCAGAATCTCAGCGTGAAGTGGTTCTGTTGCGCTTCTACGAAGATCTCAGCTTCAAGGAGATTGCAGCAAAAACCAATGTCAGCATCAATACAGCCTTAGGCCGCATGCGCTATGCCCTCATCAACATGCGTCGCCTGGCACGCCGCAACAACATCAGTCTGGCAGGATAAGTACGTTAAGCAATTACTTTTTTAATAAAACAATAAAAAACCACAGCGATGCGATAAGCGTCGTTGTGGTTTTTTTGTTTTAAAATCAACCGGTTCCTTAGAACTCACTGGTGAAGTGGAACTTGATATTCTTGAAGTCCTGCTGAGCCATCATGAGCACATAGCTGGAGTCGGCAAGGAACACATCGCGTCCTTCACGGTCACGAGCCATATACTGATACTTGCGCTTCTTGAAGTTTTCGTACTCTGCTTCATCGTCGCTTTCAATCCAGCACGCTTTGTAAAGGCTGGCAGGTTCCCATTTACAGAGCGCATTATACTCATTTTCAAGACGATACTGGATAACTTCAAACTGCAACTGACCTACGGTTCCGATGAGTTTGCGTCCGTTAAACTGATTGACAAACAGCTGCGCAACACCCTCGTCCATAAGCTGGTTAATACCTTTTTCCAGCTGCTTGGTCTTCATCGGGTCGGCATTTTCGATATATTTGAACATTTCAGGAGAGAACGATGGCAATCCCTTGAAATGCAGTTGTTCACCTTCAGTCAGAGTGTCACCGATTTTGAAGATTCCGTTATCCGGCAAACCTACGATGTCTCCAGGATATGCTTCCTCAATGGTACTCTTGCGCTGTGCCATGAATTGAGTTGGAGAAGAGAAACGCACAGTTTTGCCCTGACGTACATGGAGATAAGGAGCGTTGCGGACGAACTTTCCTGAGCAGACCTTGCAAAAGGCAGTACATGAACGGTGGTTAGGGTCGATGTTCGCGGTTATCTTGAAGATGAATCCTGTGAATTTCGGTTCATCGGGCTGTACCAAGCGCTCTTCCGCTGTAGTAGGACGTGGACGCGGTGCAATCTCCACGAAACAGTCGAGCAGTTCCTGCACACCGAAGTTATTAAGTGCAGAACCGAAGAATACTGGGGCAACAGAAGCATCGAGATAATCCTCAACATTGAATTCCGGATATACACCTTCAATAAGTTCAAGGTCATCACGCAGTTTCTGAGCATCTTCAGCTCCGACATGAGCGTCGAGTTCGCTGCTATTGACATCCACCTCCACTTTCTCTGTCACTTTCTGCTTGTCAGGAGTAAAGAGGTTGAGGTTATTCTCATAAATATTATATACGCCTTTGAAACGAGCACCCTGATTAATAGGCCAAGAGAGCGGACGGACACTGATTTGTAGTTCTTCTTCCACCTCATCGAGCAAATCAAACGGGTCGCGACCTTCACGGTCCATCTTGTTGATAAACACTATGACTGGAGTCTTACGCATACGGCACACAGTCATGAGTTTACGTGTCTGTGCCTCCACACCCTTTGCTCCGTCAATCACGATGATTGCGCTGTCAACAGCTGTGAGGGTACGGAAAGTGTCTTCTGCAAAGTCCTGGTGACCTGGAGTATCGAGGATATTAACTTTATAAGGCTGCTGTCCAGGATCTGCCATAGGAGGCAGGTAGTCAAACTCCATCACAGATGTGCTGACAGAGATACCACGCTGCTTCTCTATCTCCATCCAGTCGGATGTAGCAGTCTTCTTGATTTTATTCGATTTCACAGCTCCTGCCACTTGGATCTGTCCTCCAAAGAGCAGCAGTTTCTCAGTAAGTGTTGTCTTACCCGCATCCGGGTGACTGATAATCGCAAACGTGCGACGGCGGTCTATTTCAGACCCACCCCTTCCCCTCCCTGCAAGGGAGGGAGTGGATAGATTATCATTAACTGTATTTTGTTGATTCATTGTTATTTAATTAATTTTTTATATCTGCACAGAGTTCTAACTACTCCCCGCCCTTTACGGGAGGGGTAAGGGGGAAGGTCTTAATGATACATTCTTCGAGTGATGATTCCCAGTGAGGAATGTCGAGATTGTAAGTCTGTTTGATTTTGGATTTGTCAAGAACTGAGTAGTGAGGACGGGCTGCAGGGGTTGGATATTCGCTGGTATGCAGCGGACGTACGTTGCAGTTGGTTATTCCTGCAATGCGGTGAATGGCAAGAGTGAAGTCGTACCATGAGCACACACCTTCATTACTGAAATGATAAATGCCTGGAACTATGCCTTGATTGATGGCATTCATGATTACGTTTGCCAAATCACGGGCATAGGTTGGAGTTCCTATCTGGTCGAAAATTACTCCAAGACTATCTCTTTCCTTTCCAAGACGAATCATGGTCTTCACAAAGTTGTTGCCGAAAGAGGAATAGAGCCATGCAGTGCGGATAATCATTGCCTTTGAGCAGTTGGCAGTCACCAGCTGTTCACCGCCGAGTTTTGTTCTTCCATACACTGACTGCGGACAAGTTGGCTGGTCCTCAGTATAAGGAATATGGTTGGTCCCGTCGAACACGTAGTCCGTGCTTATCTGAACCATATACCCGCCTCTGCGCTCCACTGCGGCAGCAAGATAACCAGGTGCGACAGAGTTGAGCAGATTGCAAAGTTCAGCATTTTCCTCAGCCTTGTCTACCGCAGTATATGCCGCACAGTTCACAATGCAGTCAACGGCATTGTCCTGCACGAACTTTTCTGTAGCTGAAGCATCGGTTATGTCAAGTTCTTCTACGTCTGTAAAGAAATAGGTGTGTTGCGGATTCTGTTTTGCCACCAGTTGCAGTTCATTGCCGAGCTGGCCGTTGCATCCTGTGATAAGTATATTCATCTTGTTTCCGGTATTTTCTTAAAACTCCAGTTCCCCTTCGCGTTCTTTCTTGTAGTAGTCAGAGAGCAAGGCAAGAAACTGAGTAATGCTGTCCATAGCCTTCTTTGTATCCTCACTCACGGGTTGACCTTTCAGTCTCAGCAGCATAAGTCCGTAGAGTGCGTCGAAGCAGTTCTCCAGCTCGTTTTTATCAGTAGTCTGTGAACGTTGGCGCAGTTCCACAATGAAAGGCAGAGCCTTGTAGTATGCAGCAGAATAGAAAGGATGCTTGGTGGAATGTAGCAGCTGGGTATGAAGGTCTGTGAGCAGAATGATGATATTGCGGTTGATTTGCAGATGTCCTTTTTCTGCCACACCTTCGCCACGCATCATCTCTATAAGATTCTCATACCATTCGCGCATTTGTGCCTTAGCCTCACCGTCGAGTTGGAATTTCGAAAGATATGTAGTCTCCAGCTGGTCTATATCCAGTTTGTTGGCACGGATAATATCCTCTACCTGCCACATATATAATAGATATTCAGCGATATTCTGCTGTTTGAGTTTTTGAGCAATAATCATATTATGGAATTTCAGATTAACGGCATTACGTTATGACGTTATAACGTTATACCGATATAACGACATAATGAAAGGAAATACTCTTCCCCGTCAGAAGAATGTACAAATTGCGATGATGGCAGACACTGTCATCACTACTCCACCGATTATTCTATTAATGATAAGAATACCCTTTTCGTCGAACTTGTTGCGGACCTTGCTTACGCACCATGTAAGCAGGAACCACCATGCCAATGCACCTACAATGATAAAAAGATAGCCAATGAATTGAGGTCCCGGGTTCGCCGGACGAATAAACGTAAACTGTCCGAACAGCGCCACAAAAAGGAATATGATAAGTGGATTGGAGAATGTTACCAGGAAACCTGTCATAAAGTTATTCATTATGGCAATACGGCTTTTGGCAGATTTCTTATGCTTTTCAGGCGTTAATTTATCGAGATGCTCACGAGTTATCTTCTCAAATTGTGACTCAGGTACCTGGCGTTTGGCATTCTTATATTTCTTACCAGCTTTGATAGCCTGTCGTTCCACATCTTGCGCCATCTTAGCATGAGTCTTTTTTGTGTTTGGATTAGTGCGGAATGTGAAGAATCCGAACATAAAAAGAAGTACGCAGCCTGCCACTCGTATCCAGAACGACAAAACAGGATTTTCTATGATACCAACCACCATGGACATACCATAACCCGTAATGAGAGCATAGATAATATCGCTCAATGCAGCTCCCACTCCTGTTGCAAAACCTATCCAACGTCCACGGTTCAGGGTACGTTGAACACAAAGAATACCAACAGGACCCATTGGTGCAGATACCACAATTCCGATGATGGTACCTTTTACCATCATGTCAAGGAAACTGATATTATGCAGCCATTCCATGTCGCTTAAACCTGATAGGATATCGAGTAGATTCATGGGCGGTTCTGTCTAAGGATTCTTCGGTATATCTATGGTTTTAGTAAAACTATGAAAAATCTTGCTATTTATCTTTCTGCTTCACGAATATGCGGCGTTCGGAAATGACACCGTATTCTGTTGAGTCGTCAGGCAAAGAGATAATCAATGTATCCTCTTCACACTTTTCTATGCTGAAATACATATACTCTGTAGAGTCTGAAGGCATCTTGGCGAGAGTGCTGTCAGCATAAGACCATACACCTTGCTCCGAGTCTTCGTCCTCAACCAATTTATAGGTAGAGTCATTACTGAAGGTATAGCATGATTCGCCAACGTTCTGGCTTGCATCCTCGTCTAACACTCCATCAATGCGGCTGTCTATTGCTGCCAGTTTCCACGTACCGACAAGATGCTTGCGCTTAAGCTCTGATTTACATGAAAATAATAAAGTCATTGCCAACATCAGAATGGCAATGGTGCTAAATGTTGATTTTTTAATCATTTTGTCTGTCAGTTTTACAAACTGTCTGCAAAGTTAGGCAAAAAAACTCATATTCCCGTTATAAATGCACGAAAAACTCATTCTGTCAGTTCCCCTGCCAACGATTTTGCCATATTAAGGCGTATCTGTTCAGGAGACAAATCTTGTCCGAGCAGCACCATGAGTTTGGTGATGGCGCACTCAACAGTCATATCGCTTCCACTCACCACACCTGCCAGTAACAGTTGTTGACCGGTTTCATAGATATTCATTTCCACGGTTCCGCGCTGGCATTGGGTAATGTTCACTACCACTTTCCCTTTTGCGGTCGCCTTGCTTATCGCATCGCAGAGCCAGGACACACGAGGAGCATTGCCGCTTCCGAATGTGCGGAGAACTACGGCGTGAATATCGGGGAAGTTCAGCACATGTTCTATGATATCCGGTCTGATTCCAGGGAAAAGCGTAATCGCTATCACAGACTCATCCGTGACAGTATGTGTAATCAGTGGAGCACAGTTCAGTGGTTTTCTGATGATTTTGTCATCAAAATGGATATTGATTCCAGTCTCTGCAAGCGGAGGGCAGTTGTAAGAAGTGAAGGCATTGAAATTCTCCGCATTGCACTTGGTCACGCGGTTTCCACGATAGAGTTTCTGACCGAAGCACACAGTCACCTCAGGTACTCTCGGTCGTCCTTTCTCATCGCAGGCGGCAGCGAGTTCAATGGCATTTATCAGGTTTTCCTTTCCGTCAGTACGCAAGTGGCCAATAGGCAACTGACTGCCTGTAAGGACGACCGGTTTGGCGAGGTTCTCAAGCATAAAGCTAAGCGCAGAGGCTGTGTATGCCATCGTATCCGTTCCGTGAAGAATCACGAATCCGTCGTTGTCGTCATAGTTCCCTGCAATAAGCTCCACGAGACGTGCCCAGAGTTCAGGTCGCATGTCGCTCGAATCAATAGGCGGTTTGAACTGATAACTATGTATGTCGTAGTCAAACTCCTTCAATTCAGGCACATGTTTCTGAAGGTGCTCGAAGTTATATGCTTCGAGACCTCCAGTTTCGGGATTACGAATCATTCCTATCGTACCTCCCGTATAAATCACCATTACTCTTCTTCTATTCCACATCCCATCCGAGTGCGCTGGCACCGAGAACTGCAGCATTGCTGTTCATAAGTCCAGATACCAGGAATTTAGCCTTACCCTTGAATATCGGCATCACGTGTGCGTTGTATGCTTCTTCAATTGGTTTCATAATCAGATCACCGGCCTTCGTAAGTCCGCCGAAGAAGATAAATGCTTCAGGTGACGAGAATGCTGCAAAGTCTGCACAAGCCTCTCCCAGCATCTTTCCTGTGAAATCAAATATCTCTTTCGCAACCGCATCGCCTTTTCCTGCAGCGATAGACACATCGAAGGAAGTGATTTTATCTGCTTCCATCTCTCGCAGCAAGCTTGGGCGGTCAGTGTTTGCAAGTATTTCGCGAGCTGTACGTGCCACACCTGTTGCCGAGCAGTATGCTTCAAGACAGCCGGTTCGTCCACAACCGCAGGTGCGTCCTTCCTTTCCACGAACCATTGTCACGTGGCCGAGTTCGCCTGCAAATCCGTCGTGGCCATATACCATCTGTCCATTGATAACGATACCGCTGCCAACTCCAGTACCGAGCGTGATTACAATGAAGTTCTTCATTCCTCGTGCCACACCGTATATCATCTCACCCATCGCTGCTGCATTTGCATCATTAGTCATTGCAACGGGAATTCCCAGAGCCTTGCTGAACATATCTGCAAGAGGCACGATACCTTTCCAAGGCAGGTTTGGTGCATGTTCTATGGCTCCGGAATAGAAATTGGCATTAGGAGCGCCTATTCCCATTGCCTTCACGTTTTCTATACCTCCGACTTGCTGCAAAAGCGGTTGCAGGCAAGCTACACCGGCTTCAACAAAAGCTTCAGCTGTAAGATATTCCTGTGTACGTATTGAGTCGAAGCACATTACCTCGCCTCGCTGATTTACAATTCCAAATACGGTGTTAGTACCACCCAGGTCTACACCGATAACGTAAGGTTTCACTTCGTTATTCATAGGTTTTTAGTTAGTAAGTATTTGAGTATTTTTGCAAATTTACAACAATCGTTGAGACGTACAAAATAACAAGGGGAAAAATTGCAAGCTTTTATTTTTTTTCAATCGCAGCATAAAAAAATCGCACATTATCTATATAAGTAAAAAGAATTTTGCATAACTTTGCCCTACTTAGGCGTAAGCCGGTTTAAGAATTTTATTATTATGTTCGAATCATTTGCAAATTGGTACACAGGCATGGATTCCATGCAACAGGTATTTTGGGGCTGCGCTCTCGTAGCATCCCTGGTATTCGTTATTCAGATGGTCCTTACCATGATAGGTATGGACGGTCACGATGTTGACACAAGTTTTGACGTTGCCGATTTTGGTGACACCGATGCCGACACTATGGATGCAGGCGGTGGACTTTCGCTTTTCAGCATACGCAATCTCATCAATTTCCTCCTCGGTTTCGGTTGGGCAGGAGTAAGTCTGCACAAAAACATCGGCAACAACATACTTCTGCTGATTGCAAGCATCGCAGTAGGCTGCTTCTTCGTATGGATGTTCTTCTACATCCGCAAGCAGACACGCAAGCTCGAAGCCAATGGAGCCTTCAACATCAAGAACTGTATGGGACGCACTGCCAATGTATACCTGCGTATTCCTGAGAAAGGTGAAGGCAAGGGAAAGGTTCAGATTTCCGTCAACGGTGCTTTCCACGAACTCGATGCCATCACCGACGGCGAAGCCATTACCACAGGTCAGAAAGTACGCATCACAGAGGTTATCGACGGAGAGACCCTCCGCGTAGAGAAAATGTAAATAACTATTAACCCCTAATAACACTAAAGTCTTATGATGGAGCACATGTATCTGATTATTGCCATAGTAGTAGTGGCAATTTTCCTGTTTGTTTCAATAATCAATCGTTATCGTCGCTGCCCTTCCGACAAGATTCTTGTCATCTACGGAAGTAAGAGCAACAAATCCAGTGCAAGATGCGTGCATGGTGGTGGTGCCTTCGTTTGGCCTATCATCGAGGACTATGCATATCTGTCACTTACTCCTATCAGCATCGATGCCAACCTCACCAATGCACTTTCCCGTCAAAACATCCGCGTGGACGTGCCTTCACGTTTCACCGTAGGTATCTCTACCGATCCTGAGTCCATGAACGCTGCAGCAGAACGACTGCTCGGACTGACTCCAGGACAGATTCAGGAACTCGCCCGCGATATCCTCTTCGGTCAGTTGCGTCTTGTTATCGCAACCATGAGCATTGAGGAACTCAACAACGACCGTGACAAATTCCTTGAGAGCATTTCTGCCAACGTAGAAGTGGAACTCAAGAAAATCGGTCTCCGTCTTATCAACGTGAACGTAACCGACATCAAGGACGAGAGCGGTTATATCGAAGCCCTCGGTCGTGAAGCAGCTGCGAAGGCTATCAACGAAGCAAAGGTTCGTGTGGCTGAGCAGGACAAAGTCGGTGAAATCGGTAAGGCTGAAGCAGTCCGTGAAACCCGTATCCGTACAGCTGAAGCCAACGCTACAGCCGTTAAGGGTGAGAACCAGGCTAAGGTTGAAATCGCAGTCAGTGATGCCGACCGCCGTGAGAAAGAGGCTGAAGCTCAGCGCAAGGCAACAGCTGCAGAGCGTGTACAACAGGCTAAGGCTCAGCAGGAAGCATACGCTGCTGAATGTGAGGCAGAAAATGCACGTGCAGAACGTGAGCAGGCTACTCAGAAAGCCAACATCCTCGTGCCACAGGAAATCGAAAAGCAACGTCGTATCATTGAGGCAGAGGCAGAGGCAGAAAAGGTACGTGTAAATGCGAAAGGTGAAGCCGACGCAATCTTCGCACGTATGGAAGCAGAGGCAAAAGGTCTCTACGAAGTACTCACCAAGCAGGCACAAGGTTACGACAAGATGGTTCAGGCTGCCGGTGGCGACGCCAACAAGGCATATATGCTCCTCTTGCTCGAGAAGTTGCCAGAACTCGTCAAGACTCAGGTAGAGGCAGTGAAGGGCATCAACATCGACCACGTTACTGTCTGGGACGGTGGCAACAGTGCCGACGGCAAAGGTTCAACAGCCAACTTCCTTAGCGGACTCATGAAGTCTGTTCCTCCTCTCAACGAACTCTTCGACATGGCAGGACTTAGTCTTCCAGAATATCTTGCAAAGAAAAAGACTACAGAACCAACCATCGAAGTTACAGCTACAGAAGAGTAAAGAATTATACATTATTAATTAAATAATATAAGCCACCTAACTACTCCCAGCCCTTGGGAGGGAGAGGAGGAGGGTCTTCTATTATGTTAGCAGACGAAGTTAAGAAAGCTATTGAAGTGATGAAGCAGGGAGGGGTAATTCTCTACCCTACCGACACAGTGTGGGGAATCGGTTGCGATGCCACGAATCCCGAAGCTGTGAAACGAGTATATGAGCTGAAGCAGCGCGACGATTCCAAGGCACTCATCTGTCTTGTTGACAGTGCCGACCGTCTGGCACGTTACGTTCGTAACGTACCCAATGTCGTTTGGGACATGGTGGAACTCACCACCACGCCCCTTACGGTCATCTACGAGCATGCCATCGGTTTGGCTCCCAACCTCATTGCTGAGGACGGTAGCGTGGGCATTCGCATCACAGCCGAGGAGTTTTCTCATGAACTCTGCTACCGTTTCCAGAAACCCATCGTTTCCACGAGTGCAAACATCAGCGGAGAACCCACTCCCCGCACGTTTAGCGAAATCACAGAAGAGCTGAAGGCTTCTGTTGACTACGTTGTCCGTTACAACCAGCGTAGCAAGGAGCGCCATCAGCCCTCAAAAATAATCAAGGTTAAGGGAAACGGAGAATTCGAAATAATAAGGTAAAGATGCGACAGGAAATAAGACGCAAGAAAGTCATATTTTACAACAGAATCACAAATTGGCTCAAGGGCGACAGACCGACACGTCATGTTGTTCTTGTCCTGAGCCTTGTAGTTGGTGTCTGCACAGGTTTGGCTGCCTTCGTCCTTAAGTTTCTCGTAGAGGAGATCAAGACCATCTTTGTTGGAGGAATCGATGCCAACGACATGAAATGGCTTTTCCTTGTCTTACCTGCCGTCGGCATCCTGCTCACCTCCATCTTTGTCCGTCGTGTAGTTCGTGACGACATAAGCCACGGAGTAACAAAAATCCTCTATGCCATCAGCCGCAAGCGCGCCCGTATCAAGTCTCACAACCGTTGGTCAAGCATCGTGGCCAGTGCCATTACCATCGGATTCGGTGGTAGTGTCGGAGCCGAGGCACCTATTGTGCTTACCGGTAGTGCTTTCGGATCGTACTTCGGCAAGCGGTTCCATTTGCCGCCTAAGACCATCATGCTGCTGGTAGGATGCGGTGCAGCGGGAGCAGTGGCAGGCATCTTCAAGGCACCTATAGCCGGACTTATGTTCGTGATAGAAGTGCTGATGCTCGACCTCAACATGGCTTCGCTCCTGCCGTTGCTTATCACCAGCATTACTTCCGTTTGTGTAAGCTATGCCCTCTACGGAACCCAGTCGATGTTCAACTTCACCGTTGAGAAATCCTTCACCATCGACATTGTTCCTGTCTGCATACTCCTCGGAGTTGCCTGCGGACTTGTCTCGCTCTACTTTACCCGCACCATGAACTGGTTCGAACGCCTGTTCGTGTGGCTGAGGCGTCCATGGCGCAGATTCCTCCTCGGCGCAGGAGTGCTCGGCATCCTCATCTACTTCTTCCCTGCCCTCTACGGTGAAGGTTACGACGTAATCGGACAACTGCTCGGGAACATATCACCCGATGATATCTTAGACCGCACTTTCTTCTCCGGTGGAGGAATGCAGATGCTGATTCTCTACCTCACTCTGGTGCTTTTCGCCAAGGTCTTTGCTTCTACAGCCACCAACGGAGGTGGCGGTTGCGGTGGAGTATTCGCACCAAGCCTTTTCGTCGGTGCTTTGTCTGGATTCGTCTTTGCAACCATCTGGAACCAATCTCTGTCGCTCCACATGGGTATGGCAGGATATGTTCTTCCAGCCAACTGTGTACTCTACGGCATGGCTGGAGTTATGTCGGGAGTGATGCATGCTCCTCTCACAGGAATCTTCCTCATTGCGGAGCTTACGGGCGGTTATCAGTTACTCGTTCCGCTGATGATTGTAGCAGCTGTCAGCTACCTCACCATTATTGTCTTTGAGCCTCACAGCATTTATGCCATGCGACTGGCACGACGCGGAGAACTCCTTACCCACAACAAGGATGCAGCCATCCTCACCGTGCTGCATCTCGGATCACTCCTTGAGAAGAACTTCGTCCGTGTCAACAACAACTGGGATTTGGAGAAGATTGTCCTGGCGATAGAAAAGTCACGGCGCAACATCTTCCCCGTTGTCGACGACGATGGGAAGTTGATTGGTATCATGTATCTTGACTCAGTTCGCAAATATATGTTCCGCAGCGAGTTATATCACAAATATACAGTTGCGAACTTCATGCAAGATCCACCTGCAATCCTCACTACTGCAGACACACTCAAGGTCGCAGCAGAGAAATTCGACGAAACTCAGGCATGGAACCTCCCCGTAGTCGATGAATCAGGTCGCTTCATCGGCTTCATCTCCCGCTCCGGCCTCTTCAACTCCTACCGCCGCACCCTCCTCAACTTCACAGCGGAATAAACATCGTACTACGTACTAAGATTACAATGTTTTTTTTGATTATTTGTAAATAATAATTATCTTTGCAAAAATTAAAGTATGGATATTCACATCTCAAATACTATTAAAGAGTATTTTAAGACTCAACCTGTAGAAAAAGCTTGGGTCTTTGGTTCATTCTCTCGTAACGAAGAACGTGCAGATAGTGATATCGATATTCTCATCACTTTAATTCCTGGGACACGATTGGGCCTGAAGTTTTTTGCCATGAATATGGAATTAGAGCAATTGCTCAACCGTCCTGTAGATCTTGTTATTGAGGGAGATATTCTACCTTTTGCTGAACAAACTGTTAATCACGATAAAGTATTAGTATATGCGAGAGCCTGAAAGAGATAAGTCACGCTTAGAGCACATACTCAAAGCTATTGAAAGCGTTGAGGAATATACATGTGGTATTAGTGAAAAAGAACTTGAAAATGACAAACTACACCTTCATGCCACCATTTATAATGTTCAAATTATTGGAGAAGCCGTTTACAAGATAACCCATGATTTCAAAAATGCTCATACAGAAACACCTTGGGCTGTAATTGAGAAGATGAGACATATCTTAGTCCACGACTATTTCAGAATCAATATTGATGTGCTTTGGGATGTTGTCAACAAAGACATTCCTATATTAAAAACTCAGATTAAGCGTTATCTCTCAGAAATGGAATAATTGTTTCATTCCACACATATCTATAAACAGACAGCCGGCTCATTGAGCCGGCTGTCTGCATTTATATAAATATATGTGGATTACCAGAGTTCGTCGCCCCAGCCAGAGCCAGAACCTCCATCAAAGTCGAAATCATCACGGTCTTTAACATCTGCACTCTTAATACCATTATCAACAGCATGTCCACCCGTATTTAAACTTGTGCAAACCATCTTATTAGCAATAATTATCGTAGTTGTACATTCCGGTACAATATATATCTTTTTCATGTTTTCAAATCTTCAGTTAAATTAATAATCAATAATTCTCTCATTCGAGACCTTATTATCACTTCACAAATACTTTCTTACCGTTAACGATATAGAGTCCCTTAGTAGGAGCGGTTACAACTCGTCCAGAGAGGTCATAGACCTTACCGCTGGTAAGAGTTTCGATAGCATTCATACTCTCAATTCCTGTTGTATCATCTGCTCCGTTGAAGAAGAGTTCTACACGACCTTTAGCAGAAGAACTGTTTTTGTTTGTAATCTGATCTACATCAATATAAGCCCTGTTTTCACTTACCGTAATAGCATCTTCTCCAGTAGCACCCACTGTATCATAAAGAGTATTATTACTTAAGATGTAATAGTTTGCACCTACAGGTGCTTTAATTGATGAGAATGTACCGATAAGGCCATTGTTTGGTACAGGATTAACTTCGTTTGCATAACCAGCCTTGAAGAAATAAACAGCTGTTTCTGGGCGAACATTTCCCCAGTATTGTTGTTTTGCTTCCAAAGTCTTATACAGATATGCTTTACCAGCTTCCATAACACCCTCGTATTCAGAAAGAGTAATACTATTCGTTGTACTTCCAACTATCTCATACAACTGAGCTCCACAGCAAACAGCTGAATAAGGTAGACAAATTGTTCCGAAAGTCTCATATACCGGAGTATCTTCGTTAGTAAAAGTGCGCTTATAATCGCCAGAAGAATTAGGCAAAACTGTAGTAAAGAATGCACCTCCTATAGTAAAATCACCTGAAAAACCAAAGGCCTTAATCTTAGTAATATCCAAAACTTTGCACTCAGAACCATTACCATATTTATCTGAGTTAGCAAGCCACTCCAAATCTATAACGGCAATACGTTGTTCGTTCCATATATTCATCCACATCTTGCCTGTATGATCAGGATAATTATTATCATTATATTTAAAATAATCATCTCCTCGGAATGATGTACCATTAGCATCTCTGATAAATACAGTTCCACCGGTATCATTGTCCCCATTTCCAAATCGAACAACATTACGTTTTGGATAGAAGACCAAATATTTATAGCCTGTTGCATCAAAAGGCGTAGATAACTCCCATTTAGCTGTTTCCGTCCAATATGGTGCATAATCACGAGCATCCCGAACAAATTTTATTTCACTATCAGATGTTACTTTAGCATCACCGTCAATTGTTAAATCATCCCAGCCAAAATATAATGGATCCACATCTGGATAAACTTCCGTCTCAAGTAAATAGAATTCCCATATTCCAGAAGTGTTATAATGAGTTACATGATTTGCCCAATATCCATTTTCTGTAAGTCCCAAATAACCTTGTCCTTGTGCCGCTCTATCACCTTCATTACCTCCAGGCTTATTATTATAATTGCCTTCAGCGACACCTAAATTGCGGATTGTGTATTGTTTCTCACCAACTAATGCTATAGTCCAAAGAGCACCATCTTGCAACTCTCCTTTTGTTGTTGTTTTGTCAACACCAGACAACCAAGTATGTGACCATGGACTTGCATTCATATAACCTTTACTTTCAGGGGTAGGATCTTGGTTATAGAGATGCATATAATAACTGCCAGGATGATCAGTGTCTTCTTCAAAAACAAAAGAATAAGCATAATCAATGATTTCTGCTGGTAATTTATAAGTAAGAGAACCATCTGTAGAAGAAAGGGGACCACATAAAACGAATCCATTTTGTACAACAACAAATGGTTCTGTAGAAACTAAAGCGTCTTCAAAAGAAATTTTGGTTCCAAGTTTTTTAACCTCACGTGCTGAAGATGTACTTATTCCAGCAAAAAGTAACAATGCACTTAATAGTAAAATTTTTTTCATTGTAATTTGAAGTTTATTTAATTAGTTAATAAATAATTGAATACAAACGAGAAAAGGGTTTTGATGGCAGATGCCATCAAAACCCTTAAACGGTATTATATGAAAAAAACTTAAAACTTGTTGAAACGCAGGAATTACACAACTCGTTGAAACACAGAGAATTACCCCCCCCTATTAGGTTACAGGGAATCTTGCTGAAAAGTGGGAAAGTATTCATATCTGTACGGTCTTGATTAATAAAGTTGGTAAAAACTATGATGTAATTTTTTCTCGGGTGCAAATTTATGGAGATTATCGTAGCTAAAATTATAGTATTTAACCAATCACTATCAAATTTGATAACGACAAAAATTTCTTTTTCTCGCCAATCATGTTTCAATTTTAAAACTTTTTCGCATTTTTATGCTGTACAGCATAAAAATCAGTGTAAAACACTGTCTAAATGCCCAAAATGCTTTTAAAAATATAACATACACCACAAATCAATGATTTCAAAAGAATTATCGAAAAAACATGTAATTGCCATTTATGACCCATTAAAAATTAGACGAAGAACCACTTATATCATAAATAAGCAACAATAGTTGACAACCTATATTAAAAATAAGTATTAACCAAAGTCAACCCATATTACAAATAAGGCTGAAAGTAGTCAACCAAAATCGTTAAACTACAATTAAAAAGTCCCAAAGCGTTGTGGGAAAAAAGTTTCACTGTGCTGAAACTTTATTTTCACTGTGCTGAAACAAAAGTTTCTCTGCGGTGAAACTTTTGTTTCACTCCCACTGAAACTTTTGTTCCAGTGCGAAGAAACCAAAAAACGTCTGTTGTATAACGATTAACAAGGAAATAATTGAAGATTATCCAAGATAATTATTAGCTTTGAGCACAAAAAAAACGGGAATAGCATAGCTATTGTTAAAAAATAATGTAAATTTGCAGGATACAAACAATAGAAATCAAACTAACTAATGACATCCAAGTATTTTTTCTGTGTTGACCTCGGTGCTACAAGCGGACGAACGATTCTCGGCAGCATCGTTAACGGTAAGTTACAACAACGCGAACTAACTCGTTTCCCCAATAACATAATTCAGACCGGAGGACATTTCTTCTGGGATATCTATGCTCTCTATAACGAGATTATCAAGGGACTAAAGCTGGTTGCCAGTGAAGGTATCGAACTGACGTCTATAGGCATCGACACCTGGGGCTGCGACTTTGTGATGATTGGCAAGGACGGCGGCATCCTCCGCAATCCCTACTGCTACCGCGATCCTCACACCGACGGTGCTATGGAGGAATACTTCAAGCTGATTCCGAAGGAAAAGGTGTATGAGAAGACCGGCATTCAGTTCATGCAGTTCAACTCGCTTTTCCAACTCGCCACGCTGCGCCGTAACCACGACTCGGCTCTGGAGGCAGCAGAGAAGATTCTCTTTATTCCCGATGCTCTGACATACATGCTTACTGGCGAGGCTGTTTGCGAATACACCGTGCTCAGCACCAGTCAGATGCTGGATCCCCGCACCAAGAGGATTGACAAGGAACTTATCAATGCCATAGGTCTGAAGGAAGAGCAGTTTGGCAGATATGTGCAACCAGGCGAGGTGGTAGGTGTACTTAGCGAAGAGGTGCAGAAACAGACAGGTCTCGGTGCGGTGCCCGTAGTGGCTGTTGCCGGACACGACACAGGTAGTGCTGTGGCTGCTGTTCCTGCAGAGGACGAGAGATTTGCCTACCTCAGTTGCGGCACTTGGTCGCTGTTGGGAATCGAAAGCAAGGATGCCATCATCAACAAGAAGAGTTTTGAATATAACTTCACTAACGAAGGTGGAATAGAGGGAACAACCCGTTTCCTGAAGAATATCTGCGGAATGTGGCTGTTGGAAAGGGCAAGGAAGGAGACCCTCCTCCAAGCTTGGCCATCGGACATTAATCAGATTAATCGGGATGCGATGGAGGCAAAGCCGTTCCAGTCGATTATCAATCCAGATGACCCGCGGTTTGCTAATCCACCGTCAATGATTGAGGCTATCCAGAGTTATTGCCGCGAGACAGGTCAGCATGTGCCGGAGAACTACAAGGAGATTGCACGCTGTATCTTCGAGAGTCTCGCACAGAGATACAAGGAAGTGCTGGACTACCTGAAAGAACTGGCACCCTTCCCCATCGAGAAGCTGCATGTCATAGGTGGAGGTACTTACAACCAGTATCTGATGCAGATGACTGCCAACAGCATTGGACTGCCAGTAGTTACCGGTCCTGTAGAAGGCACCGCCATCGGTAATATGATGATTCAGGCAAAAGCCGCCGGTCTTGTCAGCGACATCTTCGCAATGCGACGCATCATCGCCAACAGCATCGAACTGAAGACCTACCTGCCGAAAAGCTGAGAAGGACAAGGAAAACCAGGGAATCCTAGGCAGACCTAGGAAAGCTAGGAAATCCTAAGAAATCCTAGGAAATCCTAGGCGGTCCTAGGCTATACTAGGCAATCCTAGGAAAGCCTAGGAGAACCTAGGAGAACCTAAGCACTTCTAGGCAGACCTAGGCACTCCTATAAGAGCCTAGAAAAACCTAAAACAATAATAATAATCAACTCAGTATTAACTAATAAAAAAACCAATAATATGGAATACGAAACCAAAGGGAAAGTCTTGAAAAAGGCTGTAGTTTGGAAGGATCTCTATATTTATAAAAAGAGCGATACCATCTATCAGCTGACGGTAGAATTCTGTCATCGATATCTCCCTCAATATGGCGACCGTACAGTTGATCAGATGGTGCAGGCTGCCCGCAGCTGCAAACAAAACATCGTTGAAGGCAGCGAGGACGGTCAGACAAGCTCTGAAATGGAGATAAAGCTACTTAACGTAGCACGAGGAAGTTTGCAGGAATTGTGCTCAGACTATAATGACTACATTAACACTCGCCACATATCCCTTTGGTCTCGTGACAACGAGCGACAGATACAACTTAGGAATTATTGCAAAGCACACAATGACTATAGCGATTACGCTCCGTTGGTTGAGAAAATGAATGACGAAGAATATGCGAATTTGTTAATCACTCTCTGTCACCAAACTGACAAGATGATGTGCACTTATATTGAGCAATTAGAAAAGAAATTTGTAACTGAGGGAGGCATTAAAGAGCGTATGCACGCTGCTCGAACAGGATACCGGAAAGCTCAAGACTCCCACATGGCAGATTTAGAAACAGAAAACCGACAACTCAAAGCCGAAATTCAAGCTTTAAGAGAGAGAATAAAAGAAATAGAGGCTAAGCTGCCCTAAGGAGAAATAGGAAAAGCTAGGAAAAGCTAGGAAATCCTAGGCTATCCTAGGCAGACCTAGGCAGACCTAGGCAGACCTAGGAAATCCTAGGCGGTCCTAGGCAATCCTAGGAAAGCCTAGGAAAGCCTATGAAAGCCTAGGAGAACCTAGAAGAACCTAGAAAAGCCTAGAAGAGCCTAGAAAAGCCTAGAAAAATCCAGAAAACCCCAAGAACTAAAAAAAAAATACAACAATGAGTAAACCATTAGTAGAAACCAAAGCGAGAGTGGGTGTGTTCAGCATTGCTTTGCAAGCTTACCTACCACAGTTTCCTCAACTCGTTCCCGAGTTCGAGGCTCAGTATGCGACATTTAAGAAGACGCTGCCAGAAACAATAGAAATAATTGACGGAGGAATGGTCACGACCAAGGAACAGTCTATGGCTGCCGGCGATAAGTTCCGCTCAGCCGACGTAGACCTTGTTATCCTTCAGATGCTGACTTACTGCACATCATATAATATGTTGCCAGCAGTTCGCGACTTGGATGTACCTGTAGTCATCGTGAACGTTCAGAAGAAACTGGCTCCAGAATACGACAAGACAGATATCCCTACCTGGCTCGGTGAACTCTATGCCTGCGGAGCTATAGGTGAGATGGTTGCCGACCTGAACCGTGCAGGCAAACGTTCAGCAGTAATTACAGGCGTAGTTGAAGGTGGTGATCCTGAAGTTCAAGCAGAAATTGAGGATTGGTGCCGTGCTGCACAGGTTCGCCGCCGTTTCCGCGACACCAACATAGCTCAGATTGGACGTCCTTACCCAGGCATGATGGACCTCTATATCGATGAGACAAACCTCTATCACCGTATGTTTGTATATACCAAGCAATTTGACTGGGAACAGATGTGGGCTATCGCAGATAATATCACCGATGAAGCTGCTATCAAGGCTAAGGCAGAAGATATCCTCGCCACATTTGACATTGAAGGCGGCGGAACCATTGAGAAAGTTTGGGATATGGCAAAGTACGTTGTAGCTTTCGAGCAATGGGTAAAGGATGAGAACTTGGGAATGATTGCCTCACACTATGCAGGTTTTGCCCAAGGCGTTGCCGGCAAGCTCGATTCAATGCTTATTCCCGCGTTCTCCATGCTGATCAAGCAACACACCGCTTGCGCAGTGGAAGGTGACATGAAGGTAGCTATGGCAATGTCGATTCTGAAAACCATTTCCGGCACAGGCACATTGGCTGAGATGTACAGCATAGACTTTCCGAAGGATATCTGCATCATCGGTCATAGCGGTTCTGGCGACTTCGACATCTCTCAGGCAAAGAAACCAACGATGAAGATTGTGCCTGTATTCCACGGAAAGACCGGTGGTGGTTACCTAACCCAGTTCTATCCTCCAACAGGTCCTGTGACTTATCTCGCTATCACTCAGGACAAGAACGGAGTGTTCAAGTTTGTTGCAGCAGAGGGAGTCAACGAAGAAGGCCCTATCTTCACCTTCGGTGATACCAACATGCGCACCAAGTTCTCGCTTCCTTGTCGCGAATTTGTGAACAAATGGAGCGAAGCCGGTCCTACACACCACATGGCTGCTGCCGTAGGTCACCACATCGACACCATACTGAAAGTAGCAAAGATCCTGAATATTGAGTGTGACGTCGTTTGTAGATAAAAGACCCACCTGAAGACCCACCTGAAGACCCACCCCCTTACCCCTCCCTTGTAAGGAGGGGAGTAGTTTGAAAACCAGTATAATTTATACTATAATCACGATGAAAAAGCTATCAATTCTATTATGCACTCTAACGCTGTTGGCATGCAATGTTAACAAGAACCAGAATGAGGAATTGGCTCCTATTGACATGGATGTAATAGCAGAAGAATGTGCACCTGAAAATCCAATTAAGTATAGAGCTATGCTAATCGTGGATTCATTATCAAAAGAATTTCCAAACAAGTTTGACAATGACATTCAAGAAAAGAAATATGCTAATGCCGTATGGGATGCAGTTGATACTAAATTGAAAGCAGACAACACTTTTTTGTCAGATATTCCACTACAATTTTCAATGATGGTTCCAAAAGGGAATAAGTACATCTTGAAATTTGAATGTGGAGAATACTCCACAAAAGATGACAATCTGATATCAAAAGAAAGTGGTGTTCATATTAATTGTGCTGTATACGCTGAAGCAAATGAAGATTTGGCTTCTACGCTTATCGATAAAGCCACCTATCATGTCTCAGGCAAATATAAAGGAAAGCTTCGAGGGAATTTAGTCTTACCAAGCGGGGATATATTTGAGTATCCAGCTACATGTTGGAAATTCTCGGATGACATATTTGGTACATTATGCATCGGAGGGTATTTGTTTGACGATATAAAATTTGATTTAATAAAGAACGAAAAATAATGAAAGAAAAATCGTGTAATAAGCAGGTAACTACTCCCCGCCCTCACAGGGAGGGGCAAGGGGGAGGGTCTTCTTCTTTGAAGAGTACCCTTGCGGTCTCTCTGAATAATTACCTTGATGCGGGAGCAATCGTAGCAGGTTCAAGCGGAATTACCTTGTGGCAGAATTATCTGGGGCTGTCGGAGATGCATCTGGGTTGGCTCAATGCACTAAGTGCTAATGCGCTGGGTGCAGCTATCGGAGCAATCATCGGTGGTTTCCTCGCAGATAAGTTCGGACGTAAATTCATCTTCACATACAACCTGCTGGTGTATATGCTTGGTGTGCTCATCATCATGCTGTCCATTAGCTATCCCATGCTCCTTTGCGGATTCCTCGTAACAGGTATTTCAGTAGGAGTGGGAGTTCCTGCATCGTGGACATATATCTCTGAAAGCAGTGAGGTTCACAACCGCGGCCGCAACATCTGCATCTCACAGATGTCGTGGGGCATCGGACCTATGCTCATCCTCTTCTTCGGTATGCTCTTTGCACCAGGCGGCTACTGCTACGGTCCTGTAGAATCGCTGGCTCATGCCATCATCGGTGCCGATGCTTCCCAGGCTGCGGTTGAGGTATTCTCATCGAGAGTAGTGTTCTTCACCCTCTTCGTTGTTGCCTTCATTGCCTGGAACCTCCAACGTCAGTTGCAGGAAAGCGCTGAGTTCGAAGCCAACAAACAGAAAGGCAATAGCGGTATGGTTGAAAACATCAAGATGCTGTTCACCAACCGTGTGGCAGTGAAAGCTGTGGTGTTCCTCGCTACTATATACCTCACTTGGAACCTCGTTGCCTCAGTTATGGGATTCTTCATGCCTCATGTATATGAGACTGCAGGCGGGCTCAGCAACGAAACCGCAAATATGCTTAGTTGCATAAGCTGGGTATTCGTTGTAGTTACCACCCTCATCATCTCGTTCTTAGTTGACAAGGTTGCACACCGTGTGTTCTACGTCTTCGGTCTGGCAGCTGCACTGACAGCATGGATTCTCGTCATTGGCGGAAGTATTACCAGCATTGCCGGCATTTGGGTGTTCACCATCCTGTGGGGAATCAACAACGGCAGCAGCGTACAGATATTCTATGCACTTTGGGGCAGTGAGCTTTTCCCTGCGAAATTCCGTGCCGGTGCACAGGGACTGATGTTTTTCATCGTCCGTGGTCTCTCAGCGCTGTGGGGACTGATCTTCACGCTTATCTACGGAGAGAACGGCGAAGGCTTCACCATCGCAGCCTACTGCATGATTGGTCTCCTCGTTATCTCTCTCGTCGTCGGTTTCATCGGTGCCCCCAACACCCGCGGCAAATCGCTGGAACAGATAACCAAGGAAAGATATGGGTAGAAGACCCTCCCCCATACCCCTCCCGTCAGGGAGGGAGTAAGTGAAGTGATAGGAAAACCTAGGAAAGCCTAGGAGAGCCTAGGAAAACCTAGGAGAACCTAGGAGAGCCTAGGAAAACCTAGGAGAACCTAGGCAGACCTAGGCACTCCTAGAAGAACTCAAAAACTAAAAAACTAAATAAAATGAAAAGTATTCTTGAAAACAGACCTGGATTGCAGGCAGAAATTGATAAAGTGGCGGAAGTAGCCGGTTATCTCTGGCAAAAGGGATGGGCTGAACGCAACGGTGGTAATATCACCGTGAATATCACTGAGTATGCGGACGACGAAATCCGCAATATGCCTGCTATTAGTGAAGTCTTCCAGATTGGCACAACACTGCCCTATCTCAAAGGCTGTTATTTCTACTGTAAGGGAACGGGCAAACGCATGCGCGACCTCGCACGTTGGCCTATGCAGAACGGAAGCATCATCCGTATTCTCGATGACTGCAAAAGCTACGTCATCATTGCAGATGAGCCTGTGATGCCAACATCGGAACTGCCTTCACACCTGTCCATGCATGACTACCTCATAGGTTCGGGAAGCTGCTATAAGGCTTCGCTCCACACCCACCCTATCGAACTGGTTGCCATGAGCCATAACAGAGGAATGTTGAAAAAGGATGTCATGACTCGTATTCTCTGGTCAATGATTCCTGAGACATTGGCTTTCGCTCCACTGGGACTAGGAATCGTGCAATACGAACTGCCCGGCAGCGTGAAATTGGCAAAAGCAACACTGGAAAAAATCAAGGACTACGATGTAGTGCTATGGGAGAAGCACGGAGTATGTGCTGTAGGAACAGACATCATGGATGCCTTCGACCAGGTTGATGTGCTCAACAAGTCTGCTAATATCTATATGTGTGCAAAGAACATGGGCTTCACTCCTGACGGCATGACCGACGAAGCTATGCGCGAAGTACAGCAAGTCTTCAAACTTCCGAAGAAGAGACCATGCTAAAGTGAAGAGTGAAGTGTGAATTATTGGAGCAGCGAAGGCAGAGCTGAACTTGTTCAAGCTATGCTGAGTCGTGACAATAATCACAGAACGAAGTGATGTAACTGTGAAGTGAAAGTACCGGATGAGAAGTGTGAAGTGATACTTCCGAAGTAACTAAAGTGAAATTTCCTGACCCTGAAGAAGTGGTGAGGAGAAATAGATTCGAATAGTTCCCGTGCGGACATCAGTGTCCCAAGCGGGAACTGTTCCGTTATTACGGGCATTACGCATCATAGCGCCTTTAGCTATGTAGGCTACAAGACGTCCGTTCTTCACACGGCAGCGAGGCTGGTTCTTGTCACGAGTATCACGGATATCGCCGTTCTCCATGCCAAGCAGACGGGCATTGCCCTGTACACGGCAGGAAATCTCGTTGTCGGCAAGAGTCACGACTTTACCATCTTCATCAACAACCTCGACAAGAATCTGCACCACATCACCATTGCCAGCAAGCTGTTTCTTGTCGGCAGTGACACGAAGTGCGTAAGGGCGTCCGGTTGTGGCTATCTCTGCCGAAGCACCGTCAACCTCGCAACGAAGTGTTCCCGGAGCGTATTCCACATCCCAATAAAGTATGTTGGTAGCCTCATCACGCTTTGGTTCTCCACCAATCGGAGAGCCGTTGAGCAGAAGGTGGGCTGAAGGCGCATTGGTGTAGCACACCACACGTACACGCTGACCTATCTCGTAGTTCCAAACCGCAGGAGCATACTGACTCACGTAGCCGCCAGCGTTATTGCGACGTCCGCGCTGCTGCATCTGTGGATAGGTTCCGATATAGCACATCGGAGTCTCACTCCAGAGCGACGCACGGTAATAACCGTTCGGTTTAATCTGACCGGCGAGGTCAAGCAGACCGGCTTCACTACCTCGTGCCGGCCACGGTCCGCTTTCTCCAAGATAGTCAATACCTGTCCACAGGAACTGACCGAAGATATGTTCATTGTCAGTTACGGCACGCCATGCAGCCAAATCGTGACGGTTCTCGCTTCCGTAAATCACACGTTTGGGATATTTAGCATGGTCTTCTCCGTAACGGCTTTCGGTGTAGTTATATCCAACCACATCGACTGCTTCAGGATAAGCGGTCTCGTTCGACATCACCACACCAGCCAAGGCTCCGGTAACAGCACGGGAGAAGTCGATGCCACGTACGATTTTGGACAAACGCTTGGCAATCTCTCCGATTCGTTCTGCACGAGGAGCATCTGACTTGAATCCGCCATAGATGGGCTGCGTCATACTCTTGTCGCCATTGAGCACAGGATGGCTGTATGGGTCGTTTGGATAATCCACCTCATTGCCTATGCTCCACATGAAGATTGAAGGATGGCAGCGATCACGACGAACCATATCAGCCACGTCACGGTCAATCCATTCCTCGAAATAGTCGAACGTTCCTTCAAAACCAGGCGTTCCCTGATTCCATCCCTTCAACCACTTGCGTTTGGGAAATTCCCATTCGTCGCTGGCCTCATCCATAACAAGGAGTCCGAGAGAGTCACACAACTCATAAACCATAGGTGCATGTGGATTATGACTCATGCGAATGGCATTTACGCCTAAAGATTTCAGGGTCTGCAGACGGGTACGCCACACAGCAGCAGGAACAGCTGTACCCAGCACGCCTGCATCATCGTGCAAGCAAACACCCTTAACCTTCATCCATTTGCCGTTGAGCGCAAAACCACGGTCGGGTGAGAAGGTCAGAGTACGGATGCCAAGAGAAACAACCGAACGGTCGATGTCGTTACCGTCTTTCTGCAAACGGGTAACAATTTTATAAAGGTAGGGATTGGCGAGTGTCCACAACTGTGTATTCTTAATCTGTACAGTTGCAGTCTGTCGCTGCTCAGAAGGAATCTTCACCTTAGCCGTTCCGACAACTTTTCCTGACGCATCGTAAATCTCAACGATTGCTGCATAGTCAGCACCTCCAGCTGTGGCCTGCACATCCACCTCAACAGTGGCATTGCCGCCAGAAAGCTTCTTAACTCTCCATGCACTACCCCACTGAGCCAGATGGACTTCGGGCGCACTGATAATCCACACGTTACGATTGATGCCGCTGCCTGTGTACCATCGGGAATCGTTCTGACGAGAGTGATCCACACGGACTGCCAGCACATTGTCGCCTGAGCGGTTGAGATGAGGAGTCAGTTCATAGAGGAACGAGGCAAATCCGCTGGGACGATAACCCAGCTTCACTCCGTTCAGATAAACTGTAGAACGGTTATAGACACCTTCAAAATAGATATAGATTCTTTTTCCTGTTGACAAAGCAAGACTGTCGGGAGAGAAATGGCAACGATACCACCCTATTCCACCAGGAAGATAACCCTGACACGAACCGCGGTCAGGCGACATAGGTAGCGAAACACTCCAGTCATGAGGAATGTGAACACGTTGCCAGCGGCTGTCGTTGTAATCGGTATTCACTGCGGCAGAGTCATCTGCAAGTTGGAACAGCCAACCTTCATTAAGCCGACTACTTTCGCCAAAAGAAACAGGACTCTGCTGAGCCAACATAGTAAAAGAAGGCATCACGAATGCCATCAACAGGGAAAGGAAAAGCTTTTTCATAAGCGAATTAATTCTGGATGTCGTTATGACGATATGACGTAATAACTATATAACGTTATATCGATATGACGCTAAAACGTCCTTAAGGTTTAAATCTGGCTGATTGCCTTAGCCACAGTATAAGCAGTAGTCCAGGCAGCCTGGAAGTTAAAGCCGCCAGTTACGCCGTCAATGTCAAGTACCTCTCCGGCAAAGAATAGTCGTGGAGAAGTAAGTCCTTGAGACTGCGGAAACACGCGGCTTTCCAAAGTGTTTGGATTGACAGACTTCAGTGAAACTCCACCACAGGTAACAAACTCATCCTTGTTTACCCCACGTCCGCTAATATCGTAAACATCATTTGTCAACACATTAATAAGTCTGTTCTGCAGTTTGCCTGTAACATCCAGCCAACGCAGGGAGTCAAGATTCACCTTGCGAAGCAGGTATTCCCACAAGCGGGAAGAAAGGGAGAAAAGTGGAATAGTCGCAACTTGTTTGTTGAAATTACTATTTGCGAAAGCCTGAAGTTCGCTGCGCACCTGTTCCTCGTTCTTCATAGTCCAATTAACCGTCAGCTGCGCTTTGTACTGACTATCGGCAAGATGACGCGCAGCATAGGATGACAGACGCAAGACTGCAGGTCCGCTCAGTCCCCAATGAGTGACGAGCAGAGGTCCTGATGCTTCGAATTTCGTTCCCGAAAGTCGCACATTGACATTTTGCACTGTTCCCATAAGACTACGGAGTAGCGCATCGACGATGTTGAAAGTAAACAAAGACGGACAGGGATTCTCTATCTCGTGACCGAGGTCTGCAAGCCACTGCAAACCCTCACGGCGAGAACTTCCGCCAGTTGTAACAACGACGAAGTCAAAATCCTGCAGTTCCGCAAGCGATGCTACAGCACTGTTGGTCTTGACTTCAATGCCAAGACGCTGTGCTTCGTTTAAGAAAAGACTGATGATGGTCTGGCTGTCCTGACTTGCAGGGAATACACATTCGTCCTCTTGGGTGACGAGTTTCACACCCCTGCTTTCAAACCACTGATAAGCATCCACATGGCTGAACTCATGCATCAAGCGTTTCATGAGTCTATGCCCACGCGGATAAACCTGCTTCAAGTCAGAGACGGAGGCAAAGGAGTTTGTACAGTTGCAGCGTCCGCCACCACTCACTTTCACTTTCTGCAGTACGCGCTGGCTTCGTTCGAAGATACATACCTGCAACTGCGGACACATCTCCTTCAGATTGATGGCACAGAAGAAACCTGCAGCACCTCCACCTATAATCGCAGTCTTCATCGGCTGTGGTTATTCAGATTTGCCTATAGTGACATTAGTCTGGCCTGTGACATTTGCCTTATTTCCTCCACCATACACATTACCAAGGATATTAACACCCTTGACCGTAATCTTGGTTTCCGTGTCGGCACCTGTAACATATTGTATCTTTTCCTCTGTTCCGATATTCACATAGGTGTCACCTACAACCTCTGCCTCATTTCCACCACCAAATACGTTATTGATGGAACCGATCGCACCTTGCGTATGTGGCGGATACTTAAGTTCACGGGTTGTAACAACACCTGGAGTCAGTTCCTCGGAAATGGTGATGGTACCTTCTGTAGCGATATTTGCCTGAGAGTGGTTGGTCTTTCCACCAACAACCTCATTGATGTTCACAACAGGACTACCAATCATTACCGCAGTTTCACCATAACCACCGCCATAGATGTCTCCGATGCTGGTGAACGACTTGACATTAACATGTGGAGAATCATAAGGTGAGCTCAACGCTCCAGCGTCGGTTGACTTCAGAGGCAGCCACTGTATCTTACCATCAACGTCAAGAATCAAATCACCATTACCGTCTTTCTTCTCGGTATAGCCGTATATTGAGTACGCAGCTCGGTTACCGCCACCAAACAACTCACCGATGATAATAGGACGGCATCCGGTTTCCTCGATATTCACGACGATAGGTCCACCGATACGTCCACCCTTGTTGTTTCCGCCAAACACCTGACCATATCGACCATTAGTGATATTCAGAGTAGCACCACCTACGACGTCGGCATTTTCAGCACCTCCATAGACAATATCCAAACCAGGAATACAATCCATCGTCATTATAGTCTCTGCATCCATGTCCGCACTCTTTCCTCCACCGTAAGCTTCACCAACGTTGAAACAGCAGTAATCATCATCAGCTTCATCCTTTTCACTAAGTATAACCATAGCGGTCTGTCGTAAATTACCCTTTGTGTTAGAACCGCCATAAACCGCATGTATCAGACCTCCATGCACAACTACCTTTACCTGACCTGAGCCATAAATATAGGATTTGAAAGGATCTTCGGCACGTTTATCCTTAGTGTCATAGCTGTCTTCAACAGCGGAATAGTCCTTATATCCGATATTGGCACCAGGATTTTCCTTCAGGACTCCACTAACGACAATAGAATCCTTACCATTTCCTCCACCAAAGACCTCGCCGATCTCAAAAGTACCGTTAATTTCAACAAATGTGCCTGGAGTCGATGCGGCATTACCTCCGCCATAAACCTGTGCAATACTTGTTCGGTCGCAACCGTCAATAATCACATGAGTATAGGCAGCGTCAACCAAAGCCTTGTTTGTAGCATAGTCAAGGAATGCGTTTGTTGGTTCATAGGCAGCCAAGTTACCACCGCCATAGACTGCAGCAACATCGTATTCGCCTAAGACCTTTGCTGTAGCAGGACCGTTAACAGGATTGGTGATGCGTGTAGCACCAGCCTTCTGAGTCTTAAATACATGAACGGTTACTGTTCCCTTTGGAGTTCCGCTGACGTTATTACATCCGAAGATACGACTTACTACACAGCCACGAGCGTCATCGGCAACATTCTCGTTAAGAGCTACGTTAGTATTACCCTCAACATCAGCAGCAAGTCCACCGCCATAGGCATCATGAATGACCGTACCACCTGTCAGATTAACGTATGTGTCCTTCCAAACAATACCGGCCTCGCCGCCACCATAGACAGAACCATACATCGTACCATTAATAATATACAGAGTTGTGTTACCTAACACTCGACCAGCAACAGCATTTCCTTCAATACCAAGTCCACCACCATAGACATTACCACCAGTGTCAGCAGTACCTATCTGGCAGCTGCTGCCTTGAATTGTCACTTGAGTATTATCCTGTACGAAACCACTCTCACTACCGCCATAGACAGAGCCTTTGACAAAGGCACTTCCATCGATGTCAACAAAGGTCTTTGTCACTAACGCCATGGTCTCGACAAACTTCATATAGTCTTCTTCGCTTGCGAATGTTTCCCAGACACTTTCGTTGTTATTATTAAAGGTCATACGTTTGTTCGTACCGTCATAATGAGGGACAATTCCCTTGCCGGCGCCAAAGACATGTCCGATGTTATCAGGACCTATTTTTGCAACGTCCTTAACAGTGACTCTACATATACCTAAGCCATCGTTTGTCAAAGCATACGGCATACCAATCTTTATACCGGCAGCAACCAATTCAGGATATTTGGCAAGAGTATCGGCATTGGCAACTTTGTATTTCCCGACAGAAGCAATCTCACCACCGCCATACACGTTTTGTCCAATCTTAGTCCTACCCTGAATCAAGACAGCTGTGTTACCACGAACCAAAGCAGAATAACCATGAGTCTCCACACCTGCACCTGCTCCGAACACGCTACATCTGATATCAGGTGCCACTCCTTCACCGGTTGCTCCAGCAACTCCAATGGTAACCTCTGTATTTCCTTCCACACGGGCAATCTCACCACCGCCATAGACAGAGCCATAGACTGTACCATTGCTGATGTTGACATTCGTGCTGTCCACCATAGCTTTCTCGCACTGGTATGAGTTAGCAAGACCCTTACTTGCTCCAAACACATTACCCTTACCAGTAACACCTTCAGAACCAATCGTACCACCGGTGATGCTTACGTTGCAAATACCGGTTTTATCACCATTCACTGTGTGCCATGTGAAATCCCTGCCATCGGCAGAAACGGTATAAGTACCCACATAGCCATAAGCACCGCCACCATAGACAGAGCCATACATAGTACCGCCACTGATGCTAAGCGATGTGTTGCCACTTACTCGTCCAGCGGCTGCATTATTCGCAAGACCAAGTCCACCACCGAAGACGTTACCGCCTGCATCGGTTGTACCAATCAAGCAACTGCCTTGAATATTCACATAAGAATCATACTGAACGAAACCACTCTCACTACCTCCATAGACAGAACCTTTGACTTTGGCAGTTCCGTTAACAGTAACATGGGTGTCAGTAGCTAAGGCAAGGGTCTGAACATAAATAAGCAACGCACTTTCATAACCCACACCATAACTGCTTGGATCACCGTTGTTGTTATAATACTCCATGGTGTTGTCAGGCTTCATACGTCCAGGATTGGTTATTGCTCCTGGGTCAACGCCCTTACCTGCTCCAAAGACACTGCCTAAAATCTCGGCTTTATCCTTGACGGTGACAGTACAAATACCCAAATTAGTATTAGCCAATGTAAACGGCATTCCCACCTCCAGGTTAGGATGTTCACTCTTGTTGGCTTCAGTGACAAGGCTATGCTTACCCACAGATGCAATCTCACCACCACCATATACGCTGCCTCCTACCTTGGTTAAGCCCTGAACGGTAACGACAGGATTGCCACGCACAAGTGCCGAGTATCCATGTGTGCTTAAACCTGCACCTGCACCGAATACGTCATACTTGATATCAGGAGCATATCCACTTCCTGATGCGCCTTCAACGCCTAAAGTAACTATTGTGTTTCCTTCTACACGGGCAATCTCTCCACCACCATACACAGCACCGTAAATCGTTCCGCTTTCAACTATGACATTCGTAGTGTTAACCATGGCTTTCTTGCACTCAAAGGTGTTAGACGCACCCTTTCCTGCACCGAACACATGTCCATTGCCGTTGCCATCAACACCAATAGTACCACCTGTTATAGTAACATTGCAGGCACCGCTACCTCCAAGATATGGGAAAGAGCCATCTACATTCGTAGTATATGTGCCCACGTCACCTGCTTCACCGCCGCCATACACATTTCCCTTGACAACTGCAGCGTCACTTATGGTTACATTCGTCGTTTTCACCAAAGCGGCATCGGTTTGCGTAGAAATGGAATCACCTCGGGCTGCGCCGAACACACTTCCGTTGCGGATACCATCAACACCAATAGTTCCACCACTAATAGAAATAGAAGTAACACCACCATTAGTTATAGTAATTGCACCGGTATTGTCCTTTGTCATTGTTCCCACCGAACCCATAGCACCGGCACCATAGAGGTTATGTGCCACAAGACCTCCTGTGACGTTTACGGATGCATTACCTAATACAATACCAGCCAATGGATTGTAGCTGTCAAATATGCCGTCATTGTCTGAATCATATTTATCAGTACCGCAACCACCGCCATACACATTTCCACGATAAGGATAATTTGCACCAGTGTATTCTACACCACCTGATGAAATTGGAGAACCACTCGTTATACCTATAGTTCCACTATGGATATCTACCAATGTATTTTCGTAAGTGTGGCCATTCTCTCCACTACCATAGACAGAGCCTTTTATCAGTGGAGATGTCAACGTAGTTCCCTGTCCCTCTGTACCAATCACCACATGAGCATCATGAACCCATGCCAATCGGTCGTGAATTTCTCCAGGCGCACCTACGTCACCACGAGACGAGCCGTAGACCATTCCATTTTCATCTCCATTGGTGCCAATGATACCACCAGTAATAGTAACTAAAGCTGAACCACCAGACGTATATGATGTTATATTACCGGCATTGTCATACACATAAGTTCCGACAGAACCGTATGCACCACCACCATATACATTATGCAAAATCGTCGGTGAGATAGTATTTCCGCCAACAATAGTATCTTGGATAGTCACATTTGTATTACCCTTTACCAATCCAGATTTCACGTCGGTGACTTTTCCCTTTCCTCCTCCATAGACATTGCCATACAATGCTCCACCAAGACCAGTTGTACCGATGGTACCACCTCCTTTAACAATCACCTCGGTATTTCCATCTACATTAGACTCTTCACCACCGCCATACACACTGCCACCAACAGTTGTTGAACCTTTAATATTCAGAACTGTTTTTCCTACATAACCGAGGGAAGTAAGGTCTTCATCTGTATATACAAAGTTCCCTAATCCCGAACTTTCCATTCCAGACTCTCCGTTTTTCAGCACACTTTTATCAACTTGTTTCCACGTATAGGTCTCAAGGGTATTAATCTCACCCATATCAAACATGCCTATGTTGTTATTGATGCCAGGATCCTGAGTGAACGCCGGTGTGTTTCGCACATAGACCGGGGGAAGCGATGCTGAATAACCTCCTCCATATACACTACCTTCCACCTTACAACTATAAAGTGTGGAAGTGGCTGTTCCATTTACCTTGCCAAGATAGCCACCACCGTAGAAGTTGCCCGTTATATTACATCCGTTTAGGTTTGAAGTCACGCCGTTCGTAGTGGCAAGTGAGAATGAAGCAAACTTAACATAGAAACGTCCACCCGTTTTACCGGATGACCAATAGAAGAAGTCATAGTCGAAGTCAGTAGCCACGCCCTTGCCCTTTTTACCATACTGGCCATTGTTTCCTGGAGACTTCGTTGTTGCACCGTCGAAATATTTTCCGCGATCATTGGTATAATCACCCTGTTTGTCTTTTGGGTTCAAACCCTCTATATCATAATACTTCACCCTATTCAAAGAGGTACCACCATAGCCAGCTCCGCAGTATGTGCCAAACGTACAGTTGTTAGCATTGGTGATAACAGTTTTTCCCGCACTCATATCACCAAACTTCGGTCCTCCGCAGAACAATGTAACATGACTGTTCGTGATGTCCGTTTGTATGCTTCCCGTTATAGGCTTATTGGCATTTATTCCGCCACCAAAGAAGTTGGTTATGTCAGCCCAGTCTATCTGCCAACGTACGTTTCCGTCTATCTGCTCCAGCGATGCACCTGCCATCTCGCCAAAACGTCCTCCGCTCACGTAGCACTCGGCTGGGTCATTTTGGTTCGCAACCACAGTAGGCTGATATGTTCCAGAAAGGTAGAATTCGTCATAGTCACCTCCAGTAACGGAAATCGGAATATGTTTTGTTGATTGGGTACCATCACTATGAGTGCCATTGCCAAACTTAGCATACCAAGCATTACCTCCCACATGTATATACTTTGTCTCTGTTGGCTGGCTGACTTTCGTAGAAACAAACTGCTTATACGACCCACCAAGAAGTATCAATGGAGCTGCCGATTTGCCACCATTATCATACTCAAACTGCTCAAAATGGACCAAACATGTATTGGTTATCTCAAACCATCCTTTTATATTGAATATTGACACATTACGAAAAGTCGATGCATTTTTAGGTATTTGTGCCTCCGCTATACCCACGATATTCAAGAAATCATAACGGATAGGAGAAATAGGTTGGCGATTATTATGACCGAATATATAGCTATAGTCGGGTTCGTTGTCATGGTTCAAGTCTATAGACATCAAAGTATATGGAATATTAGAAGACGTTGGATTACCCGCCTGATGAACGTTGCCAACAAGCACCACAGCCTGGTCATACACGGTTTTGCTCGTGTTATTAAAACCTGTAAGAGCATCACCTATGTTGGTATAGACTTTTTGATTATTATTCCCGTCATTGTATATATCTATATTCGTTTTGTTGTTATATTGTGTTCCAAACAGAGAAAAACTCTGTTTATCATAACTATTGTTATACACAACGTCATACGTATCATCAGACACATAGTTGGCTATTGCCCAATAAGGCTCAATAGTGATAGCCGTTACACCCTCTGGGACATCCCAATATGCGCCCTGCGAGAACACACGATAACTACCATTAGTACCATATAAGTCCTTATTGGTACATTTACGGTCGGCAAAGTTATAACCGCCCCATTCGTCAGCCTCATTATAAGTACCTGATGTGCCACCTGTGATACTAGTTATCTTCCATCCCGTAACTACACGACTTCCTGTATAGTTGCCAGTTCCCACGTCATTATAATAAGGTAGCTGCACCTTATCGTAGTTAAAATTGAAGTGGTCAAAGTCCTTGTCGGTACGCTGAAGTGTCAAGGAGGTGGTTGTGATGTCGGCACCATCCGGCCAACTCTGACCTCCATCGGTTTTACTTGTGCTGATAGTTACAGTAAGCGTCTTATTAAGTTTTCCACCCTTGTTTCTTCCAACGGTAGCACTGTCAGGAGCATTTTTTATATCGGGGTTGATAATAGATGGATAGTAGCCTTGAGCTTTTAAAATAGGATATGGATTAGGTTCATTGATGGTTCTGTCAGCCGTTTCAAGTACCCATTTTGCCATATCATTTGGATTGACAGTAGTAGTTGCAGTAGAAGCATATTTGGCGGCCAGTTTGTTATTACTGTTGAGCAACAGACGATAGCGTTCAAATCGATTGATGAACTTCTCTTCCATTGCCAACGCCCTATTGTATTTCGTAATTAGTTTATTTTTACTATAAGGTGACTCATAACGATAGTAGTTATAATTGTTCATGCCACCTGCAACATTATTGATCTCCACACCACCATAAATTGGTGATATTGTTCCGCCTGAAGAAATATCACCATAGAACATACAGTTCATCACCATAGTGGTCAAAGGAGATTGTGTTGAAGTCACTCTGTTATGTCCTACAATACCTGCTTTTTCACTGCCAGCTGTAATATTAGCATAGCTGTAGCAGTTAATGACACGAGCTGTACCATCGAGGAGTCCGATGAGTCCACCTGTATAACCTGTACCACCTACAGAACCGCTAAGGATTCCGACATTATAGACTCTTGCTGAGCCATTGGCTGTACCAGCTATCGCACCCACATTATCACCACTGGATATATTCACATCCTCCAGCACAAGATTCTTTACCGTACCGGTTAGTGTGGTAAAGAGAGGAGCACCAAGACCTGTAATCTTATATGGCATATGAGTATCAGGATCGAAATTTGCCTCAAGTGTACCATTGAAAGTAGTAACACCTGGAGTGCCACCACTTATATCCTGAGTAATGATATAATGACCGTCAGCATCAGTAATCTGGCTCAACGAAGTGATGTTGGTTTGGCCCCACACTTGAGTGAGTCCAAATGTCAGCATCAGGGACAGAATAAACAGAGTCTTGGAAGTATAGTGAAGTTGTTTCATTTTTATATTTAATGAATAATCAATTTCTTGTTGTTAACGAGATAAACTCCCTTTGCAGATACAGGAACTTCGAATGTTTCGTCGGTATGTATCTTGAATGTGGCAACGCGTGCTCCGTCGGCAGTGTAAATGCGTATAGGCATTGTCCTGCGAAGCGTAGACTTAACCACTATCTTGTCATTCTCAGAGTAAACAATGAGTGAACCGTCATCGATGTCCTCGCCTGTAGGTTCGAGATCTATCTCACCGCTTGACTTATTAAGGATAATCTTACGTGCCTTAGTTGAAGACGGAGCCTTAATGTATGGTCTGAAAGCAGTTAACGAAGCTGCACCGGCAGTTGTATTCTCGAAACTGCCACCATCGTTGTCGAGGGCAAAGACACTCACACTCGCTGCCTCCGGATTGTTCAGATATGTAGGAACGAATGTATATCCGCCAGAAGAAACGCCTTCCATCTCGTTGTCGCTGACACCGATAGAAGTTCCTTCCACTGAAGCGAAGGTAATATACTGCTTACCTGGGCTGGCAATGGTGATTGGGAAGTTGACAAGATTGTCAGGAGTCCACGTTCCGCTCAGGTCAAACTCGAAGAAGGTCTTTCCTGGGAAGCCCACGATATACGGTTTGCCTGCATCGTAGTAAGGATAGTTGTCTACCGGATAACGGGCAGCAAGATAATCCGTACTATAATAGATCTTCTTGAATTCGTCTGTATTTCTGTCAAGGAATTCATACTGGCTATAATAGTAATCGTAGAGGAATGTATTAGTGTAATTCTTCGTATGGTTACTTGGAGCCAGAGGGTCGAAGTCGGCAGTAAAGACTCCATCAACAGGTTGGTTGTTTTCCATCTTCTGCTGAACATTACCCTTGAATTCACGGAGCCAGTACTCGTGTCCCTTCGTGCTGTTCTTATAGAAGTGAGTCAGTTCACCCTTCTTATCCGTAGTTACCAATTCAACTTCGAACGGCAGGCTGACACTTTCCCAACCAGAGTTCATATTGACGAAGTGATCAGGATAACGCTGATACCACATGCGGTTGCCACTGCCGAAATTATATGCGATAGGAGCATTGAAGTCCTGAAGGTCTACGAGGAAGTGGTCTCTAACTGCTGTATATACACCACCCGACTGCTGTACCCAGTGACCACGGATGTGGGATGGGTCCATAAAGTCAACTGTTCGATAAGTGGTATTCGTCTCAGTATATGTGCCATCGGCGAGATATGCGCTAACCACATTGGCAGTCTTCTGCGAAGCGTTTGGAGTCTGTCCTGTTCCTGTGCCGCCTGGAACACCAGTATAGACAAGCAGGTTCTTCGTCAGATCAACATTAACGAAGGCTGAGAGTCCGCCGTCATCAAGCAATGGTGGATAGAAGCGTGCCGGCAATTTGCCTGATGCAGCCACATTACCCATCTTATAGCCTGCTGCCAAGTCTCCATTTCCTCCTGTGAAGTCAATGGCAGTCATATCCTTGTATGCAATCATTGATTCGTCGCCGTACATCGTCTGGGCAAATACAGCATAAGGATTGAAGTATGCCACACCTGCATTTCCGGAACGGTAGTAAGCCGGAGCACGGAATACACGGTTTCCTGCGTCGGTTGTCACGAGATAGTTTCCACTACGGTTGATTACAGTAGGATTATCCTGATGAGTACGTCCGTTGACATGATTGTAATTCAATGCCTGACCGAAGAAGAAATAGTCGTCTGGCCAGATAGGATGATAAGCTTCATGCTCTTCATCATATCTCTCATCGAGATCACTTGGTACTTCACCCCCTGCATACTGGTAGTCACCATCTGCAAAGCGGCTCTCTACATAGCTGCCCAAATAGTTGTCGGCATTGTCGTAGAAGAGATATGGGCCTGTAGCATTCGCATAGTAACCAGTATGGAGCGTAAGCGTCTTGTTCGCACCAACGGTATAGTATTGATACGGATTGGTGTTAACAGAAGAGTTGTTGTCGCAATAACGCTTAAACAGATAGAATCCGTTCAGGTCATAAGTAACTTCTCCGTTTCGGAATGCGTGGAGAGGTTTCTCTATTGATCCGCTGCCCGACAGATACTGATTCTCCTGAGGATAATAGCAGTTCACCAGATGAACTGTACGGTTTGCCGTATTGATAGGATTCTCAAAGAGAGCTTTCTTGTTCTTCTCAGTGTTGTCCGAAGTGTTAATCCAGCAGTTCTCGAGATAACCGCTTCCTTCATCAGCTATTCCGGCAGAAGTGTATGAACCGGTAACACCAAGGTTATATACCTCACCGCAAAGGTGTCCGAAGAGTGAGTGGTCAAGACCGGTAATGGTATGTCCGTCACCATGCAGCGTTCCTTCGAAGCACTTGCCGGTATCTTCCAAAGAGTTGTCATAGCCGATAGGTGTCCAACCAGTAACTGAGCCGCCATCCACGCTGTATGCTTTCGGACTGACATCACTGCGGAGGATGAATTCGAGATTACGTGCGGAATGAACATGAGTATCAAGATTAGCATGACCTTCAAGTGCAGTTCCTGCTTCCGGAGTGGTAGAGAGTACACTCAGGTCGAAGAAATCCTTAAGCAAGTCAAGTTCACTCTTAGTAGGATCGGACTCACAAGTACGGTTGTCAATATAAATCTTGCTCTCGCGCTTCACACTTGGATTATCCACATACATGTGGTGTGCCTTATCCTTCATCACGGCATCAAGGTCATGATAGTTGGCAACTCTCAATGGCACGTGGTTAGAATAAGTTTCACCGAGGTATGTCTTTGCGTAGTAAGCCACATAGTAGCCGTCGTTGTACCAATAAAGCTTATCAACTCTTGGTATATAGTCAATACCGTTGGTATGGTTCTCTGCATCGCTGATCTTCTCGAATATCTTCCATCCACCACCGGTTACTTCGTATGCACCAGGGATAACGTTTGGTTCACGGAGACCGACATAGTCACCAGGAATAACCATTCGTGGAGACTTGATATTCTCAACTGTAGGCACACCGCTCTTGAACTGCAGGTGGAAGTTCACCACGTGGCGTTCGCTGATAGGAGTAATGTGCATTGCGGTTGCGTCACTCTCCTCATAATTGTATTCATAAATTACAGTTATGATCTTCTCCTTTGAGAGGTCGAATATATCGGAATTGCGAGCCACATACAGTGTACCTGTTCCATTCGGTGAAATACCGTGGATAAGGAAGTTCATTTGTTTGTTGGTAAGGTTGGAGTAATTGGATGCTTCAATCACGAATCCAAGTGGTACAGTCTGTCCGTTGGTATATGATGCAGAACCTGTGCTACCTTCAACAGCTGCCTTCGTCACAGCCACACCTTCACCATGCTCACCCACAACATAGCTTTCGCGACAATAATAATATGTCTTGCCAACCTGTTCTGAAGTAAAGGTGAGGACGCTGATATTACTCTGTTCCGATGTACCCAGACTATTATAAGCATTCGCTGTAATAGTAGTTCCGGGTGCATAAGGAGAGTTACCAATTTCGAATGCTGTATGGACTACATACACATTTCCTGCAGCTTGCACGCTGATAGGTGAATAGAAACGCTTCTCGTTAGGGATTGACTCGAATACAGTGCGGCTAACCTCTGTGCCGTTGGTAATAGTCTGACCACCATAGTTCAGAGTCTCTGTTCCCTGATATGTCGCTGAATAGTCAACATACTGAGAAAGTGAATAACCTACTCCGTTTGCCTCGACTTGTGCTGCAGTAGTGAAGTCGGCGCCGTCATACTGATACTTACGTCCTTCAGCATAAACAACGTTTCCTGCTTCATCCCTACTATATAGCGGATCTATCAACAGGTCGAATGCGTCGTAGTTGAAATCAAATCTCTCTCTGTCGGTCTTAGACATAGATGACCATACCTCCAGACCACGATAGTTCTTACCTACCTCATAGTAGTTTCCTCCATACAAACCTGCTGTTGTACAGATATAAGCCGGAACTATACTGTTGTCAATCTCGTCTGCCAGCAATGGGCTTTCGGTTTGATACATACTAATGTATTCAGCCTTTTGCTCGGCAGTCATCTTTGTATTGACGTAGATATACTCTGTAGCTTCGAGCTGGATGGTTCCGAGACAGATATATGCCGGTGAAGCACTACCTGCAGGAAGTGTAGGAACCAATGAAGCAGGAATTGCAGTACCTACATTGAGGTGGTGAACGTCACCGCCATCATTGTATTCCACCTGTTCGGTTACAATATATGCAGGCTCGAACTCTGCCTGACCGTCAGGAACGTCAGAGCTATGACTTGTAATCATAGACTGATAAGTGTCGTAGGTTTCCTTGGAAATGACATTGTCGATATTATATCCACGCTGTCCAAGGATACCGCCTTCGGTTCCCTTCAAATGATATGTAGGTCCGCTTTCGTAGCCTGTTTCATTATTATAATCTTCTGGACTCAATCGTTCATGATTAGCGCTTTCCACCTTGGTGTACCATGTATCCCATGGTCTCGGGTTACTCATGCTGTATGTAAGCATATAACCTGTGTCGTGACCTACATTGTTGGATGAGCGGAAAATATAATCGAATGCAACATCCTTCTGCAGCTCAGTATGGTAGGCAGAAGGTTCGAGAGGCGACTCTGTACCGTTCAGACGTTTCTTAGGTGCAGATGCCTTAAGAGTCTCATAATCTTCTGGCAACAACACTGAACCCTCTGGATAATCAGTATCGCCCACCTTGCAGGCAGCAATCGTAACATAGGTATCTTCTACGAACAATGCACGCTCAGCCTTGCTTAAGAGATACCAATCCCAATAGCTGATAGGATCGTTCTTGTAGTATGACACGTCATTAATCACAATCTTCTTTCCATCTTCGATAGGCACATCAGGTTGTGAGAAATAAGCATAACGGTTTGGCATCACGTTGAGCAACTTCATGTGTGCATTTGAAGATGCTGTGATTGTCAACGGAATGTTAATACGTTCGCTATAAGCGTTTGGTGAACCTGTATATGCTGAGATATAACGGTCATAGACATATACCGAACCCTTGATGAACCAATAGTGTGCAGGAACAGCACCATCACCTGAATATCGTCCACTGATATTGTAGCAGTCGTCGATAATGGTCTGTGTTCCATGAACGAAGTTACCAGAGGTCTGCCACTCATAAAGATCGGTTGTTGAATAGGTATAGTTCTTACGTGTGATGGCATCTGCATTCAATTCAGTCAGAGTATTGTGGTTTTTCGGTGTATAAGTTTGCCGTCCATGCTCATTCTTCGCATATACGAATCCACCACCAATACCTGTCTGCACATTGATAAGGTCCAGCTCAATGACGCCGGTCACATAACCCCAGTCCTTCTCGTTAAGCTCTGTTCCGGTACTCTTCTCTGAAGTCAGTTCCAGATACACACCGGAAGCAAGAGCCACCTTGTTGAAACTTGTACCGTTATTGCGCTTACGTTCCTTAACGTGCTTCTTCTTCCAGTTGTAGTATGTCAGGTCATCACCCACGAGATTACCGTGTTCGTCTTTTTCTGGGCCATAGGTTTCAGTATCACTGTTATCGGTAATACGAGTGTCCTCGTTTGGTCTGAAGTGAACATCACTGGTCAGCGCACCAAGATAGTTGACGACATTATAGATACCGAAATAGTTACCATGGATTGCCTTGCTAACATCCAGATAGTCCTCTGGTTCCTCTGAATTGGGATCTGCTCCTGGTTTGTGTTCAATATCCGCAGGAATAACAGAACGTTGCTGGTTGAGCGAAACCTCGCGTACACGGTTAATGGTATAGTTCGTATAGTCCACAACCTCAGGCACACGGTCCTGGGCACCCTTCATCACCATTCGGCTACCGAAGACCCCACAGAAGTCTGAACGCTGAATAGTGTTCATCAGACGTCCTGCATAGATTGAGCAGACACCGTTCTCTTCCCAATAGATAGGATTAGGTACTTTCTCTCCCTTATCATTGGTTATAATAATAGGCACTCCGTTGTCTGTAACACCTTCAAACAAAGCAATAAGGTCGTCGGCTGTCAATGTAGATGCCTTGGCACCATTTGCGTCAGTGTGATATTGTGTACCATCGGTATCCACACACTCCTTGACACACTTGTATTTAAGCTCGTAGTAAGCTCTCTCACGTTGAGGAAGAGTACGATATATATCAATCGTAATTTCAGGGTCAATGGTATAGTAGTCCGTACCGTAGTTGGTAATGTTCAACTCACGATAACCGTCAACGAATGTCAAGTTACCGTCACCGTAAAGACCACCTGTATGTCCAGTACCCAATGTAATAAGGTCGCGATGATATACGTCATGGATTGATGCCGATGCATTTCCGAATACTGTAGTTGTGTTGGCATAGACTGTAGAAGAACCGGAAGATGTATTTCCTCCTGCGAACACGGCGTTATAGATGGTAATACCCCTGGAGTCAAGAGATGCCCAACGGCTGTCTAGGTTCTTATTACCCAGAGTATTCAGGTCTGATGTTTGTACATAATCACCGACAGAATATGCATGTCCATTGATTGTCACAGCAGAAAGAACTTTGCAGTATGGTTCTACCACCACCTTACAGTCCTCAGTAAGAAGATATTCTCCTCCGTCCGTGTACCAGCTACCACCATACTGGCCGTTGCTATTATAAGAACCGCCTTCTTTCCGGTAGTAGTATCCTTCCATAGCATCATCATAGCGTGCACTATTCGGGAACTTCTGTCCCACACATAATGCACCGTTCTTCTCGTATGCACTGTAAACGTAACCGATATCACCGCCACCGAAGACGTTGCCGTAACCACCCATGACCTCGTCAACGCTCTCAGCTGTTCCTACCTCACCACCATGAATCTTAACAACGGTCTGTCCGAACACGAATCCATCGGAATAGAGCGTACCTCCTTCACCTAAGTTATTGTAACCACGACCGCCACCGAAGACATTACGGAATACATGACCGTCAAACAATTCCACATTGGTCTTACCAGCCTTGTAAATTCCCTTCAGATTACGTACAGAATTGTCCTGTCCGCTAAGAATGATGATACCACGACCGACGGCGGCAATCTCACCTCCACCGAAGAGACTGTTACGTACATATCCGCCCATCATCTTCACGTTTGTCACATCCACACTACTGTTGTCGATATAACCTCCTCCGAAGATACAACCGGAGTCTTTCAAGCGGTTAGTACCATCACCCGACCAAGTTTCGTCGTGAATTTTCTCTTCATAGCGTTCATCGATTTCCGTTTCCGGATCATCGGTATAGTTAGGGAAATAACGATAGCCGATATAACCATTGAGAAGTGTGATGTTTGAAGTGCCGAATACAGCACCACCTTCACCACCGCCATAGGCGTTACGCTCGATGGTAGGAATACCGTTCACAAAACTGTCGCCATCGGTTTTTCCGATATACACGTGTGTCTCACCTGCGATGTCACCCACTGTTGTATCGCTGATGCTTCCTTCGTGTTTACCCACACTTCCTTTCCATCCTCCACCATATACGTTACGAGCTTTACCGCCTTCAACATACACATTCGCTGAAGCGATGAAATGATTTCCGAAGTCATCAGTCAGATTTCCGTTGATGTCGTAAACAGCTCCGGTAGTACCAGCAGCATACAAGTCACGGCCAATATCACCGCCCAACAACTCTGCGTATGTGGTTCCATATACGTCACCACTACCTTTAACGCTAACGTCACCAAGTCCGCCACCATAACAGTAACGACCTACTTTAGCTCCTTCAAATATACGTACATTGGTATTGTATTTCTCAGGACGCGAAGGAACTACACTGTGCAGACGATTACCCTTTGCAAGAGCGTCATTCAGACCATTGTCCACATATCCATTACCTAAGTCAAGAGGAAGTTCTGACAATTCCGGTTCTGGTTGAGTAGGATCTGCCGCATGAGCTGCAGCCAGGGCTTCCATATATGCTTTCCAGGCGTAAATAGACGGTTTGCTGATAACCTTTCCAAGTTTACCACCACCGTAAGCCTGGTCAACCAAAGCTCCTGGATTCAGATTAACATCTGTGTACTGCGCCCAAGTATGTTCACCAAGACCTGCGCCATAAACTGTTCCCTGATAGTTGTTCTCCCGATCCGACATAACAGTACAGTTGATGTTAACTGTCGCATAGAGTGTGCGGCGGAAGGAGTTGTTTCCACCGAATATATTACTTACAAGAGCGTCAGGACTACTGTAGTTTACTATTGCTTCATAAACGTCGCAAGGTACTTCGTTGCTTGTTCCATAGGCTCCACCGAAGATGTTATTGAGAGAAATGGTAGATCCGACAGGCACGTTCACTACTGTACGTCGTGTTACACCTGACTCATAGGATGCACCGTAAACAGCGCTGATTTGTCCGCGTGCAAGGTCAATAACAGCAGAAGCCTTGTCGAGGTCGAAGCCAGGATTGTATGTCTGGGACTGGGTATAACGCATACCAAGACCGTTACAGCTACCTGCTCCAAATACCTCTGTGGCTTTGAAATTCTCTATATCGTCAGGAATATCTATAAGCACATAACTGTAATCCTGCATTTCATTACCGGCAAAGCTGCCCACACTACCCTGTCCTGCTCCAAACACTTTTTTAATTGAATTATCATGGTAGGCAATAGGACGGATGTTCACGAATGCATTTTCCGAATAAAGGGTGTGTTCCACACGATTCTCATAATCAGAGTCAGTGTAGTCATAGTCTCCATAGCAGCCTCCGAAGATATTTTCCACACGTCCCTGAGTATATTCAATATATGTGGTAGCTGTGGCAAGGTCTGTGTTGTACACCTTACCCAATACCTCGCTTCTCACACGGGAGATAAAGTCCTTGGAACCGAGGATACGTCCACCGAGGTCGTTACCGCCATAGACATGGTCACGAATCCAGGGGAATCCAGTCACAGTGGTTTCTCCGTTCTGCCATTGACCAATATAAGTCTCCGTATGTCCGAGGATGTCGGCATTACAAGAACCTGCGAAAGTATTGAACACTCGACCGTTTCCCAGATTGATGTGGGTATCACCTAAGATAAGTCCTTCAAAGCCTCCACCATAGATAAACTCACACTCAGCCATGTTTTCATCACTGACCTTCTTGGACTTACCCACAGAGCCGCCATGAAGGTTGATGTAGGTACTGTATTTCGGGTCATAACCGTTAGCGAGGTCGTATTCCAGTTCGCCTGTAAGCGGATTGCGGGTTCCCTTACCTACGGCACCCAGTTCACCGCCTCCGAAGATCTGGAACACATAACCTTTCTTCAGGTTAATCGTCACGCTTCCCCAGATTTCCGAATCCTTACCATATCCACCGCCAAAGAGGTTAAGTGCGGAACCAAGCGGGTCCATTCCCTGTTCGTCGAGGATGACACCGCTTCGGGCAGTTACTATCTCATAGTTCTCATCATTGTTATACATTATTTTCTCAGGGTCATCATTGGTGATATTCACCTGATCAAATACTGCATGTTCTCCTTCCAAGTCAACAATAGAACTGTTGATGTTGATAGTTATGTCACCCTCCACGTGTCCACTCTCATAACAGCCACCATAGATATTTCCTCCGTCAAGACGACGGTTCATGGTAGAATGTAGAGCATCACCGTCCCAAGTACTGTCGTTCCAGGCTACCTGTATGTAGTTTCCACTTGGGTCATGTGTCTTTTTCACTGTATTCCACACCAGATGTCCGTTAGGCAGCATGGCATTGTCGTCAATTCCCTCTATTGGCCAGCGCATAGGTTGCAGTTTCAGACCGGAGAGATTGAAAGAGAGGCTGAAATTGCTGGCATCCTTAAGGATTCCTCCTTCAAACGCCGCATTGTACTGTGTCTTCTTCACGTATGCATTATTACAGCCTCCTACAAATTTATCGAAAATAACAACCGGGTGTGTGAAATCAATGGAATTTGCAGTTGCAGCGACACGAACACTACCTACATTACCACCACAGTAGAAAGAACCGAAATACGTGCTGTATTGCACATAGTCGTCATCAAATCCGATAAATGGTCTTACACCCAACTCACAGCCCTTCATGTACATCTCCATCTGGGCAGCGTTGGTCAAATCTATCTTGCTAAAATCGTGGTCTGTGGAAACTGTAGTCACAACTCCATCGTCATCGACATAATTAGCCAATTGCTTGAGCATGTCTTCAGCTACCATATTCTCACCGTTACTGCCAAGGAACACCTTGTCGGCAAGAACATAAGAACCAATCTTCAACTCTGCTTTTGCACTACTGCGCGAAGAACGGAGAGTGGCACTATTACCACCACAATAGATTGAACCACGGACAATAACCTTGCGGTTCGCTGCTCCAGTCAAGTGGATAGATACTGCCTCTGCATTAGGGCGGAACAGATTCAGCGCGGCAAGAGACTTCAAACCTGGGTCGGTAGGTATTTCACTCTCATTTGCCAATACCACGTCTGGATTATAGTAATAGTCACGATAAGTTAATGATGTTGCCAACTCAGGATTGTCGGTATATGGATAAGAACCATTACCTCCACCATAGACGTCACCGTTGATGGTGCTGTGAATACCTACGGCATTTCCACCATAAACGGTTCCTGAAATATCATTACCGCCATATACATTATTGATATTACCACCCCAGATAGAAGTACGTGCCGAGTAGCCTTCAGGAATGGAGACACCGTCAATTATTTCCGCATGAATTTCATTTTTAGCAGGATTTACATCCGCCATACGGCAACCGCCATAGACATTATTAATCTCAATATCGTCACTGGTGATGTTGAGCCAAATGCCGTTAGGGTGAGTCATCGCACCCATATTGCCACCTGAATACAGGTTGTCAATCTTACCTTTCTTCAGATTCCATGAAGGACGGATTTCCATATCGGCTTTGTTATTGCCACCAAAGACGCGTGAGAACTGGTATTTGTCACGTGAAAGGGCATCCTCGCCACCTGCACCAAGTATAGAAATTTCCATACGTTCCAGAGTCGCGGGATCAGCTAACAGGTTGGTTGTGCCATCCACACCACCCATGATGCTGGTAGTGACAGTACTGTTGTTGTCAATACATATCTTAGCTGTATTACTTACCGTCACATTATTACCACCTCCATAGACATAGGCAAATGTTCCACCGGCAATCTCCAGATAAGACTTTTCCAGAATCGGTTGGTTGGCTTTTGTGGCTAACGTCTTGATATTCTCACCTGTTCCGGTAGTTACGGTATATGTGCCTTCTCCGTCACTGGTATAGGTATAGTCTCCGTTACCACCACCAAAGAGGCTACCGATAAACATCTTCTTTCCCGTACCTTCTGGATTGGTACGGATAAAGGCATTATAAGTATTATCAACGTGGTTATCGTCAGCCTCAAGAAGTTTTTCGGGAACAGTCTGTGAAGTTCCGATTTCTCCGGAAATATCATTACCTCCATATACTGCATTGATGAGGACGTCACAATAGTCTGCACCGATATTGACAAACGTCGAACCACCGACATCGGCCTGGCGTGCACCACCGTACACCTTGCCGCCAATGACAATCTGCGCCTCAGCCACAATTGTGCTTAGGAGCAACATCAAACATAATATGAAATATCTATTCTTCAATTTTCCTAATAATCTTTTAGTTCACAACAAAAGGAGGATTGTCCACATCGTCTTCCGATAACTGAAGAATATATGTGGGATCCACTGTTAGTTTCACGTTTCTCTTTTGTCCGCGATCCACTGTCGACAGCACATCGAGTTTGTTCTCACTCACACAGTCTTCACGGAGAAGGTTTCCATATCGGTCATAAATATCGTAAACACTTACCAGTTTCAGGTCTGAACGAGCCGATTTTGCAATATAAATCAGTTCGCCTAGATTCTCATACGATGTAGTCAGCTCTCGCTCTGTGTCAAGCAGCACTACCTGTCCCTTCTCTGTTCCCTTCTGGGTGAAAGTCACTGTTGGAGTCACATAAGGGCGGAACTCTATGCTTGCATCGACCGTTGCTGCGGTTTCTGTTTTTAGCACTACCGACTTAAGGCGGATAGTACGCAGAGCACCATAACCGGCATCTACACGTATGCTGAACTGCACGGCAGAGAAGATATGGTCGAACAGCAGACTCACATTGTTCTGGTCACGACCTTTGGCCTGATACAGGTAAGAACCTGCAGTGACCGTCACATCATCCGTAGGGTCTTCGGAGCCTTTCACACCTGTAATCACACAAACATCCTTATCGCCAAGACTCTTCAGGTTTGGCAGAGTAATAGTCGCTCCCTGGCTGAAATTGCCACCGTATGGGGTGATGCTCGGATTCTCCACTGCGCTCATTGGCAGGAAGCCGTAGAAATAGTAAGTCTTGCTTTGCTGAACTACGGCATAGCTTTTCCAGTGGTCGGTTTCATAAACGAAACGGCGATAGGTATATTCTGTTGGAGGAATTGTCAGAAACAAGCCAATGGCATGACTTTCTTCAACCGCCTCCGGGTGCTGGGTGACGTAAGGTTCATATCCAGATGGAGCCGAAGGTGCACGACGAGAGGCAACAGGAGTCACATCCTCCAGTTGATTGGCATACGACACCAGTTCCAAAGTATAGCCTTTTTCCTCACTATCATCTGTACACGACACCATCAGCATTGAGAGAATTATCCCAATGCCAAGATAGAAATATGTGTTCAGATGCTTCATCAGTTTATTTTTTAGTCATCGCGCTGAAGCGCTGGATTTGAAGGATTAAAAGGATTTATATTTTTGTCAAGAATTAGAGAATTAGAGAATTTTTTGCTCGACAGAGTCAATTATTTCTATTTGAATTTTCCGGAACAATTTTCGCTAAGCGAAAAGAAAAATTCCTTAATTCGATAAATTCGAGATATAAATTATTATTTAAGCTTTTATATTTATATCGCCTTTAGGCGAGTGAGTTTTTAAGTTCTTTGTAACTACTCCCCTCCCCTGGGAGGGGCAAGGGGGTGGGTCTCCTACCAATTATACAGTCCGTGTTCCAAGTCTACTTCATTCCAGGCGCGGATGTAGGCTAATATCAGTTGCAACTCTTCACCTCCTAAGTAATAGACATATACCATCCAGGTGTGGTTACGGCTGAAATTATAATTACCCGGGACGTCGCTCATGCTGAAGTTCTTGGTTTTAGGACTTAATTGAACATTGTTCTCGTCAGTAATTGTATATTCTATCGTACCTGTCAGGCTGCGGTCACTTTCACGGAAGTAGTACGGTCCGAGCTGTGACGCCTCACCATCGGCGATAAATTTATCGACCAAATCCTCATAGTCCTGAATGTTTTGTGAGTCGTAGATAAGGTTGGCGATTTCCGAAGTCTTCGCCACCTCTACAGAAGTGAAGGAAGTAGCTCCTGATATATACGAGCCGCTCAGTCTATAAGGGTTATTAGTTGTATTGAATACATATTCAGATTCCGGGAACAGATTCCCGTTCAGTTGTATGCTGTTAATGCTGATTGACGATTCCACGTCCTTGTTCTGTGCCATCACGAAGCGCAGTTTCGACACGCATCGGGTAAGATGCACCACTGGCAGACTAAGAACAGGGTATGTTCCAACCACCGAGATATTATCTGCACATCCCGACATAGGTAGTCCGTTAGCGGATATATCCGTTGTCAAGGTCGTTGTTCCGAAGTAGTCAGAAGCAATCAAGGCATCACGCACCTGAGCACGTGTGGATGTTTCGTTGAGGGCGCTAAGCCCAACGCTTTCCGCATTTGCCAGTACATAGACATCCACCTGCTTTGCATCACCTGTCAGCGCCTCCACCTGAGCCTCGGTCAGTGCTATTTGGAACAGTTTCGGGCGAGTGCCCAGAAGCTGTGGTTCATCCGGGGAAAGATAGTGCAGCGGAAGATCTGTATCAGCACTGTTATCATGTTTGAAAACCCAGATTTTCAGCGATTTCACATCCCTCTCCAGGGTATATGGATTAAGTCTTCCATCATCCGCACGTGTCACCATAGGGTCATCAGACGGATAGACATAGATATTCAGTACCCCACCCTGCTTATCAGGCGGCGTAGTCTCATGATCTTTCGAACATGAAAAGAGCAGAAGCAGGAATAAGAGCAGAAGAAGACCCACCCCCAGCCCCTCTCGTAAAAGGAGTGGAGTAGTTACCTGCATATTATGTGTGGCTATCTTCATCTTATCTATGTCATTTATAGTTTCTATAGCATCTATAGTTGTATTCTCAGTTTTTTCTATCTACTCCCTCGCCCTTTGGACAGGGGGCTGGGGGTGAGGCTTTTCTCCCCCTTGGGGGAGGTCAGGAGGGGGTCCTTCTAATCCAACCTCACATTAGTTGTAGTGCTATGAGTCCATTTTGTTTCCATCGACACACCGATTTCGAGTTGTGGATCACGGGTGTCGGGGACTACATTCCAAGCACCTTTCAGGTCTTTCACCACACAAGTCACTTCTGTATATCCATCTTGTACAAATACTCTGTTCTTTGTTTTGTCATCAGGATCATAATTTGAAGCAGTAACAGGATCAAGCTTAGTTGTCATATAGAACTTTGAGCCGTCAAGTATCAAGCCGTTTGCCCCGTTGAAATCCACCCCGCTTTTATTTTCAAATTCCAGAACAAGATATACAACCTCGTCCTTTCGCGTCGGCAGGACCAATGTCTGTGCAAAGGCTGTAGGTGTATTGTAGGGCAATAAAGAAATTGGGTTATTGCTTCCATCCTTGATCTGTTTGTCATAAACGGTGTAATCGTCAGACGCAAGCAGAGGGTCAAAGTTATATGCTACATCATATTGAGGTCCGACAATAACTGCAGTAAGAGGGAAGTTCAAGCCATTTACAGTAATTTCGTTGACATTTCCTCTGTCATACAATTTCTGAGGACTTTTCAGGTTCACACGCAACTGCGAGACACCATAATTCACGGCGTCTATGATGGCTACAGCCTTGGTCTTGGAAGTCACTCTTGCATAAGAATTAGAGTATTCATTAAGAATATCGCTCCATGTATTGGAAGGGATATAGTGCTCTTCTTCTGAATCCGCATCAGAGGTCTTTATCCGGCTGTTTGCATAGTAGCATAGCAGGGGAGGATAGCAGAAACGGCTGGCACTCATCAACTTAGCTGAAGCCTTTGTCTGAATCTGTACCTGAAACTCCTGAGCACTTTGATTCCACTGTAGTCCCGCTGCTCCGTCAGGAAGACTTAAGTTTACAGGATAAAAAGCATAAGGAGACTTTAGCGAAATCGAAACATTTGTTCCCGCACCATTCATAATCACATACGAAGGATTGGCAATTGCAACACGTATAGCCAATGCCATTTCTCTGTAAGGATAGAACGTACCAATTGGTGTTGCGGAGTTTGAGGATGAATAGTAGCTCACTGCTGTAGGATCAGAGTAGGCTATGGGATATAATGAATTGTACAAAACCGTCAATAGTCTGTCTATCGAAGGCGCTGAGCCATTCATCACTCTGTCGTCGTTAGATATAAACGAGAAGAGATTCTGCAGGACGCTATGACTATAGCTGTCAGGATCACTCCATCGGTAAGTCAGTGTGCGTTGCACACGGTAGAATATGTCTCCATAATATCCCGTCGGCGACACATACTGTATGGTAGCAATGCTCGTCAAATAGTCAGCCAAGCTCTGGCCTATTGTAGGAATTTCTGTTCCCGGATAAATCTGGTTAAGTGAGAAAGTGATATCACTCGTCTTTGTCTGGTTCTCAATATTCTCGAAACCTGAAAGCGAGCCGTAAGTAAAAGGATCCGTTCCCGCCGGGGCATGACCATATATGAGGAACGAAGCTGTTTGACTTGGAAGAAGAACCGGTTTGTAGAATAAAGCGTTATTATTGCTAATAAGCTTTGACTGATTAACAGAGCGACCCAGTTCGATATTCTTTTTCAATGGTACGTCGTCAGGACCTATCTCGCCTTGAACGGCGTAAGGAATCAGGAAGAAGTCACTGATTCCGCGGAAATTCTCATTCGATTGCGTAGCATCATACGACATACGTGTCTGTCCATTATGGTTATTAACACTAAGACCGAATCCTACAGCTACAGAATCCACTTGTTCTATAACTGGGGAGTCGCTATCATCAACAAATGACTGATCAATACAACCAGCCATCAATAGCATAACCATAAAAGCACATATATATAATAATAATGTACGCATGCGCGAAACCTATTATTAATCAAAGATATTAGTCTCCTAATGGTATGTCAGAATAGTCGATTGGATTCCAGTCCAAAGTAACACTAACACCCACATGAGAATCAGTTGGGCGTGCCACACCCTGATCGTCAATCTTCACATTGATAATCTTGAGCTGACCTGCCCGCAGAGGTTTTCTAACACCCAGCACGGTTTTAGTGACTGAGCCGTCAGTCAAGGTTACATAGCAATGGATTTTCCAAATAGCATCATCTGCATCGACGCTGACAAAAGGATCGGCAGAGTCTATAATCACACGCGTTCCTTTTGACTCGGTCACTGGCTCCTCACGCGATGGGAAATTGACTGAGTAGTAGCACAACTTATTATCGTAAGCTTTATTCAATGAAGAAGTACGAACCACAGGCGAAGGATCGGTAAACACAAAAGTACTGTCTTCCAGGTTGAATGCAGTAGCAAAACCTGTAGTATATACTTTCATGTCCTTGATAGATACTCCAGTAGTATCAATAACCAGAGCCGATGCACAGTTTACCATAAACAGATGCACATCGAAAGTCTGGTCAACGCCTTCAAGCACATCCATAAGCAGACGTGCGGAGAAGAGTCCTGTGTCGTGTGAGTCTATTGTATCAGCAGTAACAGCACGGGTAGCATCAGCAGGATTGATGGTTCTCAACTGAGAAGTATAGCACACCTCATCACCGGAAAGATCTACCACATGGTTATTGACTATATTCGCAACCGCCAGATGTTTATACTCACGCATTGGCAGGTAGAGCGTATAGCTTGCCTGGTTGGCATCCATCACGTGCTTGTCGTGTTGCAGACGCGCGCATTCTCCTTCGCTGTCATAGAAAGAGAGATCCACATCATGGGCAAAGTCGCTGAAGATATTGCTCAGTTCCTTACGAAGATCGGCAGCCAGCTCTATATCAGCCTGCGCTGTAAGTTCGGTATGCAGCTCTGTGGTAAGATTGGTTACAAGCATCAATTCGTAGTTCAACTCATAATCGTTTCCACAGTTAGAGAGATCTTCATCAATCGAGTTGCAAGAGGTAAAGAGCAGAAAGACAGACAAGATGAAAGCAGAAATACAAATGGACGTACGACGTCCCAGGGCAGATATTCTTGTCCGTCCTCTATCTCGTCTTATTTTTCCATTTAACTTGCCTTTCATTTTTCTATCTTTTTATTTTTATTAAAAGTTGCATCACCCACCACACATCCCAGGGGTTGTCCCAAGGCTTCATTCACATGAAGAGTGATGTGATACATGCCTGACAGCGAGTAGTCATTCATTTGACTACGGCGAGTCATGCGATGTGTGGTGGGTTGATGCACAATATAATATTATTACTGTCCGCCTTCAAGGTTTTGTTCACCGAAGTTCAGACCTTGACACCAGTGGAGGTCAACGCTGAGTCCGAGTGAAATCTGAGAAGAACGAAGGTCTGGCACAGCAACAAGTGCATATTTCAGAGAGTTCTCTGTGAGCACAAATGTTACATCTGTCACATAGTCCTGCATAAATACACGGCGTTCCTTAATAGTCTTGCTATCGAGGGTTGCATCACCCTTGGCTGTAGCCTGAGCTGTAGTATAGTAAGGAGGCATCTCATATGTGGCAGGCCAGTCAATACCGAGTGATTTGTCAGCGAGAATCTCTGCTGGAGTCTTGCCTGTAACTGTAATAGCGTCAGGATCAAGCTTACCTGTGATATAGAATGTTCCGCCATTTGGAATCAGGTTGTTCATTCCCCAGAAATCCTGACCGGAATTATTTACGAACTCAAGTGCTACATATACTGTACGCTGGTTCTGATTGTACAAGCTTTCGTCCCAGTTATCCCAAAGCAAAGTATATACGTCACCTGTTGTGCTACCACCAACTGTTGTTGAAGTTGCTCCAGGAATAGTACCACCGTCAGGAATAACACTATCATATACCATATATGAGAATATATCAGCAGGCTCACCAGTATATTGTCTTGGAAGGAAGTTCCAACCCACGCTGCGTGGCTGACCACCAATCAGGACTCCAGTAAGAATGAACTTGCCTGCATGCTGTCCTGAAGTTACCTGGATGGAATTATCGTTTTCGTCAGCACCAGTACGATCTTCTTGGATTTTGTGGTTATTATCTTTCAGAATACCTGTACCGTACTTAACGTTCAGTCTCAGCAGAGCGTTTCCATAGTTGATGGAGTTACGCATAGCAACCGCACGTGTGGTTGACAACACGTGAGAATTGTTTGTCCAACCTGCCCAAGCAGGGTCTGCGTTATTAACCCAGTTAGTAGTTCCGTCTGGATAATCAGAAGCAATCTTAGACTCGTCAGTTACACGAATAGGGCTGTTGCCAAAATACATCAATTCTGGAGCATATATATAGTTCGATGGATCGAAGCTGCTTGTTGTTCCTCCACCCATTGCATAGGTTGGCACGGCACCCATGTAACCATATTCAGGAGCGTTTTTAGTAGTATTATAGAAAATCGTCAAGACTGTAGCACCGTAAGGCAAGTTGAAATCAGTCTTTGGGAAATCGGACAAATTAGCGTCATCGTCAAGCAGGTTAGCCTGATCTCCAACATCAAATCCAGTGAAGGATTTAAGAGCACTGTTAGCTCTGAAATCAAAGTTAGATGTTGGGTCGAAACATGTATTGATGTTAGTTATAATTGCCTGAGCCAAACGTTTTGCTATCAATTCCTCCAATGAAGTAGCTGTTGCATCAGCCACTGTCTTAGTGACATTGTAGAGGTCTCTCATCATACGCTTAATTGCAGGACCAGAACCGGCACGAAGCTCACTTTGAGTTGCTGTCTTGTAGATTGTATTGAAAGTTAAATAAGTATTTGCAAGGATTTCACCCAGCATGGACATTGTGCCATATTCAGCTTCACCATCAGCCTTAACAGGGTCTGATGTCTTCGCTGTGATAGCATTAATTACAGAATTATTTGAATTGTCAGTGGTTATAGTCACATAGTCAGACCATTTAATGGTTCCGGATGCTTTTGTTCTTGAGTCAGGACCAGTTGCACCAATTCCAGTAATTGTATAGCTTGATCTGATGATTTTCGTCATCACTGCTGCTATCAGGCTTTCTGCCTGTGCTAACTTAGTAGCCTGAGTACTTCCGTCTTCAACAATCTTCTTAGTACGGAAGTAATTAGCATTCATGTTTCCGTTTACATTTATAATTTCCTCAGTGAAGCCTTGCTCTGCATCAGTACCTGTCTTGATAGCCTTTCCGTAGAACAGCAGAGTGTTGGTCTCTGTCGGAAGCGCAAGTTCAATAATACGATGAGAATAAGGTTTATCGCCATCACCTGCAGGTACAATACTATTAGCAGTCATGACAGTACCAAGTTGGAATGCCTTTACTTCTGGTGTTGGAGTTGGAGCATAAGCAATATGCCATCCGTCCTTTACACCGCTATTATCGGTCTTTCTGATTTTGAAAGAGTACAGTACAGCATGATCAATTCCTCTGAACTGCTCACTGGCAGAATTAGCCACATTAGCCTGTGTATTTGCAGAAGTCATACGTGTAGCACCTTGGGTACCAGCAGATACATTAAATACGAAATCGGCTGTAACCTCACCTTTTTCAGCATCGTAAGTAGGGTTCGGCTCGACTTCCTTTCCAATGGTATCATCAGCGCAACTGCTGAAACCTGCGCATACGAGTGCTATCGCGCCTACGTATGCAAGATTGAAAATCTTTTTCATAATTGTGAATTTTTAGTTATTAATAATTTTTTTGTATTCTTGAGTTTTTGAGTTTTTAAGTTTTTGAGTTCTTGTTTTGGACGCAATCATCGTTGCGATACCGCTGAAGAAAGCACTCAAAAGAGCACGCTTGCAAAGCAAGAATTACCACAAAATCGTTCACAAAATCTTAGAGAAATTATTTGTTTGTATTTGTTTTTAATGTCTTCTTTATTTTGTACAATAAAAATCTTTATTTGAATAGGATTTTGTGATGAATTTTGTGAAGATTTTGTGTCCAAAACCCTCATTCGGATGGAAATTATACACTTTTGAGTTTTAAGTTTTTGAGTTTTTATTTGAGTTATTTCTGCGAGAGAACCGCAGAACTCACCACCCATCCGGATGGGACTCCCCTCTATTACGGACAATCGCGCGTTTGCGTTCAAGCGATTGGGGAGCTTTAGCGACGGTAGACAGGCTGGGGGGGGGTCTTTAACTGTCTAAGGTTTTCCTTCGCTTGGGCATTGCCGTTTTCTGCAGCGAGGCGGAAGTAGCGGATAGCCTCTTCCTTGTTGTCTGTCATGTAGAGTGCGACTGCGAGTGCGTTGTAACTGCGCTTGTCGTAGCTTACGCTGCGCAGGAGACTGAGTGCCTCATCGTATTGCTCGTGAGCGAGCAACTCACTGGCGTTATTGATGATTTCAGCCTGCTTATCAGGCACATAGTCCCAATAGATGCGCATGTATCCAGAGTTACGCTGATCTGCGAGGAGTGAACGTTTCAGATACTGGTATGTGCGTCCGCCTCTCATGCGCTTGATAAGCTGTTCACGACGGTCGAGATTGCTCTCTGTCTCGATGATATTAAGGATTTCGTCGAGTTCCTTAACTGTGATTCCTTCAACCTTAGAGTTTTCAGAAGCGAGGTTAGCCTTCAGCTCTTCAATCTGGTCACGGAATTCTGCCCATGCCTCACCTCCGTTGATAGTTTCGAAGAGTGAGTCAGGCACTTCAAGCCTGTTCTGTACATACTTCTGCAGAGCCAATGCACGTCCGCCAGCCAGGTCTTTGTTGTGAGGCAGACGACCTTCGAATGATGCAAGACCTATAATCTGTATCTTCTTGACCATAGATGTGGTGTCAGCCATAATCAGTCTAGTCACGTTCATGATCTGGTCAAGCGAGGTTGCATTGTCACGGAAGTCACGACGCAAGTCTGTCTTGTCGAGAGGGAAGTGAACATAAAGCGCACCAGCTTCTCTGCGCAGGATGCGGGTGTCGTCATAAGGACGGTACTGAGAAATATGCTGAAGCACACCGTTAGTTTCCGCAAGACGTCCTGCTACACCGGTGAATTCTGGAACCAATGCGAGAACAGGCACGAACGGAGGTTCAGGCTGGACTGTATCCACAGGAATTATGACAGGAATAACCTCTGGTGCTTTCTCAGGCTTGCCGAATCGGTAAACGATGCTGAGCGCAGCCTTCGGAGCAAGGAATGGTTTGTCATCCTTACCCAGTTTCGTTCCGCAATGGTTGCACTGATAGCGGTCGAACCATGCATAACCGGCATATACTCCCAGTTCTGCTTCAAGCCACCAATGATCGGAAAGTCTCCATACACGACCAATGCCAAGGCTCAATGCCACTGCATCGCCCTGACGTCGTTCGCTACGAAGCTTCTTATAAAGTCCAAAGGGGAATTTTACATTACCAATATTATAATGTGTACCCATAACACCCATCGACAGGAAATAGCGATAGGCTGAGAATCCATTTGCAAGTGTCTCGTTTTCCTTGATACTTTCAGGCTTGAACCACCAATAGCGGGCATCTATCTCTCCGAGCAGATGTCTCCACTGCACATAGTCAGATGCTGCATGAGAGTCGCCGCGACGGAAAATAGAGTGTTGTTTCACATCACCATGGTGCCACCAAGGGTTATAGCCTACTGTAGCCTGCCAGGACCATCTTGGCGATGCCCAGTATTCAAGGCTAAGGTTCGGTGTGAGGGTTGCGTCATAAAGCAAATTATTCTTAACAGCCACTCTCTGCTGAGCGTTAGCCGTAAGAATAAACATAAATAACCCTAAAAACAATAATATGTGTTTTTTTCGTATCATAACTTTCAAAGCCGCATCCGTTTTTGAGCTATTTAGAGTCTGTTGTTTTATAATTACACACAAATTATTCTGCAAATATACTTCTTTTTAATCAAATACAAAATTTTTTTTCAATAAAAATTATACTTTTTTAACCAAATCTAAACTTTTTGATAAAAACCTAAAAAATTTTCAGGGGGGAAACTAAAGAATCTATATAATAGATTTGAAACATATTATTGCCATAAATTACCCATATAATTACCATAAATAATCTGTATTTTCACAAAAACGAAAACGATAACGAAAACTAAGATCAGTTTGCAAACTTAGAGTAATTACATGTTATGAAAAAAACTGCGGTGAAAGCATGTATGCTGTTCACCGCAGTTAAGAATATATTTAGCTTGTCGCTAATTTGTGCGCCTGACAGGACTCGAACCTGCACGTCGCAAAACACTAGATCCTAAGTCTAGCGCGTCTACCAATTTCGCCACAGGCGCATGATTTAAGCAATTCACAAAGACCGTAATTGCAAAACCGGCTGCAAAGTTACAAATAAAAATTGTATTTCAAAACTTACAGCAAGAAAAAAGAAAATAAACAGCGTGCTGCGCACTATGATTAAAAGATTAAAAGGATTACAATGATTTAATATACAAAAACAAGAAAAACCGAGATTATTTTCGAACACGAATTACACGAATTGAACGAATTTATTGCTGCACACTAGAATAATAATTATAAACANNGATTAAAAGGATTAAAATGATTAAAAAAATCTTATAAATCATATAAATCTTATTAATCTTAGCACGAAGTGCGATGTTATAATAAAAACAACGTGCTGCGCACTAGAATAATAATTATAAACAAAAACAAGAAAAACCCTTTCATTGATTACAATCTTTGTCAAGATTAGCATATAATGATGCTGATGCCTGATTGCAAGCGAGCTTTCATCATTCATCTTCATCATTATCAGCAACGCATTTCATGCTTTTGAAATCAATGAAAGAAAAACCACGCTTCGCTAAAAAAACAGATTAATAATAACGAAAACGATAACGAAAACTAAGATTAGTTTGCAAATTGTTTTTTAGTGAGTGAAACGAACGATGTTTTTCTTTCGGAATGTTCTTAAGCCGACAGGCGGGTTGGATGTATTATTATGGCTGCGGGAAGCTTGCTTAGCAGCAGGCATGAGAACACAGACAACATCGTGCTACGCACAAGAACATTACGAAAGGGTTCTTCTCGGTTTTGGTTTAAAAAATCTTATTAATCATATAAATCTTAATAATCTTAGCCCGAAGGGCGATGTTGTAAAAAAACATGATTATTCTAATATTTTTGTTGTGTATGGTTTATTTGTGTAAATTTGCGCTTTAGAAAGAGAATAACACCAAATAATTCTTCTATGGCTAACAATATTGATGTGCGGCAGATGTTGCCGCAAGGCACTTTGCTTCATGAAGGAGCTTATAGAATTGACAGCTATCTTGCCTCCGGAGGTTTCGGCAATACTTATATTGCCACGAATATGGCTTTTGGAGAACGAGTAGCTATCAAGGAGTTTTTCCTACGTGGACAGTCGGAGCGTACTCAGAACATGAATTCTATCCGTGTCACACAAGGACAGGAATTGTTCTTTAAGGAACAGCAGACAAAGTTCAAGAAGGAAGCCCAGCGCATCCGTCAACTCCGCAATTCGCATATTGTTCGTGTACACGACCTTTTTGATGCCAATGGCACGACATACTATGTAATGGATTTTATAGAAGGTGAGAGCGTAGCCGCTCGTATTAAGGCAAAATCTGCTCCGTTAAGTGAAGATGAAACTATATATATCCTTTCTCAGGTGCTTGATGCTCTTAATGATGTACATGCTACAGGACTATATCATCTCGATATAAAGCCAGATAATATCCTTATTGACAAGAATGGCAATGCTTTCATTATCGACTTCGGTGCAAGCAAACAGCAGTCAGTCAACAACGATGGTGTAAGCCGGACATCAGCTTTCGCCTGCACACCAGAATATGCCCCGCTGGAACTAACAACAGGTAATGTGAGCAATATCGGACCTTGGAGTGATATTTACAGTGTGGGAGCAACAGCCTACAGGATGCTGACTAACCAGATTCCACCCAAGTCAGACGAAATAATTGTAGATAGAGATGCCGCTTTCCGGTTTACGGAAAATGTTTCTCCAAAGATGCGTAAGTTTATCCAGAAATGCATGGATATAAACTATCGTCAGCGTCCGCAATCTGCTTCTGATGCCATGGCTCTGCTTAATTCACCGCAATTATTTCAACCTCAGCCAAAGCCTGTTGACGTACCAAAATCAACAGCCAAACCAGAACAGCCAAAAACATCACCTTCGTCAAGACCTTCTAATGCTACAAAGGTCCTTACACCAGAACAACCAAAAGTTCAATCACGTCCTTCTTCTCAACCCAAACATAAATCTTCCAAAAAAGGCTTAATTATTGGTACGATATTAACTATGGCAATCGTAATAATTGTAGTTGTTTGGGCTTCTTCAAATAAAAGTCCAAAATCTGCTTCCAATAATAATGGCGTAGAATCCTACGAAGAGACTGAAGGTGAAACGATCATTCCAGAAGAGCTTACAAATGATAAAGAGTCTTTCACCGTTAAAGGTGTTCAGTTTACGATGATACGTGTCGAGGGTGGCACATATACTATGGGTGCTACGAGTGAGCAAGGAAGTGATGCTTGGGATGATGAGAAACCTGCCCATAGCGTAAGTGTAGGCACATTCTACATAGGTGAGACTGAGGTAACTCAGGCTTTGTGGCAAGCTGTTATGGGTAGTAACCCTTCAGAGTTCAAAGGCGGTCAGCGTCCTGTAGAGAGTGTAAGTTGGGATGATTGCCAGACGTTTATAAGTAAACTGAATTCTCTGACTGGTAAGAACTTCCGTTTGCCAACAGAGGAGGAATGGGAGTATGCAGCCCGTGGCGGCAACAAGTCCCGTCATACAAAATACAGCGGTAGCAATGATGTTGGTTCCGTTGCATGGTACGATGTCAATAGCGGCGATCAGACACATGATGTAAAGACAAAGCAACCAAATGAGTTGGGAATCTACGACATGAGTGGTAATGTGTGGGAGTGTACGGGCAGTTACTGGCGCAGTGACTATAATAGTTCTTTAGACATGTCTTGCCGCGTGGACCGTGGTGGCGGTTGGCTCAGCGGTGCGATGAACACGCGTGTTTCATGCCGTAACTACTGCGAGCCTTCGAGCAGCGGCTACGACTTTGGGCTTCGCCTTGCTGTTGCTCCGCAGTAACAAACTCATCTTTTAGTCAATATACAATCCTAACAATAATAAAACACAAAATGAAAAGATTATTTGCAATTCTTTTGATGCTGCCTTTGTTTGCAGTAATGAAGGCGCAGGATGATACTCCTCAGTTGGAGTTCGTTGTTGAGTTAAAGGTTAAGTGCGAAGGTGCCTATCAAGTTGGACAGACATCACACGGTAACCGTTTTGTAATCCCAATCGTTGGAGGAACTTTCGAAGGACCAAAGATGAAAGGAACTATCCTTCCTGGCGGTGCCGACTATCAGTTGCAGGACAATGCTCATGGACGTACGGAAGTAGAGGCTATCTACAGCATCCGTACCGACGATGGCGTGAATATCCACATCCGCAACAAGGGACTTATATACACTGGTGTCGATGAGAATAACAACCGACAGTTCTACTTCCGCACTGCTCCTCAGTTTGAAGCACCTCAAGACAGCAAATATGCATGGCTGAACAATGCTATCTTTGTTTGCCAGCCGAGTTTCGGTGGCAATGACGGTGCTATCTGCCTGAAGATTTGGAAGGTGAAGTGATAAATAGACCCTCTCCCGAAGTCCACCTTCCCTTCGGTCACCAACCGCTTGAGCGGCTATCCGCGCGGTTGCCCCCGTAATGGGGAGGATTGCCATCCGGATAGTTGTTTTTTGTTCATTAAAAAAGAACTTCCGAAAGTTTAATTGCTCAATGCATTAAATAAGTTGTCAAGGGCGATGTCTGCATTGCCCTTGCTCTCGTTTAAAAGAGTGACGAATTTTGAACCGATGATTGCTCCTGATGCGTTGTCGTTGGCTGCCTTCAGAGTCTGGGCATTGGAAATGCCGAAGCCAATCATTCGTGGGTTGCGAAGTTGCATCTGATCGATGCGCTGGAAATATGCCTGCTTCTGCTCGTCAAACTCTTTCTGTGTTCCAGTGATGGATGCGGAGCTGACCATATAGATAAATCCGTCGGTGTTGGCATCGATGAAACGTATGCGCTCGTCCTCGGTCTCTGGAGTTATGAGCATGATGATACGTAGGTCGTAGCGTGCTGCAACTGGAGCAACGATGTTGAGGTAGTCATCGAAGGGAAGGTCGGGGATGATGGCTCCGCTGACGCCTGCCTCTACGCATGACTGGCAGAATTCCTCGATGCCATAGTGGAGGATAGGGTTGAGGTAGCCCATGAGTACAAGGGGAATATTTACCTTATCCTTAATGCTCTTCAACTGAGAGAAAAGGGTCTTGAGTGTCATTCCGTTTTTCAGTGCCTGTGTAGCTGCGCTTTGAATCACAGGACCGTCGGCAAGCGGGTCACTGAAGGGTATTCCCACTTCAATCATGTCAATTCCCCGGTGCTGAAGGGTGAGGATGACGTCGGTTGTGCTTTCGAGTGTAGGACAGCCTGCACAGAAATAGAGCGACAGGAGTTTTCTGTCTTTATTGTTCTGGAAGAGTTGGTTTATCTTGTTCATGATTTCAATTGTTTTAAGAATGATGAGAGTTTCTCAATGTCTTTGAGTCCTGGTTCAATTTCAAATTTTGAGTTAAGATCTATGCCCGCAAGAAGGGGGTGGAGGAGTGTTTTTATCTCTTGTGCGTCATCGCTTCCGATTCCTCCGCTGAGAAGGAATGGAGTTTTGCCTGTATAGCTGCCAAGAACGCTCCAGTCGAATTTAACGCCGTTGCCTCCAACGGACTTCCCTTTTGTGTCGAAAAGGAAATAATCCACACAACCTTCGTAGGGAATGGTTTTTGCGAAGTCCTCTGCTGAAGCAATGTTGAATGCCTTGATGAGGCTTTTCCCTTTGAGTTGTCTGCAGTATTCTGGAGTCTCGTGTCCGTGAAGCTGGATGTAGTCGAGACGGAATTCTTCGGCAAGACGAAGCACTTCGTCCGTATCTTCATCAACGAACACTCCGACCCGTTTGCATGTTGAGGGCAGATGGCTTGGACGCTCACTGACATATCGACTGGATTTTTGCCAGAAGATAAAGCCCATAAAGGGAGTGAAGAGTGAAGAGTGAAGAGTGAAGAGTTGTTCCACCTCGCGGATGTTCTCCGCATCGCGCATGCCGCAAACCTTGACTATCATTTTAAGCCTACCTCCTTCCCCTCCCAAGAAGAGGGGCGTTTTTTAAAGTTTTGAAATGAATTCCGCTAATGCCTGTCCCGGGTCGGGAGTCTTCATGAAGTTCTCTCCAATGAGGAACCCTTTGAATCCTGCCTCTTGCAGCGCCTTTACTGTTGCAGGGTCGGAGATTCCGCTTTCGCTAACTTTGACTGCATCTTTCGGGAGTTTTTCAGCAAGCAGGAACGATGTCTCCACGTCGGTGACAAAGGAACCGAGATGACGGTTGTTGATTCCGCAGACATCGGGTTGCATCTCAGCGTATTCCAGTTCCTCCTCCGAGTGCATTTCGAGCAGCACTTCCAAACCCAGAGAGTGCGCCTTGTCCATGAGTTGTTTGCACTTGGCCTTGGTGAGACAAGCGGCGATAAGCAGGACTGCAGATGCTCCGCAGAGGGCTGCTGCATAGAGCTGTGCTTCATCGATAACGAAATTCTTGTATAGTACAGGTATGCTTACGCCTGATTTACGTGCTATGCGGATGAATTCGTCGCAACCTCCGAAATACTTCTCATCGGTGAGGATGGAAATGGCAGCGGCTCCGTTCAGCTGGTAACTGAGTGGTATCTCGTTGGCAAGCCCCTCTTCCTTAATCCATCCTTTAGACGGAGAACGGCGTTTGAACTCAGCAATAATGCCTGAATCGCTGTTCAGTAGTGCTTCACGCAAAGATGGTTTCTTTGCGCAAAGCTGCTCTATCTCCAAATGCTTGTGGGCGACTATTTCCTGTAGAATATCTTGCATGATGATTTCTTTTTTTGTTATAACGTAATTTCGTTATATCGTTATAACGCCGTGATTTACTTAACTGTTCAGTTCTGCGAATTTCCTGAAGGTGCGGAGGGCTGCGCCGCTGTCAATGCTTTCACGTGCAATGGCAATACATTCTTCTATGTCTTTCTCTCCACGTTCGAGAACCTGAATTCCGAAAGCTGCATTTGCAAGCACGATGTTCTTCTGTGCAGGAAGAGCGCGGTTCTCCAGCACTGCATCGAAAATCTCTGCTGCCTCTTCCTCTGTGGCTCCTCCGACGAGTTCTTCTGGCTTGGCAATGTCGAATCCCAGGGACTGAGGACTGAAGATGCGTTCGTAGTTGTTTGTGGTCACCTTGAAATCACTGGTCAGTGATATCTCGTCGTAGCCGTCAATGGAGTTTACAATTCCGTAGTCAATGCCGAGGCGCTGGTAAACCTGTTTGTAGAGCCGCATCTGATCGAGGTTGGCTACACCGAGAAGCTGGCATTTTGGCTGTGACGGATTGACAAGCGGACCGAGTAGGTTGAAGATAGTCGGGAATTGGAGAGCCTTGCGGATAGGTCCGACGAACTTCATGGCTTTTGCAAACAGCTGTGCATGCAGATATACAATTCCTGCTTCATCCATACTGCGGTTCAGGCGGTCGAGGTCGTCGGTGAACTTGATGCCGTGGTGCTGTATGACGTTGGATGCACCGCTGACTGATGTTGCTGCATAGTTACCGTGCTTTGCCACCTTGTATCCTGCTCCAGCGATGACGAAGCACGATGTTGTAGATATGTTGAATGTGTTCTTGCGGTCGCCGCCTGTTCCCACTACATCAATGTAACGGTCTGAATGAAGGACTGCCGATACTCCTGTCTCAAGGATTCCGTCGCGGAAACCGAGCAGTTCGTCAACTGTCACACCACGCATCTGAAGTCCGGTGAGAAGTGCTGTAATCTGTTCGTTGGAGAATTTGCTTTGAGTGATGCCGATAAGCACCGACTTCATTTCTTCACGAGTCAATACTTCGTTGTTGAGAAGTTTTTCCAATAATATCTTCATAGCTCAAGAAAGTTTTTAATAATCGTTTTACCATTAGGAGTTAATACTGATTCAGGATGAAACTGGATGCCGAAGACGGGTAAGGAGCGATGACGAAGTGCCATAATCTGATTCTCGTCACTCACAGCTGTCACTTCCAGACATTCAGGGAAGTTTTCCCTCGATGCCACCCATGAGTGGTAGCGCCCGATTTCAATTCTGTCGGGAAGGGAACGGAACAAATCGTCTTTACTGAGTATTTCGCATGGGGTTGCCACTCCGTGGAATACGTCGCAGAGATTCTCCAGCTTACCGCCAAAGGCTTCTGCTATGGCTTGATGGCCGAGGCAAACTCCGAGTATGGGCTTTTTGCCTGCATATTCCTTAATGACATCAAGCAGAAGACCTGCTTCGGAGGGAATTCCAGGACCAGGGGAGAGAATGATGCGGTCGAAAGATTCAAGTGCATCTAAACTGAATTGGTCGTTACGCAGTACGGTGACGTTTGCACCCAACTGTTTGACCATGTGACTCAGATTGTATGTAAATGAGTCGTAGTTGTCTATGATTACTATGTTCAACATAACATTTCCGATTTATAGTTCTTCGCCCATCTTGATGGCTTTGCGCAGGGCACCGAGTTTGTTGTTTACTTCCTGTAGTTCGTACTCTTCGTCGCTCCGGGCTACAATCCCACCGCCAGCCTGGAACCATAGTTCTCCGTTACGGCTGACGAAGGTGCGGATGGTGATAGCCTGATTCAGAGAACCATCAAGACCGATGAGACCGATACATCCTCCGTATGCTCCGCGGTTGTGTGGTTCATATTCTGAAATCAGTTGCATGGCACGTACCTTTGGTGCTCCGCTCAATGTGCCTGCAGGAAAGGTGTCGATGAATGCCTGAATTGGGTCTGCTGATTCGTCAAGTGTTCCCGATACTCTCGATACGAGATGTATGACGTGGCTATAATACTGAAGGTCTTTGTAGAAGTCCACCTTTACATCGTGGCAGTTGCGACTGAGATCGTTTCGTGCCAAATCTACAAGCATCACGTGTTCTGCGTTTTCCTTTGGATCATTACGCAGATACTCAGCACCACGACGGTCGGCTTCTGCATCGCCAGTACGCTTAGTCGTTCCAGCAATCGGATCGATATATGCCTTCCCGTTTTCGATGCGGCAGTGTGTCTCTGGTGAAGAACCGAAGATGCGGAATCCACCGAAGTCGAAATAGAAGAGATAGGGTGAGGGATTGATGCTGCGCAGAGCACGGTAGAGGTTAAAATCGTCACCTTCGTATTTCTGAATGAAACGGCGGCTGAGAACAATCTGGAAAACGTCTCCACGTAAACAGTGCTGTATGCCTCGGCGGATATTTGCCTTATGCTCTTCATCTGTGAGGGTGCTCTGCACTTCTCCGACAGAGTGGAATTTATATGAATGGAAATAGGCTTTGTTCATCGCCTTTTCAATCTTCTCAATCTCTGCATCTGCATTCTTTTTGTCGTTGTCAGTTGCCAGAGTCACAATCTTCAGGGTGTTGTTGTGATGGTCAAAGACTATGACATTCTTATATAATATGTATAGTACGTCTGGTGCATCGTTCTTCTCCTGAGTGTCATCCTTCACGGCAATATTCTCGAAATATCTTACAGCGTTGAAACTGGTGTATCCGAAAAGTCCGCAAAGCTGTTTGTCGTCTCCATCTACGCAGATGTTGTCAATCAGTTCATGGATAGCCTTGGCTGCATTGTACTCACTGCTGATTTCGTTTCTTGAAACACTTCCGTCAGGAAAAGTGACAGTGCTTTTGCCGTGGCCAATAGCTACGCTTGCTATTGGATTGATACCGATGAAGGAACGTGAGTTCTGTGCGTCGTGGTAGTCGGAACTCTCCATCAGGGCGCTTTGTGGATAGAGGTCGCGCAGTCTCAGGTAAACTCCGACAGGTGTGTGGAAGTCGGCCAGAATCTTCTTGCTGATAGTGATGTATTTAAAAGTTGCCATATTCCTTAGCCATTTGTTTGTTCTTTAGATAAGTTTCTACATCCTTGTCTCCGCGACCGCTGACGGTGAGGACTACGACGTCGTCCTTCTTGAAGGTGAGTTTAGATAGTGCTGCTATTGCGTGTGCAGACTCTATCGCAGGAATGATTCCCTCCATTCGTGTCAGTTCGTAGCCTCCGTAGATGGCTTCGTCGTCGTTGATGCTGAGCACTTTAGTGCGTCCTTTCTTTGCCATGTTACAATGCATAGGTCCTACGCCTGGGTAATCAAGTCCTGCTGAGATGGTGAACGCTTCTTCAATTTGTCCGTCGGCATCCTGCATTACCAGCATCTTTGCTCCGTGGAGTATTCCAGTTGTGCCTTTGTGGATGGTTGCGGCGGTGTGGTTGGTTTGCCATCCGTGACCTCCTGCTTCTGCAAGTACGATTTTCACTCTTTCATCATTGACGTAGTGGTAGATTGTTCCTGCTGCATTGCTTCCTCCACCGATGCATGCTATGAGGTAGTCAGGATAGTCGCGCCCAATCTTTTCTTCCAGCTGCCATTTGATTTCCTCCGAAATCACGCTTTGCATACGGGCTACGAGATCGGGGTAGGGATGTGGACCCATTGTCGAACCTACAATGTAGAAGGTGTTCTGTGGGTGGCAACACCAGTCGCGGATAGCTTCCGAACAGGCATCGCTCAGTGTCATGTTGCCAGTGCGAACGGGATGTACCTGCGCACCGAGCATCTTCATGCGTTCAACGTTGGTGTGCTGGCGTTCAACGTCGGTTGCTCCCATGAACACCTCACATTCCATATTCATCAAAGCACAGACCGTTGCGGTTGCTACTCCGTGCTGTCCTGCGCCGGTCTCTGCAATGATGCGTGTCTTTCCCATCTTCTTGGCAAGGAGAATCTGCCCGATAGTGTTGTTGATTTTATGTGCACCTGTGTGGTTCAGGTCTTCACGCTTCAGGTAGAGCTGACATCCGTAGCGCTCGCTCATTCTGCTTGCGTAGTAGAGTGGAGAAGGACGTCCTACATAGTCTTTCAGTAGAGCGTGGTACTCAGCCTTGAATTCCTCGGATTCGATGATAGGCAGATAAGCCTGCTGCAGGTCGTGAACACACTTGTAGAGGATTTCAGGAACGTATGCTCCTCCGAATTCTCCATAAAAACCTTTTTCGTCAACAAGATAATTTTCCATATTTTTTTGTCGTTTAGTCGTTCTGTGATTTAGTCGTAAAAAAAAAGAAGCCTACCGTAAGAACGATAGGCTTCTTAGTATCTTTTCTGCGAACTCTATAGGTACGCGGCCATCTTCTCACGATTGTTTGGAATCCTGAGTCTGCCACCACCAAAAGTTTGCGCTAATAATCATAGTTGTGATATTTGTTTTTGTCGTATTTGTTTCAAATCATCGGCAAAGTTATACTTTTGATAATAATTGACCAAATTTTCTGTCGGAAAATTTACAATTTGTGTGAAAATTTTTCTTTTTCCTGACAAATACACATTATTATATTAATAAAAGTGTCAATTGTTCAATATTTCACACAATTCTTTCATTCCTTCACTTGCACCCTTCGCGATAATATGGACATTCATACTTGCCGGTATGTTGGCAGGATGTGGGTCAATCAGATATTTCTTGCAAGTGTTGGATGCATAGTGAATGAGACCTGCGGCAGGATATACATTCAGGGATGTGCCAATTACCACCAGGATATCTGCTTTCGAAACTAAGTCAATGGCGGGTTCTATCATAGGAACGGCTTCACCGAACCAAACAATGAAGGGACGCAACTGACTTCCGTCTTTGGCTTTATCACCCATCTTAATCGTCAGATTGTCCTTCGGCATGGTAACCACCTGTGTTGGGTCGTTGGGGTTGTCGGTCGATGTGGCTTTCATCAGTTCACCATGCAGATGAGTCACATTCGTAGAACCGGCACGTTCATGCAAATCATCCACATTCTGAGTAATCACATTTACCTTGAATTTGGATTCCAGAGAGGCAACAAGCCTGTGACCCTCATTCGGCTGCACGTCAAGTAACTGCTTACGGCGTTCGTTGTAGAAGTTGATTACAAGTTCGGGGTTTTGCCAATATCCCTCAATACTCGCTACTTGCTGAACCGGATATTGTTCCCACAATCCTCCGCTGTCACGGAACGTACTTATACCACTCTCTGCCGACATCCCGGCACCAGTAAGAAAAACAAGATTTTGCATGATATTTTGGGAATTTAATTATGAATTATGTCGCTTTCCTTCAATACATATCGTTTGTAGTAGGAAATCAGCAGGGTAGTGAGAGGCAGGGCTATGATCAGTCCTACGAATCCAAGTAATGATCCCCAGATGGACAGCGAAAGAAGCATTACCGCAGCGTTCATGCCCATGGCATTTCCCATTATCTTGGGTGTGAGAATCATGTCTTGTATAGCCTGAACTACAAGGAATACCATTATGGCAAGTCCCATTATTGTCCAGAAACTGTCTCCTGTGTCATGTGCCTGAAGCAGGGCGAGTATGATGGTTGGAATAAGTCCTAATATCTGAAGATATGGTACCAGGTTGAGCAGACCTATGAACAAGCCAAGAGGTATGGCAAGCGGAAAATCAATGATTACGAATCCGATGGAGAAGAGTATTCCTACACACAGGGCAATGAGTGATTGTCCGCGGAAGTAGCTGTTCATACCTCGTTTCACGTCTCGCAGCATACCTGCAACGAAGGTGCGGTGACGCTGTGGCACCATCTTGATGAATCCGTCGTTAAGCTTCTCGTAGTCAAGTAGTATGAAGAACATGTAGAGGATTGACACCAATGACGCAATGAAACTCAGTATGGCTTGGATGGAACTTGATACGAGAGAGAAAAGCTGAGGAAGACGATGCTTGAGGAACTGCGTCATATCCTCCATGCTTATGTACTTTGAAATGTTGTCTATGCCAAGATACGGACGGATATACTCGTTGACGAACTTGGATAAGTCAGCGTGGTGTTTGCTGTTTTCCACATAGTCCACCACTACTGCTTCAAGCCTGTGACATTCATCTATAACTGACGGCACAACAAGCTTGCCTATAAGTACCAGTACAGCCAGCAGGGTTATAATCGTTGCGATGATAGCCACAATTCTGTATTTCAACCTGCATTTGTATTGGAAAAAGCAGACAATGGGGTAGAGCATGTATGCTGCAACCCATGCAACCAGAAATGGTATCAGCACGCTGCTCAGACGTCGTAGCAGGAAATAGATAGCTACGCATACCAATACTACGCCAAGTGACCTTACAAACCGGTCGAATGTTACTTCCTTACTCATTGTTCGTGTTTTGCAGTTGACGGATGGCACCTGTGGCAGGATGGAACTCTACAGATGTCCGTGTTTCTTTGTTGAAAAGGTTGGCTGGAAGTTGGTCGGTCGTGCCGAATTGTGCAAGAGGAACGTCCTGCTTCAGCAACTGACGGTTGACTGTGGATATCTCAACGTTAGCCATTCCTGGCAGGTTATAGACGATACCTGTGATTTTGCGCTTGGCAAGTTGCTCGGGAGTGGGTATGCTTACCGTGTGGCGGTCTGCAATGCTGATGTAGTATGGTTCACCAGCGAGATCGTCATCGTCGGTGAATCCGAGCTTCTTGCTGAATCTGAACAGAACCTTATGCTGCACTTCTGTCGTTGGCTCGTACACCTTAACGTAGCTGATGTCGGTGGTGTCTGCCTCTCCGATGAAAAGGCTCATTAGCGCTGTCTCATGGCGTTCCAGTTCCGTGAGCATAATACGGAGCGATTCTCCGTCTTTTGGCATCGATTCCACCTGACCTCTCATGATGGCATTACGGCTTTCACGTATGTCGTAGATTTCCGCTGCGGTAAGTTCGGCCATCTTTGCAGTTGACGTGGCAGAGAGTATTTCCGGTGTCAGATACTGTGACGGATCAACCCTGTTGTTGCTGCGTGAAGTGGTGGTGGTCGCACTGTTGAAACTGGCGCTGATGGTGGCCATGTCACTCTTGTTGATTGACAGGATGATTCCGCCTTCTCCAAGATTCACCATCGGTGCTGTAGTCTTGCTCTTGTACTTCACAGTATAGAGCTTTGTCGTATCTACTACACCAATGCTTCTCATCTGTATGTTGGTCAGCTGATAATCGGTACGTTCTGCCTGTTCCACATTCTGAAGATTGAGGTAGCGGTTAGCGTAGGCTGCAAAGCGTCCTGGCTTGTAGTGGATACGCATAGCACTACATTCAAAGGAGAGAGCAGTACGTGGCAAAGCGTATGTTACTCCATCGGATGTTATACCAGGATTGAACTGAGAAACAGATGTTTGCGCCTTTATGTTATAGCAAGAGATTAATAATAGAGATGATAAAAAAGTACTCTTCATATCTGATTATTTTTTAGCGTAAATTCTCAATTATGTCCGAAGCGATTAGTGATTTCTGGCTTCGTTCTTTCGCTGCTTTGTCACCTGCCAGTCCGTGCAGGTACACGCCAATGACGGCAGCCTGTTGGGGCGTGTATTGCTGTGCAAGCAGGGCAAGAATGATTCCTGTCAGTACATCGCCGCTGCCGGCTGTAGCCATGCCTGGATTGCCGGTAGTGTTGAAATATACGTCTCCCTGCGGAGTGACGATGCGGGTGTATGCACCTTTCAATACTATGATAATGTCAAGCTTCTTGCTTAAGTCAATAGCCTTTGCCAGCGCTTCGTAGGAATTGACGGATGTGTGGATGAGGCGTTCGAATTCCTTGGGGTGGGGGGTGATGATTGCTCCCTTGGGCAGAATCCTCAATCCTGAATCGCTCGCAGCAATGCAGTTGAGTGCGTCTGCATCAACCACAAGAGGGTATTTGCAAGACTCCAGCACAGTCCTTACTATGTTGAATGCTGCTTGGTCGGTACCTAGTCCCGGACCCACGCCAATGGCGTTGACGTTCTCCATGAGGTTTGTGAGGTTCTGAGAGTTTCTTACGATAAGTTCGGGAACGGATATCTGGAGGATTTCACGATTATTCTCGTTTGTGCATGCAATCACTTTCCCCGCGCCGCTGCGGATGCAGGCTTTTCCTGAAAGCACGGCTGCTCCTGCCATTCCCTCGCTTCCGGCAACGAGCAGGGCTGTGCCCATTGTGCCTTTGTGGGCGAACTTGGAAAGAGGCTTAAGCATCGACTTGACCGTAGAGTCCTCTATGGTGTGGTAGTGAGTCTGCGAGGTTTCATCGTCAGAATCAACAAGACCTATGTCGAGCACTTCAAACTCACCAACGTAGGGTTCGTTCTCCGCAAAGAAGAACGACATTTTCGGCGTGTGGAAGGTGAAAGTGTAATCAGCCTGAATCACATTCGCCATGTTGTTGCCAGTGTTGTCCTCTGTCATCAGACCTGAAGGTACATCAATAGAAACCACAGTCGCCGGAGATGCGTTGATGTATTGCACCACCGATGCAAAACCACCTGTCAGAGGTCGTGCCAATCCTATTCCGAAGAGACCGTCAATCACTACGTGCTCCTCGGTGAGTGTGGGTGGTGTGAATTGTGTCGTGATTACCTGGAATGCCACTTTCTCCACTTCTTTCAATCGGTTGCAGTTTGCTGCGCAGTCGGCAGACAATCCCTTTGAGGTGTTGAAGAGGTAGGCTTCTACACTATAGCCCCATCCCGACAGCAGTCTGGCAATGGCAAGTGCGTCACCACCATTGTTCCCATGTCCTGCGAAAACCACGACAGGGCGGTCCTGGTTCCATTTGGTGGCATACTTCTCACAGAAAGCCATTGCGGCATTCTCCATGAGGTCGAGAGAAGAAATGGATTCTTCTTGTATCGTATATGAGTCAAGAGCCTTGATTTGTCCGGCTGAGAGAATTTTCATTTTGTTGTACTTTATGTTTGTTGCATAGATGTTGCAAAAGTAGTAAAAACAAACGAATTGAATATGCTAAAAAAACTAAAATTATGCGCTTGTGAATAAAAAAGTAATAGTTAGGCACTTAATTACAGTGTTTTTTTGTAACTTCGCAAGCAATTATTGGTCTGTCCGACATTCACTATTATTCATTATAATTATGATTAAAATTCTTGACCGTAACTTTGAATTGTCTTATTCTCAGGAAGTCATTCAAGAAAAAGTAAAGGCTATTGCAGCTCGTCTTAATGAAGATTATCAGGACAAGAATCCTGTTATGGTGTGTATTCTCAACGGCGCCTTTATGTTTGCAGCTGATTTGGTTCGCGAACTTACATTCCAGCCGGAGGTACTGTTTGCCAAGTTCTCTTCCTACGAGGGAATGACAACTACAGGTAAGGTGCGTGAGCTGATTGGTGTTAATGCCAACATCCAGGCTCGCGACGTGATAGTTGTTGAAGACATCGTCGACACAGGTACTACTATGTACAATCTCCTTCCTCAGTTCTTTGCTAAAGGTGCCAAGACTGTGAAGATCTGTACATTCCTTCAGAAACCCGAATGTCTTACCGTGCCTCTTAAGGTGGATTATTGCGCCATGGAGATTCCAAACGCCTTCATTGTAGGCTACGGTCTTGACTACAACGGCATGGGTCGCAACTACAGGGACATCTATACTGTTGTGGAAGAATAAGACCCTCCCCCTTGCCCCTCCCAAGGGCGGGGAGTGATTTGATACCAACCGATGGGTAGTGTATTCTGCTGTTCATCCGATGAAAGAACTTAAGAACTTAAAAACTCAAAATATGAAAAATATCATTATTTTTGGTGCCCCAGGTTCAGGAAAGGGCACATACAGCGAAGAAATTGTACAGCGTTACAACATGGGACACATCTCAACTGGTGATGTGCTCAGAGCAGAAATCAAGAACGGTACAGAACTGGGTAAGATTGCTCGTTCATACATCGATAACGGACAGCTGATTCCTGACAGCCTTATGATTGACATCCTTGCAAAGACCTATGATGCACTCGATGACTGCAATGGAGTCATCTTCGACGGATTTCCACGTACTATCGCTCAGGCTGAGGCTCTCAAGGTGATGCTTGCTGAGCGTGGCCACGACATGGGTATGATGATCGAACTCGAAGTAGATGAAGAGACTCTTATGGCTCGTCTGCTCCGCCGCGCCCAGATCGAAGGCCGTCAGGACGACAACGAAGAGACCATCAAGAAGCGTTTTGCTGTCTATCATTCTCAGACCGAACCTCTTTCAAAATGGTTCGAGAAGGAAGGTATCCGTCACAGCTTTACTTGGAAAGGTTCCAAAGACCTTATGCTTGAGGAGATTTTCGCTGAAATCGACAAGGAGAAATAATGGCAGAAAGCAATTTCATTGACTACGTAAAAATCTATTGTCGTTCAGGTAAGGGCGGACGTGGAAGCACCCACATGCATCGTGCCAAATATCTTCCAAAGGGAGGTCCCGACGGAGGTAATGGAGGCAAGGGCGGAAGTGTGATTCTGCGAGGAAACCGCAACTACTGGACTTTGCTCCACCTTCGCTATGATCGCCACATCAAGGCTGAGCACGGAGGAAATGGCGGCAAGAATAAATCGACAGGACGACAGGGTGCCGATGCATACATCGAAGTTCCCTGCGGCACTGTTGTATATAATGCCGAGACAGGCGATTACATCTGCGATGTGACAGAGCACGGGCAGGAAGTCGTTCTGCTTAAGGGCGGTCGCGGAGGTTTGGGAAACTACAATTTCTGCACACCTACCAATCAGGCTCCGCGCTATGCCCAGCCAGGTGAACCGATGCAGGAACTGAGTGTGATTCTCGAACTCAAACTGCTTGCCGATGTGGGTCTTGTGGGATTCCCCAACGCAGGTAAATCCACACTTGTCTCTTCGCTTTCCTCAGCAAAGCCCAAGATAGCCAACTATCCGTTCACTACACTCGAACCGTCGCTCGGCATTGTGCCTTACCGCAATGGACAGTCGTTCGTGATGGCGGACATACCTGGAATCATCGAGGGAGCAAGCGAGGGCAAGGGACTCGGACTTCGTTTCCTGCGCCATATAGAGCGTAATTCCCTGTTGCTGTTCATGGTTCCTGCCGATGCTGACGACATAGCCCGTGAATACAATATCCTGCTCAACGAACTCACTACGTTCAATCCGGAATTGCTGGAAAAAGGCCGTGTGCTTGCCATCACCAAGTGCGACCTCATCGACGACGAACTCAAGGAACTGCTCAGCGAAACACTTCCTGAGGGAGTACCTACCGTCTTTATCAGCGCCGTCAGCAATATGGGCTTGCAGCAACTCAAAGACCTACTGTGGCAGGAGATGAACAGCGAAAGCAACAAAATCGCTGCTATCACCACTCAGGAGTCCATCGTTCACCATGCCAAAGACCACATCCGTCTCAAGTACGAACTGCTTGACCTCGATGACAATGACGACGAAGGGTGGGGTGATGACGACAAAGATAACGATAACGAAGACTTTGACGATATCGAAGACCTTGAAGATTTTGAATACGAAGAATGAAACTACTCGAATACAACATTGACCCTCGTATAAGGGCTTTCTCCACCATGCGTGAAGGAGGTTTCAGCAAGGGGGCTTACGGCGAGTTCAATGCCAACGCCTTTTGCGGAGACCAGAAAGAAGCCGTAGTAGCCAACCGCCAGATACTTTCCAACGAAATAAGCATTCCTCTTGAGAATTTTATCTATACCCATCAGGTACATTCCACTTTCGTTCGCGAAGTAAATGCCCATTTCGTCAGTATGCCCAAGACCGAACGCCAGAATCTGCTCGAAGGTGTTGATGCGCTCATCACCAACCTTCCTGGCTATTGTCTGTGCATATCCACAGCCGACTGCATCCCTGTCATCATCTATGACGAGAAGAATCACGCAATAGCCTGTGTGCATGCAGGATGGAGAGGCACGCTTCGCCGCATCGTGGAAGTCACTCTGGAGAAGATGATGAGTGTCTATGGCACACAACCTGCAGACTGCAAGGCGGTCATCGGTCCTGGCATCTCTCTCGAGAACTTCGAAGTAGGCGATGAAGTCTATGAGGCGTTCGAAGGAGCTGGCTTCGACATGAATCTCCTGGCTATGCGACCGCAGGGTCAGTTTGCGGTAACCGACAACACCCTCAGTATTCGCAAGGAGAAATGGCATATCAACCTCCCTCTTTGCAACACTCTTCAACTCACTCAGATGGGTGTGCCTGCCGAGAACATCCACAACTCCGGCATCTGCACCTTCGATGACTACGAACACTACTTCAGTGCCCGCCGCCTCGGCGTCAAATCAGGTCGTATGATTACTGGAGCGATGATAAAATAGACCATCCCAGAGAAAGTGGTGAGTTCTGCGGTTTACCCGCAGAAAAAACTCAAGAACTCAAGAACTTAAAAACTCAAATATATGAAACCCTTTCTTTTTTTTCTTTTACCAGCGATGTTGCTGGTAGCATCGTGTAGCGATGATCCGTCAACTGATGGACGCTCCCCCGTTTTCGATAAGATAACATTCGCGCCTAGCAGCACCGTTGCTCCCAATGACTCGGTGACTGCTACAGTAGAGTATAAAACCCCGGGAAACAATGTCTATTTCAAATATGTTTACAAAATCCGTGGCAACGGAATAGAGATAGAGAGTGACCCAATACTTATCCTGAAGCCTAAGAAGGAACAACCCGTATTCGGATTCCGTGCACCATTGACAGCAGGCGTCTATACCGTTACTGTCAGCACCACCAGCGTGCAGTACACCTCCCTCGGTCCTGGCGGTGCCGTCTACGGCAATCCTACCAGCGCATCAGCCACACTCACAGTCCGCGAATAATTTTTTATCTTATAATCTATCCCCTCTTTTTTTTGATGGCGCAGTATCAAGTATTTGATGCTGCGCCATCAACAATTTGATGCTTCGACATCAAATATTTGATACTACGGCATCAAAAGTTTGATGCCGTGCTATCAAACTTTTGATGAAACGGAAAAATTTTCCATCAAAATTTCTCTCTGAAAATAAATGGTTTACAAAAATGAAAAAATGAGTCTTTTCGGATAATAACCATGCCATTCTGATGGCGTAATAGGCAAAAAGCAAGAAAAATTCTTTTTTGTTTTGTTTATTCTCAGCGAATAATTAACTTTGCGGATGACACCTAATTAATGCATTAGAGATTTCTCCCTTTTTTTATGCCACTGAAGATGCAAATAGTTCATAAATCCTTAATTCCAATCCCCTTATATGAAGAAGACAAAGTGAAGAAATAAGTGAAAGGTTAGGTGCTTTTTTATAAATACATCATTTTTTGTTGAGAAAATTAATTCAAAAACATCACTCATTATGAAGAAACAACTAATTTTTCTTGTAATAATGTTGCTGCCGATTGTGGTTAAGGCGTATAACACCCAAATTGATGGTATATATTACACTATCAATAAATCTACTTTGACTGCATCAGTAACGTACGGATCTTCTTCTTACGGTTCTTACTCTGGGAATGTGATTATTCCTACGTCAATTTACTACCAAGGTAAGAATTATAATGTTACGGACATTGATAATTCTGCTTTCCTTAATCGCAGTAGGCTGACATCTATCACAATCCCAAATTGTGTAACAACAATTGGAAACGCTGCTTTCTATGGCTGTACAGGCTTGACTTCTTTCACAATTCCTGATAGCGTGACTAGCATCGGGCACGATGCATTCTTTAATTGCCGCGGTCTGACTTCCGTTTCTATAGGCAACGGCCTAAAGGAAATAAGTTATAGGATGTTCTATGGTTGTGAAGCGCTTTCAATTGTAACTATTGGCAATAGTGTGACGAGCATCCATAATGAAGCGTTTTGTGGTTGCAATGCACTTTCCACCATCACCATCCCCCAAAAATTGGAGAGTATAGGAGAATATGCTTTCTTTCGTTGCTATGTCCTTACATCTATTGACCTTCCCGAAAGTGTAACGAGCATAGGATCCAGTGCTTTCAGGCAGTGTATTTAGAGACCTCTAAATAACCATGAACAACACAAAATAACCAAACCTAAACCATTGTATTACAGCTACTTTTAGATTTTAACACTTCGGAAGGCATTTTTGGTTGCTTCGGAAATTCCCCATATATTTGCAACGTATTTCTACCGCAGGGAATTTACGAGGCTTATTTTTTTGCCACATCGTGAGCGGAGTTGACAATGGTTTCTGATGGGTTACGACAGATGACAGATTCTTGACCCGCTTTTGAGGAAAGAAACATCGTGGCGAAAGGCGACAAAGGATGTCGAGAGTTTACTTGTGATGACTTGCGGAGAGGTACAACAAATTGATTGTTGAACCCATAAATATCGCAAGTATGCCAAAGACCAGAAAATGCGCACATTGTGGCAAAGTGTTTGTTCCGAACAGCGGAACGCAGAAGTATTGTTCGGAGGAATGTGCCGGGCAAGCAAAGGAAACCAAGAGAAAAAGACAAAGGGACTTCCTACGAGCGGTTGAACCTGTGATGGAACTTCAGCAGCAGGAGTATCTGACCTTTTCCAAAGCAGCCATCCTTTTAGGCTGTACCCGTCAATACGTCTATAAGCTCGTTGAGCAGGGGAAGTTGCCAGCCTCTCGGTTGAGCAGCCGAATGGCTCTTATCCGCAAGAGTGACATTGAAAGGATGTTTGAAGCCAATCCTTACAATCGTGTCATCCCATGCTCAAAGCCGAAAAAGGCTGTTCCAAAGAAACAAAGAACATCTTTGAGGAAAGACACCAAAAATGTGCAGCCCACAGATGAAGTTCTCGAATATTACTCTGGCGAGGACGTGATGCAGACCTACAAGGTCAAGCAGTCTTGGCTCTACGCCTCTGCCAAGCGTCACCAGATTCCCATGTGCCGTATCGCAGGGCGCAACTACTACAGCAAGAAACACATTGATGCAGTATTTGGCACAACCATTGACCTTGATGCTATCATTGATTGGTTGTCACCCCAAGAGGTAGCAGACCGCTATGGCATCAATCTCACGGCTGTCCGTTCTTACGCACACCGTCACAAGATACCAAGCAAGCGTGAGTATGGACACACTTACTATTCCCAAAGTCATTTTGAAGAACTACGCCGTACAGACCTTCTCTCTGACGAGAAGTATTATACCGTTGAGCAGGTGCAAGAACTTTATGGGCTGACAAAAGCTAACATCTGCCATATCGTCAAGGTAAAGCACATAGAGAAGACCAAGGTGGGCAGGATAAACCTACTTCTCCGTTCTGATGTAGAACGAGTGATGGCAGAACGAAAAACTATGGGATTTGTGGTTGGTGCATACTGATTTCTACCATTCTGAATGATTAATGACGGATTATCGTGAATAATCGGAGTCAGCACCGCTTCATTCAGTTCCTTTGCACCCGTGGAGAAACGCTCCACCTTGAATTATCAACAATAACAAAAATACAAGTATGAGTAACATCTGCAAGACCGTGACCCTCCGCACACGGAAAATCAAAGGCGGAGAACAGCTGTCATTCTATCTGGACTACTACCCTGGTTACAGGGACGAGTCCACTATGAAGGTCATGAGGCACGAATCCCTCGGCATCTACATCTATGCCAAGCCGAAGAACCAGAGAGAAAGGGATTACAACGACCGTATGCGCGAGAAGGCAGAAGCCCTCCGTTGCCGCCGCTATGAGTCCATAGTGAACGAAAGGTACGACTTCTTTGACAAAGAAAAGATGAAAGGCGATTTCCTTGCCTACTTCAAGATGAAGGCCGACAAGAAGAACTGCAAGTGGCAGCACGTCTATAAGCACTTCAACCGCTTCTGTAACGGCAAATGCACCTTTGAGGAAATCAATGTTGACCTGTGCAACAAGTTCCGTGAGTATCTTCTAAATGCTCCGCAGACTATCCACACTGAGCACAAATTGCACATCAATAGTGTCGCTGGCTATTGGTCCACCTTCCGTGCCGTGCTTCACACCGCTTACAGGGAACACAAGATTATGGAAAATCCAAACGGCTTCTTGGAGCGCATTGACACCATCCCGACGGAAAAAGAGCATCTATCCAAGGATGAGCTTGTCAGACTGGCTAACACTCCTTGTGAATATCCCGTTCTAAAGACCGCTTTCCTCTTTGCTTGTCTGACAGGATTGAGAAAGAGCGACATTCGCCAACTCACATGGGAGAATATACAACCTTACGGCGATGGTAGCATGTATGTGACTTTGCGGATGCAGAAGACCAAGGAACTGGTGAACAATCCAATCAGTGACGAAGCTCTGGAACTGATAGGTGGCAGCGGAACTGGTAAGGTCTTTGAAGGTTTCACCGACAAGATGACTCAGACACCCTTGAAGAATTGGTTGAAAGCAGCTGGCATCACCAAGAAAATCTCGTTCCATTGCAGCCGTCATACTTTCGGCTCGTTACAGGTGGATGCTGGTACAAGCGTCTATACCGTCCAGCACATGTTGGGCCACAAGAACGTCTCGACCACTCAGATTTATGCAACCATGGCCGATGATTCAAAGCGTGAGAGCGTCAACCGCATCACATTGAAGCCAAAGATAACTCCACATCTAAAGGTTGTTGGACAGGACTGAACAGATTTCTTGGTTCTATTTCGTCCAGAAATGAAACCAAAGATGATATTTCTAAGTTGAAAACATGGAAAATGAGAACCAACAGGATTGGCTCTCATTTTTCGTTATACCTTTGTCGAGCAAACAAGTAATGGCAAAAAAGAAGGAAAAAGGCCGAGTATGAAAATCATACTCACTCCAAGTATGATTCATAAATAAGCATAAATCATTGGCATACAGGATAAAAGACTATACGCCACAAACAAAATTCTTCTTAACTTTGCACTGCGGAAACGTCAGCAAATGCCGATAACTTCCAAATAATAGCGACAAATTAAACTAAAGGATAAAAAGTATGTTTACAACGAAAACTCTAAATCTGCGAGACCTTTGTCTCTTATGGGGATGCCCAGGAGTGGTATTCCTCATCATTTCCATGTTCGTGGCCCTGAAAGTGGGAGCCGACTTCCATCAAGACAGCCTTGCCAAGTGGATGGCATTCCTGCTGTGCAACCTTCTTCTTTGGCTGCTGTACATTATGTTCCAGTCTGTATTGGTAGATTTGCTGCCTAAAAAGTGGAACAAGCAACCGCTTCTTCTTCCACAAATTATCGATGAAGAAGTGCCTGTTGAATCGGAAAGCGTTATGAGCAACGCCGATATGGAACGTATCTCATACGCCCAACGCTGCAAGGAGTATGAGCAGGAACAAACACAGCAAAGGCAAATGGTGATTGATGCTATCATGGACTATGCCAGACACACCATGTCCCCTTTTGTCTATGACAACGAGGAATTGGAGAAACTTTGTGATGAGATTCAGAAATGGACGGAGGACTTCATGTACAAGCCCGCTCCCATCAGGCTGAAGTATAAACTGACCACCACAGACCTGCGGCACTTCGTATGGAACATAGGTGAACGACTTGGCAGTAAGAACAATTATAGTGGACAAGTCCGTGCTGATTTTATCAAGAGCATGTTCCCCAACATCTTCATGGACATAAACCTTGACAGCATCCGCAACTTCAAGTTTCAACCCAACAAAGGAAACATCGTGATAGATGAACCAGACAAGGATGACTGGCACTTCCATTACGAATAGTCTCCACCATTAACCTTTCTGATTCACGATTTCAATATAATAATCAACAACGATTCCTTCCCAAGACAGGCATAACAATCCAGTCTTGGGAAGGTTTCTTTTTGCCTATTCCAATACTTTTTATCCGATTATTACCAGAATTTCCAGTTCTTTTCTAATGATTGCTTGATTAATGATGAATGGTTGGAAGTAATCGGAATCAGCACTGCATCATTCAATTCCTTTGCACCCGGTCTCTAACCAAAGACCGCGATTTATATGCAAAACAATGAACTAACATTCAACGACCTCCCGCAGGTCGTCGCCCAGCTTCGGGATGAGGTGATGGGCATGAGAGCGATGCTGTCAAGGCAGCAGACAGAGAGTAACAAACCAACTAAGGAGAACCGCCACAAGCCTATGACTGTGGAGGAAGCCATCGAGTACACGCACATACCCAAGGGTACGATGTACATGAAACTGGAGGACGGCACCATTCCGGCCACCAAACCTGGCAGAAGATGGCTCCTGTATCAGGACGAGCTTGACCGATGGCTGGAGGCGAACCGCAGGAATGCTGTTCCACTTACAGCAGAGGAAGAGAATGAGGCTATCCTCTCTTCGCATAAGCGTAAGCCGAACAAAGCGGACTGGCATGAGTAATCAGATTGTTTAACCCTTAAAAAGAAACGATTATGAAGTCACTTGACAGATTTCAGTTTTTAGCGAACGTGCTCATCGTAGCATGTGCACGTCCGAATGCCGAAGTGGGTAAACTGGTAAAGGCATTGGTGGCCTATGTCACCGAGGGTACACGAACAGACCTTGGCGACCTACGTCTGGAAGCCTACTTCGATTTGATTGCACAAGACTTGGATTCTCAGCGAATGGCTGCGGAGCAGAAAAGTCATAAATGCAGCGTGAGTGCGAAATGCAGAACGGCAAAGAATAACAGTTCTGCTAACAGTCCTGCAAAGAGAGCGAACGCAGCAAATTCTTCAAACGCTGCTACGGCAAAACCGAAAGCGATTGCAGACATTTCCACAGAATCATCAGATGCTAACACATCTAACAATGCTGGCAATGCTAATGACCCCAACGATTCAAACGACAACATCCATCCCAAGGACACTGCTACAGGTGGAAGCATCAACGATTTCAATGCCAGCGATGCCAGTTCTTCTTTTGACAGAATGAAGGAGTTTTACAAGAAGATCGGTGACAACGAATCGCAAGCATTCGGCGTATGGCAGCAACTCAGCGATGACGAGCGAACGGCAGCATTCACTTATGCACAGCGATTGCAAGGTGACCTCAGTTCACGTACCTACCTCTATGTCTATCTGCGAGACAGGGAATGGACGAAAGCCATTTCACCTGTCAACCGATGACGAGGCACAACGTGAGATTCTTGATTCTCTGGTGACCTGAGCGGAGGCGTTCGCCGAGGGGGATTCCATAAAAATCCCATAACATAATATGGACTTTTAGATTCGCCGTGCTCCCTTAAAAAGTCCCATTATGCTCTCCGAGGGGTAGACCGCCGCTATAAGGTTGCGTCATCGCACATGGCAAGAACCAGAAGCAAAGCGCATCTGTGAGGGAGTGACTCTCTCCCTCAACCCTCCACTCAGGTTCCACCCGAAACTCGAATAACATCTAATCATAACTTCAAAAGAATTACATTATGTCTAAATCAAGAAACAATATACCCCGTGCCGCCATTCATGTTGGCGCACCAGCCAAGTCTTTTTCCGCTGCTGAAGGTTATGAACCTGAGCGTCGCGGATGGGATGAGAAGACTTACCGTCTGAAGAACCAGGACACCAACAATCATTATGACTTCACTCGCAAGCATCTCAACTTTGAGATTAACGGCAAAGGCGAAATCGTTCCTCTTGGTTCCAATCCCGTACCACTTTATGAGCGTTTGCAGAAGCGTTTGGATGAGCTTGGGTTCAGGCCCTACAAGGACAAGAACAATCCAATGGGCAACTCCGACAACAGTCCGAACTGCACCGTCGGCATAATCGTCAGCGGTGAACATGATGTGCTGACTCGTCTCGCTTTCGGTGAGCAAAACGTGGATTTCTCTCTGCAAAAGAGCAATGCTCATGTTATGTTGAAACAAGGTATCAAAGACTGGGCATTGGACACCTACCATTGGGCATGTGACCGTTGGGGAGCAGAGAACATCATCGGATTCGACGTCCATCTTGACGAGACAACCCCGCACATCCAAATCCAGACCATCCCTGTTGCAAAGACAAAAGCCAGAGGCCGTGCATCTGTCAAATATGTACATAAGGATGACAAGTCAAAGGTACTCTCCCAAAAGGAGTGGAAGAAGCTACCAGAAGAAATCCGCAACGACTTCGTAAGAACAGAAGTCGAACGGAGGGAAAAGGAATGTGTATCGTATGCCCGTGTATGGGGCGAGGACAAATATGCCGTAGGACGAACCTACTACCAGATGCACACCGACTACTACAATGAGGTGGGACACAAGTACGGTCTGGAGCGTGGTGATGACATTGCCATGCTGCCAGGCGAGGAACGTCGTGAACGTGTCCATAAAAACAAGGCTGTTTTAGAGGCGGAACGCCAGGCCAAAGATGCCATCGTCAAGGCCCAGATGGAGAATGAACGACTGGAAGATAAGAAGGCTAAGATAGTGGATGAGGTGCAGGACATGAAGAGGCAAAAGGAACACCTGGAAGAACAGAAAGACAAGTTAGAGGGTGAGATACAAAACAAGGAGCAGCATAAGGAAAGGCTGGATGGCAATATCTCTCAGTTGGAAGATTATGCTGCGGCATTGGACATCAAGGAAGAAGACCTCATTGTGCCGGCTTTGAAGACCGACCCACTCGTAAAGACAACTTGGGATGACATAAAAACCGAACTTGAAAAACCAATCCCTGCTTTCGGCCAAAGAGAATGGAGAGAGGAACGGCGCAAAGCGATTAAAGCCATCCTAACAGAATTGCAGACTGCACTCATGCAGGCCAAGAAAGCCCATAATGAGGATATTCTAAAACTGGGTAAATTGCTTTACCAAAAGGCTATGCAGAATGTGAGAAACATCATATAGCAGAATAAGCAACTACAAAAAGAAAACAGTCGATTGACTGAAGAAAACGATGTCCTCAGAAAGCGGATTGACTTGATAGACGAGAATGCCATCACCCGACTTCGAGACAAGAAGGATGCTGAAATCAAAGACCTACAAGAGCGACTTGGCAAAGCCGAGTCTGAGGCTGTCCGTTCAAGCAACAAGGCATATAGTGAGCATCAGAGAGCCGAAAGTTCAGAGAGTCAAGTTAAAGAAATGTTGGACATCCCAGAAATCAAGGAAACATGGGAGAGCGTTCAACAAAACAAGAAAGCTTTCTCGAAGCAGCTTGACAAATGGATTGAAGATGGTGTTGCTGCTATTAGGGTTTATGCAGAAGGCAAAGACAACGACTTCCAACCCAAAGAGGGTAACGCTGTTGCATGGGGCATCATTGCTGAAGCATTCACGTGTGGCCTTGACCCATCCGACGGAAAGCAACGCAAGATGGCTACCGCCTATCTATTAGAGAGGGTGTCATGGACTGGCATCTCATCAGATTACAAAAATGATCTCACCGCTACACGTACAAGACAACTCTGTGATGCGATGACGGTCTCCAAAGATTTGATGGCTAATTTACTCCTTGCCGCTGGCGGCAGAGGCGGCGTCAGTTCTGGTGGCGATGGTTCCAATAGTGAACTTACCAATTGGGATGGTACAAAGAAAAAGAATGGTTGGGGAATAAGTTGACAGGCTAAATTAAACGCAGTGGAACTATGGCATCAATAAAGGTAAAGTTCAGACCCTCTACAGTTGAGGGATTTAATTTTTAATCAGCAAATATTACATTCTCTACATAGTCATTGAAATCTTCATCCCTCACACACATGGTGTGTTGGCAGTTCGGACAGTTGAAAGGAGTCTCATCCCGTAAGTCAACGGGAATGGGTTTCGAGAAATCCCAACTCATAAACACTCCTTTTGGAACCGAGAATACGGTTCCACATTTAGGACATTTGATGGTATATAACTGTGCCATAATTATTTTACTTTAGCTCTGTTCATGACAATCGTTTCCTCTACTGGAGCACCCATCGTCCAATACTTATAGTCATCGATGTAGAGGTAGGGATGAAGGTATTTGCCCCATCTCTCCTCTACGCCGAAGCGACGCTGCATGTCAATGAAGTATAGGAACTCCTCTTCGGTCAATGGGCATTTGCCACGCACGATATACTCGTGTGGTGCCCAGGGCATGGTCTTGGCAAACGTCCACTGGCAGCGCGCAATCATCTCACGTAACTTATCGTAATCCAATTCAACAGCCATTTCTTTTTGAACAATATTGCTTGCACTAACAATTGATATTGATACCGTTCATATTGATACCATCGATTTTATCGCTGTACTTTTCTATGAACTGCTGCCAAAGAGACTCCATTTTCCTTGCTTCATCCTCTGTCAACAATCTGCCAGAATGTCCGCCACTCCAGTCAAATGTGGGTATGGCCTCCTGTAATTCCTTTGTCTTAATCATCGGAGCTGTTTCTGGGTTTAATATAAGATTAGGAATCATGTCCATGTAGAATGTCTGACGACCTTTACCACTCCAGTCTTCAGCTTCATAGGGATGAGAGTCGAAAACACCGCTCATGACGACACCAGTGTTTCCTTCTCCAACTTTTACCATAAAGAAGCGGTCTCCACACTTGGCTTTCTTGTAATCCCATACACTCCAGTTAAAACACTCTGTCAGCATGTGCTTAACACTGTTGTTATGACGATCCATCGTAACGCTTGATATGGAAGGATTCCACATCAAGATAAAGGTGTTTTGTTTGTCATCAAATCCTTCTCCTGGATATGTCGGCTGATAATGGATGTCCTCAGGTTGATAACGGGCAGCCATCTTCATCATCTCACGAACCTTGGTCACCGTCAATTTACCAGTTTTTTCGTACTGCCAATCATCAATAGGCCGGAAAAGTCCTTCGGGAAGTATCTTCCACAACTCCTTGAAAGGAATCAGAACAGGAGCCACCGACTCATTGTCCAAGTCAAATATGGCAAAAAGAGAGGCTTCTGAAATATAATCAAACTCAGCCACCTTGCCATTTTTCAACATGATGGCAGAAATAGTCAGCGGATTGTCCTCGTCATCGGGAGAAGGTATGGCCATTCGCGTACTGGTGTCTTCAAGATTTGCGAAATGCCATTGTACGGATTGCAGATAATCCAGTAGTTTCTCCATTTTTTTCTTTTTGTAGCTTTCTGTCAGGCTAATGTTGAACCCGTCAAACAATTTAGGCCCTACACAGAAATGACAGAACAGACCATAGAAAACAACAGGACATCCTGCATGCTTTACCAGTGCTCTTGTTACCGACAGATTCGATTCATGCTGTTGTTGAATCCATTTGTCGTTATATTCCTCCAATGGATTATTGACCTTGCACTCATCATCATCCTCTTCAAATGCTTCACCTTTCGTCAATTCCATCAATGCTGCGATTGTCCTGGCAAACAGCTGATAATCTGCTGTGGAAGAGAAGGAACACACTCGTACTTCCAATCCGTTGTCTTCTTGATTCACCTCAATGCCACGTATGGCCTGAAGATGAGTGCCGAACTTCACTGAAGGAAACTCATTGGATGTAACCACAATTTGCTCGCCCTTGTTTGCCAAATACTTCAAGAAGGTTTCTGGCTGCGGGATGTTTTTTGTTCTAATTGTTACACGAACGCTCATGATTATAACTGTTTTGAGTTCTATTTAAAAGGACTACCGTGCTTTATCGGGATCTGGCTTCCCCAAGACAAGACTTCTTTTATCCCAGAGGGACTTGTGCATGGGTGCTTCACACACCATTAGAGTACCGAGTAATTCTACTTATCCTTAGTGTGTACCTTGCGTCCAGATGAGATTGCTCGCATCCTTAGTAGCTGTCATTTCAGTTCACTGTACTCCCAGCTTGCACGGTTACGCTTCCTAGTCCATTATTCTTACTTATTATTTCTAACGATTCTTATAGTCAGACGAATCTGATTCTCATAGTGTGCCTCAGGATTAATTTTGCTGATGCGACACTCAAAGATGCTGTCCCAACCCATTTCAAGCAATTGGGCAATAGTCTCGTTTTCATCATTTGGAATATATCCGAGGAGATAGTCAACGTTCTCGCCAGTATCTTCATCGATGGTGTTATAAACAACAGCCACAGCATTCTTGTCATAGCGATTGTCGAGGTCTCTCTGTAGTTCCAGACAGGTTCCTACATGTAACTCGTCCCACACTTCGTCCACGTCATGATACTGACGACCAGCCAAATGACACTCTTTGAAAAATAATTTTTTTGCCTTCATAACTTTAACTATTTGAGGGTTTAACTTTAATTTCTCCTGCAAAGTTATGTCCATGTTGTTTCAAATTGTGGGACAACCTTGAAGATTTTTATTGTTTTCTCAAAAATTCTTCTATCATATGCAATGCTTTCTCATGTTTTGCAACCAAATCTGGGTACCCAAACGCTTTGCCACGAGCAATATTATGATGTAGGTCATTGAGCTTGACATGAATGGCAGTCATATTACCTGAGTCAATAATCCGCTGCACATAATCTTCATAACTAATGCTATCATTATGGGTGCACAGCCGGAGAGCTTCAATGATTTCATCAGGGATGTCTTCGTTTCGTAGATCATCAAAAGTCCAGTCTGTATCTTCAACTACGTCATGGAGGAATCCAACACATTTTTCTGCATCAGTTTGTCCCATAGAGCCTATGAGCAAAGGATGTAAGATGACAGCATTACCATCCCTGTCTCGTTGACCTTCATGGGCATCCATGGCAATCCTGATGCTTTTCTCCACGCTATCCTGTGTAATTGGGTCAACATTAGTAGACCGCTTACAGGTAATCTCAAAAGAGATAAATTGATTTCCTATTTTCATAATCATTCGGATATTTGGCCTTGCATCCAAAGAAAGCCTCTGACAGGCATTCCTTTTTCTGCATTTGATAGTAACTCACTCTTGAAATATAATGGAATAAATGTTTCTTCAGGTTCGTGACAGATAGAAATGGTAGCTTTCATGAATTCCTTATCAAGCAGATATGCCGTTTCAATCTCTTCAATGGGCGAAGCAAATTCTGCATCATCTGGACAGGATTCATTGTGATTTATCAAAGCGACGAGATTTTCACAGCTTAATCTAATCGGAATCAATACACCATTCTCATCATATTCTTCTTCAATTCCCATGTCGTTCCTGAATTTCCTTGATGTCTCTTCATCCAGTACGATTTCCCGTTCTGCTTCTTCTATGGTGTATGCAGACGCAGCAAGGTCTATGTTCATTTTGCTCCCAACAATATACCTTCCTTTGTTCTTGTAATAGTCAGTTGCAAAGAATGCAAATGATAGACTTTCCGTTTCAGCCCAGACAATGGCCTCGATGTGGTTTTCCCACTCAAAGACCTTTTTGATTGTTACCTCATGACAGATTCCCTTATGACAAGGATATGTAGTCTGGAAGTCTATCCTTTGCCTTTTCAAATTGTTTAACAACAGTGCCATCAACCCCATGTCCTCACCAGTTCTGACTGCAATGATGTCAGCCTCTTCGTTTTCGTAGTCATCACTTGTAATACAGGTATGAGATGTTCCATAACCGGGCCATTTACCAATCTGGGCAAGAACATCTGGAAGTTCATCCAAATCAAAAACCGTTTCAAGATGATTACCCTGATATTGATATATCTCTGGAGCCTTCCATCCTCTCTCCTTGAAGACGGTATTAAACAAAGTGCCATCTGCTTCTTCAGAAGTTTCCTGATGAACTTGATCAATATATTTTTTCCAGAGCTCTTCGAGTCGTGTTGCCTGTTCGTCAGATAGTATTTCTCCTGAGTGTCCGTTATTCCAGTTGAAGTCTGCAACACCTTCTGTCAACTCCTCAATAGTTAGCAACTTTGGGGACTTGTCTGGATGAATCATGTGGCTAAGGCTCATTCTGATATAATACACCTTTCTTCCTTTCCCGCTCCAGTCTTCGTCGGGGTAGGGTGTTCCGATGATAGAACCACGCATCACCACACCTTTTTTCCCTTCACCAGTGCGTATCATATAAAATCTGTCGCCAATGTGTGCATTCTGGTAGTCCCAGATGCTCCAGTCGTAGTAAAAGCCTTCATCGTCAAAGTCATCCATCGCTTCCTCAAACTCAGACAACTTGTAATTACTTATATCCGTATTCCAGCGCATGATAAAGGTTTTGCGGAAGTTTTCGCGGACGATGCCATTGGCTTTTTCATATAACCTGTTCCAATCCTCTTCTTCCATTTTGTCAAGAAGGAATTGGGCTGTATCCATAAGACAAAACTCTTCACATTCTTCGAAGAGTTGGCAGAAATCATCAAAAGCAACCATCTTGCAAGTGTTACCTTGCATCATGCCAATATACTTGCAAACACCAACGAATACATCCTGTGTGTTGTCAATAACCCGAAGTGTGCTGAGTTCTTCATCCTCAGAGATGTGTCGTTTTTCTTCCCTGACATTGAAAGCATCTAAACCTGTCCATTGTAATGATATAAAATCCCTATACACGTCAAGGGCATTTTGTTCAGGATACAGCGATGGATCAAGATGAAAGTCTCTGTTTACACCTGTTATGACAATCTTTTCTCCTCTTTCCAGAATATCCTCGATATTGATCTGACGCAGATGCCATTCCTGCACAGCGTCGCTATCCGTTAGTTTAGAACACTTATCATCTTCTTCTGTGATTCTTGCAACACGATGTACTTTCTTAACTGCATTCAGATAAGCATAGCACAGATGTATGTCATCTTCTGACGCTAACCAAGGCAAATCCACAACAATGCCACCACCAATCATCTGTTTGATAGTGATTCCTTGTGTGGAAAGGTCTTCTATCATCAGTGTATATGATGAAACCTCGTTGTTTGCTGGCTCATTATACCTCCTCTTGACATCTTCTTCATTGGTGATGTCTTTGAGCAGCATAAGCATATTGTCAATGACCTTCTCGTCATTGAACTTACGGATTCCGGTTATTACGTGTTTATAAGCCATATTCTTCAACGTTGTTTATGTTACATAGAGAGTATTTCTGCATATCCTTCAGGTGTGTTAAAGGGCATTATCTGGATAAGATGCTCTTCTGTTTTACCTACCATTTCTCTTACAGCCCATTCTTTGCTTAGTCCTGCTTCTTTTGCATCAGGACGTTTTGCAATTTCAAGTAATGCTTCGAGAAGTCTGTATCTCCATACATCAATTTCTTCTTCTGTAAAATAGTATGTGTTATCACTCAATCTGAAAGATAATAATTTGCAAAACAGTCCCTGAGGATAAGTGTTCCTGACCATTATTGCTTCATTCTTTTTCTTATCCTTCAAGTCAAAAGCGAAAATATACCATCCTTCCCATTCTTTAATGAACGTGATGGTTTTATACTTAACATTGTAGTCTCTTGCAAATCCTTTTGCTTTTTGAAGAGCATCGGAATATCTTTCCAACGATTCTATATCCATTTCAGCAATCGGACAAATCGAATTCTGCTTTATTTTATTCATAGTTTGCATATTTTTTCTTGCAAAGATAGACTACTGTTGTCCCAAATCGTGGGACAGGCTGGAATTATTTTCTAAATAACTTCATTTTGTTTGCATAGAAAAGCAGAGGTCATCCCAATACATGGGACGACCTCATCCAGATATTATAGTTCTTTGATTATTTCCTTTCCAATCAGATGATTAAGTGTCGCACCAGAATCAGGGTCTGAATAAATAGATGCCCAGTGGTCTTCAAAGATTGGATTGTTCCTGTCAGCACTGCCATTCTTGTTTACCTTGTATAAGATAAGGCGTTCCTTGTCGCAAATACCCATTATTGACGATCTTAGCATTCGAGCATATGATAAAGCCTGGTTAAAAGCTTTCTGAAGTTCCTGAACAGGAGCCATGTCAAGTTTAGCCTCAATAATCATCGGAGCATTTTCAAAATGCTTTTCACCTTTTGGGAAAAAGACGAAATCTGGTATGGCCTTTTCTTTCCGACCTGCTTTTTGAGATAGTTGACGAGTCCAGTCTTTATTTGTATATCCAAGTTTTTCTAACATTGGAATCAGAATCTGTTCTTCTACATGCTTCTCCAATTTAATTTCACCAAAATCGACATCAGAACCCTCAAAAAGTGATGGGAATAAGGCTTTGTCTCCACCTCTCTCTTCTATCATACGCAATAATTCGGAATAGTCTTTTGCAGACAATTCTATGCCGTTCACACCTTGTAGATTACGCCTGACAATTGGCACCTGCGACATATAATGGTCACTCTTCAAATCGTTGAAGGTAATGTGCGGTGTCAAAATGCCGTCACATACCGTTGTCCTGCAATGATAATAGTCAAAAGGATTAAAGATGCCACCGCTATTAGATCTCCATATAGAGTGAATGTAGCTCCTTGGTGAAGTACAGTAAAGGACAATAATATCACCACGCCTTGTCCTTTCATTACATGCCCAAATACTTTGGTCGTTTCCGTTTGGTGTTTCGCCCAAAGAATCAAGGAAAGTAAAGTCGCCACCACTTGCACCGGTTAACCATACATTTGTAGGTTTGGGAAGATCTGAACTGATGCTGTCTTCTACAAGCATGTTTGCGAAGTCATAGATGCAAGCACATAGTTCCGCATCTGACATTTCATATTCCTTTTGAAATTTGTTCCAACTCTCGCAAATGTCATAGTAGTATGTTAAGTAGGCCTTATAATCTTTGGAACGAGGAATAGGAGGCATCTCTATACCCAACGCATCACAATTTCTTTGAATGATGTCAAAACGTCTTGGTAACAGAATAGGCTTGAAGCAGTCAAAACTATAATAGAGGAGTAGTGATAGAAGGGGAGTGTTCGCTGCCTTATGACGATACTGATCTTTCCTGAGTAAGATTGCGTTTTCATCAAATATTAATGTGTCATCATCATTATAACGCAACTCACCCTTTTCGTCCAATAAAGGCCTGAGAATATCAAATTCTTCAGCGAACTTATGAAATGTTTCACTCGTCCATTCCTCTGGAATAAAGCCACGCTGTGATAAATTACTACTCCATAGCCAAAACATTCCAGCGATGTCTTCAGCAAAAGAGTCCTCCACTTTGTCTTCACCCCAATTCGAAGCATGTCTCCAAATGTTGAATGCTCCCTGGGAAGTGTCTTCGACTTCTGGATCAAATAGTTCTATACAGGCTTTCCCTTGTGGGCTATCCTTGTACATATTCCATAATTGCTTATTCATAAAGCTTCTCCTTATAATAATTCGATTATAATTTGTCCAAATGATTGAATCATCGTACTTCTACCAGCATTCCACTGACGGGATAATAGATGAATCGCTTGATGACCTTTTCGCCAGCCGTTTCCAATGCATCTGTGTAAGCATCCAACTGCCCGGCATACCATCCAGCATAGTGTTCTGACTCCTCATTGAGAATATACTTATGGCCCAAAGGGCAAGTCTTGAAATCAATGAGAATATCTCCTTCTGAAGTTTGCCACACGAGGTCGATGCTACCCGTGAAGACCTGACCATCTTTAAGGTGGGTGAAGGGACGTTCATGATATACGTTGATGGCTTGGCCCAAATTGTCAGTCAGCCATTTCACCAGTTCATCCCATGCTTTCCTGATACCCATATAGTCAATCAGATAGGTTGAAAGGCCGTAACTGGCAATAAGATCCTTGTAGTACGTCTCGTTATCAATGTTCTGCTCAATGCCACAGAATATCTGGTGGATGCAGTTACCTACGTCTGCCATAGTTTTACCAACCAGATTACCTCGTTTAAGGCTGTCACAGATTTTATAGTTCTCTACCACACGTCCCTTCTTCCGCTGAGAACTTGGCGAGAGATACTTTCTGTCAGCCTCACATAACTCCTTCTGATATGGGATGCGACGGGTTTTCATCTTCTCGTTATCTGCCATATAGCGATATGAAAGAATCTGTTCACTATCGGCAGGTGAAAGCGTTTCATCCTTGAAATCCATGCCAACACCCAGCAGGTCACTTTGGTCATCGGGTATAACGCAGTCCAAGCCAACATCTTGTAACCACTGCAACTCATGATTGTTTTTCGCTGGCTTCTCTAAAGCCAGAATCAGTACGTCCTGTGGTCTGGTCATGCCTACATACAGCAGACGATTACATTCTGACAGAGAATCGCTCTTTACCTTCATATAGAGAGACGATTGTTCTATCTGCTGTTCGATCTCATCTGGTACCTTGGTGTTTCCAGCACCATAGATAAAGGGCATTACGCGGATGTATACATCTGGATAAGGTGTTTCAGCGGAAGGCTGTTCGGAGTAGTTGAAGTGAATGCCATATATATTCTGCTTCACACATTTTGCCGGGTCATCCATTCTTTCTCTTAATGAAGTTAGGATGACATACTTCCACTGAAGTCCCTTGCTGGAGTGGTAAGTATGCAACTGAACACCATTGGCATCTCCCGTACCCACAGGATCTATCACTGTCAGATAGTCCACGAATCCGTTTACCGTTGCAGGCAGGTTCATCTGCACGCAATGCTGCTCGTAAGCATAAGCCGTTCTGATAATAGTGTTCAGACATGACACAGACTCTGAAACACGGCCTATCTTTTTGACCACATTATAAAGGTCAAGCTCGATAATCATAGTCTCTACCAGTGCTGCCACAGACTGTTGCTTCAACATCGGGCGTAATTCCAGCAGACGCTTCACCAATGGGATGTCATTCAGAAAATCTTTCTCTTTTGTATCTTCTTCTGCATCAAACAGCAGCTTACTCTCTATGAGTTCCTTTGTACCGAAACCCTGTTCTGTTAATGTGGCAATCTGAGCCTTTGCCAATGAGTCTTTCTCACTGGCCACCAAAGCTAACAGCGCCAGAACAAGCGGAGTAGCTGCCATCTGTGATACAGGAAGGTTCTCCCTGCTGGCAGGAATGCCGTAATTATCAGTAAGAATACCGGCAATTTCGTTCAAAGGTGCATTGGCTCTGCCTAAAACAGCAATATCATTGGGCTTTATACCTTGCTGTATCAGATAAGCGATGTGTTCTGGCAAACCTGCATCGTCTTGACTTGACAAATCCCAATAACGGAGCGAAGTGATATTGTCCTTATTCTCTCGGTATTCTTTCAACTTGATGGAATCCTCGTCAAGAACATCGGCAAAGGTCTTCTTGAAAGTTTCGTTACATACCTTCAAGATATTCGGAAGTGAACGATAAGATGTGTCAAGAGTCTTGGCCATTTTGCAACCGTTCTGTCCCGTGGTAATCCTGTCAACAACAGCTTTCGTAAGAGTAATGTCACTCCCACGGAATCCATAGATAGCCTGTTTATAATCACCCACCCAGTAACTGCGCTCCATTAGCTCAGAGAGGCGATCGAATATCTTTACTTGTATGGGAGAACAGTCCTGATACTCATCAACGAACAGGTAATGGTAATCTTCCGAGATTTCTGTTGACAATTCTTTATCTGTCAACAGATCTCGCATATACTTCTCCATATCGTTGTAGTCCAGCAGGTTCTTTTCCTTCTTGTAACTACTATAGCGGTCTTTCCATCTTGCAGCCAGTGTGAACAGCAGTCGTATGTAAGCCTCCTGCTTCTCATACACCAGCGGCCAGTGCCAGAGTTGTGTCAGCCTTTCCCTCATGGTCTCCGCTTCAGGAGCACAGTTCGTCCAGGCACACAACAACTTGAAAAGACGCTTGTACCATCCTATAGTAGGATTACCAGTACCACGTCTCATACTGCGTATCTCAGCTAATATGTCATGCTTCTTCTTGCTCTCACGCTGGGTTTCAGCATAGCGTTTTTGAGCATCAAGTAACGTAGTCAGGTCTTCCTTGGTATAATCAGCTTTCAAATTAGTATTCACAAACTGACGGATATAATCCAGTGACTCCTTGATGCTGAGTTCGTAGCTATCCAACTCATAGTTCGTGGTAAACGTAATCACGCTGAGAATATCATTTTTCCAGAAATCATAATCTATACCACGCTTCCCTGAACCATATCTATACTGAATATCAAAGTCCTCACAGAAAGAGTGCAACAACTTCAGTTCCTCATGCGTAGGCAGGTCTGATAGTGACTGTGAAATATAGAATTGTGTATCTTCATCAGCCATCACGCCCATGTCAGGAGAAAGACCGAGGAAGAACCAATACTTGTTAATCAGAGCATTAGCCACACTATGTATCGTGCCTATCATAGCCTGATCCAGACGGGTGGCTTCCTCAAAAAGTCTCTTTTCATAAAGAACCTTCTTGGCTTCTTCCTTCATTTCACTGGCAGCCTTTACGGTAAAGGTTGTCATAATGACCTGTTCAGGCTTGACTTTCTTATCGCTGATAAGGTCTGCAAGCTTGTGGGTCAGCGTATAGGTCTTGCCACTACCGGCACTGGCATTGATATATGTTACGTTCTTCATTATACGCCCTCCTTCAATCCTTTAAATAATATGTAATTGCTGAATAGGTTGGCTTCCTGCTGTCCATCCTTGATGTTCAATGGGAACAGTGCTTCTTTCTCCGTATCGTTGAAATACTCCAGCATTGAGCATGGGAACCCTTCACCTACTTCTATCCGTCCACTATCAATCTGTTTCTTACGATAGAAGAAAGAGTTCTTCAGCTGTTCTACGATATTATCGTTGTTTGCTGGCTGCAACTGTGTACAATGCAAGCCGTTGAACTGTTCCAAACTGTATAGATGGCTCTCTGGCATCAAGAAGTAAGCTACACGTTCCACTGCATCACGCTTCTCTGCGGAAAGCATGGTGCGGTAGAGCTCCAACTGAATGGAACGGTTGGCTGTCAACAAGTCTCTGTAATACGTCTTTGCCGAAGTCCATTTGAAATCAAACACTATAGGATGGTGATTCTCATCCTCCAGAGTCATATCAATGAATCCTATCATGTCCCAGCCTTCCTCGGTTTTGATCATGCCCATGTCTTTCTTTACCTGGTGCTCACAACCAGTCACTGTCAGCCGGTTCTCACGTATAATCTGTAATAGTACCTCTAAGCATTTCTGTAACTGCTCTTTCAGTAGTTCTGCATCCAGTCTGTTTTCTGGCAAATATAGGATGGCACCGCAAGCCTCGATGCTTTTCCTGACTTGTTCTTCAAATTCCTGTTTTACTCTTATTTCTATCTCATCGGCAGTGCTACGCTCCTTACCATCACGAGGGGCAAATAATCCTTCAATTACGGCATGAGCTACAGTTCCCTTAGTAATCTTCACATCCGCTATGCTGCTGGGGCCTGTGCTGACAATTTTCAACATTCGTTCCAACACGAAGTCAAGAGGATATTCTACAAATGTGCTCAGAGAAGTCGGACTCAAATGATTGGGCCATTTCAACAGGTCAGCATGGTCAAACTGTATCTGAGAAAGCACATTCTCGTTTCTTACCAGACCGACTTTCTCCGTTTCTTCCTCCAACAGATTTGGTGTCTTAATAAATTCCTTCAGATTATCCTTGTCAATAAGACTCTCCAAACGTACCATGAAAGGATGTTTTTGTGCGAGTTCGCCACCCACATAGTCTGTCACGACCAGAATCAACCGTTCATCAGTCATCAGAAAAGGCTTCATCTCCATTATCTGATGGTAATCTGTTTCCTTACGCTCATCCCATAATGTCAGTTTTTTCTCAATCTTATTACGCTCACTGGGATAAAGGAAACCACAATCCAACTGACGGCTATTGTCACCCGAGAAGTTCATCCAGATAGTACGTTTGCTACGAGCTGCTATCTTTGCCGGACTATCTATCAGCTCTCGGCAGCCTTTCTGTGGAGCATACTGCATGAAAGTCTCTCCCTTGTAGAGCGTACTTACCCAACTGTCGACCTGTTTCCAGTCGGCATAGTCACCCATGCTTGATGAATCCAAAAGCAGGTTAAAGGTATCGCACATCTGAGCCAAACTCTGCAGCTGACTAATCCAGCCTTCATTGTTTGACTTTTCACGAAGGAAAAGAGAGCGACTGACAGCCCATCCAGACAGACTGTTCAGATACGACTTGATTCTTATAGTATCAACTTTGTCCTGAACATCAAACGGTGGTAGATAGACCTTCACCAGCTGTTCGCGTTCTTTCTTCTCGCGCTCATCCCTCTTGGCCTTCTCCATATCTGAGAGTTGCATTTCTTCTTCCTTGTCATGATAGGTGTACTTGCCCATAATATAGTCTTTCACCATATTCTGGCATTTTTCATTCCTATAGCCCCCCTCAGCAATAATCTTTTCAGCCAAAATACCTCCGAAGTATGTCCCCAACGGCTGCATGGGGGAATAAAGCCAGCTGATGATACTCTGTATGTTCAGCGGCTCCTTCATCATTTCCAGACCCAGCACGAATAACTGCACCAACTGAGGTGACGACTCTGCCATACTGCTACCCATAGTAGGTTTACCCATCATGCGCAACCAGTTATCCATAGCCTTGTTACTACCATTCACCCAAACGTCAGCATCCAATTCATCTCCCTTCATGGAAAGGTATTCGTTGGCAGCATTCTCGTCAGTAAAACGGTAAATCAGGAATGATGAGTCACCTTTAGTCAGTTCTATCTTTCCCTTGGTGTCAGATTGCAACAGATGGGCCACTTTCGCAAGATTACTATCTCCAGAACTCTCAGGAGCCGTATACGACACAGCTGCACCTAAGTTTTCCAAGGCTGTCAGAAGCTCAACTATGGCAGGATGCAATAAATCTTTCTTGCATGGCAGTTCAATCTCCAGGTCTGAAAAGATATTCTTCTCGACCTTATTATATAAGTAATAAAGGATCGTACCGATTCTGTCAGCCAGCCCCACACTGTCGAAATATTCCTCCGTACCTGCTAAAACATCCAAACGTCCACTGCCCGAACCGGCTTCTGGATTCCATTTGTCCATCATCAGACTGTCACGCCATCTAAGCGCTTGTTCAGCAGTGCCAAGACCGGACAATTTGAAAGAAGCTGCCAGAATGTTGTCTGGATGATGCTTCATATACTCCGACAATGCTTTGTAATAAAGTACTGTTCGATTGTTGTGCGTCTGTTCCTCCACATGGATTCCCATACGTAACTCCAACATGGCAACCAGCCCCATGGTATCACAGACCATTGTGTCCATCAGTTCTGGCTTTTGCTCGTTCAATCCGATAAAAACATGCCCGCTATATTCAGGCGAAAACAGTATCTTCATATCAGTGGATATTTATAATCGGTTGCGAAATTACTTTCATGTTGTCTCAATTCGTGGGACAAGGTTCAAAAAAATGATTATTGAGGGCTATTTTCCTCTTCTTCTGGCTCATACATGACCGCTGCTTCCAAATGCATATCATGTATTTCATCCGCCAACCATTGAGGTGAAAGCACCTTGATTTGATTGCCACGACTTAACAGATGACCGCTCAGATCAACGGTAGGTCGCATAAACAGTTCAAAATCTGCAAAATTCTCACCCTGACCAATTTCTCTTTGGCTTTTGTGAATAGGCAAGTCTCTTATGTAGTATCGCTCATATCCGTATGCTCTGAGGACAATCCGCTCCGGCTTTGTCCCGTCGCCGACAAGTACTCCATAGCATTCATCAAAATAGGACTGGGCATCAAAATCAGGATCTATCTGGAACTTGATGTCAGTGAGTGACATCTCTTCTATGCGGTCAAAAGAAAAAACACCGAAGTAGTCGGACTCAGGCTTCTCTTTCGTCGCATCACGGTGAAAATGCCCCAAGATATACCAACGCTGCTTGAAAAGCTTGATGCAATATGGTTCAAATGTAAGATGGTTAGGCTTGTCTATTCCGTATTTTCTGTATTCAACAGCTAACTTGACACTCTTCTTCATCGCATCAATGACCATCTTCAAATAGTTGCCCTCCGAAGGTACAGGCTGAAGCAGAATCCTGTCTTGCAAAGAAAGGCTTTCACTGATGATGTTGTTAACGGATAGAGTGGAGAGCATCCAGTTTTGGACGCTATCCTCACGCAACACATAGTCATTATCAATATAGTATTGATAGCCATTCTGACGGTCACAGTCAATATAGATTCCAAAGATGTCTTCAATGGCATCTTTATGACGCGCGAAGGTGGAACGTGCGAGTTCCACTCCTTCACTCATATCTGTTTCAAGCCAACGCTCGTTAATTTCAGCGAACGTAATCCTACGGGCCTTGCGAATAGTGTTCACAAGCCAGATGTACTCTTTGAATTTTGCTGGTATGGTCATAATCGTATGATATTATTCGTTGGTATTTTCAGATGTTCCTATTCTCTTTTTTATTGGAGATAGATTGAATAGTAATTTCTCCATATCTTCTGTAGATAAATCCTTGAATAACTCCAATAGCTCCTCCTGTCGTGGCTGTCCCAATGTAAGACGGTACAGTGAAAGAACTGCATTCATACGAGAGTAAGAAGAATAGTCACTGCTTAATGGATACATCGGAACTATTCGTTCAATCATCTCTGGCTTTTCAAATGATGAGGTAGGTAAGCACCAGAAAGGCACCAGACCACCGTAATCATTAGGGAAATCTGCCATTGCACGGTTGAACATATCATTCCAAGAGAATATGTCATTGTATCTATGTGCTATATTCCTTCGTATCGACAAACATTTATATCGGTTGATTCTCCCTTCACGTTGTTCCATATCTTGTGGATTTGATGGTATGTTCCAATGCATGATCTTACGGCAATACCAATGGAAATCCAGACCTTCCTGCCCGATGGAGGTTGTTGAAAGGACAAAAGGACGGAAAGGAGAATTGAAAGCTTGTCTTACATCAGTCGAACGAGACACATTCTTCTCATCGGTTTTCTTATTAGTGAACATTAGGGCGTAATGGGTGCGTAATCCACGTGGTGTCTTCTCTATATTCTTAAACGATTCTGATGTGTCTATCCTCAAATTACTCGGGCTAATATCCAATGACTCATAAATGGTCTTTGCGATATATGCTTTGCGTGAACCCTTCTCGTCAATCATGTGAATATATTCATCTATGACGGACTGAAGATTCCCATCCACGCAATACCGTATGACACATTCCCAATAATTATCTATGTTGGGATAAAGAAGATTCATGATACCTGTGCACTGGCGTAAATTGAACATGCTTACCAGTCTTTCAATGATATCTTCCGTAGTATGGCTTTCAGATTTTGAACCTTCAGTAGAAATGAAATCCACACGTCCTAAGCGACGATAAATCACAACAGAAGGAGAGGCGATAGCCATATCTACCAATATGTCTACGAGATGAGAAGATACGATACCGTCTATTGGCTCGCCACTATCAAGCAATTGCGCAATCCGTACCAATTCCTCTGCTGAAACTTGCGTCTCACCGATTATTCCTCCATGAGATAAAATGTCAGAGATTACTTTAGTTCTGAGTTCTTGGCGAATATATGTAATGTCGCTCCCCAGATATAACTCTGCTGAATAAAGATTTGAAAGATAATCATTGAAGTATTTGAGTACAAAGGATTTATCTCTCAATGGAGTTGCCCCGACATCGTTGGTATATGTGGCCACTTTACGACCACTGTTATATTGTCCAATCGTTTGACGTTCCGCTTCATAACTTAACATAAAAGCAATCATGCGAGGAACCATTTCCCATGCTGAAAACACCAATATTTTAGAGAAATCCTTGTTTTGTTCAAAGACATTATCTGAAGAAATTCGATAATACGGATGTGATGCGGGAATCCACATCAAACAAGCAGAGCGTTTCTTTTCATTTAGCATGATAGTCAACAGCTCTTTCAGTTTGGTGTTGTTTGCATCGATAGGTTTATAAGAATAAATCCGGTCGAAATTGAGAAGTATTTTCTGCTGACGGTTTGAAATGGGCAAGGTAATCTGCTTTGATCTCGCAGATTTATAAATCCCCATAATGTATTTCTTCAGCTCATATTTCTCCATGAACGAAAGAAGATATGGAGAGGACTTGACATAATCCATCGGTACATTCCTATATCTGATTCGTTTCCCGAATCTCTCAGCACGTTCTGCACAGTCGCGGAGCACCAGTTGCATCTGGGCATATGAGAGGATATCGCCTGCATCAATCATATTCTCCTTGACATAGGTTGTCATATCGATTAGAGAGTCTTTCAACCTCTCTGTTCTTGACATGCCCTCATACATGGCCCGTTCTGCTTTCAATTTTGAGGCAATGAGCACATCAAATGAATCAGTTTCTATCTTACTAAGTTTAGTAGAATAGTCTCTCCATATAGTCTTGAACTCCTTTGACTTGTTACCAGTAAAGAGAAACCCTGTTAGTTTCAAGAAATCTTCGTAGTGTTCATCTACGTTCGTTTCGTTCAATTCCTCTAAAGTAGTATATGGCTTATAGGGGGTGGCGGAAAGTAGTAAGATATATGGAGATTTATCATCATTCATGGTTTTGAAAAACCTTTTTGTAATGATGCTCTGTTCGGAACCTTCATCTGATTCATGGATAAGGCTGCTAAACCGTTGGAACTCATCCATGATAACCAAGTCTGGCTCCAGCTCATCAATACTGATTTGTGCAAAAGCCATTCTCATCCGAGTAAGAATCGATGTCTTTTCATTCCATGAGTCAACGCCACGTTCAAGATAGTCAGTCATCTCTGTGCAAAGGTCATTGAATTTAAGTCCCTCAACTAAACGTTGCCGTACCTTATTCAAGTAATCTGCCCCACAATTGTCAATTCGACTTAGATACCATCTGACATAGCCATCCCAATTATCCTTTTTGACTTTGTTCCTGAAGAAACTATTAACAGAAGCCTCGATTTCTGATGGAAACATTTTCATGCGTTTAACCATACAGAACATCAATGCTCGCTCATTCATGTTACCATACCCCTGTTGCATGGAAAATGAAGTTCCGGGTGTAAGTGGTATCAATAATTCCGGCATTTCACCTTCAGTATAGATGCCATCCTCTCTGTATTTCCCCTTTGCTCTTAATTCTGCGACTTTCTCCTGAATGACGAGGTGCTGCATAGATAGCCTACTTTCACTAATGTTAAGCTGTTCCATACCCAGGTTCATCGTATTCTGTTGCACAATGTTTATGTTCGAGCAGACATAGACCACCCTATACATATCATCACACACTTCACTACGCATCCTTCTGACACGGTCGATGACTTCTTTTGCCATGATGGTTTTTCCCAAGCCGACTTCATCAGCCAGAAGCACTCTCTTCTGTCTGCCGCTACGGAAAATCTCTTCTATATGATCTGCCGTTGCAAGCTGGAACTCTTTAGCGATCTTAGATGTACTGTTATCCATGAAGTTGTTTCAATTTTGGAATGAGAGGTTTGAATTGTGAATACAGTTTCATGAATTCATGCGCATAGCTTTTGTCCTTCACTATGCGCATAACGTCTTCAAGACTTACCAATTGCTCAGGATTGCTGGCTGCAATTTTAAGCATCTGTTCATAAATGCGTCCAGTAAGAGGAGCCGAAGAATGTTTGCCTTCTTCGTTCATTTTTTTAGTCAGTTGCTCTACTTCAAAGAAATACTCCTCTGGATCGTCACAGAGCATAAAAGAAATGTAGTTGTAAAACTTATCTCTTGTATCTACAATACTTCTAAAAATCTCATCATTACGGTTCTCGGGTATTCCCTTTGTAGGGATTTTGATAACTTCCTCTAAATGGTCATCGCTATCTATACCCTTTATGATGTAAAATTCTGAGAGTTTGGAAAGAGGGATATTCCTGAAGACAACCTCGTTTTCAAGATGTCCTTCCAATGATGGCATTTGCAATGGAGCAATGCTAAATCGAAAAGCCCCTTCTTTTATATGTGTTTTTAACTGTACATCATAGAGCCCTTGTTCGTTGGGACTAACATAAGCCTTAAAGGATGAACATAATAGTTTCCTCATCCATTTTTCAAGGGGACTATATTCATGGGATTCGATTTGTTCATTCGGTTCTGTTAATCGCTCGTAAACGAGACTCTCTCCTTTGTCATCCAACTGGAGAAATTCTTTTTCAAAACTGTCGAAAAGGAGTTGGCCGTTTTTCAGTTTCAATCTCACCAGCAATTCAGTGTTCTTATGGAAAGCCGAAAAAGTAGCATTTGCTGAACCCATGAATAAGAAATAGCCATTGTCATTCTTGGGCCATGACACAAAATAAGTCTTTGCGTGAAGGTCTATAGGTACGTATTCATTGTTTATCATTTGGTCGTTGACCACATAGACAGCTCCGTTTTCACGGTCGTAATATTGGAAGATGTTTGGAGATACATAACCATATCGTATGACCATAACATTCCTACCATTCTTTCCAATTCTATAGTTCAAGTCTTTGACTGTAGCTTCATCGATGAAAGGGGAAATAAGCATAACCGATTGACCTTGGAATGATTCAGGGTAAGAAACATTCTCGTTTAGATTCTCGCCGAAATAGAAAGGAACAAACTCATATCCATTGGGCTCAAATCGTGACTCGTCTACTTCAAATGAGCTGACATGCATCAAATCGTTGGCAAGGTCTATTGTCCTACGTTTCTTTTCTCCTTTAGCATAATCTGCTAATGCAAGGACGAACTTTGATAAGGAAGTGTGACGGTCATTGGTGGCAGTTCCAGTCATGTCAATTTTGCCCGTGAGCGAAACTACCACATCAATGTTGTTGTCGAAATCTATGTTTTTGCTCATGACCATCACTTTCAGTTGTTGGTCATTCTTGTTTTCATGGTTGACTTCCTTGAGCAACCACATTTTGGGATGGAAGTTCGACAATGGACTTTTCTTGTTGATAACCTCGAAAATGCTATCCTCCAGTAATGAGTAGAATGACTGAAGTTCCTTTGGTACGTGGATGCCACCCCGATGGCAAAATAAAACGAACTTGTCGCTACTACGCCTGATACTTTCTAACAAGAATAACGGCGTGTTCTTGATGCCATTTGACAAGTCGCCAAAGGCGCCAAGTGAATATGGTACTATAAGCAATGCTTTTAAATCAAGACTGTATGTGGTACCAACGGCAAACTCCACGTCATAACCAGGTGAGGCAAGCAGGTCACCATACAGCAAGTCGTTCATCATTTGTCCCTTAGTTGCCATATTCCATTCCTCTTTTGATTTCTTTAATCATCTTATAAACCAAGTTCCACCTATAATCCAAGAAGAATGCTCCAGCATGTGGTACGCCAACGTATTTCTTCCAGTTGGTTAGTTTTGCCCTTGTCCAGCCTTTTGTGGCTTTCTCACGAGCAACTATCAAATCTTCCAATGCACGTAAGTCTTCCTTTTCGACACATTGAGCTGTCTGGAGACAAAATTTCTTGACTGCGATGTCATTCACATCTCTGTCAATAAAAGAAATAATCTCTTCCATTGAAGACTCGGTAAATTCATCCCTATGCTCGTCCAGGTAAGAAATATACATCTGGAACTGTTTATCTGCTACATCTTTACTTGCAGTACTTGAATCGTAAAGATAGTTGTAGAAGATGCGAAGTAGATAGACATATCTGGAGAAACGAGCTGATAGCAAATATGGGTATAAATACTGTTCAGGCAATTCACCCCATACTTGTTTCAGCTCTTGATAATCCTCTACCAAGGGAGTGTCGTTGTTCAGAAGAAAAGCCAGCAAACTGTCTTTGCTGTTCTCGGACAACTCTATGCGCTTTTTTAGAAACTCAGCTTCTGCTTTAGTCAAGAAAATATTGATGGGTGTTTTACCGTCAAATTCATATTTCAGTCCACCAGTATCAAACAGTTGCATAGTACCTGACAAATCTCCACTGTCAGCAGTGTCGTTCTCATCTGTTTTACGATATTTCTGTGGGCTGTTGTGTCTGGCTAATGATCTTTCAAAAATTAGTCTATATACACTACCATCGGCTTTTACCAATCCGTATGTGACAAGTCCTCCCCAATAAATGTAGGATGGGTCGTACTTAACATATTGGCTCCTGTTTTTCTCTGCTTTATCTATCACAGAATTTCCAGTGATGCCGTATTGGTTTTCATACTTTGGTGTACCGTTAAGAAGTTGGCGAGTAAGTCTTATCTCCATGTCAAGAATCCGTTGCCGGACTTCTTCTACAGTTTTATAGTGACCTTTTTCAGCTTCCAGATATAGGGCTGGTAATAGGACAAAATACTTTGCACGATTTTGTAAGACCGACATTCCGGGGAACATTGTATTGGAAAATGCATCTCTGATACGTCCAATACCTAACTCATCAATAGCATGATGGTCGCGTATTGATTGAATCACCTTATAGAGGTTGTTCTTTTCCTCCGTTCCGAAGTTTATATATCCTATCTCCATCGCTTATATCACAAGTCGGTTGCAAAAGTACAGTTAGGTTGTTTCAAATCGTGGTACATCCCTTGACTTATTTCTTATTGATCTCATTTATAGCCCTAAACCTTTCCTGAAGAATCTTTATCTTTTCAATTAATCCTCTAAAATTCAGCGGCTGCCCATATATGAAACTTTCCTTCATCTCATTGTAATCTGTCTCATAAGCTGGCATCAGTTCATCATCGGGCACAATCTGAATGTTGGCTGGTAGTTCCTTGTCGTAATCCACATAGCCTACATGATAGAACTTGCGTCTGTGCTCCACAATCTCATGATAGAGATCTACATTTTTGAGTGCCATTTCTGCGTAAGGAGTGTGCATGAGTTTCTCCAAATCGTAGAAATGGCGAGTCATACGGTGAGTCCTCGGCTTGTCCTTCTGGTATTCTTCGCACAACAGGAACGCCTTTTCAAGAAAAGTTCTTGCAGGACTGACGGTACGGATGGTTTGAACGAAATCTGAGTCCACATCTTCACCATCGAAGACTTGCTCCACCAATGATGATATACGTCTCATTTCAAATGGCTCCGACATGGACAATACGCTTATCTCTATTTTGATAGTAGGAACAGCGTATGAGGTTTGGCTGTTATAAAGAGATGGGTATTGAACGTAAAGAACAGACGGGTCTTTGTCGTGTGGTACCTTTCTTGGCTCACCATTTTCGTCCAATTCTTCATTGTCGCTAAGTACGGTCACGTCAAGCCCTAAAGCCTTTAGCTTACTATCCAACTCTGATTTGAACTCTCCAAGAAGGTAGTCCTGTCCTTTTTCACGAAGGTTATGTATCTGCGTGTTAGAGGTACAACTGGCACATGATAGTTTCTTCACATTCAAGAAATAGTCACGGCTTAGAGCTAAGTCTATGTCCTCACTGAATCGGTTGATGATGTTCCACCCTTTACTAAGGCTTGTACCACCTTTAAATAAAAGGTATTCGCTGATGCTTGTTTGGAACATGGCATAGAGAACAGCGGTAACCCACCAGTCCTTTTCGGCAGAGGCTTCATCTATCTGCTTTGCCTGACTGACGGCTTGTATCATTGCCCTACGCTCATCTATTGAGAAGTCTATCCATTTACTCATTGTTTTGTCCTTTTATATTTCTTTTGATTATTTGTCTCATCCAAACAGGAGCCAAAAGCAAATCATGTTCTATATTGTCCTTTTCGGGTGTTTCGGCCAGCAGCTTTGCAATCTGCCCTTCATCTTCTTTTGTGATGTTGTTTTCGCCGATGCTACGCAATGCCTGTACCAGTTCCTGCATCAGCTTCCCTCGAAAGGCAAAATTTCTTGGTGCTCCATGTTTCAAGGTTACAGTCCGATTGCCAAGACTCAGTTTTCTACCAGAGCCAGTGGTCAGGAAACTTGTGTTCATGGGAACCTGGGTTGAGAATCCAAGACGGTTGGCGGCAGTGGCTCCCGTAGGGATGATAACAGCCTTATCTCTTTTGGCAATCTCTGTCACCAGTTCAAAGGCAGAAGGGTATAAGATGCCGAAACGAGTTTTACGTGCCTTGACATAGACACCCTTTGCTATACGGCTGATAATACCTTCCTTCTCAAAGATTGCCAATAGTTTTGTGACATACTCCACATCATATTGAGGAAAGGAAGACACGAAGTAAACCTCTCCAAACCTACCATGGGCAATCTTGCTCTTAATTTTGTTAACTACAGCGTCTTGCATATAGATATTGGTTTAATTTTGGTCGGAATGATTGCAAATATTTCCGACTGCAAAAATACTGTTTTTCTTTCAAATAACAATGTGTTTTCCCTTAAAATTAAGTTTTCTTGACTGAAAAAAGTGCTTTTCTTGTCATTTGAATAGCATTTCCATAAGATTTTGCTTGTCGTTTCCGCATTTTGAAACCTTATTATGCTCTCACAAATGAAGTGTAGCCAAATTAAACAAATCATTGCACATTCGATTACTTTTTGTGGTTTTAAATTGTTAAAAACGTTAAATCTTTGTCTTTTTCTTCATATACAGAATCTACGTCATCACTTTTCTACCGTTTTAAGCAAAACAAATTGAAACACAACAAGTTGCAAATACTGGGGTTGTAAAGAGTTGTCGGATGTTTATTGTTATGCAGAAAACATCCCTAATACTGGTAGCAATCCTTTCTATGAATCCAATATAACATACGCAACATTGCATGTACCTGCAGTATCGATGGAGGCTTATAAATCACAGTTCCCATGGAGCGAGTTTAAGAAAATAGTTAGTCTTCCGATACCCAAATTTACACTTACCTATTATATTGATGGAGAAGAGTATAAATCATATAAGATTGAAAAAGGTGCAAGCATTACGCCCGAAACCGAGCCAACAAAGGAAGGCTATACTTTCAGTGGATGGAGCGAGATACCAAAGACGATGCCAGCCCATGATATCACAGTAACAGGAACGTTCACCATTAACAAATATAAGCTGACTTACACTGTCGATGGAGAGGTATACAAGAGTTTCGATGTCGAATATGGTGCAAGCATTACGCCCGAAACCGAGCCAACAAAAGAATACTACACCTTTAGTGGTTGGAGTGAGATTCCTAAGATTATGCCAGCCCATGATATCACAGTAACAGGTACGTTCACCATTAACAAATATAAGCTGACTTACACTGTAGATGGAGAGTTATACAAGAGTTTCGATGTCGAATATGGTGCAAGTATCACACCTGAAGAAGAACCAGTAAAGGAAGGTTATACTTTCAATGGATGGAGCGAGATACCAGAGACGATGCCCGCTCACGATGTTACAGTGACTGGCACGTTCAGTATTAACAAGTATAAGCTTACTTACATTGTCGATGGAGAGGTATACAAGAGTTTCGATGTCGAATATGGTGCAAGTATAACACCAGAAGAAGAACCTACAAAAGAATACTACACCTTTAGTGGATGGAATGAGTTACCGAAGATTATGCCAGCCCATGATGTAAATGTGACGGGTACATTTACTATCAACAAATATAAGTTGACCTACATCGTTGATGGAGAGTTATATAAGAGTTATGACGTTGAATACGAATCAAGTATCACACCTGAAGAAGAACCAGTAAAGGAAGGCTATACATTCAATGGATGGAGCGAGGTTCCAGATAAGATGCCTGCTCACGATGTTACAGTGACTGGCACGTTCAGTATTAATAAGTATAAGTTGACTTATACCGTAGATGATGAGTTATACAAGAGTTATGACGTTGAATATGGTGCAAGTATCACTCCGGAAGAAGACCCTGAAAAGGAGGGCTATACATTCAATGGATGGAGCGAGATACCAGAGACGATGCCTGCTCACGATGTTACAGTGACTGGCACGTTCAGTATTAACAAGTATAAGTTGACTTACACTGTAGATGGAGAGGTATACAAGAGTTTCGATGTCGAATATGGTGCAAGTATCACACCTGAAGAAGAACCTGTAAAGGAAGGTTATACTTTCAATGGATGGAGTGAGATACCAGAGACGATGCCCGCTCACGATGTGACAGTGACGGGTACGTTCAGTATCAATAAGTATAAGTTGACTTACATTGTAGATGGTGAGTTATACAAGAGTTATGACGTTGAATATGGTGCAAGTATCACTCCGGAAGAAGACCCTGAAAAGGAGGGCTATACATTCTCTGGTTGGAGCGAAATCCCAGAGACAATGCCAGCTAATGACGTAACTATTACTGGAGCCTTTACGGTTAACAGCTACAAAGTGACCTTTATGTATGGAGAAAATGTGTTAACTATAGAGGAAGTCAATTATGGTGACACCATTCCTCTTCCAGAATCTCTCAATAGTGACCAATATACATTATTAGAATGGTTGGATGTTCCTGAAACAATGCCTGCCCATGACATTATCATATATGCAAGCTTTACAGATGGCATTAACTGCATAATTGTGACAAATTCAATGCCTGTCATATATGACCTCTTAGGCCGACGTGCTCAGAATGTGGTTAAAGGTAACATTTACATCTTTAATGGGAAAAAAGTCGTAGTGAAGTAAAAACGACAGTGAAGTAGGTAAGTAGCATCATGATGGCTGATGCAAGATGATGTTTACAAAAAGTATGCGGGTTAAATTATCGGCTTGCATCTGAAACGTATTGAATCAGAATTGACTGTTTCTCTGATTCTTATGATTGACACATAAAAGACGATGGCATAAATGATATTTCGTGCTTGTTTTGTTTTTTCTACATTCGAAGTGATGTCTTTATCTTTTAAATCTTCTATCTTTGTAAAGAAAAGCGTAATATTCAGGATTTAGTTCGAGAACTTCCTTCAATATAATCAAATCCAACATTTGCTATGACCTTAAAAGACATAGACATAACGTTTGTTTTTCAAAGATGCACTCGTAAGGGTAACGTGAGTTCGGTATAAGAAAACTCTCTGAAAAGTTGTAGGAGTGAAAAATTCTTTGAAACTTTAATGGTGAAAATCAAACAGTTGGAAATAAAACCCCACTCCTATGAACAGTGCACATTTAGTAGTTTTTTGTGTATTTGATGTGTATTGAAATATTTTGATCCGGACTTGAAAAAACATCTTATTGACGTGCCTGGGAAGCACCATCGTAATCGCCCTTGTCGAGTGTCAGATGCAGAAATAATGACAATTTGGTTGAGTGAGGTCCGACTTTTTGACCGTAGTGTAAATTCTTTTTGACTGTGGTGTGAAACTTATCAGACTTAAGTCTTTTTGATGGTTTCACTGTGGTGATTTTTTGAAAATACTTAGGTACTTTCTTCTTTTACACTACAAAGTTAACACTGGACAGTACTTTCGTTATAAAGTATTAAAAAATTATTCATATTGGCTAATAATTATTAACTAATTAACTGCTTGCACATTGCGTGGAAGTCAACTTTCTTAGGAAAAGAGTTAAGGTAAGTGAGATTTTTAAAATAATTTTTAAGAGATTTTTCTGCTGAAAGCAGAGTGTTTTTTTTCATTATGATTCTTTTTTTATGAAATAAAAAACTAACTTTGCACTCGTTTTATAGTAATAACACAACACAAAATGAAAAAGATTTATGAGAAACCCTCGACACTGGTCGTTGAGGTGCAACAAACACAAGTGATTATGTCAAGTCAGGCAACAGGTGTATCATCCCTTCGTTCGGACTATGGTTTAGCAAACACAGATGAATGGGAATAAGGAGGACACGACAATGAAGAAAATGATTTTTACTCTGGCTGCTCTGCTCATCGCATCAGTATCGTTCGTATCATGCTCTAGTGACGACGAAATTGAGAAGGAAATCCCTGCTGCTAAGACTTACAAACTCTCTATCAACGCATCGAAGGGTGGTGATACCCGTGCCCTGACAATTGATGACAGTGGTGAGAAAAACGTGCTCAATGCTTCGTGGACAGCAGGCGACGAAGTGAGCGTGTATGATGCAAATGATGATTTTATCGGTACGCTTACGGCTCAGTTGAATGGAAACGCTACCATACTGGAGGGCGAACTGACTACTCCTCTCTCTGTTGGCGACGTCTTGACGCTGAAATACAAGAGTCCCAACTATGCTGCACAGGACGGCACACTGGCTGGTATCGCCGCCAATTGTGACTACGCTACCGCCACTACCACGGTTGCGACCATCGAAGACCATAACATTACTGCTACCGATGCTGGGTTCACGAACCAGCAAGCCATCGTGAAGTTCACGCTGATAGATGGGGGAAGCGGTAGTGATCATATTGACGCCTCGCATCTGACCTTCAGCGACGGCACCAACAGCTACGTTGTCACAGCCTCTCCTGCTACCGATGTGCTCTATGTTGCCATCCCTGGTTTTGCCAGCAAGACCGTATCGCTTTTTGCGAAGGTGGGTAGCGACGTTTATGGCTATGCTAAGAGCGGTGTCACTTTCACCAACGGCAAATACTACGAGATAACGATGAAGATGTCGAAAGCTGAAGTCGGAAAGTATTTCGGTGCCAACGGCAAGATCTACGATAATACTGGTGAAGCTGCAAGCGCAGGTACAACCGCAGAAGCGATGATTGCGTATGTGGGTACCCAGGCTGGTGTCTGCGACTACGGACTGGCCATCGCGTTGGAGGATATTGAGAGCTATAAAATGACTTACGCCCAGGCTGTAGGTGAATACGGAATTTCTAAATGGGCTACGAATCATCCTGTTCCAGGTGGCACTTGGCGTCTTCCTTCTTTCAAGGATTGGCAGTATATGGTGTGGGGATATTATATAGAGGATCCTGTATCTGCACCTGTTGGCGGGGAGGTAAAGACGGTATTAGGTGGTACATATTACTGGACAAGCACATCGGTGGATGCTGATAATGCCAAACTTTTCTATTATGACGGTTCGAATTATGGCAGCTTCTCGAACAATCCTAAGGAGAATTACTGGAATGTACGCGCCTGCTTGGCGTTCTGATAAAGTATAAAGGTTAAGACACAAAACACGTCAAATTAATAACATCTATTTTAACACAAAATGAAAAAGATTTATGAGAAACCCTCGACACTGGTCGTTGAGGTGCAACAAACACAAGTGATTATGTCAAGTCAGGCAACAGGTGTATCATCCCTTCGTTCGGACTATGGTTTAGCAAACACAGATGAATGGGAATAAGGAGGACACGACAATGAAGAAAATGATTTTTACTCTGACTGCTCTGCTCATCGCATTAGTATCGTTCGTATCATGCTCTAGTGACGACGAAATTGAGAAGGAAATCCCTGCTGCTAAGACTTACAAACTCACTATCAACGCATCGAAGGGTGGTGATACCCGCGGCACGTTGACGGAAAGCGGTTCGATAATATATGCCGAGTGGGAGAAAGGCGATGAAGTGAGTGTGTATAATTCCAGTAGCGTACTGATTGGTACGCTCAAGGCTAATGGTGCTGGAAACGCCACAGAACTGTCTGGCGAGTTGACTACGGCTCCATCTGTTGGCGACGTCTTGACGCTGGAATACAAGAGTCCCAGCTATGCTGCACAAGACGGCACACTGGCTGGTATAGCCGCCAATTGCGACTACGCTACCACCACTACGACAGTTTTGTATATCAGCGGCAACGAAATTTCCGCAGAGGATGCTATGTTTACGAACCAGCAGGCTATCGTGAAGTTCACATTGAAGAAGAAGGCTAACGATGCAAATCTTGTAGTACCAGCAGCCACGACTCTGACGGTGAATGACGGTACTAACGACATCGTTGTTACGCCAACCAGCTCAACAAACGTGCTCTATGTAGCTATCCCTGCCGTTGCTTCGGGAGCTATCTCTCTTACTACAACTATCAGTGATGTGAAGTATATCTACCAGAAATCGGGCGTGACCATCAACAATGGTATATGTTATCCAATTACTGTAAAGATGCGTCCTGAAGGTACCATCAATAGTTTGTTCACCATCAACAGCACCGGCGACAAGGTGTTCTTCTCGAAAGGAAACCTCCAGTATATCGGTAGTGCTGCCACTCCTTACTGGAAGTTCGCAGACAACCAATACGATGCTCTTGGTGCGACAACTGGTCAAAACAGTAGTAAAACAAACGTAGATCGTGACCTCTTCGGATGGGGTACAAGCGGATATGATGGTAAATATCCTTATTATACCACAACAGATAATTCGTATTATGCGTCTGGTTCTATTGCCGGTACGAACTACGACTGGGGTGTTTATAACGCCATCAGCAATGGTAGCAATCATGCTGGTCTTTGGCGAACAATGACGACAAGCGAATGGCAATGGGTAATAGGTCCTTCTTCTACTACTCCGATTCCTGGTTATAACTGTAGAAATTCATCTACGGTGAATGGTGTCGCCAATGCTCGATTCGCCAAGGCGTACCTGTTTGGAACGACACATGGACTTATCCTATTCCCAGACTCTTACTCTCATCCTACTGGAATATCTACAGAACTTATTGGCATCAATGATAAATCTGGTATCAGCTGGAGTTCAAACCAATTCACCGCCGAGGAATGGGCGAAGATGGAGGCAGCAGGAGCTGTATTCCTGCCTGCAGCAGGTACAAGGATTGCAGGGATATTTTCTAGTGACCCTAATAAAGCATTAGGGTACTGGACAAGTACTCCTTCTAATGATGCTCAGAATGCTCAGGCACAATTTAATTCTATCACATACTCTTGGTTCGACATACCCTCTAATACCAATAAGCATATAGGTTGCTCGGTCCGCTTGGTGACAGACGCAAACTAAGCAGAATCTTTCATTCTAGTTCCGGTTAATTCCTCGATATCCCTGTGCGGATATCGGGGATTTTTTTTCAGATTTTTTATTATTTCACTAGATTTTTGTATATTTGCGAAAGAATAAATAATTTTTTTCTATCATAAATAACATCAATAATATGAGTAATTCTTTGCTTCGAATCGTTTGTGCTGTTTTGCTCTGCGTTACTATGTTTACAGCAAAGGCAGGGACTACATACAGCGAAAATCACACAGATTCTGTGTATCTGTTCTGCTATGCTACCAATAACCCTAAGGATGGGGCACACTTTGCCTATTCATACGACAAACATCGTTGGACGGCTCTCGGTGGCAATCATTCATTCTTCAAGAGCGATTTCGGAACATGGGGCGTTCTGAAGAATATGTTTACGCCTTCGTTTACACAGGACGAGAGGGGTGAATGGTATGCCGTGTTCGGACTGGGAGAGAAAATCAATCAGTTTGCTACAACCCTCTCCAAGGATTTGTGGTTGTGGAAACCTCAGGACTATCCTTACCTTGAGAAGGGTGAATATTTCAGCAATCCGGTTCTTATCTACAACAAGGGCGTATTTGAATTGTATTTCCAGTCGAATACTGGAGCAAAACGCACGGTGAGCAAGGATTTCAGAAACTGGGAAAAGCCGGTGGCTGTTACCGATGCAGCGTTTGAGTCCGTCAAGCGATATGTTACGATTTCTATTAATGGGGTAGAGCAGAGGGGCGAAATACACCGAGTCGCAACGCAGACGGTGGAAAGACTGACTGAAAAACTGAGCCTCGCCAATCAGCGCGGACGCAGTCAGAACGAGAATTGCGGCGATGACGCAAACCGATTTCGTGGTATCAAGTGTCTGAATGCACGTCTGCAGATAAACCTAAATGACACGAAAGCTATCTCCCCGGACCTTATCGGTATATTTTTCGAGGATATCAACTATAGTGCTGACGGAGGACTGTATGCAGAGTTGATTCAGAACAGGGATTTTGAATACAATAGCCTGGATCGCGGTGAATGGAATGCGAAGAGTTTCTGGGAACTGAAAGGTGAAGGCTCTTCGTTTGAGATAGCAGAAAAGAATCCCATTCACGAGAATAATCCTCACTATGCTGTTCTTACCACAACAACCAAGGGTGCTTCGCTGCAGAACGGAGGCTTCGACGGTATAGTGCTCAAGGCTGGTGACAAGTATGATTTGAGTCTCTTTGCAAAGAGTTTTGACGGAAAGGCTCACAAACTGCAAGTAAGCCTTATCGCAGCAGACAAGGTGGTGGCTTGCACTGTGGTCTCGATTAACGCCAAGGCTGCATGGACAAGACTACAGACTGTACTCAAGGCAGCAGCGAGTGTGGATAATGCTTCGTTGTGTATCTCTCCTCTCGACGAAGGAAAGATCGGTCTTGACTTCGTAAGCCTCTTCCCACAGAAAACTTTCAAGAATCGCAAGAACGGACTTCGTGCCGACCTTGCCCAGGTTCTTGCTGACTTGAAACCAAGATTTATCCGTTTCCCTGGCGGTTGCGTGAGCCACGGCAACGGCATAGAGAATATGTATCGTTGGCGCACTACCATCGGTCCGCTGTGGGAGCGTAAGCATCAAAGCAATATCTGGGGGTATCATCAGTCGAAGGGTCTCGGCTTCTACGAGTATTTCCAGTTCTGCGAGGATATTGGTGCAGAACCTCTGCCTGTGCTTCCTGCTGGAGTTCCCTGCCAGAACAGCAGTCGTGGCGGTCACGGACAGCAGGGCGGTTTGTCTATGGATGAGATGAAGGACTATGCCCAGGAACTGCTCGACCTGATAGAGTGGGCTAACGGTGACGCACGAACCAGCAAACTTGCCAAGATGCGTGCCGATGCAGGACATCCTGCTCCTTTCAACCTTAAATATATAGGTGTGGGCAATGAAGACCTCATTGGTGATGTGTTCACCGAACGATTCATCTATCTCAACAACATCATCAAAGAGAAATACCCTGACATAAAGGTTGTGGGAACAGTAGGACCGTTTTTCGAGGGCAGCGACTACGAATATGGCTGGCAGCTGGCTCGCGAGCAGCATGTGGATATAGTTGACGAACACTATTATGTCAATCCGGGATGGTACATGAACAACCAGGATTTCTACGACGGCTATGATCGCAACGGGACAAAGGTCTATCTCGGTGAATGGGCTTCATGGGGCAGTCGCATGGAAAACGCTCTTGCCGAGGCTCTGCACATCACCAACCTTGAACGCAATGCCGATGTTGTGGTAATGTCGTCCTACGCCCCTCTGCTTGCGAAGAAGAATCATACTCAGTGGAATCCCGACCTGATTTATTTCGACAACACATCTGTGTCGCCAACGGTGAACTACTATGTTCAGAAGATGTGCGGCAACAACAGCGGCGACCAGTATGTATATGGCGACCTCACCATCGAGGCTACCCGTGATGACAACGGAAAGGAGGTGACAGCATACAATGAGGATGCTGACCGACGCATCAACTCCTCTGTGGTGCGTGACACAAAGACAGGGGATGTGATTATAAAACTGGTAAACATCACTCCGTTTGATACTCCTGTGACGATAACGTTCCCTGAGACAGCGAAGCTCACTAAGCCAGCCTCTGTGACCTGCATCTCAGGCAACCCCTCTGACAAGGAAGCCAAACATAGCTCTTCTTCCCTGACTATGGGCACTACTACCACTTACATCATGCCTGCCTACAGTTTTAGCGTGATAAGGGTGAAGGGTGAAGTGTTGGTTGTGAAGTGATAGTACTGTTTTTTTTCTTTTAGGGAATTTCCTACCGCAAAGTAGGGAATTCCTTTTTTTTGCTTGTTAAAGTAGTGGTAATTTTGCAGCGAGAAAAAAGAATTATTCACTATAATACCTCAGAGACAATGAAACCATTAGTATTACTCACATTGATGCTCCTGCCATCTGTTACGATGGTGGCGCAGGACGACGATGATATGTACTTCGCTCCCCGCAAGAAGGAAACGAAGACTAATCAGAGTACAAGTACCTCTGTAAGCAATGCAGGAACTTATACTTCGCGCTATACTGGAGTTGGCAGTTCCGACATCGAGGTGTACAACACTAACAGCCGTAGTGCTGACGAGTACAACCGCCGTTACAGCAACTACAGCGGTTCGTATGGCACTAACGCTGATTCTCTCATTGCAGAGGTGGACACAGTGGATTCCGCATACGACAACGCAGAGGACGAAGACTACTACTACAGTCGTCGCATCCTGCGTTTTCGCAGCCCACGCGTGGGAATTGCCATCAGCAGCCCTTACTACTGGGATCTGGTTTACGGCTACGGAGTCTATGACTACCTCTATGATGATTTCTACTACTATGATCCATTCTTCTGGCACTATGGATGGGGCTACGGATGGTCATGGGGACCATGGAGTACTTGGTACGGCCCGATTTGGGGATGGAGCCATCCCTACGCATGGAGCTATTGGGGGTGGGGACCAAGCTGGTATCATCATCCTTACCATCACGGATGGGGACCTGGACCTGGTTACAACCATGGACGCTACAGCTATCGCGGAACTCCTGACAACCGCTTCGGACGAGGCGAACGCATCCGCACCAGCGCTTTGGCTAACGGCGGAGTGGCAAGCAACAGCCGAGGAACATTCGGTGGTCGCACAAGTGCCGTAAGTGGCAGCCGCAGCAACGGAGGTAGCCGTACCAATGCATCGGCAACATCATCGAATGGCGGCGGCCGCAGCGCATTGGGAGGTGGACGCAGCTCTGGCATCCAGCGCAATAACTCTACTGCAACTGCTTCGAGAAGCGGCAATGACTCAGGACTCTATTCTGACTACACACGCTCACGCAGCTCTTCATCCTATTCACGTTCACGCAGCAACAGCGGAAGCAATAGCAATGCAAGCAGCTATCGTCCGAGCAGCACCCGCACTACAGGCTCCAACTACTCTTCTCGCAGCAACAGCAGCAACAACTCTTCTACACGTACTGTGACCAACCGTAGCAGCTATTCTGGAAACAGCAACTATTCTGGAAGTACATACTCAAGCGGTTCTTCTCGAGGCAGCAGCTACAGCAGCGGAAGCAGCTTTGGTGGAGGCAGTCGCGGAGGCGGCGGTGGTAGCTTCGGTGGAGGCGGCAGCCGTGGCGGAGGCGGTGGCGGAAGCCGCGGAGGCGGAAGAAGGTAAAGGAAGCCTACGGCGGACCATCCGGATGGTTATATTTTATATTTTGATATTTTTAATTTGAAATAGATATGAAAGCTCGTTTATTATATATAATAGGTGTATCAATGATAGGAATGTCTGCAATGGCGCAGGATGCCTACGATGCAGCAAACTTCTCTCAGTCTGACCTTAATGGTACTGCCCGCTATGTGGCTATGGGTGGTGCACTGGGAGCACTCGGTGGCGATATCTCTACCATGGGTTCCAACCCCGCAGGTATCGGACTCTTCCGCCGCAGCGAAGCAACATTGTCATTAAGTGCAATCACTACCGACGAGAAGGGACAGCTCGGTCACGATGCCACTCGCGGTTCGCTCGACCAGGCAGGTATGGTCTTTGTAATGGATCAGGGCAACCGTAGCAGCAAGGGACTCCAGTATGTGAACTTCGGTGTGAACTATGCAAAGCGTCGCAATCATCTCGGCAATGCCAGTCTTGATGTGCAGAACCTCAATGGCATATTCTCACAGACTTACCAGTTGGCAGACCTCGGCAATATGGCTATTGATAATGACTATTTTGGAGGAATGGCTGTGGATATGTCAACTCCTTACTATGACGAACATGGTAATATGATCAAGGATGGAATCGTGTTTGATATCTATGATAATGACGGCAATCTTGATCACTATGAAGGATGCGGTGCTCAGTCAGCTCTTTACAAGCGTGCTACTTATGGCAGTACATCGCAGGTGGACTTCAACCTCTCTTTCAACGTTAGCGATAAGTTTTTCTGGGGTGTATCGGTAGGAGTGTATGATATCAACTATCATCGTGAGTCTTTCTATTATGAATTGGGAACAGACGGAAACGATTACAACTTCAGCAACTACTACGACACCAAGGGTGATGGATTTGATGTGAAGCTCGGAGCAATCATCCGCCCAATCGACAACTCTCCACTACGTTTCGGATTCAGTATCCATACTCCTACTTGGTATATGATGGAGGATGTGAACGGAGCATCATTGTTCTACAAAGGCAATTTGATTGACCGTAAGGGAACTGATCCGTATGAATACAGCTTCCGCACACCTTGGAAGTTTGGAGTGAGCATGGGACACACCATTGGTCGTAACGTCGCTTTCGGTGCTGAATATGAGTTCTCTGACCCAAGCAGCGCAAAGTACGACTCACGCGACTGGGACAACGATGCCTATTTCGTAGCAATCAACACTATCACAAAGGAAACTCTCAAACCACAGCACACCTTCAAGGTGGGATTGGAGCTTAAGCCTGCTGACAACTTCGCAATCCGTGCCGGATATAATTATGTATCCTCTCCTTTCAAGGACGATGCATTCCGCACAATCTTATACGATGGTCCATTCACAGAAACCGACTATACCAACTGGGGGGCAATCAACCGTTACACTCTCGGTGTAGGCTTCCGTTTCCAGGGTGGTTTCTTCGACCTCGCTTATCAGTTCCAGAACCAGAAGGGCGACTTCTATGCCTTTGACGATCAGGATCTCAAACCAACAGAAATAAAGAACAATCGTAGTCAGATACTTGCTACGCTTGGATTCAAATTCTAAAGACTCATAATCTGATTAACCAACCTAAACCTTAACTCTATTGGAGGTGTGGCGGTAAAGTGCTTCGGCATTAATACCGGCACACCTTTTTCTTTTTCTGATATATTTGCACAAATCACAGAAAACACTTACCTTTGCAATCACAATTGACAATCATTTTTTATTCGTATATCCGCCTAGACTTATGAATCTTTATATCCGTTATTTCAATTACGAGGCATTGGCAACCAATATGGACGATGTGGTTAATTTCATTTCCACCATTGAGGAAATCCATATGGATGACAATGCTTACGACCGTATAGCAAAATTTATGGACAGCGATAACAGCTATCCGTTCCGTCTGAAAGTAAGCTACAGCAACTATATTCTTTTCCTGAAGACAGAGGCTCGTAATCTTGAGGAATTCAAGGAGTGGGAACAGAACCGTTCTCAGGTTAATCACATGTCGATGGCTGAGCGTAAGCGTTTGATTATGGAACAGCTGGAACAGAAGCAGGAGGGATGGTACGATGCATCGATTATGTTCAAGCGTGCCGTTGTCATTCCAGAGTCAGGCAAGTGCCAGTACTTCGACAATACGTTCCGTGCCAAGGTGAAGGCAGAATCTGCAGTAGACTGCTACAATCAGATGATTGAGCATCTTCAGAACCGCCAGGATATTGACCCTCGCAGTCAGTTCCCTTCAGTAAAGAGCGACAACTTCATCCACGTTTTCCTTGGACCAGAAGCTTAGGGGGACAACGCTCTCAAGTTTTTTTCATTTCGCTTTGCGAAAATTGTTCCAGAAACATTAATAATTCTCTAATTCTTGATTCTCAAGCTACTCGTTGAGTTATTTTTATCGGTATCGTAGAGAACGAGACCAAAAAATATAATTAAGTGTAGCGATATAATTGATAATTAAAAACCGGAAGAATCAGTTGACTCTTCCGGCTTTTTATTCTTCATACTTTATTTTTTTACTCTTCTTCCTCTGTTTCTTCGAAGTCTGCAGCGTCGATGTTTTCCAAATCTTCGAAGTTGGGATCTTTTTCATCCATTTCGTCATCATCGTCCTGGTCGATGTCGTCACGTGAATTGAGGTTGTCGTCCTCTTCTTCCATGTCGTCATCATCCATTTCGTCATCGTTGTCTTCCTCGTCCATGTCACGGCCAGCCTTGTCGGACATGCTTGGAGATGAGAAGTGAATTTTTTCAATCTTTGGTTTTGGCTTGATGAAGATACCTTCAATCCAGTTGCCGCGTGCTACTTCGAGTGCGAGATAGCCGTCAGCCTTGCGACGGTCGATGATACCTCCAGCACGGTGCATAGCTGCTGCAGGCAGCACAGAGCAGTCTACATAGAAAGCTGATTCGATGATGTCCTGAATGGCGAGAGAGAGTCCCTGCCAGCCAGTTCCCATGTTTTCCTCGATGAGTTTCAGAACAGCCTCTGGTTGCATGTAGCTGATGTTCTCCAGAGTGAGGTCATTGATGCGGTTGATCTGACGCTTGCGGATTGCAATAGCGTTGATGTCGCCTTCCTCTGGGATAGAGAAGATGTCGTAGTTCTGTGACTCGAGCTGCGCCAGGCGCTCTTCATCTGAACGGCTGAAGTAGACTACGTCGAACACAGAATTGATAATGTTCATGTAGTGAGTCTCATAGTCAGCGAAACTCTCGTCCTTTTTGCCTTGTTGCAACATATGGTTGAGTTCGGATTCGGAGACAGTCCAGATATTACCTTTGTTTAGATCGTCTAATTTTAATTTTGTAGACATAGTGTATGATTATGAGTTTAGTGTTAACTTTGTTAACTCTGAAAAATATCTTGTTTTTTGTGGCTGCAAAGATAGTGTTTTTAGTAATACGAAAATGTGAAAAAAATATAAATAATTTTGCACATTGAATAAAAATAAAGGAAAAACGCTGTAAATTGATAGCAGGTAAGCCGTATTTGTGGAAAAAGTTGTAAATTTGCAGCATATTTGCGCAAATTATTTTTTGATATATCAAATTTTATGACAGAACTTTCTCTAAAGTATGGTTGTAACCCCAACCAGAAACCTTCGAGAGTGTTTATGACTGAGGGCGAGCTGCCAATCACCGTGGTTAACGGACGCCCAGGTTATATCAATCTTCTCGATGCTCTCAATGCATGGCAATTAGTGCGTGAACTGAAATTGGCTACAGGTTTGGCTGCAGCTGCTTCTTTCAAACACGTTAGCCCTGCAGGAGCTGCAGTGGGACTGCCACTGAGCGATACTCTCAAACAGATTTACTTTGTTGATGACATTACAGAGGAACTCTCCCCGATAGCATGTGCCTATGCCCGAGCAAGAGGAGCAGACCGTATGTCTTCGTATGGTGATTTCATCGCTCTCAGCGATACTTGCGACAAGGCTACAGCGCTCCTTATCAAGCGTGAGGTGAGCGACGGTGTAATTGCACCTGACTACACAGACGAGGCTCTTGAGATACTCAAGGACAAGCGTAAGGGTACTTACAACGTGCTGAAAATGGATGTGAATTATCGTCCTGAACCAATTGAGCGCAAGCAGGTATTCGGTGTGACTTTCGAACAGGGACGCAATGAGATTGACCTCTCTACAGATGATCTGTTCAGCAACATACCTACAGCAAACAAGACTTTCACAGAAGAAGCTAAGCGTGACCTCAAAATTGCTCTGATTACTTTAAAGTACACTCAGTCCAACTCTGTGTGCTACGTGAAGGACGGTCAGGCAATCGGAATCGGTGCCGGACAGCAGAGCCGTATCCACTGTACTCGCCTGGCTGGCCAGAAGGCTGACCTGTGGTGGCTGCGTCAGTGTCCAAAGGTGATGAACCTGCCATTCAAGGAGGGTATTCGCCGTGCTGACCGCGACAACACTATCGACGTGTACATGGGTGATGAATGGGAGGATGTGCTGCAGGACGGTGTATGGCAGCAGTTCTTTACTGAGCGCCCTGAACCTCTGACTCGTGAGGAGAAGAAGGCTTGGTTGGCTAAGAATACCAAGGTGAGCCTCGGTAGCGATGCTTTCTTCCCATTCGGTGACAACATTGAGCGTGCCCACAAGTCAGGCGTGGAATTTATTGCCCAGGCTGGAGGCAGTGTGCGTGACGACCATGTCATCGCTACTTGCGACAAATACGGCATAGCAATGGCGTTCACAGGAATACGTCTTTTCCACCATTAATATCCATCCCCAAAACAGAATCGCTATGGCAACAGAACAGGAAGTGATGTACGCTATCATGAACGGCATCAACTTTGGCGGAGCCAAGAAAAAGAAAGAAGGTGACTCCGACAAGGTGAAGACCAAGGCACGAATGAAATCGTACCACACTGGTACCCACAAATCCGGTGCTGCCAAACACAAGGCGGAACTGCAGGAACGCAGAAAACGCAGAATTGCTGCGAAGAAAAGAAAATAGTCCTGCACAAACAGAAATGTTTACAATCGTTTAAACGAAAAAATAAAATGTTAACACTAAAACTTATTACTGAAGAAACCCAGAGAGTAGTCAAGGGTTTGGAAAAGAAGCATTTCCCCGATGCCCAGGAGGCTGTGGACCATGCTATCGCCCTTGACAAGGTACGTCGTGAGACTCAGACTCAGCTCGACGCATCGCTGGCAGAAAGCAAGAAATTCGCTGCACAGATTGGTGCGCTTATGAAACAAGGCCAGAAGGCTGAAGCCGAAGCTGCAAAGGCTGAGGTGGCTAAGCTGAAGGAAACTACAACTCAGTTGCAGGCTAAGCTCAAAGATACAGAAGACGAACTGACCCGCCATCTCTGCACTATTCCTAACATCCCTTACGATGAAGTGCCGGAGGGTGCAGCTGCAGAGAGCAACCGTGTTGTTAAGAGTAACCTGAGAGAGTGTACTCCAGAAGATACTGTTGGCAACTGGACAACTGTTCCTGATAACAAAGAGGCAAAACTTCCTCACTGGGAACTCGCAAAGAAATATAACTTAATTGATTTTGACCTCGGAGCAAAGGTAACTGGTGCAGGTTTTCCTTTCTATATCGGAAAGATGGCTCGTTTCCAGCGTGCAATCGAGGCATTCTTCCTTGATGAAGCCCGTAAGAGCGGTTACCTCGAGGTGCAGCCACCATTGGTTGTAAACCAGGCTTCAGGTTATGGAACAGGACAGCTGCCCGACAAGGAAGGTCAGATGTACCACTGCAACCTTGACGATTTGTACCTCATTCCAACAGCTGAGGTGCCTGTAACAAATATCTTCCGTGACGTGATTCTCGACGAGAAGGATCTTCCTATCAAGCGTTGCGCTTATTCTGCATGCTTCCGCCGCGAAGCCGGAGCATACGGTAAGGACGTACGCGGACTTAACCGCCTGCACGAATTCGACAAGGTGGAGATTGTTCGCATCGATACTCCAGAGCACTCTAAAGAGAGCCACAAGGAAATGCTTGCACATGTTGAAGGTTTGCTCCAGAAACTGGAACTGCCTTACCGCATCCTTCTGCTTTGTGGTGGCGACCAGTCTTTCACCAGTGCCATCTGCTATGACTTTGAGGTTTACTCAGAGGCTCAGCAGCGTTGGCTTGAAGTGTCGTCAGTTAGCAACTTCGACAGCTATCAGGCAAATCGCCTGAAGTGCCGCTACCGTCGTGCTGAAGACAAGAAGACTGTGCTCTGTCACACTCTTAACGGCTCGGCTCTGGCTCTGCCACGTATCGTAGCTGCAATTATGGAGAATAATCAGACACCAGACGGAATCCGTGTGCCAAAGGTACTCGTTCCATACTGCGGATTTGAATATCTCGATGACAAGAATTTTTGAGTAACACACAAATATAAAACACAACGTAATTCAAAAGAACAATGAACAAGATTGTAAGTAAAGAACAGTTCTCTGAGAAAGTGTTTAAACTGGAGGTCGAAGCACCTCTGATTGCTAAATCCCGCAAGGCAGGTCACTTTGTGATTGTGCGCGTAGGCGAGAAGGGAGAGCGTATTCCTCTGACAATTTCCGATTCTGACGTGACTCGCGGAACCATCACTTTGGTGGTGCAGAAGGTGGGCTATTCTTCAACGAAATTGTGTAATCTCAATGCAGGTGACTACATCACAGACGTAGTAGGTCCTCTGGGACAGGCTACTCATATTGAGAAGTTCGGCACTGTACTCTGTGCCGGTGGTGGTGTAGGTGTAGCTCCTATGCTTCCAATCATCAAGGCATTGAAGCAGGCTGGCAATCGTGTTGTGAGTGTGCTTGCAGGACGTACTAAAGAACTTATCATACTTGAGGACCAAGTCCGTCAGTACAGCGATGACGTTATCATCATGACAGACGACGGAAGCTATGGTCAGCAGGGTGTAGTGACAGTGGGAATGGAACAGGTGATTCAACGTGAGAAGGTGGACAAGGCATTTGCCATCGGTCCTGCAATCATGATGAAGTTCTGCTGTCTGCTGACAAAGAAATACAATGTTCCTACTGATGTTTCGCTCAACACCATCATGGTGGACGGAACTGGTATGTGCGGTGCATGCCGTATCACAGTGGGAGGCAAGACCAAGTTCGTCTGCGTTGACGGACCAGAGTTCGACGGCCACGAAGTTGACTTCGACGAGATGTTCAAACGTATGGGTGCTTTCAAGGCTGCTGAGCTTGAGGAGATGAAGAAACTCGAGAACCATGTGGAGAGCGTGCTTCAGGATGCTGAAGTCAAGGTTGACGCAAGCAAGGCAGCTGACGCTCAGAACATGATTGCCGACGCTCCTCTGTCTGAACTCACTGACCGTAACGCTCCTTGGCGTGTTGAACTGCAGAAGAGCATGAAACCAAAGGATCGCACAAGCATCGAACGTTGTGTGATGGGTGAGCTTGACGCAGCATACCGCGCTACTACTCGTACAGAGGAAGTTAATATCGGTCTTACCAAGGAACAGGCTCTCACTGAGGCAAAGCGTTGTCTTGACTGCGCTAAGCCATCTTGTATGGAAGGCTGTCCGGTGAATATCAACATTCCATCATTCGTAAAGAATATCGAACGTGGTGAGTTCCTTGCTGCGGCAAAGGTATTGAAGTCTACTTCTTCTCTGCCTGCTGTCTGCGGACGTGTATGTCCTCAGGAGAAGCAGTGTGAGAGCCAGTGTATCCACGTTAAGATGAAAGGCAAGCCAGTGGCAATTGGTAACCTTGAGCGCTTTGCTGCCGACTTCGAGCGTGAGAGCGGAAAAATTGCTATGCCTGAGGTTGCTGCAAAGAACGGTATCAAGGTGGCAATCGTAGGTTCAGGTCCTGCAGGACTTTCATGTGCAGGCGACATGGCTAAGCTCGGATACGATGTTACAGTGTTTGAGGCACTTCATGAAATCGGTGGTGTGCTCAAGTACGGTATTCCTGAATTCCGTCTGCCAAACGCAATCGTTGACGTTGAAATCAATAACCTTCGCAAGATGGGCGTGAACTTTGTAAAGGATTGCATCATTGGTAAAACAATCACTATTCAAGACCTTGAGAAAGAAGGATATAAGGCTGTGTTTGTCGCATCAGGCGCAGGTCTTCCAAACTTTATGAACATCCCTGGTGAGAACAGCATCAATATCATGTCAAGTAATGAATACCTCACACGTGTCAACCTCATGGATGCATCCAATCCTGAAAGCGACACACCAATCAACAAGGCTAAGAGCGTGATGGTAGTCGGTGGCGGTAACACCGCTATGGACTCTTGCCGCACAGCTAAGCGTCTTGGTGCAGAACATGTCTTCATTGCATATCGTCGTAGTGAGGCAGAAATGCCGGCACGTCTTGAGGAAGTCAAGCATGCCAAGGAAGAAGGTATCGAATTCCTCACTCTTCACAACCCAATCGAATATATCGCTGATGAGCGTGGTGCCGTTTGTCAGGTTAAACTCCAGAAGATGGAGCTTGGTGAACCTGATGCCAGCGGACGCCGTTCGCCAGTGCCTGTAGAGGGTGCTATCGAAACACGCGACATCGACATGGCTATCGTGGCAGTAGGAGTTTCTCCAAACCCATTGGTGCCTAAGTCTGTTGAAGGTCTCGAACTCGGACGCAAGAACACTATCGCTGTCAACGAACAGATGCAGTCAAATATCCCGACAATCTTTGCCGGTGGCGACATCGTTCGTGGTGGTGCAACAGTTATTCTCGCCATGGGTGACGGACGTCGTGCAGCACAGCATATGCACGAAATGCTTCAGAAATGACCAGATTAATTGGCATATTACTCTTTTGGATTGCGGGTTCTTGCGCAGTAGTTAATGCGCAGGAACTTGCAACCACTTATCCTCGCCTTTTTGTTGACTCTACAGCTATAGGTCAGCAAATATGGCATCTTAACTACGACGCTGCCCTGGCTGCGGTGAAAAAGGAGATTTCTCAGGCGCGCCGCCGTAAGAAATCAACCGCAGCACTCGAACGCCAGCAGGCTGAAATCAACCGTGGAATTAATTTCCTCAAGGGCACAGCCCGTGTCCTGATAGTGGATTCAGTGGTTGTTGGAAAGTCGGAGTTCCTCAGCGCATATCATTTCTCTCATGATGTTGGTAAAATTAGACTTACAGACGGAGGTCGCACCACTGAATACGAGACAGAGCGAGGCAATCGCATATTCAGGTCGCAGATAGTTGACGAGGGTGATTCCACTTCGTCACGCCAGATAGACCTGTACTCTGTAGATGTTGTCAATGGAGTAAGACAGGCACCGAGGGCTGTGGAGATGATTGGTATAGACGGAGATCTCAACTATCCGTTTATGATGCCTGACGGACAGACATTCTATTTTGCTTCACGCAGCGAGTCTGGACTCGGAAACTACGATCTCTATGTCACTCGTTACGATGAGGACAACAACCGTTTCCTCCGTGCCGAGAACCTGAGATTCCCCTATAATTCATACGCCAACGACTACATGCTCGTAATCGATGAAATTAACGGGGTGGGGTGGTTTGCCTCCGACAGATATCAGCCGCAGGACAGTGTATGCGTCTATACGTTTGCTCCAAGCAAAAGCCGCTATGCGTTTGATTATGAAACAACTAACCGCTCAGAACTGCGACGCAAAGCATCACTTTTTCCTTTGTCTTCACTATGGACAGAGGATAATGCTGCAGAGCGTGATTCAGTTCTTCTGATAGTTGAGGAAATCAAGCGCAACAATAGCCGGCAGACAGCGGCGAGCCATGAGTTCGACCTTGTAATCAACGATAACCTTATCTACACAAGCCTGTCGCAGTTCAAGAGCAGTTCCGCTCGTGAACTCTGTCGCCGATGGATGAAAGACCAGAAGGATCTAATTCAGCTGACAGCTGATTTGGATGCCTTGCGTGATGATTATGCCAAAGGTAATGCTTCTCAAAAATATAGTATGAGAAATAAGATACTTGGCAAAGAGACACTTTTGGAAAAATTGAATGAGGAAATACATAATTTAGAAAAACAAATAAGAATGGAGGAACTGAAATGAAAACATTTGCACCATCAGAACTTATTATCAATGCAGATGGCAGCGCATTCCACCTGCATGTACGTCCAGACCAATTGGCAGACAAAGTGATTCTCTGTGGCGACCCTGGTCGCGTGGATACCATCGCCCAGCATTTCGACACCAAGGAATGTGATATAAGCAGCCGTGAGTTCCACACCATTACCGGCACATATAAAGGCAAGCGCATCAGTGTGGTCAGCACAGGTATCGGTTGCGACAACTGCGATATCGTAGTCAACGAACTTGATGCTCTTAAGAACATCGATTTTGAAACACGTACTCAGAAAGAGAAGCTCACAAGCCTAGAGATAGTTCGTATAGGCACATGTGGCGGACTTCAGCCATTCACACCTACCGGCACATTCATCTGCTCGGAGAAATCAATAGGCTTCGACGGACTTCTCAACTTCTATGCAGGACGCAACGAAGTTTGTGACCTCGAGTTCGAGAAGGCTTTTACAAAGCACATGAACTGGAATCCGCAGCTGTGTGCACCCTACGTCATCAACAACTCCAAGGAAATGCTTGATCGCATCTATGACCCATCTAAGGGAATGGTAAAGGGTGTCACCATCGCTTGTGGCGGTTTCTATGGACCACAGGGACGCGAACTTCGCATTCCACTTGCAGATCCTACACAGAACGAGAAAGTCGAAAGCTTTGAGTACAACGGATATCGCATCACCAACTTCGAGATGGAATCGAGTGCCATTGCCGGACTTTCCGCCCTGCTTGGACACCGTGCCCTCACCGTCTGTATGGTTATCGCCAACCGCTGGGCAAAGGAAATGAATACCGAGTACAAGAATACTATCGACAATCTCATCCAAATCGTCGTTGATAGGATTTAATCCTCTGAAAGTGAATTCTTGGAGCAGCGAAGGCAGAGCTGAACTTGTTCAAGCTCTGCTGAGTCGTGACAATAATCACAGAACGAAGTGATGTAACAGTAAAGAATTCTCAATTTATAATTAATAATTTATAATTTTCAATTAGTGTCTTCATTATATACAGTCTTATTACTGCTGCTTAGCAACGTTTTCATGACCCTTGCATGGTATGGTCACCTGAAACTACAGCAAAGCGGCACATCTTCCAATTGGCCACTGATAGGAGTAATAGCCTTCTCGTGGCTGATTGCCTTCTTTGAGTATTGCTGTCAGGTGCCAGCCAACCGAATCGGTTTTGAAGGCAATGGAGGACCGTTCTCCCTTGTTCAGCTCAAGGTCATTCAGGAATGTATCTCCCTTGTTGTCTTTGCAGTGATGGCACATGTAATGTTCCAGAACGAGAATCTCCATTGGAATCATGCGGCAGCATTTCTCTGCCTTATCTTCGCAGTATATTTTGTATTCAAGAAATAACAGAATCTCTCTAAGGTGAACTCTCAGTCAACTATTTGTGCATTGGCCACATCGCCAGGAGGTGCCATAGCCGTGATACGAGTATCCGGAGACAAAGCCATTGACATTGTTTCCGGGATCTTCAGCCGCTCCCTAGAGCAGGCTTTGCCCAATACTGTGCATTACGGAACGATAGTCGACGAGGATTCACACATCATTGATGAAGTTCTGGTGGCAGTTTTCCGCAATCCTCATTCCTACACAGGCGAGGACTCAGTTGAGATATCCTGTCATGGCTCACGCTATATCGTGAACAGAATTCTGGAGATTCTCATTAAGAACGGTTGCCGACAGGCATTACCAGGAGAGTTCACCCAACGCGCTTTCCTAAACGGCAAGATGGATCTCAGTCAGGCTGAAGCCGTCGCAGATCTCATTGCCAGCACCAATCGTGCTTCTCATGCCATGGCAATGGGACAATTGCGAGGGCGTTTCTCCAACGAACTCTCTCAGCTGCGTGACCAGTTGTTGCGTCTTACATCACTTCTTGAACTTGAACTCGATTTTTCCGACCATGAAGAACTGGAATTTGCCGACCGCAGCGAGTTGCTTGCTTTGGCTAAGATGACGGACAATCGCATTACAACTCTTGCTGATTCTTTTCATGTCGGGAATGCCCTGAAGCAGGGAATACCTGTTGCTATAGTCGGTGCACCAAACGTAGGAAAATCCACGCTCCTCAATGCACTTCTCGGAGAGGAACGGGCAATAGTCAGCGATATTAAGGGAACTACCCGCGATTCGATTGAAGACTGCATTCAGATTGGCGATATCACCTTCCGTTTTATTGATACAGCAGGAATACGTCATACCGACGACCAGATTGAAAGGCTTGGCATCGATCGCTCCATTGCCGCAGCCCGTCGTGCCCGTATCATTCTGATGATGACCGAACCAGGAGTCCCTTATCCTCAATTGCCTGTAAGCGATGACCAGACAGTCATCCGTATTGAGAATAAGACAGAAACCTTCCAGGCAAAGTATGGAGTAGGACTTGATGAACTGCGCCAGCAACTCCTTGACGCAGCCCCAAAAACCGCTGAGGGAGATGTTATTGTAACCTCAGCGCGACATTATGAGGCTTTGCTTCATGCCCACGATAACCTTTCGAGGGTAATTGATTCTATGGAGGCAAACCTTAGTGGCGACCTCATTGCCGAAGACCTCCGCATGGTTCTCTCCGACCTTGCCGACATTACCGGCGGAGCCATCACACCTCAGGAAACCCTCAACAATATCTTCCGCCACTTCTGCGTCGGAAAGTGATTTTTTGCAAAGAA
>DEFM01000006.1:259542-259680 GCA_002350855.1 Prevotellaceae bacterium UBA2852
ATTATCACCCATTTTGTCCCCCATCTGTCCCCCGAAGTAACACTTTTTCTTCGAGGGACAAAAAATTTCATCATAGTTGATTCGCACTATTTTATGAACCATAAAAAACTTCTTAACGTTGCTTTAAGAGTTGGCAAG
>DEFM01000019.1 GCA_002350855.1 Prevotellaceae bacterium UBA2852
CATCACCACTTCGGTACACCGCAAGACCGTACCCGATGCTATCCGTCAGATGATAGGTTTCTATCCCATCCGCATGACCGTTGAGGACAGGGAAATCATAGTGGAGTGTCCGCAGAAGACGGCCCTCCGCTACAAGGGCACCATCATCGACGAGCAAGGCCAGCCCGTAGCCTACGCCAACATCGCCCTGCTCTCATCCCAGGACTCCACGCTGATTACAGGCGGCGTGTCGAACGAAAGCGGTCTTTTTGTCGTTCCCTGTGAACAAAAACCAGTCCTTGCACGTATCTCCTATGTCGGCTATAAGACGATTTACAAGCAATGCAATAACACAGAACTTGGCACAATTCGGATGCAGCCAGAAACACAAACTCTGAAGGGAGTGACGGTGAAAGGCGAACGTCCTATGTATCAGACAAAAGGCAATAGCATTATTACAAATGTGGCTGGCACAGTTTTGGAGCGTTTGCACAGCACCAACGAGCTACTTTTGCAAGTGCCAGGTGTTATTGCCTCACCAGATGGATCTCTGTCTGTCTTTGGACGTGGAACTCCTATATACTACATCAATAACCGCAAGGTGCAGAACATACAAGAAATTAGCCATCTGTCACCCAAAGACATTCTTTATATTGAGCTTGTTCGTAATCCTGGCGTACAATACGATGCAGAAGTGGAAACCGTCATCAAGATAATAACGAGTACAAAGGAAGAAGGGTGGACACTGCAAGTGAAAGCCGATGAAGAGGTAAACGATGTACTGTCATCAGACGAGTCGATTAACCTTGGTCTGAAGCAGGGTGGACTGAATGCATCGGCACATCTGGAGTATAATGATTTTCATCGCCACTATAACCAACCGCAAATAAAAGAATTTGTGGTGGATGGCGATACCTACCGATATGACCACACCGACAATCACAGCAGGGAGCACCAGAAAATACCGAGTTATTCAGCGAATGTAGATTATGAGTTCAATGAGCGACACATTGCAGGTATCAGTTACGATGGTTATCACAACACATGGATATCACCTAGTGATGCCTTGCATATCTACTGCAAAAACGACCAGGAATTCCAGCGAACTCATATCTTGAGTGATTACCACAATAATATGGACTATGCTCATGTCAACACTTTCTATAATGCAGAGTGGACGCAGCAGCTACGCACAGCCCTCAACCTTGATTACGCAGGCAATTCCAGTGACTACCGCCAACTGACAGACGAAACCACTGGTACAACAACCATCTCAACACTCAATAAGAGCAAGAGCCGTTTCCACGTCTATGCGGGTAGGTTGACGTTCGACTACACGCTGGACAAACAGACCTCGTTGTCATGGGGTGCAGAGTACAACCGCGTGACAGGCAATGGAACCGCCAATTGTGACAACGCCGTGGTTCCGCCCTCAGACTATCACCAATGGGAGAACAAGACTGCGGCTTATCTGGAAGCAAAGGCGACTTTTGGAGACTGGACATTGAACGGAGGTATTCGCTATGAGGATGTTGTCTGTGATTACTCAGACCGTCTGGCTCCCGATGCCAACATTCACCGTCACTACCGCTACCTGTTTCCCTCTATGGAAATCAGCCACAAATACAAAGGATGGAGCAATGCCCTATCGTTTACGTCGCGTACCAGTCGTCCGTCATTCCGTCAATTGAGCAACTACACTTATTACAATAGTGAGTTTGCCTATCAGCATGGCAATCCCAGTTTGCAGCCCACGAAGCTCTACATCGCTGAATGGAGCACAGCCTACAAATTCATCAACGCCTCACTAAGTTTTACCTATAAGGATAATCTCATCGCCCCTGACTGGTACACCGAGGACGAGCATTCACGCATACTGGTGAGTTCATTCAGCAACTTCAACCACGCAAGCCTGCTTAGTACTAACGTCAGTTTGCAACATAATTTCCGTTGGTGGCGTCCCTCAATCCGTATAGCTGTACAGCACCTATTCTTCGACTACGAGTATATGAACGAGCCATACAGCTATGGCAAGACTGAGTTCTATCTTGTTCTCAACCAATACTTCGACTTACCTCACTCATGGCTTGCTAACATCTATTACTACTATAATAGCGGAGGCACACAGAACAATATCCAGTTAAAGCCCTACCAGATGTTCAATTTCAGCATACAGAAGTCCTTTCTGCAAGACCGACTGAGCGTGAAGTTTGCCGCCCGAGACCTCTTCCACAAAATGAAGTTCGAGGAAGACACGCGTATACGCAACGTCCACTTCTGGCAAATTGAAGACCACAAGTATTGGAATTTCTCTCTAAGCATTGTATATCGGCTTAACCAACTCAAGACCAAGTATCGTGGCAAGAGCGCCGCAAGCGAACAAATCAACCGACTATAAATCTCTCTCGACAGGCGGGCAGTCGTCGGCCTCAGTGCCGACGCTGCCTACTTCAAAGAATAGAATATCGATTAAGAACATTTAACGCCCAACGATGCAGGATTTCCCGCTTTACGGCGTTTATATAGACAGAAATAACAACAAATATCGAAATGAAAACAATGAAACTTTGGAGGATTGCATTTGTGATGCTTGCTGCTTTCTCCCTCGCCTTTTGAAGCAGCGATGATGACAACGATGTCTACGAAGTAACAGAGCTTGGTGGGA
>DEFM01000031.1:0-1281 GCA_002350855.1 Prevotellaceae bacterium UBA2852
CTTTTAATTATATGTCCTATGTAAACAAGTTTCCAAGTCCATATACTTAAAACTCCTGCTCCTTCCTGCGTCAGGTTATCCCATCGGCAGGGAAAACCCGTTCGTTTCACTCACTAAAAAAATTTTCCCTCACACAATTTATGTCTGAAAACAGAAATCGCACAGACTTAATTGCCTGTGCGATTATTGTATTATCCTAAATTATGAGATCGTATTTACTTGAGTTTTGATATGTAATTCTTCATGCGTAGAGAGGCCTCAGAACGAGACATCACACGCCCCATTGCTACATCTTCCTCTGCCTTATCTATGCGCGTATTGAGTTCCCGAATGGTATATGACTGCAATGTCTCTTCTTTCTTGATTTCTTCATATAAATGATCAGCTATCCATCGCTTATTGTCAGTCGACAGGTTCATACCAAGAAGAGTTTGCCATACATTTTGTAATGAAATACTATTCATAATAAATATTGTATTTGAATATCCATTAAGCAATATGTTGAAAAGCCCTTACTGTGTGGGTACACAAGACTATGGTTCACAATACTTTGCAAATAAACTCAAAAAAATCCGAACCACCAAGAGATTACTTAGTTTTTTCTCTTTTTCAGGTCTGTTCAGTCATAATACTCAATGTTCAATTCTGCTCTTCAGCGCGAAGATTGTAATTCTCGTTAAGTCGCAAAATATGTGTCGTAATAGCATGTGTTCCCGATTATTGTTGTATATTTGCAGACATTAGAAAGTAAAATAGGAAATGTCGATTATGCCAAAGCCTTCTCTGATTATCTCCTCACCCATGGCATGAACCCACAGCAACTTGACGCACTGATACAAGCTCTGCAATGAAAAAGGTTGCACAACCCCAATTTTAAAGGGGTCGAATTCGACCCCCTTTTGGCAGAAGCAGGAAGTAACGCTTTCACCATGAGCCCATCCAAATGGGTCGAACTCACAGCCGCCATAGGCATCCTTACGAAAATCGGTACTTTCGTCGGCAATTTTGCTCTCATCAAGAATTTTTTTGCCACTATCGTATGACTTTTCAAGATTATTTAGTAACTTTGCACAGCTCACGAATACATCAGAAACGTTTGAGCGACCATTAAGGTCATGGGCTTCAAGCTCGCTATTAAGGCCGTGGCTATCATTAGGAGTGTTGGATTTGCGGGACGAAACTGAAAGTGGCTTCGTCGTTTGACCGTCCAACACTTCTATTTTTGTCACTTCATAGGAGTATGCTTTCTTCGATTTCCTGTTCTCTGTCATAATCTATAGT
>DEFM01000031.1:1365-1537 GCA_002350855.1 Prevotellaceae bacterium UBA2852
TTGTGTCCGAAGGTTTCCCCTTCGGAGATTTTACTCGAATGTGTCTAGAAACAGGTTCTTTTTGAATTTCTGCCAGAGAGATTCCCTCTTCGGCTGTTGTTCCTTCTGTTCCTCCTTCTTCGGTTGAGGCTGTGCGCTCTCTTGTTTCTTGTTCTCTGTCATAATCTATAGT
>DEFM01000031.1:1561-26489 GCA_002350855.1 Prevotellaceae bacterium UBA2852
TTGTGTCCGAAGGTTTCCCCTTCTGGAATTTTACTCGAACTTGTCTGGAATCAGATTCTTCTTTAACTTCTGCCAAGGAGATTCCCTCTTCGGCTGTTGTTCCTTCTGTTCCTCCTTCTTCGGTTGAGGCTGTGCGCTCTCTTGTTTCTTGTTCTCTGTCATAACCTAATCTGCGTGGATACCTAATGATATTTCCCGAATTATCTTCTCCCACTTTTCCCTGAAGGGAGATTTCGGCTGCTGTTCCTCCTTCTTTGGCTTCGGAACTGCGCTCTCTTGTTTCTTGTTCTCTGTCATAACCTATAGTTGATAAAATGTTGTCTAATATCTCTATATCTTTCGGTTCGCCTGCAAGGTAGTCATAAATCTTCTCAACCTTACCATCAACCATCGCCTTTGCAAGGTATGTTACAAACATCTCCTTGCTCCATGCTTCTTCATTATCTTTGTAGTTCTTACGGATATAAGGCTTGTTGACATATTCGCCTTCCTCAGGAGTAATATCCCAGTAATGCTCAGCTATCTCCTGTGTTTTATCACCGTAAATATCCCTAAGCACTCCATGGATATTCTCATGAAAATATGATTCCTCTGCACGTTTTGGTGTTAACTCTTCTGCAAAGATATTGATTTTACCTGTAAATGGGTTAAATGCAGCCATGATTTTTTTATGGAACAGGTAATCAAGGAAATCCTTTTTATCTTTTGGTGAACCATCTTCGATTTCAGATTCAGTCATTCCGAGTTTACGGAATACTTCATCTTGTTCCATTCCACTCCACAGTGCCTCCATCTCCTTGCCATTGTATTTCTTTGATGTGTTATGGAGTATCGTTGCAGCTTCATAAACATCTTCTGAGCCTCCTCGCTATCAGGAACATCATCAAGCCCTGTTGACTTCATCATGTCGATAAGCGCATCACGAAGAGCAGCCTCTTCCTCCGTCTCCGTCTCAAACTTCTTAACCGCCTGCTCCGCATTATACTTAGCCGCAATTCGCTCAGCCTTAGAAAAAATATCCTCATTCCCTTGCACCGTATCAGAAGTTTTTTTACCTTTGCCAGCAGACTCCCGTTCAGCAGGATATTGACGGGGATTGTTCCCGTTGAGAAGTGCCTGTTGTTCGGGAGTAATGTTTTCTGATGTATAAATTAGTTCATCGTGTACATCAGAAATCGCATCTCGACCAAATACCGTGTTAATAGCATTTACCTCAATATCCTTTCCTGCATTCTTAACTTCTGCACTCACCCATGGCATGAACCCACAGCAACTTGACGCACTGATACAAGCTCTGTAATGAAAATATAAAGTACCAAGTACACTTTTATTAACATTGTGTTACTAAAGACTAAATCGCACCAAAATCGATAAACTACACCCTTATTATTCCCACGGTGCAGTGGGACAAAAGTTTCAGCCTCAGTGAAACCGATTTTTCACTGAGGCTGAAACTTTTTTTTCTCTTTCGCTGAAACTTTCGTTCCACTTCGCTGGAACTTTCGTTCCTGTGTAGAGAAACATAAATACTTTACCAGTTGGGAATTTCCATGAATGAGTCAAACGCTTTATCTGGCTCGATTTCAGGGTTGCAGGAGTGAATGAAGGACAAGAAAGTTTTTTTATCCTTTGGCGTTATGATTCTTCCTCCGTTCAGACAGCGGTAAAAGGTCGTTTTGCTGCTTCTCCCTATTGCCATCTTCTTGAATCTTGCATATTGGTTCGCTGACATCTGATCTTTGAGACACTTGAAGCCTAATGCAACTTTTACGAGTTTGAAAGGACGGTAGTGTGGACACTGTCCGGATATACCTTCCAAAGATTTTGGATTAACTATCAGTACTGTTGGCGCTGCTTTCGGCAATATCTGATAGGCTTTGAATCTCAGGCATTTGTCTGCCAGAGGACACTCACTAATGTTACAGTGCTTGTAACAATTCGGAACAGTTTCATAGTTTAATTCTGTGTTGTTCATGGTACAAAAATTTTTAGTTAATAATTAAAAATAGAGGGAAACAGATATGATCCCTTAACAATCTTTTTGCAAAGATAATACATTTTCATTTAAATGCAAAATCTTATGCCGTTGAAGTTTTTCCCTTTTTTTGTTTTGTTGTTGAATATATTTTGTATTTTTGCAGAAAACTACAAATAAAAACGAGAGAAAGAACACATGAGAAATACAGGCATTTTTCAACAATATATCTGGCTGCTCAACACCATTCATCGTGCTGGGCGGATTACACTCAGCGAAATTAACAAAAAATGGATACAATGCAATTTAAGTAACGGTGTAGAAATGCCTCGATCGACATTCAACCGACACAAGAATGACATCGAGGAGTTATTCAATGTTGTCATAGAGTGTGATAAAAACGATGGTTACAAATACTACATTGAAAATCCCGAAGCAATTTCTAATAACTCCATACAGAATTGGTTGCTTTCATCCTTAACTGTTCACAGTGCGGTCCGTGAAAGCGTCAGTCTTCAGAAGAGAATTCTTCTGGAAGATATTCCTTCAGGTCACCAATACCTTCAGCAGATTCTCATGGCCATGAAATCCAACAAACGTATAGCGTTCCATTATAAGAAATACAACGATACCGAAACTAAATTCCATGCCGCAGCAGAACCTTATTGTCTGAAGCTATACAAGCAACGCTGGTATCTTCTGACAAAAGAAGATGGAAAACTCATTACATACTCTCTCGATCGTTTCCAATCTCTTGAAATTCTATCCAGCACTTTCCAAATGGATACCAACTTCGATGCGGAAACACATTTCCGTCATTGTTTTGGAGTCTATCAAGACAATCACGAACAACCACAAGAGGTAGTATTAAGGGTAAGAAAAAATGAACGTCCTTATCTCCGCGACCTTCCTCTCCACCACAGCCAGAAAGAAATAAATACCACAGTTGACTATTCCGACTTTTCCTACTATCTTTATCCTACTTCTGATTTCATCGGGCAAATACTTCGCAAGGGAAATCGCATTCAAGTCATTTCTCCGAAGACATTACGAGAAAAAACACATGATATTATTCAGGAAATGTTGAAAAATTACGAATAATATAAAAAAATATATAGCTGTACCATGTTTTGAGACACCCTATAGTTATCTTTGCAGAAAATATTTATAAATTCACCTAATTATTACTCTAATGAGATTCAAACTAACCCTACAAATCCAACCCGAAGCGATGGGACGTGAACTGCCCATCAACTATCAGTACCCATTGCAAGGAGTCATCTACCACACATTGGAAAAGAGTGACCTCCAGTTTTCCACATGGCTGCACGAAAACGGTTACCAGATGAACGGTAAGCGTTTCAAATTGTTCACGTTCTCCAACCTAATCGTACCCCAATATGGAATTGACAAGCAGCGGGAACGTCTCATCGTCAAGTCAGACTTTGTGACGCTCTACATTACCTTCCTGCCCGAAAAGAGCACCCAGCAATTCATTCAAGGACTGTTTCAACAGCAAACAATCCAGATAGCAGATCCTATATCGGGTGTACAGCTCATGGTGAGGGAAATCCAAGTGGTGCCTCCCCTCGACTACCAGCCAGATATGGTATTCAGAACTCTCTCCCCCATCTGCATCTCCCTCCGCAACGAACGGGGTCACATGGATTACCTCTCTCCCACCGATTCACGTTACGAACAGGGCATCCTCACAGGTCTGCTCGACCGCTACTACACCATTCACGGGCATCCCTTCAGCGGCACTCCCCATTGCCACCTCCAACTGCTCAACGAACCCAAGTCTGCCCTCGTCCGCATCAAAGCCTACACCCCCAACGAAACTCGTGTGCGCGGCTACCGCTACCTGTTCAAAATAGACCTACCCGAAGAACTCATGCAGATTGCCTACGAAAGTGGTTTAGGAGAGAAAGGCAGCATGGGATTTGGGGCGATCGAAGCCTTGCAAAAATCATGAGGAATCACTCGGAAGTTTGAAGAGCATTTTGTAAATTTGCAACGATAAAAATGATGAAGGTATGAAGAATATTGATATTTCCATATTAAAAGAAGAACCGTTGAAGGATGTCAAAGCTAAATTGATCATTGAGCCTTTGGCACCGCTTTCTATGGTATCCGAACTACCAGGATCTTATTATAAGTCACAAATGTACCCAACCAAAAAGATGATATGTGGTTTGTTTGAAAACATCCTCGGGTGGCATTTTGACTTGGAAACTCGGACTAAAATACTAAAAGATTTGCAGAAGACAAGGAAAAAACAAAAAATGGCTGTTGACTACAAATCTTTCATACAAGGTTCTACCTATATTCCACTTTTATATGAGTTTTTTGAAGTAAACAGACCGCCACAGATAGATAGTTTCGTTTCCTCATGCACTTATGATGACTATTGGAGTAGGTTGTACCGTCGTGCGGATTCCCATTTACATATTAATGGAATCAGATTTATGGATGCCAGTACCATTCATAGCTTAACGGAAGCATTTAATAAAATCGATTCTGATAATAATGTTGGTACAAATGTTAAGAATCAGCAAAAGACAAAATGGTTCCAAGAAAACATAGGAAAATTTGCTCAATATTATTCTTCACCAACTAAGCGTGAGTATTTGCATTTAGAAGGAGTTTTTTGCTACGACATGAAAGTGAATTCCAGATTATTCAAGATACTCTATAAAGCATGTGCTGAGAACAATATAGGCTATTTAGGGAATAATGAGGGTTGGGTATCTGTAAAACTTATAGAATTATGACAACACATCCTTATATAACATATGGTATGGCTTTGGTTTTAGAAGAGAATTCTTTGCAAAACCAATCTGATATTCATTTGATGCATATTGTTGATGAGATTAGAAGGGGGCTCAATACATTTAGATTGACTCCTAATGGTAGTTATGAAGGGAAAGAAACGGTATTTTACGAATATACCGATGAAGATGGAAGCGCCAAAAACTACAAGTTCCTTTCTCCACATATCATTACTACAGATATGCAGGCAAGAAATCTTAAGAGCTCTGCGCTAAAATATATTGAAGAAGTTCAAGATGCAGATGATTCTGTTTTAGAAAAAAGTGAAAAGATCGGAATGTCTGAGGTGCCTATTGTCGGAGAGTTTTCCAGTTTTTCAACGAAAATTGGTCGAGGCGCTCCAAAATCTTCGAAAGCCGAACAAGGCTATGGATTAGTGACTTCGCTAACGCAATATAAACCAGCTATTGCCAATAGCTGTTTAATTCCTGATTTAGAATTGAACGATATGGTAGATTTTATCCGGATTTTCAAACGTCTACTATTTATAGCTACCAAAGACTTGTTTGTCGGCAAAGTAAAAAAGGAAATCACCAAAAACAGCGAGAAATTTATTCCAAAGAGACCAAAGATTGAAAGAGGAAATTTTCCCAATGCTCCTTATAGTCAAGTTCTTGGTAGCTTAGCTTTGCTGGGAGCGATAGGAGAGTTGAGAAAAGAGGAAGAGTATTCAAATATTGTTGCAAATGTTTTGGACAAACTAAAAAACCGTTCTATCTACATAGTCAAATATGGAGATGCTAAATCTTTTACTTATAGTCAGTATATTATTGAACTGGCAAAATCTGCAAAATTAAGTTCTGTTGTTGACTCTATTTATTACTCTGTACTCTATAATCAAGATAAACGTGGCTGGGACAATCCAGAGTACCTAAAGTTTGATTTGTTTGTTAGCCGATTCCTACAATTATTTAATAGACCTGCGTTTAAAGATTTTCTGTCTTTTAGAGCAGAATACCCACAGCCAATAGAATTATTGATGACAACATACTTTAACAAAATAGAAAATATGGATAAGAAAATCATTGATTCAGTAAAGTGTTTAGGCGGATGGCTCAATAGAGTCGCATATAAAGCCGCCATTGAAGACAAGGAGAGCAAACTTGACACGAAACAGAAAAAGTCAAAGATTCTCGTCGAATTGGAGAGTAGCATCTTTGCAGCAAAGACCCCCGATGCTTTAATTGCTCAAACAATTACAAGAGCGGGACGTTTGTCAGATAGTGATGCACCAGCAGAAGCCTCTCTTTTTATTGAAGAGACTTTATGTGAAAGTATTGATCTCAATGTCGCAAAAAATATGCTAATAGCATTCTCGCGAATACGGACATCTAAAGAAAGCACAACTCAGGGAACCTCTTCTATTGTATTACGAGAAGAGGAAAATAATGAAGATTACAGTCAAATATAAAATCATCAAATAATGGAAATCAAAGGTATCTTAATTACGTCATTGGTTCCATTTGAGAACCACATGGCAAATGGAGGAGAAAAGCTTTTGGGCAATGCCTCATCTATTAAAAGAAGACCCGATGGTCGAGTGTATATTTCTGGTCAAATGCAACGACATGTTTTGTTTTCAGCTATAGATAGATTAAACATGGCTGATGCAAACAGAGGAACCACATTCGTTTCTAATGGAGATGGAATTTCCAATCAAATCGAAAATGATCTGCGTGCCGATATGGGTGGATTTATGCATCCGACTTCTGGCAATTATTCTGGTCGAAGAACGGCTCCATTAACTGTTACCCCTGCTGTTGCAATGAAAGAAAGTGAAGTCGGTCGGGATCTTTTAGTACGTATCAAAATGAATGACCAGGGGAAAGAGCAGGCGCTTGCAACACGAGAATTCAGCCAACATGACATTATGCACATGAACTTCTTCCTTGATATAAGCGAATTGAGTATCTCAAAGGCGTATACTTATGAGAACGAGTTTAACATTGAGACAAGATTTGTAAAACATGCTAACGAGTTGGAACGTAAAAGAAGAGCAAAGCTTTTTCTTCAGGCTACAAACTCAATGAATGATTATGCAAATCAAGCTCGTAATGCTGTTTGTGGTGAACCACAGGAAGTTCTCATTGTGTTTGATACCGTATTAAGTAGAAAGGCGAGCAGATATTTTATTGCAGAAGAACAGGAGAGGAAAAACATAATTGAAGAGTTAAAGGAACGTGGCGCAAAGTTCTTTATTGGTGATGATAAGACAGAATATAGTGTTCACTGTGCATATAAAGATGCTTTGAACTTCTTGTGTTCAACTGAGAATAGCCTTTATGATCCTTCAGGTGGGGCAGAAGTCACAACATTTTCCGAAGCTTTCAATTAGAATTTAATGATTTGGAATGAATTCGGTTTGTAAGTATCCTACACTCGCTAAGCCTTCAGGAATAACATTAGAGCAACATACGCTCGATGTTATTCGTGAAGGTGAAGCGTTGTGTGGCGATTTCATCGCTCTAAAATACTATAAGCGGATAAGAAAGAACCTGAAAGAAAGAGTGACACTTATCTGTAAATATCACGACGTTGGGAAAAAAACGGATAGATGGCAAGTGGCTTGTCAAAAAGACTATGAAGAATACATTAAAGACCCCCATTCGTTTGTAGGCGAGAATTTAAGGACTGTCGGCATTAGACATGAACTGTATTCTGCTATAGAAGCCAAACGGGTTAAAATGCCGTTGTCTTTAATTGCAGCGATTGCAGCACATCATGGGAAAATGACAGTTGCAAGCGAGGAACGTTGGCAAACACCTGATATAAAAGAAATATGGAGCGAGCTAAAAAGACTATCATGGCAGCAACTATCTATTGAAGAAATTATTGGTCTGCAATACGAATATTCTGCCTTACGAGCCTTGCTGCAGTTTGCAGATCATCGTGCCAGCGCAAGAGAAGAGGGGGATTTTGTTCCTGAAATAAAGTCTTTCAGTTACAAATTCCCTCATTCATCGATGCGACCGGTACAAAAACTGATTGCAGATAACTGGCAAAGGGACTTACTTTTATTGAGGGCACCTACAGGAGCCGGCAAAACAGACGCTTCTTTATTATGGGCACAACTCCAGATGGAGAATCAACGAGCAAATCGCTTAGTAATCGCTATGCCCACACGTTTCACATCGAATGCTCTTTCCATCAGTGTAGCAGAGAGTCTCTCAGATACAGGACTGTATCATTCCAGCGCTTGGTTCAGCAAATTCCATCAGGAGGTAAAGGAGGGTCATGTCGACTTGACAAAGGCAAAGAAAGAGCATGAACTTGCTCGTCTGCTAGAAACTCCTGTTACAGTTTGTACTATTGACCATTTATTAATGGCTTTAACGCTTACAAGAGAAGACCACCATCTAATAACATTCAACTTAGCCAATTCATGTTTGGTTATAGATGAAGCTGACTTTTATGATGAGTTTACTCAAGCAAACATATTAGTACTTTTGAAAGCTCTCAAAGAATGGAATGTGCCAGTTCTCCTAATGAGTGCGTCTTTACCGGAATCCGTATTGAAAGACTATCAATCCATAGGATATGATGTGGATAGGATTCTCACAGACCATTCGGATGAAGAACGTTATCGTTTTGAAATCAAAGATATAGTAGATTATTCAGCAGTTAATGAGCTTGAAGACATCCTTGAATTAATGATAAATAAGGGCAACGGGATCATCTATGCTAATACTATTGACAAGGCATTTGAATTTCTATCATGGTTACAAAATCGCAATTATACAGACATTATCGTTTACCACAGCAGGTTTACAGAACCAGATAAACAGGCAAAAGAAGCTAAACTGATTGATGCTCTTGGCAAAGATGCGTGGAAGGAAGGTCGTGCACATGGCATCGCCATTATGACACAGATAGGAGAGATGAGCATTAACATCAGTTCCGACATCATGATTTCCGATTTGTGTCCTATTGATAGATTGATACAAAGAGCTGGTCGTCTTTGCCGTTTCACTAAAGAACAATTAGGCGAATTATACGTTGTCCGTCCTCATAAGGATGGCGCATTATATCCAGCTCCTTATGGAACGCCGAACAAAAATGAAAAGGTTTGGGATGCGTGTGAAGCCTTTAACTTGACTAATCAACTAATAGAAAAAAGAAAGTATAATTCCTTAGGATTGTTAGCTTTGCTTAATAAAATATATAATAAAGGAACCGACTTTAATGTAAAAGCCCATAAGAATGCTAAGCATTTGGAAGAGTATTTTATGTTTAACTGGCTAATTGGGTCAAAAGAAAGAACGAAGGAAGATGACACTTCAAATCAATTTTGGAAGAGCAGAGATATCCTTCCTCAGGAGAGTGTTTATGTAATGAAACCTGATAATTCGTATTTTAAGAATTGGCACGAGTTTGAGGAATATAAAATTCTATCCTCAATAGATATTCCATTATATCTGATTCAAAAAGCACAAAAAAGCCACATTGTAGATTCTGTGGAAATCTCCATAGGATTGGATTATACAGAATGTATAAATGTGATACGAGATGGATTCTATAACGAGACACAAGGCCTTTCGTTATCTATTAACAATGATTCAAACTTTTTATAACCATGACCGACCAACCTTCAAATATCATCATCTACAACACCGCCGATGGTCTGGCATCGGTGGCGTTGTATGCCCGTGACGGCAAATTATACTACTAAAATATGGTTACACGAAAAGAAATAAGAAACAGTACAGCTGAGTTCCTCATCTTCCAAGCTGAGGCGAAAGAGCAGGGAATTGAAGTGATGTATGCCGAAGATACAATTTGGTGTACACAGAAAGCGATGGCTGCACTCTTCGATGTTGGAGTACCGGCCATCAGCAAGCATCTGGCAAATGTGTTTGAGACAGGTGAACTAAAAGAAGATGCAACTATTTCCAAAATGGAAACAGTTCAACAAGAGGGCAATCGCGAGGTGAAACGTATGGTCGTGATGTATAAACTTGACGCTATCATCGCTGTGGGCTATCGTGTGAACAGCATCCGTGCCACCCAGTTCCGCCAATGGGCCACAAGCGTCCTTCGAGAGTTTGCCATCCGTGGTTATGTGCTTGATAGGAAGCGCATGGAGAATGGTGCTTTCTTAGGTGAGGACTATTTTGAGCACCTGCTGGCAGAGATTCGTGAGATTCGTCTTTCTGAGCGACGCTTCTACCAGAAGCTCACTGATATCTATGCCACCAGCATGGATTATAACAAAGATGCACCTACCACACGGCTGTTTTTCAAGCGCATTCAAAATAAGATGCACTATGCTGTGCACCAGCATACGGCAGCGGAGCTCATCATGGAGCGTGCTGATGCCGAGAAGGAACACATGGGGCTGACTACTTGGGAGAATGCGCCTGATGGAAAAATAGTTAAGACGGATGTTTCTATTGCCAAGAATTATCTGAACGAGATGGAACTCGAAGATATGGGGCATATTGTAACCGCTGTGCTTGATTTTGCCGAGAGCCGAGCCAAACGCCATATACCTATGACGATGGAGGATTGGGCGAAACGTATTGATGCTTATCTGAGCAGCGACGAGCGACCTTTGCTGGACGATGCCGGTAGCGTGAGCCACGAAGAGGCTGTGCTACATGCAGAGACGGAGTTTGAGAAATATCGTATTATTCAGGACCAATTGTTCCAAAGTGATTTTGACAGATATTTGGGAGCATTGCCGTTTGAAGAAGACAACAAATAAATTTTGAAGAGATGACACCAACAGGCACCCACTTCAATTATTACCAACTATGCCACAGGAAGCTTTGGCTGTTCGCGAACGGCATCAACATGGAGCATACCAGTGACGCTGTCTATGACGGAAAATTGATTCATGAGGATAGTTATCCACACCGTTCGGAACGATTGGAGGAAGTAGCGATTGGGGGTATTAAAGTGGATTATTTCGATGCGAAAAGAAAAGTCATCCACGAGATCAAACGTTCAGATAAAGTAGAGAAAGCGCATGAATGGCAGGTCAAGTACTACATATATGTGTTCGAGCAAAATGGCATAGAGGGGTGTACAGGATTGCTGGAATATCCAACAATGCGACAAACAATGTCTGTGGCGTTGACAGATGAAGATCGTAAGGAAATACAGAGAATAGAGCAAGAAATCTGCGACATCATTGAATCGGATATTTGTCCGCCTCTTGATAAGAAGCGCATCTGCAAAGCGTGCAGCTACTATGACTTTTGTTTCACTACAGAACCTGACGAGGCATGAAAAAGTCTTTCTACTTGTTTAATCCAGGCATGATGGAACGCAAGGACAACACCTTGAAGTTCACTCCTTTTGCTATAGATGAGGATGGTACTGAACATGCTGGACAACCTCGTTATCTGCCCGTGGAGGACATCAGCGAATTTTATTGCTTTGGTTCACTAAAGGCGAATAGTTCTCTGTTTAATTTTCTGGGGCAGAAAGACATATGTATGCATTTCTTCGACTATTATGAGAATTATACTGGGTCGTTCATGCCTCGTGACTCGTTGCTTTCTGGACGTATGCTCTTGGCTCAAACCGCAGCGTATCAGAACAAAAAGAAGAGGTTGGCGATTGCACAGAAGTTCATTGAAGGGGCGGCATATAACATGGTGCGCAATCTGATGTATTACAATCGTCGAGGAAAGGACATGGCGGAAATCATTCAGATTATTCATGAGTTGGAGAAGAAAATCCCTGAGACAACGGATATTGATGAACTGATGGGTGTAGAGGGACAAATCAGAAAGACCTATTATGAAGCTTTCGATTTAATTCTGAATGACTTTCAAATGGGTGAACGAACAAAACAACCTCCGCAAAATGAGGTGAATGCGCTTATTTCATTTGGCAACATGATGTGTTATAGCCAATGCCTGAGAGCTATTCATCAGACACAACTCAACCCAACCATCAGCTATCTGCACACGCCAGGAGAGAGACGTTACTCATTGTGTTTGGACATTTCGGAAATCTTTAAGCCCATCATTATTGACAGGGTTATCTTTAGGGTTCTCAATCGAAAAGAGATTCAAGAGAAGCATTTTGACAGGAAGCTGAATCGATGTTTGTTAAATGATGCAGGAAAGAAAATCTTTGTACGAGCTATAGAGGACAAATTGGAAGAGACGTTTCAGCATAAGTCATTGGGACGAAAGGTGAGTTTTCGCCATCTGATAAAGTTAGAATGCTATAAATTGGCAAAACATTTGCTTGGTATGGAAGAATATAAACCTTTTAAGATGTATTGGTAGAAGTATGTATGTGATTCTTGTTTATGATTTTGGAGAAAAGCGTGTCAGCAAGATGCTGAAGCTATGCCGAAAATATCTGAATTGGATACAGAATTCTGTATTTGAAGGTGAAATATCGGAAGTAAAACTTAAAGAGTTATTACAGAATGCCCATCAATTTATTGATAAAACAGAGGATAGTATTATATTGTTCAAGCATCCTTCACAAGTGTGCATGGAGAAGGAGGTGATTGGACAAGAACGATGCACAATAGATGTGTTTTTGTAATGTCGATGTCTCATTTAGAAGTGTGTTTTTATTAATATCGTAAAAAACAATTGTAGAAAACGGCTTAAAATCAATAATTTATCTCTAATGTCAATCTTTCAGTCATTTTTTATCATTAACCATCGACATTAAAAGTTACAAAAAAGTATTATATTTGTAATCACTAACCAAATGAAAATCAATAAACCTTCTGTAATATCTGACAGGGTTATAATCGTACTTATATAGAATTGAAAAATGCTCAGAAGAGCCTCCAATTCACGGGATGCTCAGGTTATAATCGTACTTATATAGAATTGAAAACTTGTTTTCCCTACCTATGCCGATGTTCGTTTTTCGTTATAATCGTACTTATATAGAATTGAAAATGTGGTAAATGCGCTCAATGCGTTGCCCAGAAGATGTTATAATCGTACTTATATAGAATTGAAAAATGTTCTACGGTCCTGACGGTAATACTGCTCAACGTTATAATCGTACTTATATAGAATTGAAAAAGTAGAAGAATAGCTAGAATCAAAGTGACGAGATGTTATAATCGTACTTATATAGAATTGAAAAATAAAAATGCCTAAACTTAACAAGTGTTGTTTAATTGTTATAATCGTACTTATATAGAATTGAAAATTTATAGCTGATACTGCTTATACTGCTTTTGCTACTGTTATAATCGTACTTATATAGAATTGAAAATAAGAAACAGCGACCAAAATATAATTATAGAAAGGTTATAATCGTACTTATATAGAATTGAAAAATGTTTGCTTCTGAAGGAGGAGACATTGTAATCAACTGTTATAATCGTACTTATATAGAATTGAAAAGACGTGGATTCTTTATACGGATTGGATTAACACACATGTTATAATCGTACTTATATAGAATTGAAAATCATTTTTAAGAAGTGATTAATAATAACTTAACTGTTATAATCGTACTTATATAGAATTGAAAAGTTAGACAACGCAGGCGGTTTTTAGAAACACTTTAGGTTATAATCGTACTTATATAGAATTGAAAACAGAACTTTATGTCTGGCGATTTCTGTCGTGGTGCTGTTATAATCGTACTTATATAGAATTGAAAATCTTTATAAGACGGGTCCGTTCTATTCTGCATACGTTATAATCGTACTTATATAGAATTGAAAAATAATAGAAGCACCTAAACCATTTGACGCAAGAATAGTTATAATCGTACTTATATAGAATTGAAAAGGCATCTCAGCCGTGAATGGCCGTGCCTCGTATCGTTATAATCGTACTTATATAGAATTGAAAACACGCTGACGTGGTAGCCTTTGTCTTTAATGCAGGTTATAATCGTACTTATATAGAATTGAAAATAAAGAAACGCACGAGGAAATCAACCGTAAGGAACGTTATAATCGTACTTATATAGAATTGAAATTGAGCAAGACCTTCGCATAGTATATTCACAAGTTCGTTATAATCGTACTTATATAGAATTGAAATGCAGAATCCTGCAACCTCCAGATGCGAGAGCCGCAGGGTTATAATCGTACTTATATAGAATTGAAATATGGAAATACGCACCACTTTTCACACAGTTGATTTCGTTATAATCGTACTTATATAGAATTGAAATTGATCTGAAGAGGAACTTCTTTAGTGCCGAGATAGTTATAATCGTACTTATATAGAATTGAAATACCTTTATTATCACGATTATAAGCTTCACGCTCAGTTATAATCGTACTTATATAGAATTGAAATGAAGAAGAAGAATTATTAGTTACTTGCTGAACAAGTTATAATCGTACTTATATAGAATTGAAATACAGCACCATCTGCTATATTAAAAGAATTAGAGGGTTATAATCGTACTTATATAGAATTGAAATCAAGCTCTAATACAGGCTATAACTTCAACCCCAAGGGGTTATAATCGTACTTATATAGAATTGAAATTCAAGTAAGTTATTTTCATCCATAAAAAATTCGAGTTATAATCGTACTTATATAGAATTGAAATCGGGGTAGTGTAAGACTCTGCATCCACCTCTGGTGGGTTATAATCGTACTTATATAGAATTGAAATGATACATTTCAACCTCTCATGCGACTTTTCTGTCGTTATAATCGTACTTATATAGAATTGAAATCAGCGGTTTAGTATAGAAAACCGCAGCGGTTTAGTATAGTTATAATCGTACTTATATAGAATTGAAATTTTTCCGTTTCCCCTTATTATTTTATAAACGTTCCGTTATAATCGTACTTATATAGAATTGAAATTGATGTCTGTTGCTTCTTGGTCATATCACATTCTTCGTTATAATCGTACTTATATAGAATTGAAATTGAAAGAATTTTCCCAAATTCCTCAATTCTGGCAATGTTATAATCGTACTTATATAGAATTGAAATATGCCATTGAGCGCATCGACCAGACCATCACATCGGTTATAATCGTACTTATATAGAATTGAAATTCGCTCAGAACGGTATCGCAACCAAGGACGCTACCGTTATAATCGTACTTATATAGAATTGAAATTATGGTATAATTGCATCAGATTTGAATAATTATTGTTATAATCGTACTTATATAGAATTGAAATAGTAAAGTACCATATAAATCGAACTGCTGTTCAACGTTATAATCGTACTTATATAGAATTGAAATGGAATAACAAAAAATACCGCAAAAAACATCTATCGTTATAATCGTACTTATATAGAATTGAAATAAACTCAACATTATACTGATGTTGCTTAGCAAGAGTTATAATCGTACTTATATAGAATTGAAATTACGTATCAGGTCGTAACGTTTGCGATGTACTGCCGTTATAATCGTACTTATATAGAATTGAAATGCATCCCATATCTCCACCTCCAGCTTAGGCATCTTACGTTATAATCGTACTTATATAGAATTGAAATGAGCCTCAGCATTGGCAGCTTTAGCCGCAGCCGTACGTTATAATCGTACTTATATAGAATCGAAATTAAGAGGGAAGATGTAAGATGTAAGAGGGAAGGGGAAACTTTTCCCTAAAGAGTGCCTGAATCCACAAATGACCGAACAAAATCTCCACAAACGACCGAACAAAATCTCTACAAATGACCGAACAAAATCTCCACAAACGACCGAACAAAATCTCCACAAATGACCGAACAAAATCTCTACAAATGACCGAACAAAATCTCCACAAACGACCGAACAAAATCTCCACAAACGACCGAAAAGTTTCAGAATTATTTGCGCAATCTAATAATAATCAGTAATTTTGCGGCATAAATACATCAAAGCTGCTTATGCTGTGATGCAGCTGAAACAAAGATGCTCAAATAATATGGATAATAATTATAAACAGAGAATTGCCGACAAGCTGTTAGCTCGCAAGTTGGCTGGCAAGGGTGCCGTATTGATTGAAGGTCCCAAATGGTGTGGTAAGACAACTACTGCTCGTCAGTTGGCCAAAAGCCTGCTTGATCTGGGCGATACTGAGGTTCTGAAACAGAGCAAGCAGATGATGGAAATCAGTTCAAAGACGCTGCTGGAGGGAGAAACGCCTAGACTGATTGACGAGTGGCAGACGATACCTGACCTGTGGGATACCATCCGCAACGAAGTGGACAAGCGAAGTGCTTTTTCTCAGTTCATTCTGACTGGTTCAACAGTAAAGCCACAGGCAGAAGAGACTGTGCATAGTGGAACAGGACGTATAGGCAGAATTAAGATGCGTCCTATGAGTCTTTTCGAATCGGGCGAATCCACAGGTAGTGTCAGTTTGCGTAGTCTGTTCGAAGGTGAGACGTTCGATCCTCTGCCAAATAGTCTGGAATTACAGGATATAGCCTATCTGACCTGTCGAGGCGGATGGCCTCAGGCTACATTGCTTGAAGGAGAGATTGCTTTGGATCAGGCTTTTGGATATATTGACGATGTATGCGAACGAGACATACAGCGAGTAGATGGCGTGAAGCGCAGTGCTGAACGTACTCGATTACTGTTACGTTCCTATGCTCGTAACGTCTCACAGCAAGTCTCCTATGGTACCATAAAGGCTGATATGCAGTCGAATGATTCCAACACACTTGATGAGGATACTGTTGCTGATTACGTCAAGGCGCTGAAGAAGTTGTTCGTCATTGAGGACTTGGAGGCGTGGAATCCAAATATACGCAGTAAGTCGGCAATCCGTACCAGTGATACTCGCCATTTTGTAGATGCCAGTATCGGAACTGCAGCATTGGGCTTAGGCCCCAAAGACTTGATTAACGACCTTGACTCGTTTGGACTCATCTATGAAGATATGGCTGTTCGTGACCTACGTGTGTTTGCTGAAGCGCTTGACGGAAAGCTGTACCACTATCGAGACAGCTCAGGGCTGGAGTGCGACACTGTGTTGCATCGGAGAAATGGCACGTATGCTCTGATAGAAATTAAACTCGGAGGAGAGAAACTGATAAACGAAGGAGCTGATGCATTGAAAAGCCTTGCCAACACTATCGACACCACGAAAATGAAAAATCCTTCATTCATGATGGTTCTTACAGCTGTTGGTCCTTATGCCTACAGAAGACCAGATGGAGTATTCGTTGTCCCCATCGGTTGCTTGAAAGATTAGCCAGAGAACACTTGGGAAGATGTATGATGTATGATGTATGATGTATGATGGAAGATGTTTGATGTTAGATGTAAGAGGGAAGAGGCAACTGCCGAGAAAATCTCGGTAGTTCGTCGAGAAGGGAAGAGGGATGATGGATGATGGTTTTGTGCATTATATCGTATTTCGGAAGTAAAGATACCTCAACGTCTGAACCATGATACACTTTCATCACAAACGTCCTCCATAAGCTTGGCATACCTCTTGCACATCTTGTATGGCATAAGCGAAATCCATTGTGTGAATTGCATCATAATGCTTGTCAACGAAGGCAAATCCCTTATGGGCATCCAAATAGTTGAACGCTTGCCGTTCGGTGAGACCGAATTTATTTGCGAACATCTTCACGAAAACCATGAGATAGTTCAGCTTTTGATAATGTTTTGCTGACATATCAATAAGTCTTAATCTCGTTGTAGCTTGTTGCAAAGGTATTGCTTTTCTGTTGACGTACCAAACTTTATACCGATTTTTTAAAAAGATAGAAGACAAGGAAGATGTAAGATGTAAGATGTATGATGTAAGATGTAAGATGTAAGAGGGAAGATGTAAGATGTTTGATGTAAGAGGGAAGATGGAAGATTAACAAGAAAACCCCTCCTGATCAGTGATGCTGAACGGGAGGGGTTTTCTTGTTTTGTTTGTTTATGCGGGACGGACTTGACCGTTGCCATGGATGAGCCACTTGTAGGTGGTGAGTTCCTCAAGTGCCATGGGGCCGCGGGCATGGAGTTTCTGGGTGGATATGCCGATTTCGGCACCGAGACCGAACTGTGCTCCGTCGGTAAAAGAGGTCGGGGCGTTGTGATAGACACAAGCGGCATCGACAAGGGCGAGGAAACGGTCGGCTGTGGCTTCATTCTCAGTGATGATACATTCGCTGTGACCACTGCCGTACTGACGGATGTGGTGCATGGCATCTTCAACATCGGCAACAACGCGAACTGCCATAGCGTAGTCCTGGAATTCTGTTCCGAAGGTTTCGTCGTTCGCCATCTGAAGGAGTCGGGAAGGGTAGGAGTTGTCCTCTTTCAAGAGTGTGTAAGCCATAGGGTCGGCATAGACCATCACATTGCTCTGAACGAGCGGTGCAAGCAGCTCTGGCAGATCCTTGGCACGAGAAGTATGGACAAGCAGACAGTCGAGTGCGTTGCAAACGCTGACACGGCGTGTCTTGGCATTGTTGATGATGCGTGCGCCTTTCTCTACGTCTCCGTCAATGTCGAAATATGCATGACATACGCCTGCACCTGTTTCGATTACAGGTACGGTGGCTTCGGTGCGAACGAAGTCGATGAGTCGTTTGGAACCGCGGGGAATGACGAGGTCAACCATGCCCCGTGCGTGAAGCAGTGCGGCTGTGGCATCGTGACTGGCAGGGAGCAGCTGGCAAATGGCTGTGTCGAGGTTGTGTGCCTTCAGCACTTCACCGATAATGCCGACTGCGCAGCGGTTGGACTCTTCTGCATCGCTTCCGCCTTTGAGTAGTGAAGCGTTGCCGGATTTCAGACAGAGTGCAAAGACATCGAATGTGACGTTGGGGCGTGCCTCATAGACAATGCCTACTACACCGAAGGGGACTGCCACTCGTTTGAGGTCGAGACCATTGGGCAGAACGGTGTGTTTGAGTATGCGATGGAGTGGTGAAGGCAGCGTTGCCACATGACGCATGTCGGAGGCAATGCCTGAGATGCGTGATTCGGTCAGTCGCAGACGGTCGTACATGGGATTGTTGGGATCCATGCGGTCGAGGTCGCGCTGATTGGCTGCAAGTAGTGAACTACTGTTTTGTTCGATAGCGTCTGCTGTTTCGAGCAGTATCGCATTTATCTTGTCGTCTGTGAGTTGAGAGAGGAGCAGGCTTGCTTCTCTTGACTTCTCAAAAAGAGTATTTAATTCCATGATTGTATATTTATGTTGCTTCGCTTGATTATCCCATCCGGATGGTTAAACTCCTCCTTTGGGAGAGGTTGGGTGGGGGCTTATAAACCTGGTGCAAGGGGTGTCGCTGCCGGGTTGCATGAGGTGGAGGAGGATGTTGTCGCGCTTGCCGTTGGCAATGATGACTTCGATGCCTGACTGAGATACTTCGTGAGCGGTGTGGTACTTGGACTGCATGCCGCCTCTGCCGAGTGATGATTTTGATGTCTGAATGTACTGACTGAGATCGGTGTCGGGTCTGACGGTGCGGATAAGCTCTGAACCTGCATCGGAAGGATTGCCTGTATAGATGCCGTCGATGTTGGAAAGGAGAATGAGGCGGTCGCACTGCATCATGCTGGCTACAAGTCCAGAGAGTTCGTCGTTATCGGTGAACATAAGCTCGGTGACGCAGACGGTGTCGTTCTCGTTGATGATAGGTATTACACCGTTGTTGAGCATCACTTCCATACAGTTCTTCTGGGTGTTGTAGTGCTCTTCGGTGCGGAAGTTCTCTTTCATTGTCAGTACCTGACCCACTGCGATGCGATGTTCGCGGAATAGTTCGTAGTAGCGGTCAATGAGTTTTGCCTGACCAACGGCTGAATAGAGCTGGCGCTCGTCAACCATGTCCTTGGTCTTGATATCGGAATGGTGTGCCAGTACGCTGCGTCCGCAGGCTACTGCACCTGAAGAAACAACGAGTAATTCGTGGCCTTGCTTGTGAAGTTCCGCTATTTGGTCAACAAGGGAGGAAAGTCGTGTTACATCGAGTGATCCGTCAGCACGTGTCAGCACGTTGCTGCCGATTTTTACTGTTATGCGCATATTTAATGTGAAGTGTGAATTATTGGAGCAGCGAAGGCAGAGCTGAACTTGTTCATGCTATGCTGAGTCGTGACAATAATCACAGAACGAAGTTATGTAACTGTGATGTGATAGTACCGGAGAGGTTACAAATTATAAAGCCATCCGGATGGTTATTCCTCCCCTATACGGGGGAGGTGCCGTCAGGCGAAGGGGGCTTTGTTGGGTCTTTTACAGTTGGCTGGGACTTAAGGCGAAGGTGTTGCCCTGACTTAGGTCGCCTGACTGGAAACCGCGTCTGAACCAACGCTGGCGCTGAGCTGATGAACCATGGGTGAAGGTTCGTTCGTCGGGAGAACTGCCGGATTTCTTCTGGAGGTAGTCGTCACCGATCTTGACTGCTGCATCGAGTGCCATTTCGAGGTCGCCGGTCTCAAGTGAATTGAAAATCTGCTGCTCGTCGTGTGCCCATACTCCTGCAAGGAAGTCTGCCTGGAGTTCAATCTTGACACTTGTGCGGTTGGCTTCAACCTTGCTTGAGTTAGCCATCTGCTGATGGGCGCGTCCGAGGTCGCCGAGCAGGTTCTGCACGTGGTGACCCACTTCGTGGGCAATGACATAGGCGTAGGTGAAGGTTGCCTCTTTGATGCCAAGGGTCTCTTGCATTTCCATGAAGAAACTAAGGTCGATATAGACACTTTCGTCTGCAGAGCAGTAGAAGGGTCCCATGGCTGCCTGTCCTGTGCCGCAGCCTGTCTGTGTGGAGCCTGTGTAGAAAACAAGTTTCGGTGCCTTGTAGTTCTTACCCATTGACTTGAACTTACGAGTCCACACATCCTCGGTGCTGGCGAGAATCTGTTCGGTTATCTCCTTGAGGTCTTCCTCCTCTGCTGTTCCCACGTAGGGTTCATCGCTATTGCTGCTGCTTGAACCACCGCCGAGGATGTCACCAATGTTGATGCCGCTGCCGGAGCCGTTCCCATTGAGGATGCTGCCTACATCTATACCGTCACCGCCATTGCCTGAAAAGAGGGCAAAGAGAATACCTATTATGATTGCACCGATACCCCCGCCGACAGCGCCTTTACTAACGCTGCGTCCGCGACGGTCTTCCACATTGGTGCTTCTGCGTCTGCCAGTTAGTTTCATATTGATTTCTGTTATTTATCTTCTTTCCATTCTGCTACACGAACACTATTGTCAATCTGGTAGGTGAGTGTGTTCAATCCTTGTCTATGTCTGCGAGCGGTTTCATGTTCTCGTCACGGCAGATATATCCTCCCATGCTGTTTTTCCATACGTATCCTCCATACTTCCCGTCATACACTCTGTGTACACCTGGGGCTTTGGTGTTCACATAAACGGTGTGGTTCTCTTTCATTTTCTTGAATAGCTCAGGATTGATACCCTGTGCATTGACTGCTCCTGCAATAAACAGCAACAGCACTGTTAGGATAAGTTTGTTCTTCATAATCTTCGGTTTACATTGGTGATTATGCTGCAAAGTTAACTGATTTTTTGAATTTTACGGCAATAGTATGCTATGTTTTTTCAGTCTTCTGCATGGATTGATTTAAAACAATAAAGGACAGCCTTGGTTGGGCTGCCCTTCATTGAGGTTATTTCCGATTTTCGATTTTCAGTTTTTATCCGAGCAAATCGTCGAGTGCGCTGCGGAATTCCTGTGCTTCGCCTCCATTGTTTTCTGCTGGAGCAGCACCTTCTTCATTGTGGCTGTGATGGTGACGTTCACCTCTCTCGCCACGACCGCGACGTTCTCCGCGTTCCGGACGCTCACCACGCTCTGGACGTGGACGGCGTTCACGCTGTGGACGCTCTACATAGTCAGCTGGCTTGTCGATGAGTACACGGTGGCTGAGTTTGAACTTACCAGTCTTCTGATCGATGTCGATAAGTTTAACTTCAATCTCGTCGCCTTCGTGGATGCCAGCTTCTTCTACTGTCTCAAGACGCTTCCAGTCGATTTCGCTAATGTGGAGAAGTCCGTCCTTGCCTGGCATGAATTCTACGAAACAGCCGTAAGGCATGATGCTCTGTACTTTTCCTTTGTACACTTGACCTACTTCGGGAATAGCAACGATAGCCTTGATCTTTGCCATAGCTGCGTCGATGGCGCTCTTGTCTGGTGCAGAAATCTGAACCTTGCCGACTCCGTCAACTTCGTCGATAGTGATGGTTGTCTTGGTGTCTTCCTGCATCTGCTGGATGATCTTACCACCAGGACCGATGACAGCACCGATGAATTCCTTAGGAATGATAATCTGCTCAATGCGTGGTACGTGTGGCTTGAAGTCTGGGCGTGGTTCGCTGATAGTCTTCATCATTTCACCCATGATGTGCTCACGACCAGCCTTTGCCTGCATCAATGCCTTCTCAAGGATTTCGTATGACAGACCGTCGCACTTGATATCCATCTGAGTTGCTGTAAGACCGTTCTTAGTACCAGTGGTCTTGAAGTCCATATCACCAAGGTGGTCTTCGTCGCCGAGGATGTCGCTGAGGATAGCGAACTTGTCTTCACCCGGGTTCTTGATAAGACCCATTGCGATTCCGGCTACAGGGTTCTTGATAGGTACTCCGGCATCCATAAGTGCGAGTGTTCCTGCACAAGTAGTTGCCATTGATGAAGAACCGTTGCTCTCGAGGATATCGCTGACTACACGTACTGTGTAAGGGAAGTCTTCTGGAATCTGGCCCTTGATACCACGCCATGCGAGGTGTCCGTGACCGATTTCGCGACGGCCAACTCCACGCTGTGCCTTAGCCTCACCTGTAGAGAATGGAGGGAAGTTGTAGTGGAGGAGGAAACGCTGGTATTCGCGTACGAGTGCTCCGTCGATGAGCTTCTCGTCGAGTTTGGTTCCGAGTGTGCAAGTAGAGAGTGACTGAGTTTCACCACGAGTGAAGATTGCACTTCCGTGAGGTCCTGGGAATGTGCCGACTTCGCACCAGATTGGACGGATGTCGGTTGTCTTACGACCATCGAGACGAATGCCTTCGTCGAGTACGCAACGACGCATTGCATCGCGCTCTACATCGTGGTAGTAGCGGTCAACGAGTGCGTTCTTCTCTTCAAGCTCCTCTTCTGTCATATCTGGGTGTGCTGCTGCATAAGCTTCCTTGTATTCTTCGCGGATAGCTTCGAATGCTTCTGCACGTGCCTGCTTCTCAAGTGCCTGCTTTGTTACGTCGTATGCCTTCTGGTAGCATACTTTCTTAACGTCTTCACGAAGTTCCTCGTCGTTTACTTCGTGGCAGTATTCACGCTTAACGTCTGTACCGAGTTCCTTCATGAGTTCCTTCTGCAGACGGCACTGTGGCTTGATAGCCTCGTGTGCTGCCTTGAGTGCTTCGAGAAGATCCTGCTCGGATACTTCTTTCATCTCACCTTCAACCATCATGATGTTTTCTTCGGTTGCACCAACCATAAGATCCATGTCGGCATTCTCAAGCTGCTGGAAAGTAGGGTTGATAACAAACTGTCCGTCGATGCGTGCTACACGTACTTCGCTGATAGGACCTTCGAATGGGATGTCGCTGGCAGCGAGTGCAGCAGATGCAGCGAAACCTGCAAGTGCGTCTGGCATATCCACACCGTCAGCGCTGTAGAGGTTCACGTTAACATACACTTCTGCGTGATAGTTGCTTGGGAAAAGTGGGCGGAGTGCGCGGTCTACAAGGCGGCAAGTCAGGATTTCTTCATCGCTGGCTTTGCCCTCGCGGCGGGTGAATCCTCCTGGGAAACGGCCTGCAGCGGCATATTTTTCGCGATATTCCACTTGAAGTGGCATAAAATCTGTTCCGGGTACTGCGTCTTTTGCGGCACAAACAGTGGCCAGGAGCATGGTCTTTCCCATTGTGAGCAATACGGCTCCATCGGCTTGTTTGGCAAGTTTGCCTGTCTCAATGCTGATTTGTCGTCCGTCGGGCAGTGAGACTGTCTTTGTAATTACGTTCATCTTTCTTAAATTAATACATCTAATAGTTTATATAAATAACATCTAAGCATCTAAATATCACACAGGTGTGTTTCGAACTGCAAAGTTAGGAATAATAATCGATATGCCGAAATAATTGCAGCACAAAACGTGTTTTACAGCATATTTTACGGTTATTATCAATTGCAGGCGGTTGTTTCTTCCTATTTCAGACTGATATTTCCCTCGTTGTCAATGACGAAGTTGCGATTCTGGATATCTGTCTCGGTGAGGGCCTTCATCTGCTTGGCAACAGAATTGGTGGTGTCGAGACGTGGACCGATTCCGCGTTGCTGAATGAAGGAATGGATCTTGCCGGAAAGAAATTCTCCCTTCTTGTTGATTTTGATTTCTACAACAGGTGCATGACCGCTGATGCCGCTCACGTTGATGCCGTAAGGAGTGCAGAAATTACCGAGACTATAAGCAATGAAACGGTTCTTATAGACTTCCACACAACGGGTTACGTGAGGACCGTGGCCATAGACAACATCTGCTCCGAGGTCTATGCACAGATGTGCCAGTTCTCGTAAGTTGCCACGGTTTTCACCGAGGAATGTCTCCGTGCCTTTGGGCAGGTGTGTCTTGTCCTTGCCTTCTGCTCCGCCGTGGAAAGAAACTACGAGGATGTCGCATTTGCTCCGAAGTGCGCTGACTATGCGACGGACTGTGGCGGAGTCGGTATGCTTGAGTGTGTAGCGGTTGTGCCCGAATGCGCAGAGACCATACTTCACGCCTCCACGTTCCACAATGGCGTATTCGGTGCGACCGCTGATACCGGAGTACTTTATGCCTTGAGCCTTCAAGATGGATTCGGTGGACTCAATGCCTTCTGTTCCGAAGTCATTGGCATGATTGTTTGCCTGACTCATGAAGTCGTAGCCTGCATCTTTGAGATTGACACCGTAGGTGGTTGGGGTGCGGAAAGAATAGCTGTGTGGACCTGAACCCTTGGTGCTTTTGCCGCCGTCACAAAGAGTGCCTTCAAGGTTCCCAACTGCCAGATTGGCGCGGCGGGTAATAGCCTTTGTGTCGTCGAAGAGATTCCTTCCGTCGTTCGCAGGCAATTGACGAGAAGGGAAAGTGGTTCCCATCATGATGTCGCCGCACATGGCTATGGTGAGTGTGTCGGAGGCAACTCCGGAAGCGTTTGTCTTGAGCACTGTGAACAGAACAGCTGCAAGTGCTATTATCAGTTTTCTTTTCATCTTAGTTATGGTGTGATATAAGGTAGGTTCTAAAAAT
>DEFM01000031.1:26614-61886 GCA_002350855.1 Prevotellaceae bacterium UBA2852
TAATTTATAGAACCTACCATAAGATAGGTTCTAAAAAAATATTGCTCCACGTACATCTCATCGTCTCAAGCGACAACCTTTCGTGCGTGGAGCAATAACTATGAATTATTTAGTAGTACCGAAAGCGGGACTCGAACCCGCACAGCCATTACAGCCAAGGGATTTTAAGTCCCTCGTGTCTACCATTCCACCATTTCGGCAACCTCGCTGTACAACAATAGTGCAGAACCGATGTTTGCACCTGTCGCACAATTGCGTTGCAAAGTTACAATTAAAAAGTCAAACTACACAACCAAAGGGGCATTTTTTTTGTTCTGTTCATTTTTCAGGCTCTTTGTTTGCATCTTTTTTTTGTGAAAATATTTTGGAGAAGAAAAAAATGTCTATATTTGCGGAGTGAGAGTAAATGAATGTTTAATTAACTAAATAACACAGTAGTACTATGAAGAAATTGTTTTTTATCCTGATGCTGTTGTGCAGTGCCATGGTATATGCGCAAAAGACTAACAATCCGTCGGTGTCGTCGAGCAACTATTCTGACACAAAGATTAAATCAGTGGAGATAACAGATTCTCACACTATAGTTGAGCTTGGTGGAATTGCTACTTCGGATTATTATCAGGCAGGACTTGACGCTGCAACAAAACTGATTATCACTGACCGGTTTGGAGTTAAATACAGATACAATGTGCTTTGGCTTGAGGACGGTAAAGGCAAGACTCTGGCTCTCGGACAAATGCATCCTATGCCAAGGGGAAAATGGAGCGTAAAACTGCATTTCCCGCTTATTCCCAAAGGATACACATCTATTAGCGTAGTTGAACAGGACAATGCCGATATGAGTACTGCCAGCGGATGGAGATTCAGCGGCATCAAAATCAAGAATCCTGCAGAATCTGATGCGTTCACTCTGGCGTGGCTGAGCAAGGCTTCATCAAAAAACATCGCTATGGAGTATGCAAAAGCCTATACAGTGGGTGATATGGAGAAAATTGTACTAATGGATAGTAAATTCTATGATGCCTCTTCAAAAGAGAAACAACGCGTTGTGAAATCATATCTTCATGGTTATGAGGATATTGCCGACAGACTTTGGAAGGGCATCAACTCACTGAACTACAAAAAATGGAAGCTGGACTATAAGTTGGTTTCTCAAAAGAAGAATACGGGAAACTACGATGAACAGATTATTATCAATGTGTTGTACAATGACGATACTATTGCTTTCATATACAAAATCGACATGAAAGAAACAAGAGATGGCTGGAAGGTAGCAGACTTTAATGCGCAAAGAGGATACTGATAACAGCCTATAGAAACGAAAAAAGACGTATTGACTAAGTAGTCGATACGCCTTTTTTTCTGTGTTGCGGGGGCAGGACTCGAACATGCGACCTCCAGGTTATGAGCCTGGCGAGCTACCAACTGCTCCACCCCGCGATGTATGTCTCAAACGCTCGTTTTTGCGTTTGCGGGTGCAAAGGTACAACCTTTTTCTGAATTGACCAAACGATTGACGTGATTTTTGTAAAAAAGTCAATGAAAACGGTCGTAAATAACTGCTATAGCGGTTGTTGTTTGCTATGATTCTAAGATTTTATTGACTTCTGAGTCAACTTTTGTGAGATGTGTTTTACACTGCTCAATGAGCTTTTTTGCACGACTCAAGTTCTTGGCGAGTGAGTCAATGTCCATTTCGCCTTGTTCCATCTTCTTTACGATGGACTCAAGCTCGGTCATGGCATCGGAGTATTTGAATTCTTCTTTCATTTTGCACATTTATTTAACAGTTGATTCAATGTTGCCGTCGGCAAACTGAGTTGCAATGGTGTCGCCAGATTTCACGCTGGAGGCAGAGGTGACAGCCTTACCATTGATACGGGTAATACTAAATCCAAGACGAAGGATGCGTTCGGGTGAAGCACTTCCGATTTGTTGGGAGAGTAGTTGCAGGCGATGCTTCTGATTGTTGAGAATGGTAAGAACGCATTGCTTCAGGCGCTGGTCTGATAGTTGCAGCTGGTTTTTCTCGCGTGCCTGACAAAGTGCTGCAGCTGTGGGTATTCGGCTGATGAGCTGCATGAGGCGGTGCTGCTCATTGTCAACCATCGTTGTTGCCAGTTTGTTTATTCTCTCAGCGAGGGTTTGCAGGAGAGCAAGCTCATTGAGGTTGTGCTGGATAAGGAACTCTGCTGCTGCAGTTGGGGTCTTGACTCGTGTGTGTGACACAAGGTCTATGACCGTGTCGTCGCGTTCATGACCAATTCCTGTGATGATAGGTAAAGGGAAATTAACTATGTGCTCAGCGAGTGAGAGTGTGTCGAAACCGCTCAGATCACTGCTGGCTCCACCTCCTCGAATAATTACCACTACATCCCATTCTTCAATAGTGTCGGCTATTGCGTTGAGAGCAGCAATCAGACTTCCCTCAACCATGTCTCCTTGCATGACGGCAGGGAAGAGCTTGTAGTCAAAACGAAGGTTGTAGGGATTGTTGGTCAATTGGTTTTCGAAGTCCTGATAGCCGGCAGCAGAAGGGGAGGAAATGACGGCAATGCGCTGAAGTATGCGAGGCAACTCCAGTTCTTTGTTCATATCGAGAACACCTTCTCGTTCCAGTTGCTGGAGAATCTCACGTCTGCGGCGAGCAAGATCACCAAGGGTGAAGGTGGGGTCTATGTCGCTAACATCCAGACTATATCCGTAGAGAGGATGAAACGTAGGCTGAACAAGTACCAGAACGGTCATCCCAACGGTAAGTGTCCTGCCTGTCTCTCGTTCGAAATAGGGACGCAACATAGTCCAGCGGTTTGCCCATATTACACCGCGGGCCTTTGCAAGAAGCGAATTGCTGTTTTCGTCCTTCTGTACAAATTCCAGATAACAATGCCCACGGTTCTCCCTAACTTCGCTTATCTCAGCCTGCATCCACAGCGGCTGTCTGAAGCCGTTGTAGATGACGTCCTGTACAAGTTCATTTATTTGTTGTAGGGAGAACCGTGTCATAGAATTGTGGAAATGAATTGTTATTTCTTACTGAAGTCTGGGATGCCGTAACCGAATACGTTGTCGGGATGTGCAACGTTGTCACCGAGCAGACGTACTTTTTGTACAACTTCAAGTGCTGTCAGTTTGGGATTTGCCTGCCAGAAGCAAGCAACCATTCCGCACATAATCGGTGAAGCAAAGGATGTTCCGCTCGCTGTAGTAAGTTCTCCACGAGTGCTGAGAACTGTGCAGGCTTCTCCCATTGCCATGACATCGGGCTTGATGCGGCCGTCGGCAGAATTGCCAAGAGAGGAGAAATTGGTGTTGATTCCATTGCTGCGTACGGCACCAACGGTGAGTACATCGTCTGCATCGGCAGGAATGCTGATGAGCTTCCAAGTCTTTGATGCTTCATTGCCCGCACTGTTGCACAGAACCATACCTTTTCCTGCAAGCATTGATGCTGAGTTGCTGCATAGACGTTTGTGACCATCCATTTCCCAATAGCGTACATTGTCGGCTTCATTGTCGTATTTTGAATAGCCAAGGGAAGTGTTCACAAGGTCAGCGCCTACGCTGTCGGCAAATTCCACTGCGGCACACCAGTTGTCTTCCTCTGCCATCTGCTCTGAATAGCTGTCTTCACTGCGAATCAGCCAATAGCTTGCTTCGGGAGCTGTTCCCACGAATGTGCCAGGATGATTGGTTGCCATGCATGAGAGAACCATCATTCCATGACTTCCTTCTTCGTAAACATTGGTTCCTCTCTCTGCGAAATCTGCCACACCCAGGATATTGACATTCTTGAGCATTGGTATGATGTCGGCGTTGTAGAAACCTCCGTCGATAATTGCGATGGTCATACCAGCTCCACGGAATCCGCGACGATGTAGTGAAATGCCGTTCAACTGATTGATTTGGGTAAATCCTTCTCCGTAGTATTCTGAATCCAACCATTCTTCAGAAGAGTTATGGATTGCATCGCTCTCGTTGATGTTTTTCTCTGAAATAAGACGGAAACGGTTGGTCTTGTTGCGTGAAGGGGCTTCCATGTAGGTAGCCACCTTGCGTACAGAACTAACGAATGTGAGGTTGCGGAGCATGACGACAGCCTTGCTGGTGTCGGTAAGCTCTACGAGTACAGTGTTGTTCCATTTGCTGGTAGAACATACAATGGCACCTGTGGCACGAATCTCACTCAGATATTCCGGAGAAACGGGCAGGTCTGTCTCATCGAGTTTTAAGCCTTGTTTTGTTCGACGCTCAATGGATTTCTTAGACAAGAATTCTTCGGGACGGCTAAGCGAATAGGGATTGTGCTTTTTGTCCTTGAGAGTGATTCGGTACTTGAATGACGGTGTGAAGTCCTGTGCAAGTACAGTGCTGTTCAGCATCAGTGCAGCAACAGCTAAAAGAATTAGTTTTTTCATATTTGTAGTGTTTATTTAGAGTTTTTGTGACTAATATACATTATAATATTATACGCGAGGGCGTTTCCCTTCCAGTACATAGCAAAACTGTTCGTATGAGGCGTCGATATAACTGAATTCATAGGGTTGCAGACGCAGTGAATGGGAGGTATGTATTTCCTGCAAATCAAAATATGTGCAAAGAATACTTACCATGTTCAGTGACAAATCATCGCCTTTGCGTATCAGAACCTGACTGCATTGCAGAGCCGTGGCATGGGGATTGTGACTGTGGCGAAGTGTTGTGAAGAGCATGTAGTAGGCAAGGGGAGAGGTGAGCCTTACTAAGAGGGCTGCCTGCGATGCTTCGTCATCAAAACGGAAGAGGCGAAACAGACCTTTAATCTGATTCTCGCTTCTCATCAGAGGCAGTGACATCCTCACCATCTTGCGTTGTTGCTCATCGTTAAGGACACTTGTCAGCTCTTTTGCGGATTCTGTGTCGAAATTCAGGCTATTGTCTGCCGCCAGGTGTTCAATAGCAAGAATTCCGCTTAAGAATGCCTGTGCACGATATCTGATCAGACATACAAGTGCAGTCCAGAAAGCTTCGTTGTCAAGAGAAGGAAGCAATTCTGTTCTCACCAACTGCTCTGCCCGACGGAATTCGGAGTTCGTCAGGCGTCCCAGTGCGGTAGGAATCTGATTCCATAATTGCTGACTGAAACAGTTGCGTATGTTCTCGAGTGCTGTCATCGTGTGAGTGAGAACTTCACAGAAATACCGAAGTCGGCAGTGATGGTTGGATAGGATGAGGTTGATACGAGAGGTACGTTCTTCTGCCAGTCGATGAATCCGCTCATAGTCAGGAGACGTGAGAAGGTGTAGTCGGCTGTTGCAGATACCTTATATGCTGTAGAACCGTTGGTTGCAGTCGTAATCATTGTCTGTATGTTGCGGTTGAGAGCATTCTGCATGCGATAGGAGAAATCGAAGCGCAGGTTCAGGTCATGACTGATTCCGCGAGTGTTGCGTGTAGTTGAAGATGTTGCTTCTGAACTTTCATCCTTCTTGCCGTTCTTGCCCTTGGTGGATTTGCGCTTAGTCTTCTTATTCTGTGGATTCTGGATGTTCTTTGCTCCGAACAGGTTAATATCTTTTATCTTGTAACCGAATCCGATGACGAAGTCATTGCTATAGTTTTCTGTAAGCGCAACCGAAGTCATAGAAAGGTTGAGTACACGTGTCTTCTTGTATTCCAGTTTCGCGGTCATACCACTGTTGAATGTCATATCCACTCCTAAAAGCGGAGAGAAAGATTCATTGATGCTGACTGTAGATACATTGTACATGCTGGAAGGAACAGGATTGCCTGATGTGACATCTGAGATGAATCCTAATCCGTTCATGTATTCCATGTAGTTGGTGTAGGAGTTGTATGCACCAATGGCAAATACGCTCTTGTATGCGTGGTTGATGTTAAACGACTTGAACTTGTCGGCAAACCATGGAAGTTTGGCAAGTCCGCTGTAGGTGATTTTCCAGTTTGGCAACAGACGTGTCAAAGCTGGGAAAATGTCGAGCGGTTGGCGCTTGGCATCGGTGCCGCAGTAAGCAGAAAGGAATGCCGGAATCATCACGTCTGCTGAATATAGACCTACGCTTCCATTCTCTGGATTATACGGTTGTCCGCCGAAAGGACTTCCCAGTGCACTCGGATAAGTTGATGAAGCATACTGTTTCTCCACACGTTGCTGAATGACGTTGAGGTTGCTTACAAACTTGTCGAAATAAGCGGAGCGGTAGTTGTTGTTTATGTCTCCTGTGCTTGCAAATGCAGACTTCGCTGAGATGATAGTCATGTTGAACGAACCGCTCTGCGTAGCAGGCATTCCTTCATACATGAACTGGATGCTGCGAGCCTTGTTCACAGTGCGCGAAGCGTTGAGGTCAATCTTCAGGTCGCGAACAGGTTCAAGTGTCATGCGCAGCTGAAGATCTTCTGTTAAATTGCTTGTAGCAGGAGTAGTGATGTTGGAGTTGTTCTGTATCAGCCATCCGTTTTCAGCGGCACGGTTAATGTAGCTGTCACTGATTGCTCCGAAGGCAAAGTCAAGACCTGGAGACAGCATACCGTGGATGCGCTTTTGTCCGAATGCGTCACCGATTTCAGTGCGGAATCCCGGCAGGGTGAGTGCGTAGGCGTTCTTGTATGAGAAGCTGGCATTGCGGACGAGCATCAACGCCCTTGCAAATACTTGTGATGTTTTGTACCATCCTGCATCTTCAAGTTTAGGCTTGGCAGTGACAAAGACTTCAACAGCCACTGTGTCGCGGTTCTTGATCTTAATGGTGTTCTCGTCAACACGGGTATAGCGTAAACGGTAAGTGTGACCATCGGCAGTGCGTCCGCGAACAACGATTCGTTTGCTGTTCTGTCCGTGCTTCACTTCCGTAGCAGTAGAGTCGTTAAGGGTGATTGTCTTTGAGAAGCCCTTTGTTTTCTTCTTATCGCCTCCGCCGTTGTTATTACCGCCGTTGTTGTTTCCTTCTGTATTATTGTTGCCGCCCTGGTTCTGACGTGTCGCGGTACGTGTGCTGCCATTGCGTCTATCGCGCTGTGCCGCAGTGTTTCTGCTGCTGCCCGAGAAACGTTTGTTGGTTTCTTCGAGGAACTTCCATTTCTTATAGAGCGTCTCGAAGTTGAGTTTACCGTTAAGGTTGATTGTTCGCTGACTGACTGCAGTATGTCCGAGCGAAGTGCCGTCTTCCAGTTCCGTTCCTCTTGTCCATCCGTAGGTGGAGTTATATGAGCCGTCGAGGTTTATCCAGTCAAAGAGCGGAATCTTGTTGATTGGAACCTGATACGAACCTGTGAAAGTTGAGTTGTAGGTGAGTGGCCTTCCAAAAGAAGCCAGACTATGCTTCACAGAGTCTTTCCACGCAGTATATTCATCGGGGTAGAGGTCTTTGTTTATCACTACATTCGGTTCCTCAATCTCGGCATGAGTACCTGAAGTATATGACAGTTTAAGAGACTTGAAAATATCCCAACGGAGAGTTAATTCTCTGTTCCACAGGAACTGTTCGCTGAAGGTGACTGGCAGACGTGTTCCTGCATCGAGGTCGCGCTCCTGCAATTCGTAGTAGTTACGTGTGATGTCGGTGTTGAAACCTATAGTCTGAGGCAGGTAGTTGAGGTTCTGTGCCTTAATGATGTCAAGCCATTTCGACTTACTCTTGATATTCTTGAACGGTTCCCAGGTCTTGTATTTCGGAGTGTAGTTGTAGGAGAGGTTGGCACGCCAGTTCTCATCATTCTCATATACAATCGTCTCTCCCTGCTTGAAACGTTTGCTGTGTGAATAGCTGAACGAGAAGTTTGCAGGGTCGTATGGCATAGGTACACGGCTCGTGTAGTTTGACTTCCAGTTGGAGAGAGAGAAGTTCTTGTTCTTTACAACGGTCTGTGTAATGGAACTGAGTGAGTCGCGCTCTGCACCCTGCAATTCGTCAAGAGCATCCTTCAGAAGCATGTCTGTGTCGAACGGATTGTACTTCGGAGAAATCTTCTGCCAACTGTAGGAGTAGTAGAAAGGGAGGTTCATCTTCCATTTCTCGGGGAAGAACTTGCCAAGCTCGAACTGAGTGGTTATGCTCCATTCATATTGATTATCGTTGCTTCGCTGCGAAACTCCTTGCTCAAGTCCACCGAATCCTGCTGTCTGAAGGTGTCCGGTGACGTTCACGCTTCCCAAGTCACTAAGCTGCATGTTCAAGTTACCCTGTGCAGCCCAACCTCCGCTGTTGTTGTAATCTTGCATGCGCAACTCGTTTACCCACACTTCCACGGAATTGGTCTTACGACCGTTGTTCCTGACACCAATCATCATGGTCTTGATTTCACCGAGTGACGGGTTACCAAGCACGCTGATACGATTGTTTGGACGATAGTCGTCATAGTAGGAGAAGAGTTGTGTGTAGCTTGCCTGACCCAGTGCTCTTGACTTATTGCGCTGGTGCTTTACATTAGTGAAGACGTCGAGATCGATGTCTATCATGTTCTCTTCAGGCCATACTGCTTTACATCCAGCCGCAGTGTATGTGTCGTAGTGTCCTGCCGGAGTCAGAGTCAGAGGAACTTCGTATTCGTAGTAATTGCTCTTATTGTCGGAACCGAGACGGATGAAGAGGCTCATCTGGTTGTCTTCAAGTTGATTGTCACCTTCAAGGGCGTTAGCGTGTACAAACATCTGGAGGTGCTTGTAGTTACGCAGGTCAAGAGTCATGGTCTTGTAAACTGCACGGGCATCACCAGTGGCAAGGTCTTCAACGGTGATAGAGAGTGCCTGCTCATTTTCCTGAGTCAGCTGTGGCTCGTTAGGGTCTGTAATACGGGAAACACCTGGAGGCAGAACGTAGTTTACAGGCGATTTGTCGTTGTTCTCTTCGATGTTAACCGAAGCAGTACGTAGTTTACCGCTGACACTTGGCTTGTTTCCAGTGTAGAGAGCCTGGGTGTAGTTGCGCCATTCACCGCGAACGAGGTCGAGGCTTGCAAAACGCAGCACTACCGGGGTCTCGAACTCAGTAAGGTACATTCGCATGAAGCGTATGCTGGAGAAATCGTTGATGCTGCCGACTTTTTTCTCATAGTCGTCAACAGGAATACGGAACTGATACCATGTCACTTCTTCCTCGTTGCCGTTGCGCAGGTGGGCCTTGTACTTGCGCTCGTCTACAATGTAATTGCTGCCGACGTGCAGGTCTTCCGGACGAATGGATACTTTGTATTGGAAGAAGTTCTCGTATTCATTCATAGTGTAGTCCTGGTTAGAGTCTTCCACGTCAGGAGTAGTCTTGTATGCAGTAGAGTAACTTTCTCCGCTCTCACTGGAATTAGGAGAGTTGCCTTCGGTTCCGTTGATACGTTTGTAGCGTTCGAGGATGCTTGTATGTGCTGCGTCGAAGTCCGAACCGCGGAAATAGTGGTAGTCGTCGCCTGCGGGGTCGTTCCAGATAGAGTCGTAGACTTCTGCCGATACCTTGCCTTTAATGTTTTCGAGGTAGTCCTTGTAAATACCAAATGTACGCTCGTCGGCATCGGCAAGTCCGTTAAGACCGATATCCTGCTTCTGACGTGCACTGCTTTCGGTAGAGAAACTGTAAACCACGGATTTCTCTGTAGGCACACGGCCCCAGAGAGTTTCGGCATAGTTGGAAGTTGTTCCAACAGGCATTCCGCTTTCGTAGTATTTCTTTCCGTCCTTGAGTACGTCCTCGCTCACGTCACCGAGGTTGATATAGAAGTCACCACCGATGTTCGTCTGATCTTTGTTATAGATGAATGGGTCGAGCATCCAGAATTCGATGTATTGCACGTTGGCAGTCTCGAAGTCTGAATTGTCGATTTTACGCATCATACCACCCCAGCGTTTTGACGGGTTGTTAAGGCGTCCTTTTTCATTTATATCTGTGTCGAGGTTGTATGGACCGCGCTCTTCAGGGTAGTATGCGAGGTTGAGCACCGAGAGAGTATTGCTTTCACCTTGGTTTGTATCTTTGTTCGGGTAAACCTCACGTACATATACTTCACGTACATAGTGGTTGGAAAGCTGGTCAAGGTCACCCTTGATATGACCTGGCGTAAGTGAAGAACTGCGACGGGTAAACAATGGATCTATGGTGTACCATGAGAGGAGTGCGCGGTTATAACCGTATTTCACATCGTTGGAGAGAGTTCCGTATTGCATGTTCGCAGGGGTGGAGGCAAGCATCCATGCCTGTGGTGAACTGACGTCGATTCCTGACTTAGTGCTTTCAAAGTCATCGATATAAGAAGCGTTTCCTTGCACACCAGTGGCGTTGCCGGCAACGAGTTGTGCAACTTCTGCCGACAAAGAGATCTGCGAAGGTTGTGTTACGTCAATCAGCGGAATCTTGTCAAGCATATTGGTAAGCCACTGTGACTGCTGCTTCCAGTTGAGGTTGAGGCCCCAGATGGTGTTGTTAAGCGGTTCTTCGCCTCTTCTTACCTTGGATGTCAGTGATTTCTCGGTGAGTCGCATGAAGGTACCGCCCAACTGGAAGTTTTTGCTGAAATCGTAGCTCCAGTTCAGTCCGAGCATGGTCTTTCGCATCATGCTGTAGTCCTCGTTGCTTTCAAGGCTTACATCTACTTTCGTTCCTGCATCGATGATGCTTTGGTTGATGATTCTTACAACTCCGCTTGTATAGTCCACTTCGTAGTCTGAGCCTTCGGTCAGGACAACTCCTCCTGCGGTGACGGTTACAGACCCCTGTGGCACATAGCTGGCTCCAAGTTGGATTTCACTGCCCGATGAACCTTTATATTCTCCAACGAAAGAGAATTTGCTCTTCTCCGAAATCTGCTTCGCAACTACCTTTGTCGAGTCGTAGAGTGCATCGTAGCAGTAGCGGTCGGCAAGAGCATCGTTGCCGAGTTTCTCACGAAGCCAGTCACCGAATGGTTCTACTACAGGGAAGATGATACGTCCGCTTTGCGACAATACGGTATAGCCTTCAATGTAGTCATACTTACCGTTTGGATTGGTCTTCATATTGTCGTCCAGTCGGTCGAGGTTCATCATCTTCAGCAGAGTTGTCTGCTTCCATGGGTCTTCAGGCAGGTAGTTGAGGTTGACACCTGTGGTATCGCTGAGGTATTTGATGTCGAGTTTGAATTTCTCCTTTTGAACCGATGTCACACCCAAAGAATAAACGTTCTTCATCATAAGATCCCAGTTTCCCATACGTGGAGAGTTGCTTGTGTTCTTAAGCAGCTTCACGAAGAGAGCTTGGTCGCTGTTCTTGATGTCGGCAGAGAATTCACCAACCTGATATGTCTGTCCGCCGTAGGTGTATTCGAATGCAATGGCAAGCACCTGGTTCGACTGAAGAGTCTGCTTCAGTGAGACATAGCCGAGGTGGCTGTTGAGAGTGTATTCTGAAGATGTCAGCAGACGGGCGTTCTCCACTTTCTCGTAGTCCACACCACCTGTCATTATAGCGTCGAGCACGGTGCTTGTCTGGTCGGAGTTACGTGCATCGGCATAGCTGTTGACGATAGTAGAATAGAGGTTGTTGGAGTTATTGCTTGGATAAGCAGTACCTGTGCCAGTCCATTGGCTGTTACTGATTCTGGAGCTTTCTCCGAGGTCCACGAAACCTACTATATTGCGTGTATTCTCGGTCTGTCCGCTGGTGTTGGTTACCCATATTTCCACACGGTTAATGGTTACACCGCTGGTGATGTTTGGCAGAGTAGAGCAGGCTTTATTGTAAGTGCTGCGGAAATACTGTGCAAGGAAGAAGTGGCGGTTCTCGTCGTAGTCGTAAGCTTGGATTTCAAACGGCGTGAGCTGGCTTCCGCCTTGACTTGATACGGTCTGCGATTTGGATTTCTTCTGACTGACAACGGTCTGAAGTTTCAATCGACCGAACTGCAGGTCGGTGCGAATACCGAACAGAGTGCTGGCGCCCTGAACAAGTGAGTTGTTGCTTGGGAAGGTGATGTTTCCGGCTTCAATGAGTTTGACGATTTCGTCTTCCTTGCCTTCGTATTGCAGTTTCAGGTTCTTGGAGTCGAAGTCAAATGTCGCCTCGGTGTTGTAGTTGAGGTTGAAATCCATCTTGTCACCGATTTTCGCATTCATCGAGAGATTGATTTTCTCGTCGAAATCGAAACTGGTGGTCTTGCGGTTACGCTCCGACAGCGATGGGTTGTCGGTGAATTTATATGTGTAACCTGTCTTGATTTCAGCGCTTCCCTGAGTCTTGATCTGTACACCACCAGGACCGAATATCTTCTCTGCCGGTCCCAGGTCGAAGTGCATGTTGGTGAAGTCGAATTTCTCCTTGCCTTTGCGCACAAAAAGTGAATCGTTACGCTCACGGAAGTATTTGTCCAAAAGGTCACGCTCAGTCCATTTCATGTATTCCTCTGGAGTCATGAGATAAGGTGCACTGAGGAAACTTGTACCCAGTTTTGAACCAACCCTGTAAAGTCCCGTTTTCTCATCGTATTCACCTGCCTCAGGTTGAAGATTTTCAGGGTCTTGCAGGTCGAGAGAATAGTTCACAGGACGTTCATCTCGCGTGTAGTCAGTCTTCTTGACTTTTACCTTCGGAACCGTATCAATAGGAGCATCTTGAACCCCTTGAACCTCTTGAACCCCTTGAACCTCTTGAACCCCTTGAACTCTTGAAACTTGGAACCTGAAACCTGAAACTCCAATCTCCCCTGCCATCGCCAATGTTATGAGCGATAGTAGAAGTGCAAGAATGAATATATGTTGAATCCGATTTTTCAAGAGAAGTCAATCTTAATGTACTGCAAAGTCTGTGTTTATGCGCGTACGTATGTCTTTTAAATAACGTATGCACTGTGGTTTTATTGTACCTTTATTGCGTAATTCCCCTTTTTACCGTAAATTTGCGAAAATTTTGCATACAAAAACTTAAGAACTTAAAAACTCAAAAACTCATCTATCTACTCCCCTCCTTTACGGGAGGGGCAAGGGGGTGGGTCCTTTCTTTATGCTCAACAGAATAACTCTTGATAATGGTCTGCGTGTAGTGCATCAGCAGGATGTAACTACTCAGATGGTTTGTGTTAATACTCTTTATAAGATTGGTTCACGAAACGAAGATCCTAACCACACTGGTTTTGCCCATTTGTTTGAGCATCTGATGTTTGGCGGAACTCCGCGAGTACCTGACTTCGACCTAGTTCTGCAGGACGGCTGTGGAGAGAATAATGCCTTTACCACAGAGGATATCACGAACTACTATATCACTCTTCCTGCATCAAATCTAGAGCTGGCTCTTTTCCTTGAGGCAGACCGTATGAGAGGACTGGCATTCACTCCCCGTTCGCTGCAGGTTCAGCGCAGGGTGGTGATGGAAGAGTTCCGTATGAGTTGCCTCAATCAGCCTTATGGAGATGCAAGTCATTTACTCTACCGATGGTGCTTCCCAAAGAACCACCCATATAGCTGGCCTACCATCGGCAAGCAGCTGAATCATATCAAGAACGCTACAATGGAACAGGTGAAGGCTTTCTTCCGTAGCTATTATCGTCCAGACAATGCTATTGTCAGCGTTGTGGGAAATGTGGAATGGGAAGAGGTTCTGCGACTGATAAAGAAAGTGAAATTTCCCAACCGCAGAAGTGGTGCTGTTCCGGAACTTCATTTGCCTATCGACGCTGACGGACTGCATATTCCGGGGTTCATGGGTGGAAAGATCAAGACATATTATCGTGATGTGCCGTCGGATTTGCTGCTGATGGCTTTCAGAATCCCTTCACGCAGCGACGACCGCTTCCAGGCTTGTGATATGCTTAGCGATGTTCTTGCCAATGGACGTTCAAGCCGACTTTATGCTCGTCTAGTGGAGCAGGAGAAGGTAGTGGACGAGGTAGATGCCTATGTTGACGGACGTCTTGGCACAGGACTTCTCTTCCTGGAGCTGGTGCTTGCTGACGGTGCCGACATAAGGAAAGTGGAGGAAATGGTTTGGCAGGAACTGCAGTCGCTTTGCCGTGAACCTCTCAGCGACAAAGAATTGCAGAAAGTGAAAAACAAATACGAGACTAACACCCACATTCTTCTTTCCGACTATCAGCAGCGTGCCGAGCAACTTGCCTACTTTGAGATGCTTGGAGATGCTAACCGCCTCTACGACGACCTTCCACGCTACCTTGCCGTCACCAGCTCCGAACTGCAGCAGGTGGCTAAGCAAGTCCTCACCCGTGAAGGCTCAACAACCATCCGCTACATGGCGAAATAAAGTTAAGTAAGTGTGCAAGGTTAAACATATTGATAATTAGTGTGTTATAATAATTTTTTGCAAATAGGGTGCAATTTTTCTTGCGGCATTCGGAAAAAACTGCTAACTTTGCCGACGAGGAATTCCTCGCCGGCTTTTTCTTTTTAAATCTTCCACGCTAATAATCTTGGATATCGGATAAAGAAAAGAGCCAGCTTCCGAAACTGGAAGTTGGCTCTTTTCATCTGTAATGCTATATGATTTAGAAATCGAGGCGGTAGTAGAGGTTTGGAAGTGAGATTCCGCTCTTGTCGTAACGCAGTTTGCCTTTGTTGAAGTCATATCGCTCTGCGTATGGGGTTTCGTTCTGAAGGACGTTGATGCCCTCGAATGCGATGGTGTGACTAACTTTCTTCTTGTTGATTTTGTAGCTGATGGTGAGGTCAAGCAGGTTGGTTGGGTCGAACTGCAGGCTCATAGCCTCGTCTTCCTTGTAGATTGGCTGGTCGACGATGACTCCTGCTTCAACGCTTGCCTTGGTAGCTTCTAAGTCAACTGGTGTGTGGCGCAAACCGCCCTGAAGTGTATATTTGGCACTGATGTTGAATACGTTTTGCTTTTGTTTGCCAAGCATCCATTCCTTACCGACAAGCAGCTTAACCATGTACCCGCGGTCGAACATCTGATGGCGCCATTTCTTGTCAAGTCCACGGTATTCCGACTTGAAGAGGGAACCGTTGATTTGTCCGTAGAAGCCGTGGTTCATGTACTGCTCCAGAGTAATGTCACCGCCGTAGTTGCGTGTGTTGCCTTTGTTGACAAGTGGCTCGTCAACAAAGTTGAACAGTCGGTTCACGGTGCAGTAGGTGCTGCCGTTTATTCCTACAGGTGTGTCAAATCCGTATTGGTAGTATGCGTTTAACCTCAATACCAGGTTCTCGTTGAACTTGTGAATGTAGGTTGCAAGGAGGTGGTGTGCCTTGGAGAGCCCGAGGTCTTTGTTGGCGAGGTTGCCTTGTTCGTCGCGCAGGAAATAGGCGTCGAGCTTCTCAACCATAGAGTGGAGTCCATAGCCCAATGAGAATGAATTGCGGGTGTTTGGCTCCCACTTCACGCTGACACGCGGCTCTATGCTTAAGTCTTCCGACAGGAGGAAGTAGCTGCCTGACAAACCGATGTTGAAGCTCCATCCTTCTGCCGGTTTCCAGAGATTTGACCAGAAGATGCTTGCCAGACCCGTGTCGTCCTTGGTGGCGTAGTAGGGTGTGGCTGGCACTGGCTCATAGACATTCTCCGCTGTGCGATAGCTCAGGTTGAAGAAACGGTGTGAGTATTCACCGCCCACTTGTGTGAGCCAGCGGGGGTTGATTTGTTTCGACAGCTCTGTGTTGAAGACTATGCGGTCTTCGTTCTGCTTGAGGTAGTAGAAGGGATAGTCCTTGCCCTCAAATCCAGTTACTTTATGGTCTTCGTCGAATGTGAGTCCCCAGTATTCCATGTCAACTTTGTTGTGTTGCAAGTTGTATGCGAGGGTACTGCGCCACGTCCAGTCGTTTTTGAAGTGGATCTTGTGGGATGCTCCGACAACGGCATTATATAGTTTGCCTTCTTGCTCGCTTGCGTCGTATATTGAATGGATGTCTTTAATCTCCAGTTCCTCGTCCCATGACTTGTCGTAGAATCCAAGGGCGAACAGTGAGAATACGCCGGCACGTTCAGTCGGGAAGTTCAGTTTGAGGGATAAGTCCTGGAAGTCGTACTGGGAGCCTCTGGTATCAAGTAATTCTAATTCGCGCGCCAAGGTTGTGAAGCCAAAACGGTAGTTGAGGATGTAACTGGAGTTGTGTTTCTTGGAAATCGGACCTTCGCTCGTCCATTCGATTCCCACGGAACCAACCTGGATGGCGTTCTCATATTTCTCATTGTTTCCTGAACGCATCTTTACATCGAAGACTCCGCTAAGTGCGTTGTTGTAGCTGGAGTTGAACGTGGAAACGAAGAAGTCGGAGTTGGTGATGATGTTTGAGTTGAGTGCGCTCACCATTCCGAATCCTGCGCTGTAGAGGTCTGCGAAGTGGTTTGGTGTGAAAATCTCAACGCCTTCAAGTCTGTACTGCATGAACTGGGGTGCGTTGCCGTGTACGGATATTCCGTTACCGTCTCCTGCTCCTGCTACTCCGGCGAATGCTGTAACCAGACGTGCGGGGTCGTTGTAGCCTCCGGCGTAACGACTTGCCTCTTCCATCGATAGCATCATACCTCCGATGAGTGCTGTTGGGTTGACTGTGGATGCCTTGTTGATACGGGGACGTACAATGATTTCACCCAGTTGCTGGCTGTTCTCGCGAAGCTCAATGTTGATCACAACCTCCTTGGAACCGGAAACAAGTACTTCCTTCGTGATGTTCGGCTCGTAGCCGAGATAGGAGGTTTCAAGTGTGTAACGACCTGCCTGACCTACTTCTATTCGGTAATTACCTTCAAGGTCAACCACTGCTCCTTTGTCTGTACCAGCAATTTTGACCGTGGCTCCAATGAGTTCCTCACCAGTGATAGCGTTAGTAACAGTACCGCGGATTACCTGCGCCTCAGCTTCAGTTGAGACTAAAGCGGAGAATAGAGTCACGATGGTAACGACCAGTCCGTGACTGAATAAAGATTTGATCTTCATGGTGCTTGGTTTCAGAGTGAAAAAGTTAATATTTGTATAATTTGCAGACAAAGATACAAAATAAATTTAAAAAGCAAGCATATCACTTATGTTATTTTAGTGTGCAAGGTTAAACATATTGATAATTAGTGTGTTATAATAATTTTTGCAAATAGAGTGCAATTTTCTTGCAGCATTCGGAAAAAACTGCTAACTTTGCCGACAGATTTAGCGACAAACAACCGCAAAACAGAGATAGTTTTCTATTATTTGTAATTATTCGTTACTTACACACTATGGCTGCATCAAGAACTCGTAGTATGCTGGTTGACGTAGCACGTCAGTTGTTTGCAAAGAATGGTTTTGAAACCACTACAATGAACGATATTGCTACGGCTTCAAATCGTGGGCGTCGTACATTGTACACATATTTTAAAAGTAAAGAGGAAATCTATTACGCTGTCATCCAGACAGAACTGGAACGCCTTTTTGCGCGGCTTGAGGAAGTGGCGCATCGAAGCATTCCGCCAGAGGAAAAACTGGTTCAACTCATTTTTGCTCACCTTGAGGTGGTTAAGGAGGCTGTGTACCGCAACGGAAACTTGCGTGCAGAGTTTTTCCGTGAGATTTGGAAAGTGGAAGGTGTTCGCAAGGACTTCGACCGCACAGAGATCTCACTTATCCGTCGTGTGATAAACGAGGGAGTGGACATGGGTGTGTTCGGTGTTAAGAACCCCCGACTGACAGCTGAGATTTTCCACTATTGCCTTAAAGGTTGTGAGGTGCCTTATATCTTCGGACGCTACGCAGCCCACGGACCTGAGGAACTCTATCTTTATGTCAAGGAAATGGTTTACAAGCATTTCCATTAAACATAAAACTCAAGAATATGTTTAATGTTTAACGTTTAACGAAGTTGCTAAACTCGATAGAACTCAAAAACTTAAAATCTTAAATACTCAAAAACTTATAATTATGGGATTATTGGAAGGAAAGACAGCCCTTATCACAGGAGCTGCACGCGGTATCGGTAAAGCTATCGCGCTGAAATTTGCCGCTGAAGGCGCTAACATCGCATTCACAGACCTTGTTATCGACGAAAACGGTCAGGCTACAGAAAATGAAATCGCTGCACTTGGAGTGAAGGCAAAGGGTTATGCATCCAACGCTGCTGACTTTGCTCAGACTGAACAGGTTGTAGCTCAGGTTAAGGAAGACTTCGGCTCAATTGATATTCTTGTTAACAATGCCGGAATCACTAAGGACGGACTTATGCTTCGTATGACTGAAGCTCAGTGGGATGCAGTTATCGCTGTTAACCTCAAGTCTGCATTCAACTTCATCCACGCTTGCACACCAATCATGATGCGTCAGCGTGGTGGTAGCATCATCAATATGTCTTCTGTTGTTGGTGTTCACGGAAATGCTGGTCAGTGCAACTACTCTGCATCTAAGGCTGGTCTTATCGCTCTTGCAAAGAGTATCGCTCAGGAAATGGGTGCAAAGGGCATTCGTGCAAACGCCATCGCTCCTGGATTCATCGAGACAGCTATGACTGCTGCTCTTCCTGAAGACGTACGTAAGGAGTGGGTTCAGAAGATTCCACTTCGTCGTGGTGGTACAGTTGACGATATCGCCAATACTGCAGTTTACCTCGCAAGCGACCTGTCAAGCTATGTTTCTGGTCAGGTTATCCAGGTAGACGGTGGTATGAATATGTAATAAAGTATGACTGTCCTCTACGAAGACAATCATATTATCATAGTCAACAAGCAGGCGGGTGAAATCGTGCAGGGCGACAAGACCGGCGACACTCCGCTTGTGGAAACTGTGAAACAATATATCAAGGAAGCGTATGCCAAGCCCGGCAACGTCTTCCTTGGTGTTGTTCATAGGCTAGACCGTCCCGTCAGTGGTGCGGTCATTTACGCCCGTACCAGTAAGGCTCTTGCACGTCTAAATGAGATGTTCCGCAAGAACGAGGTTCACAAAACATATTGGGCGATAGTAGAAAGAAATGAAAAAATAAGAATGAAGAATGAAGAATTCAATATAGATGATTATAAGAGAAATCAGAATTCTTCAATTAGACTGGAGCATTGGCTTGTTCGCAATGAGAAGCAGAACAAGTCGTATGCGTATGACCATGAAGTGCCCAATTCCAAGAAGGCAATTCTTGAATACAGGGTGTTGGCAGAAGGCGAGCACTACAATCTGGTGGAAGTGGATTTGAAGACTGGACGTCACCACCAGATACGCTGTCAGTTGGCAGCCGTAGGAATGCCCATTCGTGGTGATTTGAAATATGGTGCACGGCGCAGCAATCCTGATGGCAGTATTTCACTTTGTGCGCATAGCATAGAGTTTGACCATCCTGTCAGTCATCAGCACGTCCGCGTCGAAGCTCCGTTGCCAGAAGATAAATTGTGGGCAAGTCTCCTACCCAAATAATTGGCGGAAAGCTTCTTCTACTTTTGAAGCAGAAACAATTTTAATTTTATAGTCTGAAGGATTAATGCCGTTCATGTTGGCGGCAGGAATGATGATGCGCTCGAATCCCAGTCGGGCAGCTTCGCTTATGCGCTGAACTATGCGTGAAACAGGACGTATCTCTCCGCTAAGTCCTACTTCTCCGCACAAGCAGGTGGTGCGGTCTATGGCTGAATCTACGTTGCTCGATAGAACAGAGGCTATCACGGCGAGGTCGGTGGCGGGATCGCTCACTCGCAGACCTCCGGCTATGTTCAGATACACGTCTTTCTGTGCAAGTTTGAATCCGATGCGTTTCTCAAGCACTGCCAGCAGCATGCCCAGACGACGCATGTCGAAGCCTGTGGCTGAACGTTGTGGTGTGCCGTAGGCTGCGGTTGCAACAAGTGCCTGGGTTTCGATGAGCAGCGGACGTACTCCTTCTATGGCGCAGGCGATGGCTACTCCGCTCAGGTCTTCGTTCTGGTGGATGTCCGACAGTAGCAGCTCCGAAGGATTGCTTACAGGGCGAAGTCCGGTGGATTGCATCTCATAGATGCCTAGTTCAGCAGTAGAGCCGAAGCGGTTCTTGATGGCTCGGACAATGCGGTACATATAGTGCTGGTCGCCTTCGAACTGGAGGACGGTATCGACCATGTGTTCCAGAATCTTCGGACCGGCAATAGTGCCGTCCTTGGTAATATGTCCGATGATGATGATAGGAGTGTTGGACTCTTTGGCAAACTTCAGCAGCATGGCTGCGCACTCGCGGATCTGGCTCACACTACCTGGCGATGACTCCACATTTTCTGTGGCAATGGTTTGTATGGAGTCGATTACGACTATGTCGGGATTGGAAGTCTCGATATGCTTGAAGATATTCTCAATCATGGACTCGCAAGCTACCAGCACACCGCTGCCAGTGTTGCTGCTGTCGAGTCGTTCAGCACGCAGTTTCAGCTGGTGTGCACTTTCCTCTCCGCTCACGTAGAGCACCTTCAGATTGCTCAGCCTTAGAACGGTCTGCAGGATGAGGGTGGACTTTCCGATGCCTGGTTCTCCGCCAAGCAGGGTCAGTGAACCGAGTACCAGTCCTCCGCCCAGCACTCGGTTGAGTTCGTCGTCGAGCAGATTGATGCGTGGATCGTCTGCGGTGGGAATCTGGCTCATGGTGAGGAGTTCAGACCCTTCGCTATCCCTTGCCATTGTTGTGGTACTATTGGAGTAACTGGAGGGATTTCCCAGTTTCAGTTCCTTGAATGTGTTCCATTCACCACAGGAAGGGCATCGTCCAATCCATTTGGGCGAATCATATCCGCATGCACTGCAGACGTATGCTGTCTTTTGCTTAGCCATTTATCTCGCTTTGTTTATACTCCCCTCCATTCACGGGAGGGGCTGGGGGGGTCTTTTAGAACGGATATCCAACTGCGAAGTGCAGTCCCAGTCCGTCCTTGAATTTTGGAATGTTGTAATAGCCGCTTTTGCCGGTGTCGTAAGGTGCGTGGATGCCGATTCCCAGGTCGAGGCGAAGGACGAGGAATTCGAGGTCGTAGCGTAGTCCGAATCCCGTGCCCACGGCGATGGAGTTGAAGAAACCACCGTCGCCGAGTTTGCCTTGCGGGTGAGAGTCGTCGCTGCGCAGGTTCCACACATTACCTGCATCAAGGAAGAGTGCTCCGTTGAGGTTGCTCACGATGTTGAAACGGTATTCCACATTAGCTTCTGCCTTGAAGTCGCCTGCCTGGTCAAGGTATGTGTTGCGTCCGGTGGAGTCGTAGTAGCGCCCTGGTCCTATGGTGTGGGTTCCGAAGGCACGTATGGAGTTGGCACCGCCGGCATAGAACAGTTCGCTGTAGGGGGCATAGCGTGAGTTTCCGTATGTGAAGATTGAGCCGAGTTGCACTCTTGTTGCCAGTTGCGTCTTGTCGGTCAACTTGAATTTGTTGGCGAGTTCAAATTGCAGTTTCAGGAACTGTGAGTATGGATTGCCCAGCAATTGCTTGTCTTGTTGGCTCCATGGCTTTCCGCACAGGGCGTTGATGGAGTTGATGATGTTGGCAGATTCCTTCACGAGGAAAGTGAATCTGGTGGCAAACCGTGCACCTGGTTTCTGGGCGTTGTCGTAGGTGTAGATATACTGCATTGCCGGTATGAACTGGTCGCGCATAGAGGCATAGAGTGCGGTGTTTTGTGCGGTGATGGAGTCGAATCGCTCCGATGTCTTCATCAGTTGGTTGTAGGTGATGGATATCGGTGTGATCTGATGTGTGGCATAGTGAGCATCCTGAATGGTGTAGGTGGCTTCGGCTCCGAACGATACCAATCGATAGTAGCCGGCACGTTTGAGGTTGTCGACACTGATCTTGAAGATGGTGCTGGAGGGGTAGAGGAAGAATTTGTTGCTGAGTTTTGGGAATGCCAGCCATGGGTAGGAGAGTGATGCGTCGAGTCCTGCCTCCCATGAGTCAAGTCGCTCGCCGTCCACTTTCCTCTTGCTGCCGGTCTGCCATTCGTATGAGCCTTTCATTCCTACCGAGAATGTCTCTCCGTGACCGAAGGCATTGCGCTTTGAAAGTCTCAGCGATGCGTTAGGACCTACTTGTGCATTGCTCTTCTGCGTGAAGGCGAAGTCGAGTTCGGCATCGATGAGTTTGTCCATCATGGCATTGACACGTACATCGAGAGTGTCGCAATAGATGGTGGAGTCGCGGGGAATGAACTGGAACTGCACCTGCTGGAATACTTTCATGTTGGACAGCGAGGTTATAGTGTTGTCTATGTCGCGCTGCCGATAGAGGTCTTTCCGCTTGAAACGGTAGTTCTTGAAGAGCACCTGTGGTTTGATGGGCGGTGTCTTGCCTTGATACACATAGCGCAGTCCCGGACGGGTGATGCTGTCGTCATAGACCATAGTGCGCTGTCTCTCGGTTCGGATGCGGGCATTCACCAGACTGTCGTTGCCGTTGAAGGTGTTTCTGCGCTTCGCCGACTGAGTGAGGTTCAGGTTTGAACTGCGTCGGATGTAGGTGTAGATATTTCCGATATAGAACTGACGACGTGCTCGGTCGGGCATGTCCATATTGGGTGACACACGCATTTTCACGCGGTTCTTCACTTGCATGGAGTCGGCAATGTACTTGACATAGTCGGTGCGGAAAAAGTAGTATCCGTTGTTGCGGAAGTCCGAGGTGATGCGTTCCTGCTCAAGTTGCAGCTCTGGCACATTGAACTGTCCCTTCGGTTTGAGGTATGAATCGTGTAGATTAGCCTTGACTATGCTGTCCTGTGTGCTTCGGAAGAGATACTGGATGGTGTCGTAGAGATAAGGTTCTCCGAGGTGGATGTCATAGTGGATTTTCTGCTTGCGTGGGTTGCGTTGCTTCACTATGTCGTAATCCACGTAGCCGTTGAAGTAGCCATAGTTCTGCAGGGTGTTGGTAGCAACCTTGGTGCGTGTGGCGGGATTGACGCTTGAGATGGTGATTGGAGTGCTGCCGAAGGTGTTCATCACCCATCGTCCGAAGGCGCTGTGCTCTTTGTTCACCATGCTGTTGTAGACCCACAGTCCGATGGGGAGAGGAGTTCGTATGGAGTTGCTGCCCATGAAGGAGTTGTTTGGGGCGTAGGCGAGAGCTGCCTCTACTTCGGTCAGGGCCACGCTTTCCTCATAGGTGTTCTTCTTGTCGTGGATGGTGGTTTTCTTCATTCCTGTGTATAGTACTTCGTCTTCCGGCAGGTTGGAAGTGGTGGAGCACGATGCCGCCATCACTACCGCAATCATTATCGGCAGTGCTATACGGATTATATGTTTGAATTCATTCTTCATTCTTTTCCTTCTTTCGTTTCCAAATTATCAGGTCGGAGAGGCGGTCGAACTTTTTGCGAATCAGGATACTTGCTCCGTTTTCGATGAGTTCGCCTTCCACGAGGTTGTCGTAGTTCTTCTCGTGGTAGAGTCTTACGTATCGGGTACCTCCGTCGTCGAGGCGGTATTCAAGCGATACATTGTCGATGTAGGCACCGGCTTCGTTCTGGTAGGTGTTGCCGTCGGCATTTACCTTGCCACCGATTATCACGTTGAGACGGTTGCTGAAGAATCGTTTCGAGAACTTGAACGAGTAGTCGGTACGGGTGCTGCCGTCGTCGCGTGTGCTCTGTTCCATTCCCACATTCACGTCAACTGTTGTTTCCAGAGCCTTCGATGCTATGTTGTTGATTTCGCTCTGTAGGAAGTTGTTGAGTGCGTTGTTGGCGTTGAATCCCGATGAGTTGGATGACGCCAGATACATTCCTGTGCAGAGCAGTCCTACGGCGAGTTTGTTCTTCTCTTCCGAACTCATGCTGGCAAGCTCGTTCTTAACGCTCATGTCCTCAGGTGCGTCGATAGTGAATGCCAGTTTCATGGTCTCCAGTGTGCCGGTCACTCGCAGACCTGCCTTGAAGTTCACGCTGCGGCTGCTGCCGTCACTCTCGCTCACTGTGGCACGGGTTGTCTCTGTAGCACCGAAGTTGATGGTTGGATTCGCTGGCTCGCCGGTGAATTCTATGTAGCTGCCCGGTTCTATGTCCAAGGTCTTGAGCGGAATCACAGGCAGCTGGTATTTCATCTCTCCGTCGTTGATGGTGTATCGTCCCTGGAGTGAGAGCACACCTTCAGGAGTGTAGTTCATGATGATGCTGCCTTCTCCCTGCACGTTGACGTAGCTCTGTCGGTCGGCGGAGAATTCGCAGCGGAACTCAGCTCCGTTTTGCACCTGCAGCGTCATATGCATGTCTATTCCGAGGAAGGTCTGTTTCTCCCGTTCAATGTCTATGTTTGGCGGAGCATTGAAATCTATGAAGGTGACGATGTCGTCCAGTCGGTCGTCGATTGACAGAGGCGTGTCAGCCATCACGTATGTCAGGTCGGTGTTGTTGAGGAGGTTTACCAGTCCTCTGATTCGCATGTTGTTGGTGTTGCCGGTGACGCGGGCGAAGAAGTCGCCGTACATCTTTCCGAAGACAACCGATTTGCGAGTTCGTGGAGCATCGATGAACGGGAAGTTCTTGCCGTAGATGCTCAGGCTCATCTCTATCAGGTCGAGATTGGCGAAGTCAACCCATCCGTTCAGGGTGAGCGGAGTCACATCCTTCACCTTTATGTTAGGATTGTTGTTGTAGATGTTGTATCGGTTGAAGGTTATGCGACTGTTCTCTATGGCGATGGGGTCGTCGGCAAACTTCATGTTGAGCGAGTACATGGCACTGTTCATCAGCATGTTGTTGGGGACAAGTTCACCGTTGATGTTGAATCCCGATGCCGAGCTGACTATGTCGAGCTTTCCTCCGAGCGTGCCGTCAAACGTTACAATCTGGTCGGGAATGAACGGAGTGGTGAGCGACAGGGGCAGTCCGCTCAGGTCAACCGTAGCCTTGAGGGTGCCGTCGTCCTCTGTGTTGTAGGTTCCGCTGACGAATGCCACCTCCGTTTCGTCGGTGAAGAGCCTTGCCTTGATGTCGTGCAAGGTCAGTCCTACAGGATCGTAGTCGAACACAGCCTTCACGTTGCCCATTTCAATATCGTCATAGGTGAGATCCTGCACGTTGGCCATTCCGCGCACCCAGAATTTGTGCTGGTCTTGCAGGTAGTTGGCGTCGATGTTGAGCATACCGCTCACGTCGGGCAGGTCAGGCAGCACGCTGAGCAGTTTCTCCATGTTCAGGTTGTTGACCACAACCCTCGCATCCTGCAGCAGCGAATCCGTAGGATTGGCTGTTATGGCTATGTTGCAGCTGTCCTCGAGGCTGGTGAGGCTCAGGTTGGCAAAGGCGCGGTTCTTCTTCTCCAGACGGATGAATCCACCCTCGTTGAGGCGGAAGCGTGTGAAACCGATAATCGGTTCGTCGGGGAAGAGACTTATATTGAGAGTAGAGTCCTGGATGATGGCGTTCAGTCCGAGGTCCACTCCGGTGCGCTGCTTGCCGTCGAGCAGTTTCAGGCGTGCACTTAAATCGGTCAGTGACACGTGTCCGTCGAGGTAGGCACCGAATCCCGGCACTTCGTTCTGCGGCAATGCCCTGACGGCGGCGTTGAAGGTGAATCGCTCTGCGTCCTGCTTCATCCATGTTGATATGGAGTCAATCTGCATGCTCTCCGTCAGCAGGGAATACAAGTGGGCGTTGCCCTGCAGACCGGTGATGGTGTCGGTTTGCAGATTAGCCTTCAGCTCGTCGAATCGGATTCCCTCCACAGCCAGGATGCGTGATATCGGGTTCCGTCTTCCAGCCTCGGCGTGCAGCGTCAGCGTTGGCATGAGGGTGCGCAGGTAGTCTATGTTCAGTGTGCGGGTCTCCAGTCCCTTCATAGCTTCAGCAGAGAATCTGTCCACCTGTCCTAGCAGGTCGAACAGTCCTGTCTGTGCATGGAAGTCGAATGAGAGGTCACCCGTTGAGATTCTGGCATGAGTGGTGTCGGCATGAGTCACTGCTGTCAGAGAGATGGTCTCCGTCTTGATTTCCTCCTCGCCCTGACGGATGAGCAGGTGCGATATGTCTGCGTCCACCTCATATTCGGAGTCCATGTCCGTCCATACATCGATTACGCCTTTGGTCGTCAGGTACACATCCTCCTCCATCAGTCCCATCGAGCGGAAATCAATAAACGGCAGGTCGAAATCGAGAGAGGCTTTCAAGGCTTCCCTGTCCAGCGTGCCGTCGAGGGTGAAGTTGGTGCATATCTGGTTGTTGTCGAAGTCCGCAGCCACGTACAGCTCACCATTCTGGAGAGTCAGGTTGGCATTGCTGTTGGAGAGGTTGTAGATGCCGTAGTGCGCATCGCTGAATTCCATGTTGGCATTAGCCACGGCACCCGGGTGGGTGAAGTCGAAGCCCTTTCCGTCCAGTTCAATGGTACCTGTGAGACTGATGAGGTCGTCCATCGGCACAAACTGGTTGATATTGAGGTTGCGCATCGTTGCGTCGGCGGTGTAGGCATCGTTGGCACCGTTGTAGGTGGCGGCGAGGTCAAGCCGGCTCTCGTTCACGCTTGTCTTTGTGTCTATACCGATTCGGTCGCCGTGCATCACAGCTGCTATCTTGCTGCGAATACCGTGAGGGATGCGGAAGCTGTTGCGGCTGCTGGCAGGCATGAAACCCTTCACGAAGTCAATGTTCTCAAGCACCGAGTTGGCTTCGGCGGTCAGCTTCATCTCTCCCCATTCCTCCATCGGGTCTATGATGCTGATCTTGCTCTTGATGTCGAAATGTCCGTCCATGCTGGCATTAGCACGACTGATGACAATCTTCTCCAGATTACCCTCAGTCTGCAGGTTCACCGCCATCTGTCCAGCCGGCCACACCTTCCAGAACTCAGGCATAGCGTCAGCCGTGAAAATCATTAAGTCGCCTCGTCCCAACCGTGCATCTAAAGAGAGTGCAAAAGAAGGCAGACCCCTCCCAGCCTCCCCAAGGGAAGGGGAATTGTTAGATGAACTTTTTGCGTTTTGATTTGAATTGTCCAATTGTCCAATTTCAAAGGCGTCGAAGTCCATCATACAGGTGAGTTTAGCGGTTGAGTGGGGAGTCAGCAGATCCATCTCCTTCACGTTGATGCTCAAGGTGTCCATCAGGATTTCAGCAGTGATGCGGCTAATCTCCAGTCCGCTGCGTTCCCTGCCGCTCATCTGGCGAATATTCACACGGATGTCACCCGTTCCAGCGTTAGTCACGGCAGAAATGTCCGTGTTGAAATTCTCCAGGCGTATATGGTCCGGGTCGAATCCGTTAGCAGGTGCTCCCCGTCCCACGTCATAGGAGAGGGTAGTGCCCGACGCTTCTATGTTGTTGAAGGCATACAGCTCGTCAGCCAGGTCAAGAGAACCCGTCAGGCGTGCACGGCCGATGTCCGCACCAACCTCTGTGCTGTCGCTTTGCGGGCTTAGCAGGCAACGCAGCTTCACTCGTTCCAGCAGCACGTCGTCCAGACTTACCTTCCATGCCGACGGCTCCTCCTGAGTTGTGTCTTCGGGCACAGAGTCCGCGAGAGCCACGTAGAGGTCTGCATCGCGCAGCGCAGCATGATTGAGCTTTACGGTCGAAGCCGACAGGTCGATGCCGTGCGAGTTCATGGTGAACTCACCGATATGTCCCTTGATGAGAGCCGCTTCAATAATGTTCCGGGTATTCACTTGTGTGTTCTCCATGGTGATATGGTCAATCTCCACCATTCCTGCAAAGAGCGGCATCAGTTCTATGCTCAGGTCGAGAGTTTCCATGTTCAGCACCGTATCGCCTTCCTGCACTGCCAGCACTCCGCCCATTTCCAGGTCGAGAGGGAACGACAGTCCCACTTTCTCCACGCTCACCTGCATCTCCATCTCCTCGCTGAGCCATTCGCTTGCCTTGTCCACTGCCCATCGCTGCACCGGAGGCAGGTACAGCAGCACTATGCACAGCAGCAACAGCGCAATCGGAGTAAGCACAATCCACATTGCCCATTTCGCGAATATGCGCCACAGGCTCTTCTTTGGTTTAGCTTGCTCCTCAGTATCTGCGCCCTTACTTTCGGCACTGTCTGGGGCTTGGCTTTGCTTTTCTTTTTCCATACAAAGGGCAAAGATAATCAAAGATTATCATACGCAAGTCAACAAACCCCAGTTTTTTTCACCTCACCCCTATTTTTTTACATTATGCTCCGCACCATGATTATTTTAACAAAAACAGAAATAACATTAACGATAACGAAAACTATGATGTGAATGCAAAATGTTTTTTGTTTAAATAGAATCAGAGCGTCAATCAAAGGAAAATACCAGTGACCCGAGATTTTTCGCCATTCGTGAGCGAGATTTTTTTGGTGGAATGAAGGGAATGTACTACCTTTACACGCAACAAACGAAAATTCACAATAAAACACCTAAAAACATGAAGACAAAATCATTCATTATGGCGATGGCAGCCTTCTTATTCTTGCTGACAGCATGTGGTGAGAAAAAAGCCGAACAGACACAAAACGAAGAAAACCAAACCAACGCAGAAGTAGAAGGGGAAGTAGTTGCAGACGCTGATGCAGAAGAAGATGAAGACGAAGGATTCTCTTTGTCTATAGGAAATATAGAAGCAATCAGCAAGGTATGGGAATCAAAGTCCATCAAGGGAGTTGCTGCCGACGGAAAAGTCGATATCGGACGATTTGCCTTGGCTTTCTGCAAGGAATATCCGAAATACGAACCCAACAAGGCTGTGGTAAACTATTTTGAGAACCAGAAGAAGGATGACGAACATTTCCAGATAGAGTGCGACACCAAGAACGGATATATCAAGAGCATGGGTATGTTCCAGGTTACATGGGATATGACAGGCTGCTTTTGGAAACGCAAGAACGGACACAGCCTCGTAGCCTTCTGGATGGAACATGGACATGAGAACAACCCAGACCTTGGCGAAGACCTCCTTGTCTTCTACGACTACGATCCATCCACCGACACCATGACTCCGGAACCGGCATTGAGCAAGAAGGTAGAAAAGAAGATGGCGAAGTTCAATGAATACAGCGTGGCATTGCCTTTGGAAGGCAAGGACATCACCCTCTTCGGCTACACCGTCAATTATGAGGAAGACTGTGCGGAAAGCACTGAAATCAAAATCCGTTGGAACGGCACCGACTTTGATTTCTAATTTCAAATCCTGCGAACATACTTTTTGTCAAAATGCAAAAAAGAAAAGGATGCATAAACCGTCATTGGCTTATGCATCCTTTTCCTGCTATTACAAAGATACAACATTTATTCTTCACTTAATAATTGTCCATTTCCTTTCAATTATTTATCTTTGCATTGATAACACCTCTGCCACAGTTTGGCGTACCTTAGTAATACCTTTGCAGAAAAATCTAAAATTATGATTAATAACGACCGAGGGCAAAGCCTGATTAGCAAATATGTCTGGGTGATAGAAACAATCTATCGCAGACGCAAGATTTCATTCAAAGAACTGAATGAGCTATGGCTCCGTGATGATATCAGCAGAGGTGTGGATATCCCCAAGCGCACCTTTGATAACTGGCGTTATGTCATCTGGGATATGTTCGGTATCAGCATAGTCAATGAGAACCGTGGTGAATACCGCTACTACATCGAGAATGGGGAAGATATTAGCAAGAATGGACTCCGTTCCTGGCTATACAACACATTCTGCGTAAGTAATGCCTTAGCCAATAGCCAAAACATAAAAGACCGAATCATCCTGGAGTATGTGCCATCAGGACAGGAGTATCTGCAGTCCATCATTGAGGCCATGAAGGAGAATCGAGTGCTAAACATGACCTACCATAGTTATTGGAAGGACGAAGAAAACAACTTCGACGTGCAGCCATACTGTGTAAAACTGTTCCGTCAACGATGGTATATGGTAGCACGTAGCACCTATTCATATTTTTATAAGAAAGGGCCACGCATCTATTCCCTTGACCGCATTTGTAATCTTCACACGACGGAAGAGACCTTTGAATTGCCTAAAAACTGGAATGCTGAGGATTTCTTTGAAAGTTGCTTTGGCATTATTGCCGACCAGCGCATTAAGCCTCAAAGGGTAAAGTTGAAAGTGTCGGCAGGGCAAGCCAATTACCTCCATGATCTCAAACTCCACGAGACACAGGATGAGATAGAGAAGAACGAAGAATATAGTATCTTTACTTATTATCTGCGCCCATCTTATGACTTTATTCAAGAGTTACTTTGGAATGGTGCAGATGTGGAAGTACTGGAGCCAAAATCACTTCGTCAGGAGATAGCTAACATCGTAGAACAATTGCATAAGAAATATAAGAAATGAGAGACTTCGCAGCCATAGATTTTGAGACAGCTAACAACGAGCGTTCTTCGGTTTGTTCCGTTGGAATAGTCATAGTCCGAAATGGAGAGATAGTAGATAATTTTTACTCGCTCATTCAACCTGAGCCAAACTATTATAACTACTGGTGCAGTCAGGTACATGGCCTATGCAGCGAAGACACGGATGAAGCTCCCATCTTTCCAGAGGTTTGGAAGCAGATAGAACCTTTGATTGAAGGTCTGCCACTTGTGGCTCACAACAAGCCTTTTGACGAGGGTTGTTTGAAAGCTGTATTCAGGGTTTATCAAATGGATTATCCTGACTATGAGTTTTACGACACGCTTTGTGTCTCACGGCGTGTACTCCCTGATTTGGAAAACCACCAGCTTCAGACTGTAGCTGCTGCCTGTGGTTATTGCTTACAGGATCATCACCATGCACTTGCTGACGCAGAGGCTTGTGCGTGGATAGCAAGAGAAATACTCTAAGAACAATTACATTATATAATATACAGTATGGAAGAGAACAAGATTATCATATATCAAACGGAGGACGGACAGACACAGATTGATGTCCGCCTGGAGAACGAAACAGTGTGGCTGACACAAGCTCAGATGGCTGAGTTGTTTGAAACTGACAGGACCTCAATAGTTCGTCACATCAATAATATCTATCGAGTTGACGAATTAGACAGAGTGGCAACCTGTGCAAAAATTGCACAAGTTCAAACCGAAGGAAAAAGACAGGTAACCCGTACTGTCCCATATTTCAATTTGGATATGATTATTTCAGTAGGGTATCGTGTCAATTCTAAGCGTGGCGTAAAATTCCGTCAATGGGCTAATCGGGTGTTGAAGGACTACCTCGTGAAAGGCTATGTCGTCAATGATCGTATTCGCAAGGAGCAGGTAGGCGAGTTGCGTCAACTGGTGGGAATGCTTGGACGTACAATTCAGAATCAGTCTCTGCTGTCGAACGACGAGACGAATGCTCTGTTTGAGGTAGTGACGAATTACACCTACGCTCTGGATACGCTCGACAACTACGATTACGAACGACTGACTATCGACAAGACTACCAAGGAAGAGCCTTTCCATGCTACCTATGAGAATGCGATGGAGGCTATCAATGGCTTGCGCGAGAAATTCGGAGGTTCAGCACTTTTTGGTAATGAAAAGGACGAATCCTTTAAGAGCAGTATCGGACAGATCTATCAAACCTTCGGCGGCGAAGAACTCTATCCCAGTGTAGAGGAGAAAGCCGCCATGTTGCTTTATCTTGTCACCAAGAACCATTCCTTCAGTGATGGAAATAAACGCATTGCCGCCACCCTCTTCCTTTGGTTCCTCAATAACAACCACATTCTCTATCGTGAAGACGGTTCCAAGCGTATAGCTGATAACACACTCGTTGCCCTTACTCTGATGATAGCAGAGAGCAAGACAGAGGAGAAGGACGTGATGGTGAAGGTGGTGGTGAACCTGATAAATCAGAGAAATGAATAGTTGCGCACTTGCTGATGAAGAAACTTGTGCCTGGATAGCAAGAGAAATCCTTTGAAATAAGAAGAATCAATTAAAATAGTAATGCTATGGCATGGATTGACCAACATTTAGAAAAGTTCATTAAAGATTGCTTTCCTGAAAGATATGTATATGCCTACCATGAATATCGTACATGGCAGTCCAGTAGGTATCTTTATGTCACCACTGTCTTAAAAGATGACAAGGATCTCCATTATGAGTATATAGGTGGCGCTGTTGAACTACATCTTGAAGGAAAATACCAAAGTACTGATTATAAGTATTTTGCAAAGGAACTGAGATTCCAAACATCCAGAAACCCGAAATTACATTGGTTGGGTTGGCAAGGAAGGAATCAATGCCGTTGCAGAATAGACGCTGCTACAGATAATTGGGAACAGCTTATGAATGCTTTTATTGAAATAATGGGAATCTTTGATCCAATTATTGAAAAGATAATTCGTCGGACAGCTGTCAATCCTAGTGTGGAACCATATAAGGGAGATACAGTTTTCTCCGAGGAAGGGCTAAATGATGATGAAGTATGCCTGGCTACGTGTTCTTTGGGCAAACTATTTGGCAATGATCTTGTCATTCCAGATTATCAAAGAAACTATTGCTGGGAAGATAAGCAGGTTAAGGCTCTTTGGGATAGTTTGAAGGAGATTCCCCATGATGGCGAATACCATCTAGGTACTATCATTCTACAAAAAGACCCAAATGGCAATTATGCAGTGATTGATGGGCAACAAAGATTGGTTACTTTAACCCTAATTGTCCGAGAATTGAACTATCAGGGAAATATGCCATTGCTAACCCAGAAGTTCCTTTCAGAAAACTCCAAGAAGCATGTGGCAAACAGCAGATGGTTAATTAAACATTTGACATCAAGGTCGTATGATGAAACTCTATGTAGTAGAATTATTAACCAACTCATTTTTACTGTACTGATTCTTAAAGAAAGTCGCTTGGATCTGGCTTACACCTTCTTTTCCAATGAAAATTCTAAGGGAGTACCGCTATCTGACTATGACTTGTTAAAAGCGCACCATCTACGCTATATTTTTATTGAAAAGCAAGCAGAACATTTGGCAAGCAGGTGGAATGATCTGATTGAAAATGATTATCTTTCTTTGGAAAAAACTCTTGCTGCACATTTGTTCCGACTAAGGAAATGGATGAGGAAAAAGAACTTCAACCCAGATGAACGCTTCTGTGTTAAGGAAGAATTTTCTTCTGCCCTTATACTCCCAGAGATACCTCCCTTTGGCGAGAAGTTTGATTTTTACGAGAAAATCCAAGGTGGTTCTCACTTCTTTGCATATACTGAACACTTTGTGAATAGATTTAAACAGTTCTCAGGGACACGTCAAGTTAGAGCCTTGCGTAATCACCTAAAATGGGAATCGCATTGGAAATATGCAGATGTTATTGAAACATTGTTATTTGGATATTATTTGAAATTCGGTGAGCAGTATCTGACGGAGGCTTTGTTCTGTATTTCTGGGTATATTGCTCAACACAGATATGAAGCTACCCGTGCATTGGCTTATAAGATAAGAGAATACGCAAAAGATTCTGAAATCGTGATGATGATAGATCAAGCTTCTTCCTCCACATTCTTTCTGGCCGAATGTGTTTCCACAATAAAGAAAAATGGCAGAGACGTTGAAGAACAGGGGATAGGCATGAGATTCTATCAGCGTTTACAGGATATGTTCTCCGACCTATACGATGATTTTACAGACTTGACAATAATTGATAAGTACAACAATGAATACCTATAGATATACACCAGAAAAGATTGTGGAGGAAAAGTTGTATTTTTCCATTCCTCTCTATCAGCGTTTATTCTCCTGGGGAGAAGAACAGGTCACAGGATTACTTTACGATCTAAAGAACCACTTTGAGCCGTCCCATGATGATGGTACTCCTTATTATTTGGGAATGCTGTCATGTATCAAGTCTGGCAATCATTATGATTTAATTGATGGCCAACAAAGATTTACGGTAATGACACTTGTAGCCATTGTCTTGCGACATTATTATAAAGAATGGATTAACTTCTTAGATGATGGAAAGAGGCTGAGATTCATTTCAAGAACAAAAGATAATGAATACCTTGCTGCTGTGATAAATGGTCAGGCAGAGGTGATTGATCCTAATAGGAAAATGGAGGAAGGGAAACAAGTAATATCAGATTTCATGGTTTCCCAATTCTCTACCGAATATCAGCGAGAAGCTTTTGCTAAGAGTGTTTATTGTAGAATGTCTTTCTTTTTTTCTGAGTTGCCTGCATCATACGCAAACAACCCTGCTTCACTTAACAAATACTTTGAAGCCATGAATGCAGGGGGCAAAGGCTTGGAACAACATGAGATTTTGAAAGTACGTCTAATGCAAGGTGAGGACAATAAAGAGCATCTTACACGAATCTGGAATGCTGTTTGTGACCTAAATTGTCCTATAATAAAACGATACGAAAAGGAACTGGAGGAAGATTATAGTTCCAAGTACAAACATGCCATTGGATTGTGTAGAAACCACAAATATGAAGAAGCATTTGAACTGTGCGAGAGTTCTTATGACTTAGAAGACAACAATGAGATTGGTAGCATTGAAGCCAAGCAACAGGACTTCAAACAGTCGTTTACCGAAACTGGAGAACGGAGTTTTATCACATTTCCTGAGTTTTTAATGATGGTCATCGACTTGCACTTGAATCTTGCAGGCTCCTATTCGTTCTATCGAAATGAGTTGTTGAAGATATACGATTCACATCCAATTCCTGACAAGCAAGACTTTTACAATCAGCTTCTATTCTATCGCTTGTTGTTTGACTATTATATTGTTTACAAAGAAGGTGACGAGAACGCAAACAAGTATGACATCGTTTTCAAGGAAGGGACATCAGCAGAAGCCTTGAAGCAATACCAGTCTATGTTGTATGTATCTCAAACACCATTTTATAACTGGCTGAAACCTACTTTGGAAAGACTTCATAAGGAACAAGTACGAGATACAAACCACTTGTTGCTGTGGATAAAAGAGATTGACAACTCTCTTCACACTCTTCCAACTGACGTAAGCGAAATGACTTATGACAAAGGAATAGACAGATATTGGTTCTGGAGATTGGACTACTATTTGTGGGAGCGAAAAGAAGAATTGGGATTGACAGAAGAAGAGAAACAAATTATTGACGAGTATGTGTTTAGGGCAAACAGATCCATTGAGCATCTTCATCCCCAACATCAAGAAAACAATGACGAATGGGATGATGAGGACATACACTCATTTGGCAATCTTGCAATGATTTCGCAAAGCTTCAACTCTCAACAAAGCGACGATCCTGTGACAGTCAAATTTGCTAGAATCATGGATCAAGCTCACAATCATTCACTACAAAGTATCAAAATGTATCTGATGTATCTTGATGCGGAGAAGTCACCTTCAGGCTGGAAAGTGGACATAAAGAATAGTCATCAAGCCAAAATGTTTAAAATTCTATTAGAATCATTCGCAAAAGAAAATTAGTATGAATAAACAAGAAATTGCCCAAGGCCTTTCACAATTTGTTATGATGGCCTTTATTGGTCCTCAAAATATTGAAACAGGGTTTTTAACCC
>DEFM01000031.1:62006-96688 GCA_002350855.1 Prevotellaceae bacterium UBA2852
TGTGGAACATTATTCCAGTATGTTTTTGACAAAGTTACGGAAGCACTGTACAAGCTACTGATGGGGGAAGAGGTCGATACTCAATTTAATCTTAAAGAGGCTTTTGATTACCATGAGCCAGACCTTCCTGAATATATTCAATTAAAACTTACCAATGTTGTAGGGAAAATTGCAATTATCCACAGTAGGATTCTTCATTATCTTGATGAAAACAAAGCAAGAACAAGTGATTTGGAACAATGGCTACCTGCATATTTAATGGTTGCAGTAATAATAGCGATTCAATTTGCACAGGAGATAGACCCTGATGATGATTCTGAAATGCAAGCATATTTAAACTCTTGATTAGATGCTCACCTATATTTCCAATACAGACCACTACAAAGATGTGTTATCACGGGTTCAATCCGTGAAGCACATGCTTTGGATTGGTACTGCTGACATCAAAGACCTCTATGTTGCGATAGGAAATGAGAAGAAGCCTTTCCTGGCTCTTATTGCCCAACTCATTCGGCGTGGTGTGGAAGTAAGGCTCATTCATGCAAAAGAACCTGGCCCGAACTTCAGGGAAGACTTTGATAAGTACCCAGTGCTGTTCGACCGCTTGGAACGCGTTCTTTGTCCTCGTGTTCATTTCAAGATACTTGTCTTTGACTGCAAAGAGGTGTATGTGGGTAGCGCAAACCTTACAGGTGCAGGACTTGGGATGAAAGCAGAGAGCACACGCAACTTCGAGGCTGGTATCCTTACGGATGATTCTGAAATCGTTGAGCAAGCCATGAACCAGTTTGATGAAGTATGGATAGGCAAGCATTGTAAATCCTGCAAACGTAGAGACTTCTGCCCAGCCCCCATCGCATAATTTTATCGAAAACATAATTTTTCTTTGACCTCTGCCACGAGTTGGCGGAGGTCTTTGTTTTCTTTGCATTTGGATATTCATAATAATTGTGTCCTGAGAGCTAACAGTATAAATCATTTTTTACGAAAAGGTTATGAAAATCAAGAATGTGAAAGTCACAATGTCACGTATTGGCATCAATGCATTAAATGTACCCAGAAGAGTCGTTTACATGCCACTAGCGAAAATTGAATACGTTGAAAAAGAATGTCGTCGCCAGACGATTCATTTAGACCAGGCGTTTATACCGGACAAGAAATACTTCAAAGGATGGATTGTCGGATTGTCTTACTTTGCTGGAGTTACAAATGACAGTTATCAAATATATGATGAAAATGGTATCCGAACAGGAACTGCCGACATCAAAGAATATGGCAATCCAATACAAGCCAATGAAGACGATTTTATATGTCTAAAAGGTAAAATTGCTACTTGGATTGGTAAAAAAGGGGAATGTGTAAAAAGTCGTGAACTGACAGATGAAGAATATAAGGCTATAAGAGGTGAATAGATTCTTATTTTTTAATAAGTGTGTGGCAATGAATAATATCATACAGGCAGAGCGTCTTAAGCAGTTTCTGCTAAAAATCTATCCTTGCAAGAAAGATTTCGAGTTGCTTGTGATTGATAAGAAACCGAAAACAAGGATGGGCGTTTATATTGTTGATAAGCAGAGAATCAGAATATATTCCAAATGGATCTGTGCTACGCCTTTGGAAGAAATCGCAATTCATGAGTATGCACATCATATTCACGAAACGGAGAAAAGAACAAATCATAATAGACGTAAAGAAAGGGCTCATGGTCCGGAGTTTTGGAGAATCTACTCTGCTTTATGTTGTAAAGCAACTCAAATGGAGTTATTTACTGATGAGTATATTGCTGATATTGTAGCAAACAGATAATAACTGAAAATAGCAGGTTACAGCTTTTCCTTAGGAATAACATTTTTCTCTTACCTCTGCCACCAAATGGCAGAGGTCTTTGTTTACTTTGCAGCACAAAACATAAAAAAGTGAAACCTATAATACATTAATGAATTATGAATGTAAACGTTGTAACTAAAAATGGGAAGTCTGTTCTTTCAGTTAAAGCAGACTTTTACGAAGTGTTAGACAAGAACCTTGCTGCAATATGTGATGCTATTGCAAATAAAGGAATTGTTCTTAAAGAGCTTGTAAATCTATTTGAGGAGCAGGGTGATGAGTTTCTTGAAACAGTTTGGCTCACAGCAAGAGAATCAAGTAGTACAAAAGAAGCCGAACAATCTCTTTCTGAAGAACTCGGAATATGCCTCGTCACCGCCCAATACCTATTGAACACATCATTTGATAAACTCACAGCCCTAAATGCCAAGAAAGTTCAAAAGATGCTTGATGATTATAACGCTAACATTAGCAAACTCGTTGTTTAATACCCCAAAGCCTTTTTATTGACTTCTGCCACAAATTGACGGAGGTCTTTGTTTTCTTTGTGGCAAAATTGAAGATTATGGTATCAATGGACAATATCGAGAAGTTAAACGTACCAGGAATATGGTTTGTCTGTTCAAAAGGACCTGCTAATCAACTTAGCAGATATGTATATGATTTGGCTGTAGAATTAGGATTACCCATAGTGGTATATTCAAATTCCACAAAGAAAGAAATACAAAACGAAGTTCTCAATTTCATAAAAGTCAAATGTATTGAGGCTGGGTCAGACGAATTAGAAAGGAATTGGCTGGAACAAGAAATGATGGAGTACAATAATCATGGATTTTTCTGGTACCCAGAAGAATTGAACGATTATGTCCCTAATGGTTCATTCTGGTCAAACTACGTCTTCTTTGATGAATTTAAGATCTTGTCGTTTACCAATACTTTTTCTAAGATATATTTGATAGAGAACTTGTCAGATTTATGGTATAACGATGAATGTGATATATTCCAATATTTACATTCAATAGAAAAAGAGGCAATTGAATATAAAAAGACAATAATAGTTTTTATATCATCTGCTAATTCACGCATAAATGAAACTTATATAAATAATCATCTGTTGTTAAACAAGTAATTATCCATAATATGACAGTTCAGGAAATTTTCAATAGTACAGCAGTACGAAGCGTGGAGGAACAGATTCTCGATCTCTACCACGAGACTGAAAGAAAACATTGGTGTAATGATGAAAACAAAAAAGCTATAAAAAGTTTGCTGGAAGTTAGAAGGCGGATTCTCAACAGTATGTTTGTTCTTGATGAACAGAATAAGCAGTTATTGGCAGAGTTCAACGAAGCGATGAAACAGCAGCTGATAGAAATGCGTAAACGAGCCATAGACTTATACAATAGTGTGTGTAAGCCAGACATGGGTGGCACTGTTGAAGTGGAAGGTAAGTGCTTCATGGGTTATGAATACTCAAAGATTCATCCTGTGCAATCCATGCGTGCCAAGAAAATGTGGGCTGTTCTTAATGGCTCCCTTGATGATTATATCTTTTTGTATTGTGAGGACGGAGTGAACAGTTTTTACATCAATAACTACGATCCTAAGATAGAGTCAGAGAATGAGTTGCTATATCTGAATGAGGAATTGGATAATTGGAATGAAGGGCTTGACATAGAGATGACAAAAGACATGCACCTTACATACGCTTTCCATAATCTGTTCAGTCATCTGGATTTCTCTATCTACGACCTGCTTAGGGTCAGGGACTTCAACATTGAAATACATGTGGAGTACAACTACCATACTTATGAAAGCGATGAGTTTGGCGATGATTTAGATTGGGGGAAATGTGACTATTGGGATTAAGTAACATTATTAAAAAAATAAGATATGGATTCTTCAGATTTTACAAGATTAGATTACAAAACTATCAATGGGTTTTTCCCAAAAGGACAATTGTCCATATTGGCAGCAGGACCAGGAGTGGGTAAAACAGTGTTTGCTACCCAAATTGCAAACCAGTTTTGCCGTCATGGAGAGAATACCCTATATTTCTGTTTGGAATACGACTCTAGAGTAATTATTAATCATTTGGATCCTGTTGGGAATGGCAATGTCAGATGCTGTATCACCGATATTCCTCGTATTTCATTAGAGGATATTCTACTTGCCATAAAGAAACGCTATTTCAATGTAATCATAATAGATTATGTTGAATTAATGTATTCCACCAAAACACTCGATGGGATAAATCGCGCTGAAGAACTTAGGGCAATTTGGATGTCATTGGACAAAATGGCGAAAGAGAATGATATAAGGATAATTGGAGTATCACAACTAATCCGTGTTCGTATCGATGGCAGCGAAAAGGCATTGCCAGATGACTGCTTGAGTTACTTAGATAGAGAGTTCTTGACGAAAAGGATAAAGGTTCTTCATAGGGAAAGTTACTACTCTAACGATTCAAACAATGAAGATTTAGAGCCTGTTTCAATTATAGAATATGTTTTTGATTCAAGTTATACAACAACACTTAGATACATATGACCTACAAAGAATTACTTGATTCTGTCTCTTTCGAGGAGATTGTACCATACATTGAGAAATATCATGGTAGTAAGGGGTGTCTTGCCCTGTATAAGATTCACTATGACATGCTGCGTCATCTGACTCCCAACCCAGAGGATTCTTATTATAAAAACGCCACTGTGAGTCACGGAGAGCCTGATGAGGATTGGCCGGAGCCTCATTTGACGGTGCATCATATTGAGGGACAGATATGGGAAGGGGCACTGACAATGGAGTTAGTCATAGAGCCAGATGTGACAGAATCATTAGCAGAGGTGGCTGCATGCTGCCTTTGGCACTCATCATTCTATGGGTTCACGGAGGAACAGGCAAAAGCCAAGGTTGAAAGCTGGGGGCGCGATATAACTGATGATAAGTACAAATGCCAGCAGGCTCAGAAATGGGTAAAGATGATAAAAGAAGTTGGCGGTATTGTACCCACTGAAACAGAACTAATGTCTATTCCTTCTTTCCGAGATAAAATACAGGCCTCAAAAGATTCGATAATGCAAGGGTATTGGAACCGTATTAGTATGATTGCTGAATTTGTGGCAAATAACTTGCCATCAGACTCAGACATTGTTGGCATATCCGTTGCTGACCTTTGCAGACTATTCTTTGCCAATCAATATATAGAATACGATTATAGGTCGTATTGTAAGGATGAGAATAACAGAGCAGATTATCTGATAGAATTGATTGATCGATATGAAGCTTTTGAATATGGAATATTGCCAAATGCTCTGATTGTACTCTCTACCTCCAAGAAATATCCTCTGTTAATGGAGGAAATGAAAGTGGCCGAACACATTGCAGAGATGAGTAAGGGAGTAATTAGATTCATCGTTAAGACGGATGATGCTCTTGAACAAGAATTGCGAATGAATATAGCTTTTTACGCGTATGAAGAAAAGAAAAACGAACAATACAGTAAACTGGAGTCACAAAAATGACTTCCCCTTAGAGGAGGTGTGGAACACTGATAACACTTTGTCACAGCTTATTGTACCTCGTTTGTTGGCATTCAAGGCTCTTGACAAGCATGGTTATCCACCTGACTTCGATGACATGCGTAAATGGAACAATACAATTCAGAAGATGGCTGATGCCTTTGAGTTGATGAAGTATGCTGGTGCAACACATACTGAGGAAGAGGAACGAACTATCGAGCAAGGACTTGATTTGTTCCGAAAGTATTATCGTAATTTATGGGATTAACAAGAAAACAATACAAATATGAAAACTCCAAAATTCGTACATCTTAATGTACATTCACATTATTCTATTCTTAACGGATGCTCCACCATCCAACAAATTGTGGACTCTGCCATAAAAAACAGGATGCCAGGCATAGCCATTACTGATAGAGGCAATATGTTTGGTATCATGGAGTTTGTTGGATATGTCAACCGTGTTAATAAGGCAAGATTGGAGAAAGGAAAGAATCCATTTAAGCCAATTATTGGTTGTGAATTGTATGTTGCCAAGCATGGTTCTAGAGAACAGAAGAATGGTGTCAAGGATATTAAGGGCTATCATCTGACAGTTCTTGCTAAAAATCTGATTGGCTATAAGAACCTCATGAAGATTGTAAGCAATGCCTGGACTGACGGATTCCATGCGACTCCCCGAACAGACCATGCGGATCTGGAGAAATATCATGAAGGGCTGATTGTACTATCAGGCGGCTTTGGCTGTGAGGTGTTCACTTATGCCATGAAGGAAGATATGACAGCTTTAGAAGAGACCATCAAATGGTATAAACAAGTCTTTGGTAGTGACTATTATCTTGAAATTCGCCGTGAAGCAGACTATAACCTTTCAAAAGACGCTCCAAGCGAACTTATGATTGAACAGGAAAAAGTAAACCAAGTTCTCATACAGAAATCGAAAGAATATGGCGTTAAGGTAGTTGCAACAAACGATGTCCATTATGTCAATCCTGAAGACCTGGTCGTTTATAACATTCAACAATGTATTGCTGTGGGGAAAACCTTGGAAGAATATGATACAGATCCACTTCGATTTCGCTGGTTAAGAAGCAAACATGAAATGTTTGACTTGTTCTCAGATATTCCATCGGCCATTTCTAACACGATGGAGATATTCGACAAGGTTGAGACATACAATATTCATCATGCTCCTATTATGCCCCCAGTTTCAATACCAGAAGGTTTCAAAAATGATACTGACTATTTGGAACAACTTATATATACAAATGCAAAGGTTATATACAGGAATCCACTTCCAGAAGAAGTAGTTGACCGTCTCCAATTTGAATTGGAAATCATCAAAAAGAATGGAGCAGAAAGATACTTCCTATTTATACAGAATGTAGTTAACTATGCAGAAAAAGAGTTGGGCGTATTGGTTGGTCCAGGACGTGGTTCTACAGCTGGGAGTCTGGTTGCATACTGTTTGGGAATAACCAAGATAGACCCTTTGAAACACGATTTGTTGTTTGAACGCTTCATGTGTCCTGATAGGCAAATGCTTCCGGATATAGATTTGGACTTTGATGAAGAGGGACTGTCTCATGTCATAGAATGGCTTGAAAAGAAATATGGGAAGGAATACTGTGCACATATCATAAGCTACTCAACATTTAGCACGAGAACTGCTTTTAGTTCTGTTGCCCAAGTGAAACTGTTGCCAGCAGAAACTGCTAAAGCCATACACCAAGCTATTCCCGTGTATTCTCCTTATTATCCGAAGACTATGGATAATGCCATTAAGTATTCTCCTGAACTTAGGAAGTTAGTACGTTCTGCAGGCCAAACTATTCAAAATGCGATTTGTGACACTAAGGTTTTGGAAGGCACAATTAAAGGAACAGGAGTTCATGCCTGTGGATTCATTGTCAGTGACAGTCCCATCAGTGATTGGGCACCAGTTTGTGTTCAAGAAGATCCTGACGAAGAAAGCAAAACAATAAGATGTACACAATATGATGGCAGAACTATTGAAGAAACGGGGCTGATTAAGTTTGACTTTCTGAGTCTGAAAACTCTTTCTCAATTAAAGAAGATTTGCGAAAGAATCAAGGTTAACACAGGGAAAGACTTCGATATAGAGAAGATACCTCTTGATGACCAAAAGACTCTTGAACTGTTTCAACGAGGCGACACGGAAGATATTTTCCAATATGAGACACATGGAATGCAACAATATCTTCGCGAACTCCATCCAACAACATTTGAGGATCTTGTGCTGTTGAATGTCATGTATCGTCCTGGGACGATTGAAGACCTCCCTTTGCTAATCAAAAGAAAGAAAGGTAAAAGTAAAATCAGATATGTCATACCCAACATGGAGAAATACCTTCACGATACATATGGAATTCTGGTTTATCAAGAGCAACTAATGCTACTCTCCCGTCTTATAGCCGACTTTAACAGAGGCGAAAGTGATGCCTTACGAAAGGCAATGGGTAAAAGAAAGCAGGATAAGTTGGCTGAATTAAAGCTCAAATTCATCAAGGGTGGAATGAATAACGGATATAAAAAGAGCACACTTGAAAGAATATGGAAGGACTGGGAACACAAAGGTATGTACGCCTTCAACAAGGCTCATGCCGTTTGCTATTCATGGTTAGGATATCAGATGGGCTATCTCAAAGTACATTTCCCTGTAGAATTTCATAAGGTCATGAAATTATGTCAATAATCATTTTCATTATCTTCTTTTTTTATACCATGAACAACGCTGAATTAAACTACTCTGACATCGAGCCTGACAAAGCGTTTGACTCATTCATGGAAATTCCCAACTGGTAAAGTATTTATGTTTCTCTACACAGGAACGAAAATTTCAGCGAAGTGGAACGAAAGTTTCNNAAAGAGAAAAAAAAGTTTCAGCCTCAGTGAAAAATCGGTTTCACTGAGGCTGAAACTTTTGTCCCACTGCACCGTGGGAATAATAAGGGTGTAGTTTAACGATTTTGGTTGACAACTTTCAGCCTTATTTGTAATATGGGTTGACTTTGGTTTATACTTATTTTTAATCTCAGTTGTCAACTATTGTTGCTTATTTATGATATCAGTTGACATAATATAATTATGAATTAACAGAAATTGCACAGACTTGATTGTCTGTGCGATTTTTGTTTTTATTTATTTCCGAATTCGTTGTAAGAGACGTTTTCGGGTTTCCATTTGTCTTTAGGAGCGAGTTGCTCTGCAGGATGACCGATGACGATGACGCAGAGGGGAACTATTGTCTCAGGCAGCTTGACTGCAGAGGATACTGCTGCTACACGTTCGTCCATAGGATATACTCCTGTCCAGACTGCACCAAGACCCAGTGCGTGGGCAGCCAAGAGGATGTTCTCAGTAGCTGCCGAGCAGTCTTGTATCCAGTATGCCTGTCCTTTGCCCGGCAGGGCTTTTGTCATGTCGCCGCAGACTACAATTGCAAGGGCGCATTGCTCCAACATACGTCCACGACCTCCAGACAATTCCTTCAACTTTGCCTTGTCGGTTACGGCAACGAAGTGCCAAGGCTGTTTGTTTACTGCAGTGGGGGCTGCCATGCCTGCACGGAGGAGGGTCTCGATGTCGGCAGCGGATACTGGCTGGTCGGTGAACTGACGAACGCTGGTGCGTGTCATGATGTTCTTGATGGCTTCATTTTCTGTCTGGGCAGAGAGGGTGAGGGCTGAAGCGCTGAGAACAAGGAATAATACAAATAGCTTTTTCATAATTTAAGTTTTTAAGTTATTGAGTTCTTAAGTTTTGGACACAAAATCGCCATGAATTGCCCATATAATTACCATGATTTTTTCTAATAAACAAAAACCGAGAAAACCCTCGCTATTCCCGCTGACGCGCCGACCCGTAGCCTTTCGCTGAAAACCGTTTAACGATAACCTTAACGGTAACTAATCATTGCGGAAGGGGAGGCGTAGGAGGTAGGTGTCGATAAAGGATTGGACGATGGGCCATTGGCTTTCGGGCAGCTGGCAGTGGCCGTGACCGCCTACGATGCTCCAGTTCATGCGGTCGCCTATGCCGAAGCGTTCCCATACTTTCTTTGCTGCCTGAGCGGAAACGAGCATGGACTCGTCGGCAAGCCATTCGTAGTCGGGATTGCCCAAGAGGAGCAAGGCTCGGGGACAAATCATGGCACAGAGTTCGTGCTGGTCGTAGGGCAGGCGATAGACGCTGTCGCCATGGAAATATTCTTTCTGGCTTTCAAGAAACCAATGGTAATCGGTCTTGTCGAGACTTTCCACATTCTTCTTTGACTCATGGGATGCGCGCCATGCGGCTGCACCGCCTCCGCCTGGCTCCTGGGCAATGGTCAGGGCGATGCGCTCGTCGAAGGCTCCGCAATAGAGTGCCATCTTGCCTGCATAGGAGCAACCGGTCACTCCGATGCGGTTGATGTCGATATGGGTGATTTCGGGACCGAGCAGTTGGAGTCCGTCGATGAGGCGGCTCAGTCCCCATGCCCATTCGCTGTAGGCTCCGTTGGCAGTCAGGTGGGGATAGAGGCGGTCGAAGTTGTGCTCGCCTCGTTCATGGTGCTTGCCCCACTGTCCGTAGTCGTTTACCTGCTTCTCATGGAACACCATCGTGGCTATGGGACGGTCGGCAAACAGGTTGGTGGGCAGGGCTATGCCGCTCGTGCCGATCATCAGCGCATATAGCTCTCCGTCGGCGGGTTTGGTGTCAGGATATTTGATTACCGAGGTGATGGTGAGTGTCTGTCCGTTGACCGTGACTTCCACGGTGAGCGTGTCCTGGTTCAAGTAGGCTTTCAGCTGCTCGGGCTGCACCTCGGGCTTGACGCCGATTCCGTAGTGCTGGATCTGCGCGCCAATGACGTTGCGACGGCGTTCCCAGTCGGCGAAGGTGCTGACTCCCTCGAGGGCGTCAGGGAGTTCACGGATAATGGGTAGCTGATTGGGATGGGGCATCACGGGGCGCTCGAAATGCCTGCCGGTATTCTCCTGGTTGTACACAAAGGGAATCTGCGCCTTTGCTGAAACGCAGGCGAAAAGGAGGATGAGGGAAAGGAGGGGACGGAACATAAATAATTATGAATTATGAATTTTATTAAGTGTTTCCAGCGCGGCTTGGACAGTGGGGATGGAATAGACGATGATGGAGCGTCTCTCTCCGTCGCGGAGCTGACACTGACGGGGATGGGTGGCTGCATAGTTGATGATGCTGCCAAAGATGTCGCTCTGATAGTAGGGGCTGTCGTTCTGGCTTATGAGGTAGCAGATCATGCGTCCCTGCTTGAGGATGAGCCGCTCGATTCCCAACCGGCTTGCTATCCATTTCACCTGAATGATGCGCATTAGTTCCTCTGCCTCTATGGGTGGTGTGCCGAAACGGTCCTCAAGGCGTTTCTTATAGTCGGTAAGCTGACGTTCGTGGGTGAAGGAGTCGAGTTCGCGATAGAGGCTCATGCGTTCGCTGCTCGAGGGCACAAAGGTCTCGGGGAAGAATGCAGGGATGTCTGACTCGACTTCGGGGAACTGGCCTCCCTCTAACTCCCCCAAAGGGGAGGAATTTACCCATCCGGATGGTGATTCTTCATTCTTAATTCTTAATTCTTCATTTATTGAGGGGGGGGCTGGGGTTTGGTTTCTAAGTTCCTGCATAGCTTCGGCGAGGACTTTCTGATAGGTCTCGTAACCGAGGTCAGCGATGAAGCCGCTCTGCTCTGCTCCGAGGAGGTTGCCGGCTCCACGGATGTCGAGGTCCTGCATGGCGATATGGAGTCCGCTGCCAAGGTCGCTGAAGTTGGAAATGGCGATGAGACGGCGGCGTGAGTCGTCGGGGAGGGAAGCGAGGGGCGGTGCAAGCAGGTAGCAGAAGGCTTTGCGGTTGCCGCGTCCCACACGTCCACGCATCTGGTGGAGGTCGCTGAGTCCGTACTGGTGTGCAGAATTAATGATGATGGTGTTGGCATTGGGCACGTCGATGCCGTTTTCCACTATGGTAGTTGAGAGCATTACGTCGTAGTCGTGATTCATGAAGTCGAAAACATGCTGCTCAAGTTCCTTAGGGTCCATACGACCGTGTCCGATACATACGCGAGCATCGGGAACGGTGCGGTGGATGATGTCGGCCAGTTCGGTGAGGTTGCTGATTTTATTGTTTACAAAGAATACCTGACCGTTGCGCGAGAGTTCGAAGTTGATGGCTTCGGCAATGATGTCGGGCGAGAATGTATGGATTTCGGTCTGGATAGGATAGCGGTTGGGTGGGGGAGTTGAGATGACGCTCATGTCGCGTGCTCCCATCAGTGAGAACTGGAGTGTGCGGGGAATAGGAGTTGCGGTCATGGTGAGTGTGTCCACATTGACTTTCATCTGACGCAGTTTCTCCTTGACGCTGACTCCGAACTTCTGCTCCTCATCGATGACGAGCAGACCGAGATCCTTGAACTTCACGGCTTTGCCAATGAGCTTGTGGGTGCCGATGATGATGTCAATCTTGCCTGAAGCGAGGTCGGCAAGGAGTTCGCTCTGCTCCTTGGCGGTACGTGCACGGCTGAGATAGTCCACTCGAACTGGCATATCCTTGAGTCGGGAAGAGAAGGTCTGATAGTGCTGATAGGCAAGCACGGTGGTGGGCACGAGTACGGCTACCTGCTTTCCGTCGGTGGCTGCCTTGAAGGCTGCACGAACGGCTACTTCGGTTTTGCCGAATCCGACATCTCCGCACACGAGTCGGTCCATGGGCTGCGGACGCTCCATGTCGGCCTTGACGTCGGCTGTGGCACGAAGCTGGTCGGGTGTGTCCTCATAGACGAACGATGCCTCAAGCTCCTGCTGCATGTAGCCGTCGGGAGAGAAGGCGAATCCCTGCTCCTGCATGCGCTGTGAATAGAGGCGGATGAGATCCTTGGCAATGTCCTTGACCTTGGTCTTCACACGTTCCTTCATGCGCTCCCATGCTCCTGTGCCGAGTTTGTTGATGCGTGGCGGCTGTCCCTCACGCCCCTTGTACTTGGATATCTTGTGGAGAGCATGAATGGATACATACACAGTGTCTTCGTTCTGGTATGTAATCTTTATCATCTCCTGATAGCTTCCAGACTCCCCTCCATTACGGGATGGACCGGTGGTGGGTCGGTTGACCGGAACGCGGACAAGTCCTCCGAAACGTCCTACACCGTGGTCAATATGAACGATGTAGTCTCCGATGGCAAACTGCTGCAGTTCCTTAAGCGTGAGTGCCACCTTACCCTGACGTGCTTTGTCGCTCTTAAGGTTGTATTTATGGAAGCGGTCGAATATCTGATGGTCGGTGAACAGACAGAGGTGGAGGGTGTGGTCGATGAATCCTGCATGAATTGTGCGACCCACCGATTCAAAGGGTATTCCATGACCTGAGTTGAATGTGGAGAAAATGTCTCGAAGACGCTCAATCTGCTTACCGCTGTCGGAAAGAATGATGAGTGAGTAGCCTTCGTTGACCAAGCGCTCACATTCCGTTTCAACCATTTCAAAATTCTTGTGGAAGAGTGGCTGGATGCTGGTGGAGAATGTGGCATCGGAACCGAAGACAATCTGCTTGCGCAGGGAGACCGAAGCACGGAAGTGTGACGGCTCGACAATGCGCCGGAGGAAGTCGTTACCAGAGACGAAGTCTGTCTCGTATTCGGGAACGGCGTTGTTCTCCATAAGTGCCTGACGTGCTATGCCGTCGTTGTATATTTGCTCAACGCGGTCGCAGACAAAGCCCATGTTCTTGGCAATGAGGAAGATGTCGTTGGGAAAGAAGTCGAGAACGGATATGTAGTCGTTGCCTGAGTCCGACATCTCGGGCACCACGGTGACTTGCTTAAGACGTGAGTCGCTGAGCTGCGACTGGATGTCGAAGGTGCGGATGGACTCAATCTCGTCGCCGAAGAAGTCGATGCGGTAGGGCAGTTCGCTGGCAAAGGAATAGATATCGACAATGCTGCCTCGAAGTGCGAACTGACCTGGTTCATATACATAATCGGTGCGCAGGAATCCCAATTCCTCAAGGCGGTTCTCCAGCCACTCGAAATCGACCGACGCCCCCACGCTGAGACTGACAGAACTCTCGGTCAGTTCCTTCTTGGAAACGACCTTCTCTGCGAGTGCTTCGGGGTAGGTGACTATGAAGAGGGGAGTGTCGGGAACAACCTGCTTGACTCTGGTGAGAACCTGGGTGCGTAGGATTTCGTTGCCTGCATCTTTCTGATTGTACTTGATGGCACGGCGGTAGCTTGAAGGGAAGAAGAGCACCCGCTCCTCGTCGAGCATCTGCACGAGGTCGTGATAGAAATAGCCTGCCTCGTCGCTGTCGTCGAGAATGAACAGGAGAGGTGCGAAATTGCATTTGCGCTCGGTGAGCGAAGCAAAATAAAGAGGAAAGGATGAACCGCTAAGTCCACCCAAAAGCAACGGTCCCTTGCGGCCACGACGCAAGAAATCGACTATCCGCTCAACCTGGGGGTGCCGGGACAAGCGGCGAAGTAAATCAGAAGTGTTCAAAACAGACGGCACAAATCAATATGCGCGGGCAAACATCCGGACAAAAAACAAAGCATCGGCACTTGCGTGCAAACTCTCTTTGATATTAACTACTTGATGCTTTACGCTTTGCTTGGCTGAGCGAACAATGTCTTTCTTGGGAGTAAAGTTTGTCATAGGCAGGTCTCTTTCTTTGATATCTACATTGTTAATAACGAGCAATGTGGAAGAAAATTGTATAAGTTTTTGAGTTTTTGAGTTTTTGAGTTTTTGAGTTTTTAAGTTCTTTTATTATTCGGTACTATCGTTAAACATTAAACGATAAACATTAAACGAGTCTTTGAGTTTTGCTTCAAAAAAAATATTAAAAAACTGCGGGGATTATAAGAAGTATGAAAAAAAATGATTAACTTCGCATAAATAATACGTTCAACCGCCTAAAAGACATGAATACAAGCGACAGCATCGTAATCATTCCAACATATAATGAAAAGGAAAATGTGGAAAAAATAATCAGGGCGGTCTTTGCCCTCGATAAGGTTTTCCACATTCTTATTATCGACGATGGCTCTCCCGACGGGACTGCAGCCATCGTGAAACGTCTGATGCAGGAGGAGTTCGCCGACCGCCTGTTTATTGTGGAACGAAGTGGAAAGCTGGGTCTCGGTACTGCATATATCTGCGGATTCAAGTGGAGCCTTGAGCATGGATACGACTACATCTTCGAGATGGATGCCGACTTCTCGCACAATCCTGCCGACCTGCCACGCCTCTACAGCGCCTGTGCGGATGAAGGCTATGACCTCGCCATCGGCTCACGCTATATCACAGGAGTGAATGTGGTGAACTGGCCTATGGGACGAGTGCTGATGTCGTACTTCGCCTCCAAGTATGTGAGATTGGTTACAGGATTCAGCGTGAAGGACACTACAGCCGGATTCAAATGCTACAAGCGAAGAGTGCTCGAGACAATAGAGCTTGACAAGGTTCGTTTCAAAGGCTATGCTTTCCAGATAGAGATGAAATTCACCACATACAAGTGCGGCTTCAAGATAAAGGAAGTGCCAGTGGTGTTTGTGAACAGAGTGGAAGGCACATCGAAGATGAGCGGCGGCATCTTTTCAGAGGCTTTCTGGGGAGTGATGCGACTGCGCTGGGACGGATGGTTCAGAAAATATCCAAAATACATAGAACATGCTGACAATGAACATGCTGACAATAATAAATAACGCTACAATCGTCAATGAATCGGAACAATGGCTCGGTGCCGTAGTCATTGACGGAGAATTTATATCCGAGGTGCTGAAGCAGCCTGTGGCAGACACGTCGAAGTACGACAACGTGATTGATGCAACAGGACTTTTCCTCATGCCTGGCGTGATTGACGATCATGTGCATTTCCGTGAGCCAGGACTGACACACAAGGCTGATATCGCAACCGAAAGCCGTACGGCGGCTGCAGGCGGTGTGACTTCGTTCATGGACATGCCAAACACTGTGCCGCAGACCACGACGATAGAGGCTCTTGAGGAGAAATTCCGTCTTGGCGCAGAAAAGAGCAGGGTGAACTACTCCTTCCATTTCGGTGCGACCAACGACAACTCAGACCTGCTTCCACAGCTTGACCCGACGAGGGTACCGGCTGTTAAGGTGTTTATGGGCAGCAGCACAGGCAATATGCTCGTGGACGGAGATCCGACTCTCCACCGTATCTTCAGCACATCACCGCTGATGATTATGACTCACTGCGAGGATTCTGCGATTATTGAGCAGAACATAGAGCAGTTCCGCAAACGCTATAAAGGCCAGAACGACTTCCCGGTTCGCTATCACAGCCGCATACGCAGTGCCGAGGCATGCTATTCCTCATCGCTGCGTGCTGTAAAGATGGCTCAGCTGACCGGGGCGCGACTGCATATAGCCCATGTGTCCACAGCAAAAGAACTGGAGCTGTTTGACGACAACATGGATGTGACACAGAAGCGAATCACAGCTGAAGTGGCAATTCCTCACCTCATGTTCACCAGCGAAGACTATGACCACCTCGGCGCTAAGATAAAATGCAATCCTTCGGTCAAGACCATCGAAGACCGTGAGGCACTGCGTGACGCCCTGATGACAGGACAGATTGATGTCATAGCTACCGACCACGCCCCACACCTGCTGCGTGAGAAGGTAGGCGGAGCGCTCAGGGCAATGTCGGGTATGCCAATGATACAGTTCTCGTTGATATCAATGCTCGAACTGAGCGACCAAGGCTACCTGCCCGTAGAACGAGTAGTGCAGCTCATGAGCCACAATCCGGCTCTGCTGTATAAAATCGACCGCCGCGGATTCATCCGTAAGGGTTACTATGCTGACCTCGTGCTTGTAGATCCGGAAGCTAACTGGAGAGTGCAGTCAGGACAATACTACACCAAGTGCGGATGGACACCGATGGACGAGCGCCTCTTCAAATGGAGAGTGACGCGTACCATCGTCAACGGAACCACTGCCTATGCCGATGGAATCGTGGTGGACGGCGTGAGAGGAAAGGAACTGCGCTTCAATGCGGGCTGATAATCCTGCAACCTAAAGACACTCTCTCATGCGCCTGAACTACAAAATCACAGACATTGTTGACTATATCAACTGGGCATATTTCTTCCATGCGTGGGGACTGCCTGCAAGGATGGCCGACATAGTGAAAGTACACGGCTGCGATGCCTGCCGCAATCAGTGGATTGCAACATTCCCGCTAGAGGAACGTGAAAAGGCGAGAGAGGCAGTGCAACTATACACCGAAACCCGCCGATGGCTCGGCCTGCTAAGCACTAGGCTGAGCATGAAGGCAGTGGTGGAAATCCTTCCTGCCTGCAGCGATGGCGACGACATAGTGGTGCTGTACAACGACAAGGAAGTGCGGCTGCCGATGCTGCGCCAACAGATTCCTGGAACAGACGGCTATTGCCGCTGTCTTGCAGACTTCATACATCCACGGGGCAACGGCATGGAAGACCGAATCGGAATCTTTGCCACTTCGGTTAGCTCTCCTGTCAATGAAGGCGATGACTATCACAAACTGCTCACGCAAACGCTTGCCGACAGACTGGCAGAGGCTGCCGCAGAATGTCTGCACGAGCAAGTGAGAAAACGAATATGGGGCTATGCTGCGGCAGAAGACCTCACTATAGAACAAATGCACAGCGAACAGTTCGTCGGAACACGTCCCGCAGTAGGTTATCCTTCAATGCCCGACATGTCGATGAATTTCCTGCTGGACAAAATACTCAACTTCCGACAGATTGGAGTTTCCCTTACCGAACACGGTATGATGCAACCCCATGCAAGTGTAAGCGGACTGATGATCTCCCATCCGCAGTCATGCTACTTCGACGTGGGCAGCATAACGGAAGAACAACTTCTGGACTATGCCCGCCGACGCGAACTACCTGCCGAACAACTCCGGGGGTATGTGAAGGAAGTGGGGAATTGATAATTATGTTATTCCGAATCCTCATATTACTAATAGTGTTGCTTGTCGTTCCTGACGTGTACATGTATTATGCGTATGTCAGACGTTGGACATCGCGCTGGTATCTGCGCCTGCTAACGTTCCTGCCATCCATACTGCTGTTAGTATATATGCTGCTCGTACTGCGCATGGATGACATGACGGCAGAACATCAGGTGACAGTAGGAAGGTTCATGATCATCTTCCTGCTCGTGACCGTGCCACGATTCCTGTTCACGGTCTTCGACCTGATTGCAATGATAGGCAAAGGACTTTACCGCCGCATAGTACGCATATTCGCTATGACCATCGCTCTATTCTCGGTGATAGTCCTTCTCTATGGCTACTTCATCGGACGCAGCCATTACATAGTGAAAGAGCAGACACTGGTATTCGACAACCTTCCCAAAGCCTTCGACGGCTACCGCATACTGCAGTTCTCCGACATGCATCTCGGAACTTATGGTGATAATCACCAGCAGGACGTGGAAGCGATTGTCGACCTCATAAACAGCCAGAAATGCGATGCCATAGTGTTTACAGGTGATTTGGTGAACTATCAGGCACGTGAAACCGACGGCTATCGACGCAACCTCTCTAAGCTGCAAGCCCCCGACGGAGTATTTGCGATAATGGGCAATCACGACTACAGCATGTACATCAAGACACTGACACCGGAGATGGTGCGTGCCGACATTGCAGAACTGCAGAGACGTGAGCGCAGCTACGGATGGCAACTGCTCCTGAACGAAAACAGAGTGCTGCATAGAGGGAATGACTCAATAGCGATAATCGGTGTGGAAAATGATGGTGAATTCCCGTTCCCGTCATTAGGAGATTTGCCAAAAGCCTGCAAAGGACTTCAAGGAGTGATGCGCAATAAGAATGCTAAAACTCCTGCCGGTCACACTTTCTCCATTCTACTGACTCATGACCCTACACACTGGAGACGCAATGTGTTGCCTGAGACGCGCATTGACCTCTCACTCGCAGGACACACTCATGCAGGTCAGTTCAAGGTCTTTGGATGGTCACCCGTCGCTCTCAGATACAAAGAATGGAGCGGAATATACACTGAATGTTCACAAGTGCTGAATGTCAATGAGGGTATAGGTGGAGTGATGTTCCCCTTCCGCTTTGGCGCATGGCCCGAATTGACTGTGATAACCCTGAGAAAAGGTAATAGATAATAATTGTAAATCGTAAAAATGTAATAATCCCATGTTGTGGTTCCTGTATAAACTATATTCCTTTGTTATAGCATTGCCGCTATTCTTGGTATCAACAATTCTGACATCGCTTACGGTAAGTCTTGCTGCACTGTTTGGTGATAAGGACGTGGTTGACTATTACGCCTGCAAGTGTTGGGGACGGTTTACATGTTTCATATTCCTTCTTCCTGTTCATGTTGAAGGAAGAGAGAAACTCGACAAGAATCAGTCCTATGTGTTTCTTGCCAACCATCAGGGATATTTAGACATATTCATCATCTATGGCTATCTGGGACATAATTTCAAGTGGATGATGAAGGAATATCTTCGCAAGATGCCATTCATTGGCTTTGCTTGTGCATGTACCAATCAGATATTCGTAGGTGATTCGCGTTCCGCTATTCAGAAGGCAGTCGAACAGTCGAGACAAACTCTTAAGGGAGGAATGTCTATGGTGATTTTCCCCGAAGGCACACGTACCTACGATGGAAAGATGGGTGAATTCAAACGTGGAGCATTTATGCTTGCCAACGAAATTGCACTGCCGATAGTTCCGATAACCATCAACGGCTCGTTTGACTGTTTTTCCCGTAAGGCACGAAGCATGAGTTTCGGAAAACTGTCATTGTGCGTTCACGACCCTATTACTGCAGAGGAATATCAAAATAAGCCTACCAAGGTTGTGATGAAAGAAGTGTTTGATACAATCAATGCAGGCGTGGAGCCGAAATACGGAATAAGCAATTCACAGGATGAATAACGAAGAACTGCGAAAACGATTCAATCCTGATGGTTCACTCCTTCGCCGTCAGCAGATGCGGATGCTGGAGATTCTGATTGAGGTCGATAGAATCTGCCGTAAGCACCACATTAATTATTGGCTAAGCAGCGGTACGCTTATAGGTGCTGTAAGGCATGGAGGTTTTATTCCTTGGGACGACGACCTGGATATAGAGATGCTTCGCAAGGACTATCTCAAATTGATGAAAATACTGCCTGCTGAACTTCCTGATTGGCTTGCTCTCCAGAACAGTGAAACCGATCCCAATTATTTCTTTTTCTATGCCAAGATACGAGACCGCCGCTCACGCATGAGGGAGGAAACCAATTATGACCGCATGTGGAAGGAGCAGGGAATCTATATTGATATATTCCCTATGGAACGTCATCCGCTATGGTTGCATAAACTGACTGAAACCACGGTTGGACATATGTATAAGATATGGCGGACAAGCACAGATGACCAGAGAAGTATAAAGGCTGTACGACGCATATTCAAATTCAACAATAATTTTGTTTTTCCATGCCTGAGATTCATATGCAGACTTTTGCCTGCAAAGGTTATTACATCAGGTATGGGCATCCCTTTCCATAATCCCCGCTATGCCAGCGAGATTTTCCCTCTGGCTAAACATAAATTTGAAGGACACGAATTTCCCGTGCCCTTCAACTATGATGCTCATCTCCGTCACATCTACGGAGACTATATGCAACTGCCCGATCTTTCCCGTCTCGCTCCGCATGTAAGCAAATTAGAGTTTGACGAATGATCCTGAATAATTCTTCTTGCTTTATTTAACTATTACTTTCTGCCCTTTGGTAATATAGAGTCCTTTGGTGGCATGGTTCACTTTTCTGCCAGACAGGTCATAGATTTCTGCAGTCTCTACATGCATATCCTTTAAGAAGGTTCCTTGTATAGCAGTGGGTTCTGGTATTTCCACCTTACGGTAAGAGATATATGGAGCAAGGTTTTTGTTCACTGTTATACCGTTGATAGTACCTGAACGGTTATAGTTCTTCATGTGCAGCTCAACACGATCCGGATAGACATATACCATGAGTGCCTGAACGATGTTTGGAGTTTCTACAGGCATATCACCTGGGTCAATGGTGTTGTAGTAGTAACGCATCGATCCCATGAAAGCAGAGAAGAAACTTGGATCGCCTTCAGTCTCTGTCTTGGCAACTTGTAATTTCCAAAGAGCATTGGTCTGACTTGCACTGATTGTGATTATTCCATCAACTGGCTCTACCAGCAAACCCACCAGTCGGTTGCTGTTGGTTGCGGGATAACCTTCATTTGTTAGGGCATAGAGTTTGGTGCGGTCCTTGGCATTCTCAGCGACAATCAGATATGACTCGCCTTCTTTCAGCTCGTCAGTCTTTATTGCTGTGATGCTTGTGTCTGTTCGTTCTGTAACCTTATAGAAATAGGTTGGGTAGTTGTTGGTGTTTGCAGAGAAACGTCCGTTGGAACTGGAGATTACATAGTTGCCGTTAGCCTCAGAAGCGCTCCCGCTCACTTTTAAGGCAAAAGCATAATTATCAGCGTTGGTTACCTCTATTGTAACTAATGTCGGGTCTGCTACCATTCCCAAGTTAACGGAATTAAATCCAAGATATTCACCTGAAGCCTCACTGTGAATGTTCCAGTTGATATTCTTCTTGTCAGACTCATCCTCATCTTCTACTCCTTCAGGCATGACATCTACATGAGTGTCGTCGGTTGTTGCGATTACCTGTCCAGTGGTGTTGTAGCGAGTCACACGCTGCGAAGTCTTGACACGGGTATAGGCCTTATCTCCTCCGTGGTCGTGACCGTAGAGCATAATGAGGTTAGGATATTTGCATAATGTCTGCTTCAGGAGTTTTTCGCCTGGAGAAGAAGCCATTCCTTTAGATGGCTCACGAATGCTGTTGGAGTCCGCAAAAGGAACGTGGAGCGCAAAGAAAACTACTTTATTCGGATGCCCGTCGTATATCTCCGCCAGTTTGTCAGCAACCCATTTCACTGATTCTTCTGAATAGACGTAGTTCCATGCATTTTGGAAAAAATTCTTGCCGCAGTTAAGAATAACGAAGTCAAAACCGTTGATTACATAGTGGTAGGCAGCCAAGAGAGTCATGGTGCCCAGTTCTCCATTGTCTGCATCTTCATAGAAAGCTTCACTTTCTGCCAGTTCCCCGATGTCCTGCTTCATAGGGTAAGAATAATAATCACCTGCGTTGTATGGCTTGGGTATATTGTCCCAATTAGCTACTTCGTAGTCGTGATTACCTGTCACATATAGCACAGGAGTGGATGTTGTTGATGGAAAGGCCAGACGTGAACGTTTGGCAATCAGCGTACGCACCTTTTCCCAGTTGGCGTAGGGAATAGTGGCATCGCTGGTGCAGTCGCCTCCAAGAAGCATTGCATCGATTTTCTCATCGCGCTTAATAATGCTGATAGTTCTGGTGAACGAACCGCGCAGGGCAATATCATCGATATTCTCGATAAGTGAGCGCTCTGTGTGAATGTCAGATATACATGCCAGCGTCAAAAGAGGCTTGTCCTTATCCTCATTCTGTGCATTGCTCATTCCTGCCCAGGAAAGGAATGCAACGATAAGCAGTAGAAGTCTAGTTCTCATGGTTGAAGAGTGTTAATTGTTATTCTTTTCCGTTTTATCCATTCTCAAGAACAGCCCTGCCAGGATTGTTCCGCTGATACTGTGCCATGCACAAGATATGGCGCAAGGCAATACTGCCAAAGGCTGGGCTGCGAAGAATGTACCTGCCAGAACTGTGGCAAGTCCGGCATTCTGCATTCCGACTTCAATGGAAATCGTACGTTTCTTTGCCGTGTTGAACTTTGCGAGCCAACCAGCCATCCAACCAAGAATATATCCCAGTGTGTTGTGGCAGAATACCACAGCAAAGGTCCAGAGGAAGAGTGTCAGGCCACGTGCAACAAGGTCGTCGTGCACTGTTGAAATCACACCTCCTACAATGCAGGCCAGACAAGTTACACTAAGCCCAGGCATAAGAGACTGGATGGTAGGGAAACTCTCGCGTTTAGAGTAAACGTAGTTGAGGAAACAACCTAAGCCAACTGGAATTACCGTAACTATCAGAATGTTGATAAACATTCCAACAGCATCTATTTCAATAATCTCGCCTGCTGTCAATTGCATGAGCAGAGGAGTCATTATCGGTGCGAGTAGGGTGGAGGCACATGTCATTCCTACAGAGAACGCCACGTCACCATGGCAAAGGTATGACATGATATTGCTTGACACTCCACCAGGGCAACATCCTACAAGTAAGATACCCAATGCAAGTGCAGGGTCAAGTCCAAACACTTTTACAAGCAAATAGGCTACACATGGCATGATGATGAACTGTGCACATGCACCAATGAAGATGTCTAAAGGTCTACGTGCAAGCACACGAAAATCGTCAGTGGTCAGTGTAAGACCCATTGTCAGCATGATAATACCCAGTATCACCGTCTGAGTATTGCCACGAACCCAATTAAACGCATCAGGAACGAAGAATGTGAACACGGCCACTGCTATCACAGCCAATGATGCATTAGCTGCCAGCCACTTGCTTATACTCTGAAATATATTCATTGTCCTGTATTTTTTATCCTAATATCTGTTCACCGTGTTCCTTGGTCTTGACCTGCTTGCCGGCAAAAATCTTTTCTATACGTCCGTTCTCATCAATAATGAATGTGGTGCGAATCGTACCCATAGTCTTCTTGCCGTACATATTCTTCTCACCCCATGCACCCATTGCCTCAAGCAGAGTATGATCTACATCCGCAATAAGAGGAAAAGGCAACTGATACTTCTCCTTGAATTTGATATGAGAAGCAGCAGAATCCTTGCTCACTCCAACAACTTCATAACCAGCCTGCTGCAGGTCGTTATGGCGGTCACGCAGAGAACAAGCTTCTGCAGTGCACCCACTTGTGTTGTCTTTGGGGTAGAAGTAAAGAACCAGTTTCCTTCCCTTGAAGTCACTCAGTTTAATCTCTCTTCCTTGTTCGTCGCGCCCCAATACTTCAGGCGCCATATCACCTATGTTCATAGTTTTGTGTATTTTATGGTTTATTGGCAAAGGTACAAAAAAACCGCATAACTCATTTAAGTTACACGGCTTTTTATTATAAATATGTGTAGTATGTTACTTTCCTTTACCACATTTTCTTGATTTGGGCTGGTTGTACATGGAAGAGGAAGATGCCTGCTCCATGATTACATTGCTCTTATTTTTTTCTGCGCAATAATGATAGCATCGTTACACAATTCACGTTCTTGCTCATCCTCAACAGCATTAATGAACTTGTCTGCCAACCATAAAGTCAGCATTTCCTTTTCATCCTGATGAAGATATTCCGCAAGTTTGATGACTTGTTCACGCTTTGCTCTTCTGTCACCGCGTTCTATCTTACTGAACATCGGTGTATCAATTTCCAATACTGCAGCCAACTGGCTCACTAAGGATGAGTTGAATAGTGTAAAGTGGCTGCCTGCAGATGCGAAATTGATATCACATTTAAGATGTCTGAAGGAAGAGAGAAGATGCTGAATTGAGCAATAGAGCAGAAATCAAAAACGTTATAAGAATATATGGCAAAGAAAAGCAAGAAGAACGAGGACGAAACGAAAAAAGGTTGTCGCAAAATGCCACAACCCTGACGAGGCTATCGCAAATTGCGAGAACCCCCAAGAGACCTCTCTCAGTCAATATGATATAGAGAAGCTGATTGTTACAGTAAGAATCGATATATGCTGATTGGGTATAAGGATGACGAGAATAACACCCATACAAGTACCCATACAAGTACCCGTACAAGTTCAATCGACATACAACCATCTTCAGAGAATGTAACGCGTTTGGTATTGGCAATCGGTAAAGAAGAAATGAGTGTGAAGAGTATGATGGAAGCCGTAGGTTTGAAGAATCGTCCGAACTTTATGGATTATTCTCTCACACCAGCAATAAGAGAAGGATTTGTGTGTATGAAGTATCCTGCCAATCCCCATCATCCTCGTCAACGTTATTTGCTGACAATAAAAGGTATGATGTTGTTGGACGGAAATAATAGTTAAGTACTCAATAAGCCAAAAGCATTTGTCTGACACTATCCAAAGAATTTGGTAAGTCTCGGACAAATGGTCAATCAAAAGCAGGCATCTCCAATTTGGAAACACCTGCTCATCATTATATACGTATGCGCGCGAGGACTATTTGCTCAACGACCGTTTGAACCTATTACCAGGATAATGTTTGGCATGGGCATAGCGGAAACAGTGGAAGGTTATGTGTTTCGTGATACCAGATGCCTCTATCCATTTCTTGACAGGTCGGTTAATCCATGAAGGATCCTGCAAACCTTCAAATACAAGTCGGTCTGCATCGCCTCGTTCACCACATAGCAAATAGGCTTGGTCAGAAATCGCGTTTTTTTCTTACCTTTGCATCCAGTTATGAATCAGAGATACGCTTTATTCTTCGACATTGACGGCACGCTCGTGAGTTTCAAGACCCACGAGATTCCGCCTTCCACCGTTCACGCGTTGACACAAGCGAAGGCCAACGGCTCGCGGGTGTATATCGCGACCGGTCGTCCGCCGCTTATCATTACCAACCTCGGAGCCATTGAGCATCTCATCGACGGCTACATCACCACCAACGGTGCGCTGTGCTATGTGGGCAACGAACTCGTCAGTTGCCAACCTATTGTCAAGGAGGACGTGATGACCTGTGTGGAAGACGCGAAAGCGAAGGGATACAGCCTTATTGTCGTCGGTCGTCGCGACGTGGCAGTGCTCGACCCCACGGGCGATGTGGACCGCATTTTCCGCCAGATGCTGGCCGTGAAGAATCTTGGTCAGGCCGCGCCATTGGACGATGTGTTGCAGCAGGACATTCTGCAACTGACTCCTTTTTTTCCAGCCGAATATGAATTGGAATTGATGTCTCGTTTGCCTCAGTGCGTGTCAGGCCGCTGGCATCCGGAATTCACCGACATCACCGCTAACGGGGCCGACAAGGGCAAGGGCATCCTCGCCATGGCTCGTCATGAAGGTTTCGCCCCAGCCCATACCATAGCCTTTGGCGATGGAGGCAACGATACTACGATGATTCTTCAGGCTGGTGTTGGCATTGCTATGGGCAATGCCATAGACGACTTGAAACGCCTGGCCGACTACGTCACCAGTTCGGTTGATGAGGACGGCATCATGAATGCCCTCCGACATTTTAAGGTTATTTGATGGTATCCGCCAGTATTACCCCCTCTGTAGTTTTGACAACCGCAAAAAAGCGCTTTTGGTATTTCCGACGAATACCCCTTAATATTCTATAGTGTTTCTAAGAATTCTATCTCTACGATGCGGAGCTCGTTTTTGGTATCGCCGCCCTGTTTAGCCTTGAAGAGGTCGAGTTCTCCTGCTGCGGGTTCAGTGACTTCCACAATACCGCCAAAGGCATCTTCATCTTTACCTGCACCCTTCAAACGGACAGTGATTTCGTCGGTTGTTATTCGTTGGATGGGTTTCAGATGGACATAACCAAGGCTGCGCTCTGTTTCTCCACTCCAAATGAGTGTCTGGCCGGCATAAATCTCAAGGGGATAACTGCGCAATCGCCATCCTGTGAGCTTCATGCAGATGTCATCGACGACAGCCTCACGCTCCAGTTTGTAGGTAATCCAAGCCGTGGAAAGACGACCGTCGTTCTTCCATTCCGAGAGTTCGTTGTCATCGAAACTGCGGGAAGCATGGTCTGAGTCATAACCAGCCTTGGCTGAAACTATTTTCACCCCGCTTGCCAGTTCTGTATAGGAAGGGGTAAGAGGAGTTTCCCCACGTACCAAACTACCCTTCAGCGAGAGTTGTAGAAGGAGATCATCACTTTTCACTCTTTTCGTTTTCACTTTTATCTCAGCCTTCGTCAGTCCTTCGGCTTGGGCTGTAAGACGAATGACTCCAGCCTTGGTGGTTGTGCGGACCAAGACACGGTTCACACCACATTCCACAGGAAGAGATGTCGCACCCACATAGTTGTCAGAGATGTTCTTCGTGGCAGCCGCATCGAGGAGCCCTTCCGGACGATTGTCGTCGGGCCGCTGGAGCGACTGGTTGTTGCGCACGGCAATACCGCCAACCCACTGCGCCTCGCCCTTCAACTCGAAATTGACCATCCGGTCATCGAGTGGGCAACGCCTGCCCTGCTTATCCAACACCTCCACCTGAAACAGCACCATATCAGCGCCATCGGCCTTCGTGCCCTCGGGGTTCTCCATTGCCGTGAGTTTCAATTGATAGGGTTCACCTGCTGTTTCAAGTTTGTAACGACTGCCATCAGAAGCAACGGCTTCAAGGGTCCCAGGTTCAAAAGGAACATTCTCGAATGTGAAAAGGTAACGGTAACGCTGTTTGCCCTTGCCCAATGAACGTCCATTCAGGAACAGTTCCACGGCATCGGCAGTGGAAACCACATACACAGGTTTGACAACAGACGCATCATAGTTCCAATGACCGATGATATAGGTTTTTGGAGTCTCTGGCTCCACCCAGCCGTTCCACATCACCTGATGCACGAAGAAAGCATCTTTTGGAATACGCATAGCATCGGTGACGCCACTTGTGCGGTAGTTCGACTCACCTCGGTGGTGGGTATTGGTATCGGAGAACACAATCTTCACACCACCCGATGAAACGCGTGTGCCTGTACCTGGACGCTCACGCCAGTAGTCATACCAGCGACGAACCATCTCAACGGCAAACTGGTCCATATTGTGATTGTACTCCCGTGCTGGCTGATTGCGATAGAGAGGACCGTCGCCCTCCTTGTGGTAGGGATAACTCTGCTCGTCCCAGTACTTGCGCAACCCCTCGTCACGACAGTATTCCATCGCCCACATAGGATGCTTCTTCGACTTATTGATATAGAGCATCTCACCACCATACTCCGACTCGTCGATGTCGAGCATCTCGCGACTGCCGACAGCGCGTCCTCCGTGAGGGTCATACTGGTCGCGGATGGCCTTCATTTCCATGATATGATCACGGCTGACACTCTCGTTTCCACTCTCATAGAAGAGGATGGATGGGTTGTTGCGGTTGTAGATGATGGCATCGCGCATCAGGGCCTTTCGTTGCTCCCAACGTGCACCATCCACATCTTTTTCCGCGTCACCTGCAGGCATGGCTTGAGGCAGTCCAACGCGGTCGCACGACTCGATGTCCTGTTTCCAGGGGGTGACGTGCATCCACCGCACCATGTTGGCACCCGACTCCACCATCAAACCATTGGAGTAGTCGCTGAGCCAGGCGGGAACGGAGAGGCCCACTCCAGGCCATTCATTGGAAGTGCGCTGGGCATAGCCATGCACCATCAGCACACGGTCGTTGAGCCATATCTTGCCATCCTTGAACTCTGTTTTGCGAAAACCTGTGCGAGTTATCACTTGGTCAAAAGACTCATCATTCTCCTCCAATGAAGTCTCGACAGTGTAGAGGTAGCCATACCCCCATGACCACAGGTGCAAATCGCCTGTAGTCGTGTTGGCGGCATGCAGAGTGGTGGTCTCGCCAGGTTGCAGGGTGACGACTTCTGACTCAGTATAGAATTGCATCTTGCCTTCACGGTCGCGCAAGCACATCGTCATGCGGAAGGTGCGAGGCTTGCTGTCATCGTTCTTCACTTGGCTCTCAGCATGGATTGTCGCCACACGCTTGTTCAAATGACGAGGCCATGAATAACCAAAGTCTGTGGCATAGACGTAGGTACCTGTTGTGCCGAGATTCGAGTAAAGCGGCAACGTCTGGTAGAGTTTGTCAGTGATGTGCAAATAGACATTCTTGGGGATGCCTCCGTAGTTGGCATTGAAATTGCGGTCGTTCCACTGGTAGCGGCTGTCATACTCGCGGGAGCGGTACGTCCAACTGTTGTCGCAACGCACAGCCAGCACATTCTCACCCTCCTTGATGTATGGTGTCAAGTCGAAGCCACAGGCCATCACACCATTATCGCTGAAGCCTAAGTGATGGCCGTTCAGGTAGAAGTCTGCCCCTTGGCGCACACCTTCAAACTCAATGAACACTTTGCCTTGCAAGTCTTCCTTGGGCAATTTGAAGTGCTTGCGATACCAACAGATGGTGTCGGTCAGATCGACGATGTCCTTGCGGAAAGCCTCGTCACCGTTAAAGGCGTATGGTAGCGTCACCCGTTTCCATTGGTTGTCGTTGAAAGTGGACTTGGTGGCTTCTGGCTCATCGCCTACACACAACAGCCAATCAGCGTTGAAATTGAGTTTCTTGCGCTCCACAGCTCCGGCGTCCAATGCCAGGACCAATGCCAGCATGGCAACGAATACAGTCTTTACCGGTCTTATCATGATGCTTTTATTTTACGAGATACTTTTTACCGTTGATGATATAAATTCCTTTCTTGAAATTTACAGCAGACTGTTTCCTGCCGTTAAGGTCATAAACATCCATGTTCCTCAACTCTTCTTCCGTAATCTCTTCAATGCCTGTCGGATCTGCCACCACTCGGAGGATACCATCGGAAGCCAGTGCGCTGTAGTCCCAGAGATAGCCTTCCATAGGCACTGTGGGCTCAAAGGTCGGAGTTCCTATGATGGTAATGGTACCTGTTCCTGTAAAGATCTTGTAGTCGGTGTCTGTAGCCCAATCATCAGAAAGGCGTTCCATGCGGAATAAAGGATTGTTGAGGGTAACTTTTCCTGCCACATTGAAATCATCCACACTGCGGGCACTGCGACCGCGCACACGGATGGTTCCACCATTTTGCACATTGAGATTGCCAGTGATGTTGAGTGTGCCTACAGTTATGCTGTTGGCCTTTCCTGCCCCGACTGTACCTCCCTTGTTGACCGTAACATTGGCGGTTGTACCTGTTCCCACCACCATTCCTCCATTGGCGGCAGTCACCAAAGCCGACGTGGTGGATGTGTTGTTATCAAGGCTGACTGCACCCTCATAGACGTTGATTCTACCTGTACTTTTCCCTGTAAGCGAAAGTGTTCCCTCCCCGTATTTGTTCAAGGTGGCGTTCTGACCGATGATGCCTGCGAATGTGGTGTTCGTTCCGAGGTAACCGACATTCCATGTGCTTGTTCCGAGTTGGGCATCAGCGGCAGTGCTGCTGAGCGCACCAATCTTGTGTGTCAGACTCGTTTCCGATGCGCTCTGACTTTTCACACCCACTGCGTAAACTCCTTCTCCAAGCATGAAAGTACCCTTCTGCATGTTCATGCCCGAAGTCAGTCGGAATTGTCCGCCAGTGGGATTCAAGGTTCCCTCGAAGTTGGTGAGATTGGTCTCAAAGTCTCCGCGTACATATGGGAAACTGATTTTCACAGTGCCTTCACCAGAGAGCGAACCTTGCACCTTGCAACGTTGTCCTGTACTGATAGTGAGCGTCTTCCCTTTCTGCACGGTAATGGCGTTGTTGAGGGCTGGTACAGCACTGGTGGAGTTGTTGTTGAACATCCTGATAGTGGCATTTCCAGTTACGTCTATCTTGGAGCCAGCCTTTCCTAAAGTGGCGTTCCATGCACCCTGTGAGAGCGTACCGCCTTCAAGGACTGTTCCTGCATATCCGTTGTTGCCACCGTAGTTCAAGTTCAGTTGGCCAGCCCCCTTCTTCACCAACACACCCTTTCCTGTCAGTGCTGACTGCAACGTAGTTGTGCTATTGGCAGGTATGTTTATGGCAGCTGAGTCTGTCAGCACCACACTGCGGTCGGATGCCGCATTGGTGTGGTTCACATTCAGGGTAGCCTTTCCTATCTCTATGGTAGTTCCAGCACCGAAACAACTCTCAACACCTTTGTTCTCCAGATTCTTCACAGTCACTGTACCACGGTTTAGAATGGTCTTTCCTGTATAGTCGCTCTTAGTGGCATTGAGCACCAATGTTCCTGCACCGTCCATCACCAAATCGCCCTTGCCACTGAAGCCACCATCGCCATTGAAGGTGTATTTGCCACTGTCATGTGTGAAGCGCACGCCGCCTGTCACCATCTTGTCGGTCAGGTTCACAGTACGCTGTGCAGCTTCCTCGGGGAAGATGATTTCATCGTTGGTCACAAAAGCCACAGCTATGTCGTTCAAGGAGAAATTGGCTGTCTGATAGTCCCAGTTGCTATTTTCCGCACCAGTCCAAAGTACATCTTTAGCAGGTTCACGCATGTCGCGAATCACAAGCACAATCTGCTTTTCGCGCACTTCTACCACATAGTTCAGCCCCACCAGACCACGCACTTGGATGTTTTTCGCATCGGCGGAAAGTGTACCTGTGCATTCCATCATCACATATTCACCAGCCAAGGGCTTTGTCTCTGCAAGAACAATGGTCAAAGTGTTCGTTTTGTTCAGGGAAAGGTTTCCATTGACCTGAACAAGGTCGCATTTTACCTCACCCTCCGTCTGCAGGTTCAATTCCACATATACGCCACCTGTAAGTGTCAGGTCTTGATTTGAGGTAATCAAGCCAAACGGTTTGTCTGGCGTTCCCGGTGAGAGACGGCATCCCTCATGATTGAGTCCTCCTTCAAAGGTCACAACACCATTGAGTACAGCATTTCCTGCCAGAGTTCCTTTGGCTCGCAGTTCCAACGGTCCTTCCATTGTTCCATTCAAAGCAAGAGTTCCTTCGCTGACAATCGTCTTGCCCGTGGTGGTGAAGTTGCCGTTGAAGGTGGCTGTACCTGACTGGGATTTGAATACATCTCCCGTTCCACCAAGGTTGCCGCTGAAGGTGTAGTCCTTGCCTTTGGGATTCATCAGATAAGTGGCTTTTGGCTGTACATCGCCTTTCATCTCCACAACGGACGTATTATCGCCAGTAAGGTCGAAGATGACGCTTTGTCCGTTAGCGAACGAGAGCTTTTGCTTCTGGTCGTAAGATATAAAACCATTGCTTCCGTCACTCCAAACACCATTGGCGTAGCGTAAGTTGGTTACCATTACTGGTGGCAACGGTGGCAGCGGCATCCCCGCGCCCAGATAGAAACTGGTGTTGGGGTGCTGGTAGTAGCCACGAGTGGTACAGTCGCCGCGATAGTGCGGGTCTTGTTGCAAGCAGTAGATACTGAAGTTGGTAGTTAGGTTGGTACTGTACCCCACGATTCCCGTGCTGTGGTCATCGCTTTGCTTGGCTAGTATCACTTCTTCACGCCAGTCACCAATGATGTCACCCATGAAAGCAGGTCTTGTGCCTGTTGCTGCCATTGCGCCCCAATTGGCTTCGCGTGAGAACTCGATAAGGCGCGATTTACCTCTTACCGTTGTCACCATCAGGTTGGTGCCCCAGCCTTTACCACCAGGAGAAGACAATTCTTCACGCAATAGATCACCATTCCACCAGCATCCTTCAAAACACGTTGAGATGCCCCATTGAGAACGGGTTTCACCCGTTCCGTCACCCTGACAGTCGTAGATATAGTCATCTGTGAAACTATATATTTCATAGCCTATGTGTCCAGGGTCTATATCCATGCATGAACCACGCCCCACGTCATAGACGCTGGGCAGGTACCATTCCTTGATACGCTCGCCAGTTGCCGGGTCGTAAATGAGTTGACCAAGCAACGCACTTTGTTGAATGGCAAAGACTTCCATGCCAGGCCGTTCCGGATTGATATCGCTCACGATGAAACGGTCGCCATGTCCAATGCCTGGACTCTTGAACCATCCTGTCAATGGGTTAATACTGTAGCCTCCCTGCAACATCTCGTCACGTCCGTCACCATCAACATCCGCAACTCGCAGTTGATGAAACTCGGCTGGCCAAGGACGTTTGTCGTTACGGCTCCATGTGGCACTCTGATGCCAGTTGGACGCCACACCAGCAGTCCAGTCGAAATCCCAGGAAAACACATAATTATGATGGGTCTTGTTGTTATCGCGGTCGAGACACTCCATCACCAATGACGGATGCACGCCATCAAGGTAACAGATAGAGAAATGTCCGTCCATCGCAGAATAACTGTCGCTCATATAGTCGCTTCGGTTGTCACGAGTGTAGGAGTCACTGCCGTCCTTCACCTTGCTGTAGTCCAGTTCGCTGCATGCCAGTTCCTCTCCTGTCGCACCATCAATGACCGACACATAGAATGGACGGTTGCGCTTCGACTGAGTCCTGTAGTCAACAATACCGTCGCCATCCACATCTGCCTTCGAACTTCCCATGGCGTATTTTCCCCATGTCTCGTTGGCCTTATCCCAGAAACGAGTGCCGTCGCTGGAACGAACCATCACCTCACAGCGTCCATCGCAATTAATGTCGTAGGCCACAACCATGTCGTTCTGACCAGCACAGATGTTCACGTTCGGTCCCATATCCACGGTCCACAGGAGAGTGCCGTCTAGACGGTAAGCCTGAATCTTGTGACTTGTTGTGGCGGTATTCTCTTCTTGTTCGGTCTCGTCAGAACTGACTGCACCAGCAAACAGGCGGTCAACCACTACGGCATCCACTTCGCCATTGCCGTCCAAGTCCATAGGCCAAACGTATTTGGTGCGGTACTCATCGCGCTTGATGACTGTGTTGTCGAAGTCAAAGTCAAACCACACATTGTCCCAGGGATAGGATTTATAAAGGAAAGGAGCACTGATTTCGCCTTCCACCCCATTGATAATTGCGCTTACAGCAAATTCTGTGTTCGCAGTCAACGTTGATGGTGAATAATTGGTTTTGGTTAAGGGAGTGGAGTTGACCTTTGTATAATTCTCACTGCCGGCTTTACGCTGGTAAAGGTTATACGTTGTACCTTCTGGTTCTTGTGCCAGTTTTCGCCATGAGATTAAGGCTCCACTGCCACCATCAGCCGTACGGCTTGTACCACTACGTTTCACTGCTACCACACCACGCCCCAATGTCTGCTGGATTCGTTGTGCGTTCATGTTGGAAGGCAGGAGCATCATCACTGCAATGAAGAGGAAATTGAAAATTTTCATTGAGTTATTAGTTTTTGGTAATATCTATTAATTCATAAATTCGTGTGGAAGCCGTTCCGTTAGAATAATTACTTTGGGAATTTCACCCTCCCAAGGAACTGGCGGAAACTGGTGCGGTCGATTATCTAATACTGAATCTGGTGGTCACCCAAGCCATAGTAACGTTGAAGGAATATGACTTTGAACATGAGCACAACATCTATCGGCTTGCGGTATATTGTCAGTTTATCCATCTTTTCGTCTGATTTATACCACAAAGGTACGACTTTTCCTTGAATCGAGAAATAAATCATTAATTATTATCACTTTACTTTATAGAACACCACTCCACTTCCTTTACTGTTTAGGCAGTTGTTGTACTGCTTATCAGTGGTATTGAATTCATAGTCAGGGTGCAATCTGCTGAGCCTGTGGAAGTACTCTCTTCCCATTTCTTTAAATTCTGAGGCTAGAGCAAATCCCAGTTTTACCCATTCGTCGTAACTGTGTGCGATGTCAAGTCCCCTAGACTCTATCTCAGAGATTATTTCCTCTACTCGTGACTGTACGTCAGATGAAGAGCTGTAACTGGAAATAGGAGACGACTTGTCAGGGGAGTTCTTTTTAGAAGGGACACTCTCCCAATCTGGGGCGGAAAAGATTTTCTTTGACATATTCCGAGTATTTAGGGTTAATGTATGCCTGTGGGTCATAGGGAAGGAAACAGGAACGTGCCACATCGCTTCCCGATTTGTCCACAGGCGGTAATCCTGTTGACTTAATGCAGTTAGCTACAGCCTTAAAGTAGCGGGAATGCTCCCAGCCTTTCAAGTCGATGGGGATAATCCACTTCACGCCATCGCCAGAGGGACTTGTGAACATCAGTTCCGTATCGAAGTAATCGTGCTTCAAAAGCTGTTCTTTGAGCTTGTCGGGATTTCCGACATGGTCAAAGTCAAGGCACATCAATCCTGAGTGCAGAATCAACTCCTTCTCGTTTCGTTTGCGAAACAATCCCGAGAAGGTACAGTAGTCAAAGTGAGCAGCCTTGAACGTCTTTGCTTCTGACGGTGTCGTCATTGAACGAAGTGTCTCAGTCTGAGACTTGGCATAGTGACCGACAAGATAACGATAGACATCAACCACTGTGATAGCACGACATGGTTCTATGTTCTGAATGGGTTTCCTGTAGAAGGAGAACTCATGCAAGTCCTCCATTCCACGCCAGAAATCGGTTGCGTAGTCTTGCATCATACTTCTTTCCCTTTCTTTGACAAGACAAAAGCCTTGGCTTCTTGCAGCAGCTCTTCTTCTGACTTTTGGGCACCATGCTTCAACCAATCGTCTATCTCAGATTGAAGGAA
>DEFM01000014.1:0-13856 GCA_002350855.1 Prevotellaceae bacterium UBA2852
CCCTGGGGACTTCCTTTTTTTTGTTTGTCATTATTTTGCTGCTTGAGTAACTTGTTGTAATTTTGCATAGAATTCTATAATGAATTTTTCAATCTTCATGCTACATTCTTCATTTTCTTATGACATTAGTTGATAGATTTTTAAAATATGTAAGTTTCGATACTCAATCAAGTGAGGAATCGGAAACTACTCCAAGTACCAAGAAGCAATTTGAGTTGGCTAAGTTCTTAAAGTCAGAACTTGAAGAACTGGGTCTTCAAAATGTTGAATTGAATGACAAGTGTTATTTGTATGCTACGTTACCAGGTAATTCAAACAAGACATTGCCAACTGTTGGCTTTATTGCTCATCTTGATACAAGCCCTGATTGTTCCGGAGCTAATGTAAAGACTCGGATTATTCAGAATTATGATGGGTTAGATATAGAATTGAGTGAAGGAATTCTCTCTTCACCTTCTAAATTTCCCGAATTACTTAACCATGTTGGTGAAGATTTAATTGTGACTGATGGCCATACATTGCTTGGTGCGGATGATAAAGCTGGTATAGCAGAAATTGTTTCTGCATGTGAATATCTTATCATTCATCCTGAGATAGAGCATGGCGATGTTCATATCGCATTCAACCCTGACGAAGAGATAGGCCAAGGTGCGCATAACTTTGAAGTAAAGAGGTTTGGTTGCGACTTTGCTTACACTATGGATGGTAGTGAGGTCGGTGAGATAGAATTTGAGAATTTCAATGCTGCTTCAGCTAAGGTGAAGATAAACGGTTGCAGTGTGCATCCTGGTTATGCTAAAGGTAAGATGATTAATGCTGGTCGCATTGCTGCTGAACTCGTTGGTTTGATGCCTGAATCAGAAACTCCAGAAAAGACTGAAGGATATGAAGGATTCTTCCACTTAACTTGTATTTCCGGTAATTGTGAAGAAGCATCATTATCGTATATTATTCGTGATCATGACAGAAAGAGGTTCGGAGAACGTAAGTCAACGATTAAGTCTGTCGTTGCATCTTTGAATGAGAAATATGGTGAAGGTGTTGTGGAATTGAATCTTCAAGACCAATATTATAATATGCGTGAAAAGGTAGAGCCGAAGATGTATATTATTGATATTGCCAAAGAAGCTATTGCACGTACAGGCGTTGAACCTCGTGTCCGTGCAATCAGAGGTGGTACAGATGGCGCTCAATTGTCTTTCATGGGTCTTCCTTGTCCCAATATCTTTGCAGGTGGTATCAATTTCCATGGACCTCATGAGTTTTGTCCTGTACAAAGTATGGAAAAAGCTATGATGACGGTAGTTAATATCTGTGAGATAGTAGCTCAGCGTTTTTAGTACAATTAATTTGATGGATTATGGCAGAAGCAAGATTAGATAAGTTCCTTTGGGCTGCTCGTATTTTCAAGACTCGCACAATAGCTGCTGACGCTTGTAAGAATGGACGAGTAATGATTGATGGTGTTAAGATGAAACCGTCGCGTATGGTTAAGGAGGGTGATGTGATTCAGGTACGCAAACCGCCAGTAACCTATTCTTTCCGTATTTTAAAGGCAATTCAGAATAGGGTGGGTGCCAAACTGGTTCCAGAAATTATCGAGAATGTCACGACTCCAGATCAGTATGAATTACTGGAAATGAACCGAATAGCAGGATTCGTGAACAGAGCACGTGGAACAGGGCGTCCGACGAAGAAGGAACGTCGTGATTTGGATGAGTTTACCATGCCTGCATTTTATGGAGACTTCGATTTCGATGACGATGACGACGATGATGACGAATACGAAGAAAGCATACCAGAGTAATTCTGATATGCTTTCTTCGTTTTTTTGTTTATCCTTTCGTTATTTGTTATTGAACTGATTCATCGCTGTATTTATACCAGCAAGACAGAAGGTCTTTATAGCATCGGTCGCTAAAGCAACACGTTCATACATTGTCTTCATGTCTTCATCGGTGAATTGTCCCAGCACAAAATCTACTTGTCCGCCACGAGGAAAATCATTGCCTATGCCAAACTTAAGCCTTGCATATTGCTGGCTTCCTACGGTGCTGGCAATGTGTTTGAGTCCGTTGTGCCCGGCATCACTTCCGTTAGGACGAAGCCTGAGTTTACCAAAAGGCAGAGAAAGATCGTCACAGATAATCAGAATACGCTCGAGAGGAATCTTCTCCTGCTGCATCCAGTAACGAACAGCGTTTCCGCTTAGGTTCATATATGTGGATGGTTTGACTATTACAACTTCTGCATTCTTGATTCTTCCTTTCGCCACAAATCCATAGCGCTTGTCGGCAAAGGTGGCATTGATGGATTGTGCAAGTGCATCTACTACGCAAAATCCTATGTTGTGGCGAGTGCCTACATATTCATCACCAATGTTGCCAAGCCCTACAATTAGATATTTCATTGTGTTTTGCGATTCTGTGATTTGTGGTTCTTTGTGAAATATGTTTAAGATTTTCCTTAACAGATTCATGACTTGAGAAGTGTTTAAACAAATAAGGATTTTAAGGTGAATGGTCTTTAGTTGACTTATTGCTCCCTTAAAATCCTTTTATTGTGAATTCAATTTAATGCGTAGCGCATTGCTTGAATTGCGAAGAGTCTGTATTATTCTTCTGTTGTCTCAGCTGCTGCACGTGCTGCACGAGTCATACGAACTGCACAAACGACAACTTCCTTAGAAGTGATGATTTCAAGTCCTTCGAAACTGAGTTCAGCAACTTTAAGAGACTTGCCAAGACCGAGGCTTGTAACATCGATGTTGAGTGTGTCTGGGAATGCAGTGTAAGGAGCTTTAACCTTGAGCTTGCGAACGTTGAGAGCGAGCTTACCACCGGCACGTACACCTTCTGCCAAACCATTGAGCTTAACAGGGATCTCCATAACGATAGGAGCGTCTGTGATCTGATAGAAGTCAACGTGTACAGGAATGTCCTTTACGAAATCGTTCTGGAGTTCCTTAAGAATAACCTTGATTTCCTTGCCTTCGATGTTGAGGTTGATGATGTAAACGTTTGGAGTGTAGATGACTTTTGCAAGTTCCTTCTGAGAAACAACGATAGACTGTGCTTTTGGAAGTCCGTTAGCGTCTTTCTCTACTCCATATACTACACATGGAACCATTTCTGCGCGGCGAAGGTCGCGGCTTGCTTTCTTGCCAAGGTCTTTGCGAACCTGAGCGTTAAGTGTAATTTCTTTCATTGTTTTGTAGTTTTGTGTTACTATGAATTAAGTATTTCTGCTTAATCTGCCATCACACGTGGAGACTCGTCCGAAGGCGACTCCTTGGATGCTTCAGATGAAAAGCGGTGCAAAGTTACTACTTTTTCTTGGTTTGAGGAAATATACTCCGAACTATTTTTGTCAACCTTGCATTTCTGCATTGAGAATTACAGCATCGTATAGCATTTCAAGCTGTTTTACGTTCGGATTGCTCTGTGAAGACAGTATTTTCACAGAGTCGATGAATTCTCTTTTATATGTTTGTTCGGCTTTGTCCGTAGTCTGGAACAATTTCCAGCTAAGACACAGGTTATTATATGACTCTTTAAGATTTCCGCTGAGGAATTGTGCCAGTCCGGAATGGGTAAGGGTGGTGTAACGCTGTACAGTATCTGCCGATTCCTGAGTCAGAATCTTATTGAAAAGCTCTATGGATTTTTCTGTATTGCCGGCAAGTAGTTGTACCCAAGCCAATCTGTCGTTTAACGATTCCTCGTCTTTCAGATATACAGCTTTGTATAACAGTGGCAGCTCTTCCTCGTACTTTTTCTGTTGCTCAAGACAGTCGATTTTGCGAATGATATAACGTAGATTGTCCGAGTCGGTTTCGAGCAGCATATCATAGTAGATCTCTGCATTGGAATACTGCTTAAGCTGGTATGCTGTCTGTGCAAGATGCTTAAGTGTCCAGTTTGAATTGGAATTAAGTTGAAAGGCTGTGGTATAGCTGTTGAGTGCCTCCTCTGTCAATCCTGTCTTCTGTTGGCAGAAACCTATCTGCTGCCACAAAATCACATCTGATTCCTGATTCTGCGGATTCTGTTCCATAAACAGATTCAACGCATCTGTATAGAATTCCTTGCGCATCAGAAACTCTGCCAGCTCATGTGTCTTTTCTTTGTGTTGTAGCAGAAGATTCAGCATTTGTATGTTGAGAGGTGTGAACTTCTCCTTGTTCTTGTCAAAAGGATTGTCAAATTGTGTGTGATATGGATATATGGTGAAGAATCTGTAAAGGTCACCTATGTAATTTCTGCTTACGTGTTTAGCTTTGGGTGCAGTGATTTGTTTGCTTTTCAATACTTCTTCAATGTCTTCATCTTTAATCTGGCTTGCCAGACTGTTGCTAAGCATGTCGCGTCCCATGCTACCGATTTGTTCGGTCATGAAGTAGAAAGAGTACTTGTCGCTGTCGCAGAACGGTGACAGGCTGACCACCTTGTCGAAGATGTTGGTGTATGATGTGCCGTCTGCAGACTTCTCCGTCTCCTGGTTCTTGCTTATATTTGCAGTTAGAAGAGGATGGTCTTTGTAGAAAGGAGTAAACCAGTGGGAGAGGGTATGAAAGAAAGAGTTTCCTTTGAGATGTGCAAACGAACTCATATAGACGTCAGCGCCATCCATTTGCATCTCCGCTATTTCCTGTATCTTGGAGTTTGCTTTATCGTCTTCCTCACGGTGATGCCATTCTGGGTTCTCACCGTTCTGCGTCATATAGTTGTCAATTTCCTCAATGCCGAACTGTGTACGTCGGAACTGTGTGCTTTGCATTATTGCCGGAATAATATCGTTGCGCATCTTGGAATTGATAGTATCCGTGAGGGTGGCGTACTGCAGTTGCATCAATATGCGGAAAGTGTCGTTTATGAAGTTGGGGTCTTCAAGGTATAACGACAGGCGGGCTGAAACTTGTGAATATTTCTTGATTTGCTTGTCGTAGCGACGGAGCACGAGAATTATTCCGACAATGGCTCTTTGGTTAAGTCTAACGTCTGTCTGCAAATAAGCGTCAAACAGAAGCATAAGCTTCCGCTGGTCGAATGTCTCCAGTAATGACAATGTTACTGCGCTAATAAAGATGCATTTGTCCTCTATGAAGATGCTGTCGGAATTAATCAGTTCCGTCGCAGTCTCGTAGTCACTTTTGTGCCATACATCACTGGTCCACACATAGTCAAACATTGATGTCAGAGTCTGCTCACGTTCGTTATGGTGTTCCTCCAACACTCTCGTCTGTATGGATTCGCGATCATTGGGATTCTCCTGCAGGTTGCGTAATGCAGAGCAGTGAGTTTGCAGTGAAAGGAGAATCCTGTCGAGTGTTATTCCCGTACGAAGGTATTTCAGAGTAATACAGTATTTTTCGTTGGTCTTGGTTTGTATGCGATTTAATCGCTGAGCACGTTCGCCCAGCACGTAGCTTTGCTCTACAAGTTGGGAATAGAGCTTAGTGGCATTGGGATCGTCTACGCCTTGAACCATATAGCGCAGCAGCGTAACATAGGTGTTGCGCATGTTGGCAAGTTCATTGTTGAGTTCATAGCTGTTGCTTGACTCAACAATTTTCTCGAGGCTTTTCAATATGTCAGCGAGGTTTGACGAACGAAAAATCTTTTCCATAGAGATTGCGTGAACGCATCCATTGTGCGATCTGTGGGTTTAAGGTGTCTGTTGGCTGTTGTGCGTGCCTGAACTCTGGTACGCAGAAAACTGTGTCAGGCAATGATGGTGCCTGAGGAATATATTTAATAAGTCGTGAACGTGACTTTATTTTCTTCTGATTAATGAAATCTACAGCTTTGTTATATGCTTTAACCATTGCATCGATGTCTTTTTTGCGATGCTTCATCACGCTGTCGTTAGCTACAACTGCCAGAATGTATTCGCTACAGTTAAGGCTGTCGCTACCGTTGATGCGGTTCGCACCAAACGAAGTGCAGAATGATGCATAGGGTTCTGGAAGCAATGCTCCGTCGTACTGATTCTGGTTAAGCATTGCAGCCCTAAGCGGAATGTTGTTTATTTGTGGTTTGTTGAGATCCTCTGAAATCATTCCTACTGATTCGAGAATCTTGTCTGTGAGATAGTCAAGAGAAGAATTGCGTGTGATGGCAACAATTTTCTCTTTTACGCTTTTTGTGTGTTTCAGACGTGATGTTGATGACGTTACGAGAAACAGGTGGAGATCGTTCTGGAATACAACGCCTATGCTGTCGCCTCGGCTTCTCCAAACCGAAGCCTTGACCATGTCGGTAACAATAATGTCGTCGTGGCTGAAGAAAAATGCTGTGTCGGCATCCATGGCAGATTCGTAGGTGTGCAGTTTAACACCATCAGGTATATCGTTGAAATAACCTTCTTGCTCAGCGATATAGAATGGCAAACATTCTACAGTCGGGAGCACTCCTATGCACAATGCCGTTGAATCGGAGTCGTCGTTGCTGGTAGCAGAAGAGTCTCCATTGCCACATGACATGAAGAGTAGCACGAACGCACTTGCAATGGTTGCAAATATTTTTCTCATAACATTATTGAACCTATAAAAATAAATCAAGGATTCTAAGGATTCTCGGGATCAGAATTAATCCTATAAATCCTTAAAATCCTTGATGAGGAGTTTTATCAGTGATTAGCCTTTGATTGCAGCTACTCCTGGGAGTACCTTACCTTCGATAGCTTCGAGAAGAGCACCACCACCAGTAGAGATGTAGCTAACTTTGTCTTCGAGACCGAACTTGTGTACGCAAGCTACAGAGTCACCACCACCAACGAGTGAGAATGCTCCGTTTGCAGTTGCTTCTGCTACTGCGTCACCTACTGCACGGCTTCCTGCGCAGAAGTTGTCGAATTCAAATACACCTGCAGGACCATTCCAAAGAATAGTTTTTGCATCACGGATAGCTTTCTTGAAACGCTCCTGAGTTTCAGGACCTACGTCAAGACCTTCCCAACCTTCAGGAATTGCGTTGCTTGGGCAAACCTTCTGGTTAGCGTCGTTGCTGAAGCTGTCAGCGATGATGCTGTCAGAAGCGAGAACGAGTTCTACACCGTTCTTCTTTGCAAGTTCTTCAACGCCAAGAGCTACGTCGAGCTTATCGTCTTCGCAGATAGAGTTACCAACTGTACCTCCGTGAGCCTTCATGAATGTATATGTCATACCACCGCAGAGGATGAGACGGTCAACCTTGCCGAGGAGGTTTTCGATGATACCGATCTTTGTAGATACCTTAGAACCACCCATGATGGCAACGAATGGACGCTGGATGTTGCTGAGGACATTGTCAACTGCAGTAACTTCCTTCTCCATGAGAAGACCGAGCATCTTGTTGTCTGCATCGAAGTAGTCAGCGATGACAGCTGTAGAAGCGTGACGACGGTGAGCTGTACCGAATGCGTCCATTACGTAGCAGTCTGCATAGCTTGCGAGAGTCTTAGCGAATTCCTTCTGGCTTTCTTTCATTGCTTTCTTAGCCTGGTCGTATTCAGGAGTGCCTTTTTCTACGCCTACAGGCTTGCCTTCTTCTTCTGGATAGAAACGGAGGTTTTCGAGGAGAAGAACTTCACCAGCCTTGAGAGCTGCTGCCTGTTCTGCTGCCTTTGCGCAGTCTGGAGCGAACTGAACTGGAGTGCCAAGTGCAGCTGCTACAGCGTCTTTAATCTGTGCGAGGGAAAGTTTAGGATTAACTTTGCCTTTAGGTTTACCCATGTGGCTCATGATAATTAGTGAACCACCTCCTTCAAGGATGAGCTTCAGAGTAGGAAGAGCACCGCGGATACGGGTGTCGTCAGTGATTTTTCCATTCTCGTCAAGAGGCACGTTGAAGTCAACGCGCACGATTGCCTTCTTACCGGCAAATTTGTAATCTTTGATTTCCATGTTGACAATGTTGTATTAAGTTGTGAATAAATAATATGCACTATTCTCTTTCTGTATGCAGATGCTCTGCACTTTAGAATGCAAAGTTAGGAAAAATCTTGATAGAAAAAGGCTTTTCTGCAAAGAAATATCAAAAATTCTTTGAAGAAAAGCCTTTTATGTTAGATAATGGCGTTTGCTGTGTGCATTATATCAGATGCATTCCCGCTTCAAGACATTCCTTGCGCATTTCGTCTGGCCAAATGCTGGCTTGGATTTCTCCGATATGTGCCTTGTGAAGCAGAACCAGACAGAGGCGGCTCTGCCCAATACCTCCACCTATTGCAAGAGGAAGTTCGTCGTTGAGAAGCTTCTGATGGAAATAGAGTGACTTGCGCTCCTGTTTGCCTGTCAGTTCAAGTTGACGAAGCAAGGTCTCCTTGTCAACTCGAATACCCATTGAAGAGAGTTCGATGGCACGGTTAAGCGTTGGGTACCAAACCATGATATCTCCGTTCAGTCCTTTGTAACCGTCTTCGTTTGGAGTAGTCCAGTCGTCATAGTCAGGTGCGCGGAGATCGTGCTCCTCACCATTGCTGAGCTTACCGCCAATACCGATGATGAATACAGCTCCATATTTCTTGCAGATGGCGTTCTCACGTTCCTTGGCACTCATGCCAGGGTACATTTGCAACAGTTCCTCACTGTGTATGAAGTGGATGTCTTCTGGAAGGAAAGGTTGTATCTGTGGATAGTTCTCGCAAACGAGATATTCTGTGCGGCAGATTGCAGCATAGATGCTACGTACGGTCTTCTTCAAAAATGCCAGATTGCGTTCTTTTTCAGTAATAGTCTGGCACCAGTCCCACTGGTCAACATATAGAGAGTGGATATTGTCCAATTCTTCATCACCTCGGATGGCGTTCATGTCAGTGTAAATACCATAACCTGGCTGGATTTGGTATTCAGCAAGCATCAGTCGCTTCCATTTTGCAAGCGAATGTACAACTTCTGCGACTTTGTCGCCCATGTCCTTGATGGGGAAATTTACGGCACGTTCAACACCGCTAAGGTCGTCATTGATGCCAAGTCCTCTAAGAACAAACAACGGCGCAGTCACGCGGCGTAGTCTGAGTGCTGTGGAGAGGTTGGACTGAAAGAAGTCCTTTATTAACTTAATACCCTGCTCTGTCTGTGCAGGACCCAGTAGGGGGGTGTATCCTTCTGGTTTTATCAGTTTTCCCATTATATCGTGTGTAAATCTTTGTATTTGTCTGCAAAGTTATACAATTTTTGTCAAATGTATATAAAAATTGACAGATTTCTTTCAAATAGTAATAAAATTATTTGATTTGCCTTGCAAAATCACACGAAAAAGGGTGTTTTGTTTAGTGATTATTTTACCAAACCAACTTCTTTCCAGTCCTTAAGTAATGTATTGCAGTCGTTCAGTGCTGTCGCTTCATCAATTTCGTAGTTGTCAAGAATGACTTTTACCATGTCTTCAACAGTGAAGTCTGTGCCGATTAATGATTTCCATACTTCTGCAGCAGATTCGTTAAGGCTGATGATTTTTGTGAAGTTGATGTTTTGTACTCCGTGGGAGATGATGATGTTCTCTCCGCATATAGTTCTAAGTTCAAATCCTTCCTTGATTCTCATATATAATATTGTGTTATAAATAATTATTGTTTCTTGTTTTGCTTTGTTTTGTTTCTTGTGAATCTTTGAGGCAACTCATGTAGCCATAGAAGCCTGTAGAAAAGCAGAAGCCAACGGCGCAGCGGCAGCAATGACGGCCAGATGTGTGAATATATTTTCCATCTTTTTGATTCAACGCTCCATGTCTTTCCTTTGCGATCGAATGTTATGGCTTTTGCTCTCACGTCCTTGAGCAGACAATGTTCCGTACCTTTGACATTGCCGTCTCCACGCAGTGTTACTTTGGAGAGAGGGTTGGTTGCATTGTGCTTGTTTCTGCTTCCGTCTGGTGCGACAATTCGTTCGATGCGATGCAGCACATAATGTCCTTTTGCTATTTCCGCCAACACAACATCACGCTCGCTATAGCTGTCAGCATGTGCGAGACCAATCACGTCTCTTTCGCTCTCAAGAAACGGACGCATGCTGTTGCCTTTGGCACGAATTGACACAGTGTGACCTTCGTTGACCAGTTCGCAGACATGCGGCAGAAATTCGGCGTTAGCTAATTGCAGGGTCTTCATTTGTGTATTGTTTCGTATGATAGTCTTACGGCTGACTCGTCAGGAAGATTCTCCAGATAGTAAGTAGGTGTTGATTCTATGATTTGACCCACAGTGTCGCAGATGCCACGATAGACACGTGCGTCCCACTTCATTACTGAACAGCTGGTGAGTAATGATGAGAACGCTTCGATAGTGGTCTGACGACGAATCTTATTGTGGGGAGCTTGTTCGAGTTGAACGAATGCGCCAACCGGTGCTTCGGTGTTGCGATAACAAGGTGTCTTGCCACTCCAGGGTGAACCGAACACAATGCATTGTCCGTCAATCATGCGTACTATGGGATTGTCGTCGTTCATGAGGTCTGTTCCCTGAATATATTTCAGCCAGTTGCCGGTGTGTGTGCTCTTGCCTGTGCCGCTGACACCGAGAAAGAGATATCCATAGCCATTCTTTCTGATTACCGACGAGTGCATCAAGAGTGTTCCCTGATCAGCGGTCGAGAAGGCATACATCATCATCAGGGCATTGTTAAGACCGAATGTGCGCATTGAGAAATCTCCGTTCAATGCGACTTTACCCTTAGTGAATTCGGCGTTAACCTCCATCAGACAGCAATGGCGGCCTGTATAGTCGGATATTTGAATCTGGTATGAACCGTCTTCGCTACGATACACACCATGGTTGTTGCCGCCGCAGTCAAACTGACCTATCTCTATTCCGTGGTTTGCGGGGCGGAATGTGTCATCTACTTCAAGGGTGAAGATGTCATTGCAGTCGTCTGCGGGCGTTTCAAAAGGTGCTGATGAAGGTATGAGTCTTTCGTCGTTCTTACCTCCGTTGGCAAAGATTATGGTGTATGGGTGTCGTCCTACAATATAGTGTTTCTGCATAGTCTTAATTAAAAATCTTCTTACCCCATTCCGTATTTAAGTAATCGGAGCAGAAGGTACTTGAGTTTTTGTATTTGTCTAACGGTACAAACATCGTAACACCTGAGTATTGTTTCTCGTCCAGGGTAAATATACTTCCGTTACTTGAAGTGACAGGGAATAGGCTGTACCAGGAATTGGTGTGTAGTTGCTTTACCACTGTCGCATCAAGAGTTTCTAACCATTTCTTGTATTCGTCGTTAGACTCATAGTCGGGAAAGATATTCTGGAAAACACCTTTCATGTCGTAGTAGTCAGGAAGGATGTTTCCGCTGGTGTTGTATTCCCATTTGTAATAGTTCTGTACACCGCTGTAGTCTGCTTCCAGCATGTCTTGTTTGTGAGCCTGAACAATCGATCGTGTGATATTGGCGAGACTGTTCACCTTGTGGCAGTCTATCACGGAAAGCAATGATCCATAAAAACTGCCATAAGCATAACCGTTGTAGTAGGCTTGGGCGATATCACCAACATTGAGGTTGTTGGTGAACATTGTGGGAATGACTTTTTCGTAAGGAGCACCCGTCGCAGGAATTTCTGCTGGCGAACCAATGAGGTATTTGGTGCAGCCTCGCAGTTCATATGCAACTTCTATGCATTGCATGAAACAGGCATCGAAAAGAATGAATTCCATTTCCGGGTACTTTCCCAAAACTGCTGCTATGTCCTCGATGTTCATCTGAGGGCCAATGTTAGCACCGGTGCCGCTGATATTCTTTCCGTTATCCACGCCAAATGAACGTCGTGAAACATTATTCGTGTTGCCGTGATAAGGAATCCATCCTGTGGCATGGGACCAAAATACTATTCCGTACTCATCAGCGGGACAATGCTTAATGGTGTATGACAGAATCTCGTCCAGTGTTTCTGCACTCGCAGAGTTGAAATCCTCTTTGTATGAGTGTGCTGGTTTTAATTCTGCAAAGGTCGTAGCTTTGTTCTTGTTGGTGATTATATATATCCGTGGGTTTAGCACATTGTCGAGGTAAATCACCAACCGGTCGTTGTCGCTAAGACTGCTACTGGCTGACAGCATCTCGTCGATGTCGTAGCTTTCATACGTGGCATAGTCGGAGAGTGTGTTCTCTGCAACCATATAGACAAGGACTGTACGCGCTACCGTTTTGTCTGTAGGGTGCTCGTCTTTATCGTGTTTATGACAGCTGCTTAGGATAATTCCCGCTATTACCATAAACAAGCATTGCAGCATTACACTATTGTGCATTGCTGCAAGTAACTTATGCTTTTCTATGTGGAGTTGTGGGCTATAGTGCCACATTGTCGTAATCAGGTTTCTTGAACTTGAATTCTTCGCTGGTCACAATCTGGATTTTGTAGTTCCCTGAATCGAGATAGCGCTTTTTTAGTTTATAGAGTCTTTTTGATATTGTCTTTCTGCTGGGAGAGAAGAACACACAAGTCATTTCCTGTGTCAGTTTCAATGTCCCTTCCAGATATTCTTTTAGCTGAAGACTGAATTCCGAACGGTAGGGTAGGAACTTGGTCTTCTTTTCCAGCTTGAGATGGGTGATGGGCTGAATGTCAGTGATGTAAATGGTTGTATCGTTGAAGTTTGTGCCACATCCGAAGATATATACAATGTCTTTGTCTGTGGCTGCTTCAGACATCTTTTTCAGACGCTCTTTCTCTGCAAGCCTTTCATTCTTCTTCAGCAGCTTTTCAGCCTCTTTACGCTCCTTCTTGGTTAATGTGGTAGCCGAAGTGGAATCGTTGGCATTTTGTGCATTGGCTGCTAAGCAGCACAGAAAGCACACTGCTGTTGCTAACAAAAAATGTTTCATTTCTTCCTTCGTTTTATCCAAGATAGCTCTTGAGCAGTTTGCTGCGTGAGCTGATTCTTAAACGGCGAATAGCTTTCTCCTTGATTTGGCGTACACGTTCACGGGTGAGGTTGAATTTGTCTCCAATCTCTTCGAGCGTTTTCTCCTGCTCACCAATGCCAAAGAACATACGGACAATTTCCTTCTCACGTGGAGAGAGTGTGTCGAGGGCACGGTCGATTTCCTTTGACAAAGATTCGTTGACGAGTGTACGGTCAGCCATAGGACTGTCATCGTTTACCAATACGTCAAGCAGTGAGTTGTCTTCACCGTCTACGAATGGTGCGTCCACACTGATGTGGCGGCCTTGTACCTTAAGCGTGTCACTGATTTTGTCTACAGGTATACCGAGTTCGTCTGCAATCTCGTCTGCACTTGGGCGACGTTCGTTCTCCTGCTCGAATTTGGAGAGAGCCTTGCTGATTTTGTTCAATGAACCTACTTGGTTCAAAGGAAGACGTACTATACGGGATTGTTCTGCCAGTGCCTGAAGGATGGATTGACGAATCCACCAAACTGCGTAGCTGATGAACTTGAAACCACGGGTTTCATCAAACTTTTCAGCTGCTTTAATAAGTCCTAAGTTTCCTTCGTTAATCAAGTCGGGCAGACTTAATCCTTGGTTCTGGTATTGTTTTGCCACCGACACTACGAAGCGAAGGTTGGCTTTTGTTAGTTTCTCCAATGCTCTTCGGTCGCCTTTACGTATGCGACCGGCCAGCTCTACCTCTTCTTCAACTGTAATCAACTCTTCACGACCGATTTCCTGTAAGTACTTGTCAAGCGAAGCACTCTCACGGTTCGTGATGCTTTTAGTAATCTTTAATTGTCTCATTATTTGTAGAAATGCATTTTACCTTGCAAAATTACGAAAAACTAATGTAAATCACGAACGTTTGTAGCTAAATCTGATATTTTTTTAAGAATAATTTGCAATAAATATAACTATCGGAAGTGTTATTACGGTTTTTGTTAACTTCCGAAATTAATCTTTATAGGTAGGTTCTATAAATTA
>DEFM01000014.1:13992-23509 GCA_002350855.1 Prevotellaceae bacterium UBA2852
AGAATTTTTAGAACCTACCTATATACAATGATAATGCAGAAAAGTGTTTGAAAATTTCGCTGAACGAAGAATTCTTCGTAACTTTGCAGCCGCTATCACGGGATGGTAGCATGAATTTAATTAAATTTTTTTCTAATCAGGGGATATAGTCGTGTACTTCTTCCCTAAAAACAAAATCATCTAAATGGCAACAAGAATTAGATTGCAGCGTCACGGACGCAAGAACTACGCGTTCTACAGCATCGTGATTGCTGATGCGAGAGCTCCACGCGATGGACGCTTCACAGAAAAAATCGGTACTTACAACCCAAACACCAACCCTTCAACAGTTGATCTCAACTTTGACCGCGCTCTTTACTGGGTGCTCGTTGGTGCTCAACCTACCGACACTGTTCGCAACATCCTTTCTGCTGAAGGCGTTTACCTCAAGAAGCACCTCCTCGGTGGTGTAAAGAAGGGCGCATTCGACGAAGCTACAGCTGAAGCTAAGTTCAATGCTTGGAAGGCTGAGAAGGATAGCAAACTCGCAGCTGCTAAGGAAAAGAAGGCTGCAGCAAAGAAGGCATCTGCTGCTGAGCGCCTGGCTGCCGAAAAGAAGGCTAACGAGGCTCTCGCTGCTAAAATCGCTGAGAAGAAAGCTGCTGCTGTTGCTGCTGCAACTGCATCTGAAGAAGAAGCTGCTCCTGCAGAGGAGGAAACTCCTGCTGAAGCATAATTTCATCAGCAAATTTTCCCTTTGGGGAATAGGAATGGGACATCTTTGTCGCTCATGTAGCGTCAAAGATGTCTCTTTTTTTTATGCATATAGTCAAAAAATGATTTTGAAGACGCTTAGAGTGAAAGTTTATTAGTATCTTTGCAAATTATTGGATAAAACAACAAAAATATATGGAAATCAACGCTGAGAATAATCTTGAACAGAAACACGAATCGGTGAGTTTCGTGGAGGAGATAGTAAGGAAAGACCTCGCTGAGGGTAAGAACGGAGGACGCTTGCAGACCCGCTTCCCGCCTGAACCAAACGGCTACCTGCATATCGGTCATGCCAAGGCAATTGCTCTTGACTTCGGCATTGCTGAGAAGTATGGTGGTGTGTGCAACCTGCGTATGGACGACACCAACCCTCAGAAGGAGGATACAGAATATGTTGAGGCTATCAAGAAGGATATTGAATGGCTTGGATTCAAGTGGGGCAATATCCTCTATGCTTCTGACTATTTCCAGCAACTCTGGGATCTTGCCGTAGAACTTATCAAACGTGGTAGGGCTTATGTTGACGAACAGACGGCTGAACAGATTGCGGCTCAGAAGGGTACTCCGACGACCCCTGGTATTGAGTCACCTTACCGCAACCGTCCTGTAGAGGAGAGTCTTCGCCTGTTTGAGGAGATGAATAGCGGCAACATGGAGCCTGGAAGAATGGTTCTCCGTGCCAAGATTGACATGGCAAGCGATAATATGCATTTCCGTGACCCTATCATGTACCGTGTGCTGAACATGCCTCACTGGCGTACCGGCAACAAGTGGAATGCCTATCCTATGTATGACTTCACTCATGGCCAGTGCGACTACTGGGAAGGGGTGACTCATTCACTCTGCACCTTGGAATTCGTGAGCCATCGTCCGCTCTATGATCTGTTTGTTGATTGGGCAAAGGAATGTGCCGGTGACGACCAGCCGATGGATGACAACCGTCCTCGTCAGACAGAATTCAATAAACTCAACCTCACTCATATTCTCCTTTCCAAGCGTAACCTCCTGATGATGGTTAAGGAAGGTGTGGTGAACGGATGGGACGACCCTCGAATGCCGACTATCTGCGGATTCCGCCGCCGTGGTTACAGCCCTGAAGGCATCAAGGCGTTTATCGACAAAATCGGTTATACTAAGTTTGATGCGCTCAATCAGATGTCGCTCTTCGAGAGTGCCATTCGTGACGACCTCAACAAACGTGCACAGCGTGTAAGTGCAGTTCTCAATCCCGTAAAACTGGTCATCACAAACTTCCCAGAGGACGGAGTGGAGATATACAACGCACAGAACAATCCCGAGAATGAAGCTGACGGCACTCACGAAATTGAGTTTAGCCGTGAGTTGTGGATTGAGCGCGACGACTTCATGGAGGATGCTCCTAAGAAGTTCTTCCGCCTCGGTCCTGGCAAGGAAGTGCGTCTGAAGAACTCCTATATCATCCGTTGTCCGGAGGAAAACTGCTGCAAGAAAGACGCAGACGGTAATATCCTGGAAATCTATGCGGAACTGATTCCTGAGACCAAGACAGGTGAAGCCAATTCAAATATGAAGATTAAGGGAAAGACTATTCACTGGGTTAGTTGCAAGCATTGCCTTGAAGCAGAAGTGCGCAACTACGACCGTCTGTGGATGGTTGAGAATCCTCGCGATGAAGTGTCCAACTATTCCAAGGAACAGGGTAAGGATCGCATCGATATTGACGACATGCGTCAGTTCCTCAATCCAAACAGTCTGGAGATTAAGACTGCCTACGTGGAGAAATGGCTTGCAACACGCAAACCTCTCGACTACTTGCAGTTCCAGCGTATCGGTTACTACAATGTTGATCCTGACTCTACTTCAGACCATCTTGTCTTCAACCGCACAGTGGGATTGAAGGATACATGGGCAAAAGTAAATAAGGATTAGTCTATTCTGAGTTTTAAGAACCAATCTACAATCTTAGCATTGTTTTGTTTTGAGACCGGATCAGTATTACGAATCAGAAGAATTTAAGGAGTTGCTCTCCCGTTACGAATCAGCGCAACGGGATGAGCACTCTTGCTATTTTGACGGAGATGAATTCGTTGATCTTTCTGACTATTTTCTTGACAATGACAATGCACAGGAGGCCCTTAATGTTATTGACCAAGGGCTTTCGCAACATCCCGATGACGAACAGCTCATACTCGTCAGGGCGGGCGTGCTGGTTTTTCTGCGACGTTTTGACGAGGCCCAGCAGATTGTGGACTCACTCAATCCTGAAGCTAACTACGATGTGAAATATCTTCAGGCTCAGTTGTACTATGCCGTTGATTATGACATAGAGAAGGCTGATGCCCTGTTCCATGAGTGGGTAAAGGATGTGGAGAAGGAATGGAACTACAATCCGTCGAACAACAAGCCTGATGCATGGTATGACGATGATGATGAGGACGAACCTGCTGATAAGGACGAGTCCGAGACTCAGATCCGCGATGCCTACATTCATGTCATGATGTCCTATGTGGAGTTGGCTGGTATAGACCATGAGAAGGTTTTACGTCAGTGGATAAACGATTATCTTGACCGGTTCAAACCTCTTGGCGAATATGATAACGACCTTGCTATAGCAGACATCTGCCGCGACGAGAACTACGTGGATCTCGTTGTGGACATTTATACAAAGCTTCTTGACTACGACCCGTATATTTCACGTGGATGGACGGTGTTGGCTGCTGCTCAGTATGTGGAAGGGCAAATTGATGAGGCAATCAATTCTGTGGAGTTCGCCCTTGCCATTGATGCCAATGACGTGGATGCCTTGCTCACTAAGGCAAACTGTATGTACACCAAGGGACAGTTCAAGGATGCTTTGCAGAATTATTTGAAGTACAGGGAACTTACAGAATCCCACACAGAGGACCATTATATTGCCTATTGTTATATTCATCTGGAAATGCTCGAGGAAGCAAAGATGTTCCTCGATTCCGCAATTGAATATAATAAAACACTTGAGGATGCCCCTAACGAACAGAAAGCATGGATTTACTATGAGATTGCTGAAGGATATTCGATTATAAACCTTGCAACAGCGTCAATGGAGACAATCAACATGGCTCTTGCCTTGCAGCCTGACAATGTTGAGTTTCTTCTTCATAAGGGCAGCCTGTATCTGTGGAGGGGTGAAATCCATGAATGTGTTGATACGTTTAGCCGTTGCCTTAGACTTGCCGATGATTCCCCTTCGATACTTGTTGATATAAGTGGACGCTTCCTCGCTTTCGAATACTATGATGCTGCATGTTCGTTGCTGGAGACAGCACTGTCTTATCCTCCCTCAAAAGAGTTTACATGCCGTAACGACATCTATGCTCTCTTGTCCATCTCGAAGTTCCACTTGAACCAGATTGAAGAGGCACAGTCTTATCTGCGAACGGCATGCGATGTGGCTCCTGATTCCGTGAAAATTGTGTTCCGGAAGTATCTTCCACAATACATAGCTGATGAAGATTTGTACGATCATATTATTTCTACATTGGCAATAAAAGGAATGAATGACTGATAAATACAAACTAACTATATAGGTAGGTTCTATAAATTATGTCGAGACGATTTTTGATTTTATGTAAGTGGACTTTTGTCAGCTTTTGAGAGCGCAATGCGAGCATTGTAACCGAAAAAGATGGCAAAAAGACACCACAGAAAACTAAAAGCGGCCGATAAAACTCAAATACATTGGGTAGGGAAACTAAAAACAGAATTTTTAGAACCTACCTATAACTAAAACACTAACTAAATGAAAAATCTATTAAAAATTCGTATTTTACTGGGTTTGACCTTGTTATGCATAGCAGTACTCGCAAATGCACAACGACGTGAAATCCTCTTGACTGACAACTGGCGCTTCTCTCATTCCGACAATCCTGGACAGGAGAAGGAGGATTACAAAGACTCCAAATGGCAACTGGTTAAAGTTCCTCACGACTGGGCAATCAGTGGTCCGTTCGACAAGGAAATAGATAAGCAGACTGTTGCTATCGAACAGAATGGTGAGACTGAAGCAACTGAGAAGACGGGACGTAGTGGTTCACTGCCTTGGATTGGAGTAGGGTGGTATCGCACTAAGTTTACAGTGGAGAAAGACTGTGAACGAGCTATCCTCAATTTCGACGGTGCCATGTCCGAACCTAAAGTCTATGTCAACGGAAAGTTGGCTGGGGAATGGAAATATGGTTACACACCATTCAACATTGATATCACACCTTATATATATAAGGATGGCAGGGAGAATACCTTGGCTGTTCGCCTTGAGAACGTAGAGGAAAGTAGCCGCTGGTATCCTGGAGCAGGTCTTTACCGCCCTGTCAAACTGATTACCACAAAGTCCAAGGCTATTCTTGAGTGGGGTATAAATGTCATCACAGAATCCATAAGCGCTGGACAGGATCAGGCTTCCGTTACGTTCCAGGTTTCCTGTACACGTAAGACCGAAGGTATGAAAGTACGCTTCGTTACGCTCAATCAGGACAAGGTTGTGACGATGAAAAACACCTACACTTCCTTGACCTGCTATCTGAACGACATTACTACCTGGTCGCCCGAAAATCCTCAGCTCTATGACCTTACAGTTCAACTGCTCGACAGTGATAAGGTTGTGGATGAAAAGACTGTGAAGTATGGTATTCGCACCATTGCTGTGCAAGAGTTGGGTGGTTTTATACTCAACGGCACTCCTCGCAAGATCAAAGGTGTATGCCTCCATCACGACCTCGGTATGCTTGGTGCTGCAGTCAATAAAGCTGCCCTTCGTCACCAGCTGATGTTGCTGAAGAGCATGGGCTGTGATGCCATCCGCACCAGCCACAATATGCCTTCACAGTGGCAGATGGAACTTTGCGACTCTCTCGGACTGATGGTGATGGCAGAGTCTTTCGACATGTGGGTTTATCCTAAGTGCAAGAATGGATATTCACGATTCTATAAGGATTGGTGGCAACGCGACCTCGAGAATCTTGTCTGCTCCAATTTGCTGCATCCAAGTATCGTAATGTGGAGTATTGGTAACGAGATTCCTGAGCAGGGAATGAAGGAGGGTAATCCGATGACTCGAATGATGCAGGATTTCATTCATGAGATAGACCGCACTCGTCCTGTTACTGCCGGTATGGATCGCATCGATAATGCCTTGGCAACTGGTTATGCACAGATTCTCGACGTTCCTGGCATGAATTACCGCACACAGAAATACCAGATGGCGTATGAGAAACTGCGTCATGGATTCGTTTTGGGTAGTGAGACGGCAAGTACCGTCAGCAGCCGTGGTGTGTATAAGTTCCCTGTGGTTCCTGCCAATAATAAGGCTTGGTCTGACGGACAGTGCAACGGCTACGATGTTGAGGCTTGCTGGTGGAGCAACCTGCCCGAAGCTGACTGGTGTCTGCAGGATGACAAACCTTGGGTTATAGGTGAATTTGTATGGACAGGATTCGATTACCTCGGTGAACCAACTCCATACGATGAATACTGGCCAAGCCGTAGCAGCTATTTCGGAATCTTCGACCTTGCAGGTCTGCCGAAGGACCGCTACTGGCTCTATCGCTCACATTGGAACCAGGATGAAGAGACCATCCATCTTCTGCCTCACTGGACTTGGCCTGGACGTGAAGGTGAAGTCACTCCTGTTTATTGCTACACCAACTATCCTACAGCAGAGTTGTTTGTGAACGGCAAGAGTCAGGGAAAGATTTCCAAGCGCCCCACCACTCAAACTGCAGTTACTGCGGAGAATCAGGAATTGCTCGATCGCTATCGCTTGCGTTGGAACAATGTAGTCTATGAACCAGGTGAGATTAAAGTCGTGGTTTACGATTCAGAAGGTGTTAAACGTGGTGAGAAGGTGGTCAAGACTGCCGGACGTCCTGATCATGTTGAACTGACTTGCAATCCTTTCGGTAATCCCGAGAACCTAACTGCTGATGGCGAAGACATGATGTTTGTCACAGCACGCATTGTGGATAAGGATGGTAATCTCTGTCCTGATGCAGACAATCTTCTCAATGTGAAAGTCTCCGGTGCTGCTTCGTTCAAGGGTATTTGCAATGGTGATGCAACAAGTCTCGAAGTCTTCACCCGCCCATCGATGCATGTATTCAAGGGTGAGCTTATGATAGGTGTTATCTCCAACGGCAAACAAGGTGACGCCTTAGTCACTGTAACCTCTAATGGTCTTAAACCCGCCACTCTGGTAATCAAAGCAAAATAATGACTTCGACCAACGAAAAAGAGTCGCAATCCAATTAGGTTGCGACTCTTTTTTTGTTGTATAGTGGTTTAACGTTCCCAGTTAAACATTACCGTTTTTTTTACTGATTCTTATGCATATTCTTCCAACGGCGCCAGTAGTTCATGGGTTGGTTGCCGTTGTTCATCTGATGTGGAGGAGAGAAACGGCGCAAGGAATACATGTTGAACTTGTACAGTGCTACACGAACCTTGTGAATTTTCTTCCAGGAGAGAACACTGTGGAATTTGGTATAGTACTGAAGTTCTATTTCCTTGTTCTCCTTGTCAAGGGCGATGCTTTGGCTTACTGCGCGTTCGTAGTCAGCTTCCGATGATTTGTCATTGCATTGCATCATAAGCTCACGAGACTTGTCGTTGTTCTTACGCTGCTTCTCCAACATCTCGTGAAGTATGGGAAAGAATTTCTTGGCTTCTTCTTCCGAGAGACATGCGTCCTTGGTTATGAAACATTCCATCTCCGCTTTGTATTGCTCCGGAGAGAAAGGTTTGCGCATCTGCGTCTTCTTTTCCTGTGCCACACTGCTGATGCTTATCAGTGTCAGCATGACAATTAATATATTCCTTTTCATAATATAAATAATTATTAGCTCCCCCTAACTCCCCCAAGGGGGGATGATTTCCATCCGGTTGGTAAGTTCTCCACCCTTTGGGGAAGTTAGAGGTGGCTCTATTTTAATATCCTCCTTCCAAGTAGCAGTATATTTCTGCGTTGTCTACCATTGTGTAGTTGAGGGCGTCTTCATCGTATTCGTATGAATCGTAATCCTCGCTGGTTATACTTGCCATAGGCAATTGCTCCTGCTCAGTCAGTCCCTTGTCGGTGCTGATAGCGGTGATATAGACAACTGCGGCTAAACATGCAGCGGCAGCAAGTGAAGCAAATAGATAGAGTCGGCTGGTGTGCTTCTTCTTCACAGGTGCAGCCTCAGGTATCTGAGCCATGATCCTGTCGGTAAGGTTGTCAAAGTACCCCTCTGGTACTGTGAAAGGGTTCTGACGCTTATGGGTTTCCAGATTGAACTGCATATCTTTATAGTTATTGTTTAATGTTATGACTTGTTATGTTTGTAATGGTTTAATCGTGACTATTAAAATAATCTTCAATCTTTTTCACTGCTATGTGATATGAGGCTTTCAGTGCACCAACAGTAGTGGAGGTGATAGCTGCAATATCTTCATAGCGCATTTCCTGGTAATACTTCATTATGAATACCGCCCGTTGTTTTTCCGGCAGTGAAGCTATTGCTGCTTGCAGCTGGGCTTCAGTTGCGTCGCCGTCGAAATAGGGATCGCTTTGCAGGGTATTTGCAAGGGTAAGGGCAGAGTCGTCATCGTCTGTGGCGTTTAGGCTCTCGTCAAGTGAGACGGTGCTTCGCTGGTTGTTGATAAACGTGATAGTCTCGTTGTAGGCGATGCGATGGAGCCATGTGGCGAGTTTGCTGTCACCACGAAACGACTGGATGTTACTCCAAGCCTTGATGAAAGTGTTTTGGAGGATGTCATCCGCATCGTCATGGCTTTGCACCATACGTCTTATCTGCCAATATAGAGTCTGTCCGTAAGCGTCCACTATTTGTGTGAAGGCGGCTCTGACAGTATCAGGATTGTGTATTTGCTTGATTATATGTTGTTCGTCAAGTTGCTTCATTTATGCTTTGACTCTGTTCGCGTCAATTAGTTTAATTGGATATGAAAAAAGGTGACAATTGTGTCACCTTTTTGTTATAGACCCCCTCCCGTGCCTCCCCCTGTGTATGGAGAGGAGTATTTTCCTACTGCGGCTTATAGGGATTAAGAGTTAAATTTCAAGAGAATAATGAATTCTTCATTCTTCGCTTTTTTATCTCAGATAAACTTTTCTTGCAACCTTGCCAACCTTAACGATGTAGCAGCCTTTTGCGAATTGGTTGAGGTCAATGGCTTTGTTGTTGCTATCAATGCGGTAGGTGACCACTTTCACTCCTGCCATGTTGTAGATTTCCACAACCTTGTTTTCTGCATTCTTGATGTGAAGTGTAGCATTGTTCAAGCTGATTGCTACCTCTTCAAACTCCTGCTGTGGCTGCTGCTCAATTGTGGTAGCATTGCGCTGCACATCCTGAGCATTGACTCCCTGTACTCCAGCAAAGAGGAACAAAGCAATGATATATGTAAGTATACGTTTAGTCATACGCGTAATAATTTATGTGTTCTATAATCCTGTTTCCGGTCCAGTGCATTATATTTTTAATCCACACTATACACCTTTCCAACTGCAAAATTATATTTTGTAATTTAAAGTGCAAAATTTTTCTGCTTTTTTTTTACTATTTTGCACAATTTTTCTCATTTTACTGCGTTGACAGGGGCTTTCCGCCCCTTTTTCCTCCCCTCAATCATGCCTTTTTTCTTTCCACACACTTCCCTCAGTACTATGATTTAAACGATTTTTTAAACCAAAACCGAGAAAAACCCCTGCCGATGGTATTAGTCTTATTAGACTTTTGAAGTACTTTTAATT
>DEFM01000003.1 GCA_002350855.1 Prevotellaceae bacterium UBA2852
GACTTCCAGCATTTTGAGTTAATAGAAGAATAAGTCACAGTAATGAACTATAACAAAGGGAAAAAGCTGCTTTCTGAAAGATTCTACTTGACTTGGGCTGGAGAACAGATGTCCTGGACAGTCAGAATGACACTGAAGATGAGGGATCCTGTTGACGGCGATTTATTGCGTCAGGCAGTAGAATCAACGCGCCAGCGTTATCCATATTATCAAGTGAAACTCGGCATTAGAAAAGATACTGAAGGCACGGAATATTTCGTGTACGAAGACAAGGAATACTTCGACTCTTCGGTTGCCTTTGAGTCCTTCTTCGTAGAATAGTTGGCCTTCAGATTTGCCTCCAGAGAGAACAGACCAAGATTGAGTTTTGCCTTCGCATCCACTTCGCCACAATACTCGGTGTGCGAGGAGTTCTCGCTGACACTTGACGAAGAGGCGTTGATGTTGGCCTTGAAGTTGATGTCAACGCTGTTGATTGCGATGTAGGGGATAGGTACGATGGTGAGCAGAGGTACATTGAGTTGGGTCATGCGGCCTCCCTTGTTGAAGGAGAAAGCCACCATGACGGCACTCTTCTGTCCTTTCTCGTCAGTGTTCAGTCCCACTTCCTTGATAAACTCCCATGATGTCTTGGCTGCCATAGCCTGTGCCTCGATGCACGCCTTCAGCGGGCCGCCAATCATACTGCTGAAAGGAATTGCCTGCATGGCACTGGTTGCCACATTTGCAGGAACATTACTTATTGCCATAAAAGTTTTTTTGTTTTTTTAAATTGTTATGCTTACTCTGTTTCAAGGTTTAGGAGTCCTAGCCACAATGCCATACCGACGCGTCTTAATATAATGGTATGCGTGAGGTCATTGTCCTTCATCCGACGGCTTTTCAGCTTCTGCCGTTTGCAATCTTACAGTTGCACCCCTTTTCGGAAATGCACGGCAATAGTAAGCAGAATTTGGCAATGGCGAAGAATGGTTTACATGAGTGCCGGGTGTGGTTACATGAAGGTGATAGGATGCATGTCGCAGGTTGTCGCACCTGTCGCCATCATCAGAACCAGTGATTAATAGGGAGCAAGAGATGTTGTATCAATCATATCTACCCATAATTACAGCTACAATAGAGCTACAGAACGATATGTCTGGGCTTATAGTGCGACAGCATGCGAGGGCGATGCTACAAGCGGTACGGTTGCTAAGTGCCTGTAAATCAGTTGTGCGCAAGTTGCGACAAGTGCGACATGAGGATTGCTTAAAACGGCAGTTCTTCTTGTTTTGTTTCGGTGGGTTCGTCATCAAGTGAGTCACTGAGGAATGTACTCAGGTTGATGCCGTAATGCTCGCAAACATCGGTATAGCAAAAGCAGAGAGGGCGGTCCTGCTCGGTGATGATCTTGCACTTGGGCTTTCCACCCTCCAACACATAGTTCTGCACAGGCTGGCCGTTGGAGTTGATGCGTTTGAACCGCTCAGCAGAGGTTGCCACGCCCAGATACTCCGGAGAAATCTGGAGATAATACTCAATGGACTCATTGGACAGGGTACTGATGTTCATTTCACGACCTATCTTCTGATAGACATTGAATGCCGTATTCTTCCTGAGCATCAGAATCTGACGAGGCTCACCAAACTCATAGCCGTCCCTCATTTTGTTGGTCTTCAGTCGGCTCTTTGACTTAATGAGATAATCCTTCTCGTTAATGAGTTCGCCCTTCTGCTGCGCACAGCTAATAAGGCTCCAGAAGTTCGAGACTTCGTCAGAGCGGTTGCACAGCTTGTTCTGCCGGATCAGTCCGTCCATACAGAGGTCGAGCAGATGGTTATAGGTGAACGGGAATTCGATGCTTCCTTGTAGGGCAAGGTATGCCGATAGGGGAACAAGCCAGTTGTTCTCAATACGGTCTTTCAGTTCTGGATTCCACTTGGGATGTAAGGTGACATCAGTCTTTGCCTTTTCCCAGGCGAGTTCGAATCGCTCCGTGAACTTGTCGCGCAGACTCACGAGTTGGATGGTGATGTGCGTAGCACCATACATTCGCAGCTGCATCAACTCAGCAAAGCGTTCACGCTCCTGCTGGTTGTGGTGGTCGCGGTCGTAGGCCAGGAAGATGAGTCGCGTAAACAGGGCAATGTCGGCAGTCGGCATCTCCTGACCTGTGAGGATGATGCCAGAGTCCACTCTGGCCTGTTCGCGTTTCTTATCCTTGTCCATGTTCATACGACTGCGCCCGATGCATGCCCAGAGGTCTTTGAGCCATTCAATCTTCTTGGTGTCGATACCGTTCTTGTATTCGTCGATATGGACAAGGGCATTGCTGACGCTGGCTACGGCATCAGCCAGTGCGGGAATGGTGGCCGTCTCAATATTCTGAGGCTCGTTACCCACGACGAAGAAAGCCATCATCGTCTCAGCCAGTTCGGTCTTACCAGAACCCTTCGGGCCGAAGATGTTGAGGATAGGGAAAGAAGGTGACTTCTGCTTATAGACATCCTTGAAGAGCGTAGCCATATAGAAGCAGAGGCTGATAACCGCATTATCGCCAAACACATCGACTATCTTGGAGAAATAGTCGTGTAAGGAGATATTGGAATAGGTCTGGTGGCGGAATTTGCGTTCATTGGAATACAGTTCCGTAGAGTCCTTGTAAATCTGCGACATGGCGGGAAGATAATAGTTGCGTTTCTCCAGCCTGACGATGCCCTTGTCATCTACAGGATGCCAGACACCATCTTCCAAGGCACCATTGCAGAAACAGTAAAAGCCCTGCTGTTGCCAACCAAGTTGTTTGATTTCCACGGCGGTTTCAGACACCTTGGCCAGATAGCGCATCAGTTGGATTTGTGAAGAGTCATCTGCCAGCCATGTATAGTTGCCGATACCGACAAGTTTCTGACGCAGTTTCTTGGAAGAGGTGAATTCCTCCATATTCAGCTCGATAATCTCTTTTTGTCCGTCGGAGTTGCATATCTCGAACAAACGGATGGGATGAATATCATCCTTGACATGGAACAGGGGCTTCAGAGTGAAGTTAGACCATTGCTTCTCCTCTCCCTTCTGGTTATAGCCATAATAACAGCCATGCTGGACGGTAAAGCCAAAAGAACGGAGCATGTCAATGTCGCCCTCGTTGTTCTTCTCGGAGAGTTGCTTCTGCCGTTTCTTCATGGCGGTATTGAGAGCCTGACGCCAGATGGTCTTGTTGCCGTCAATCCTCGCAAGAGCAGTGATATATCGTTCTTGAATGGCTTCGTCCTTAATACAAAGAAGCAATTCGCAAGTTTCTTCAATGGCTTTCTGCTTCTCCTCCGTCGTGCCGTTGGGGGTGAACTTCTTCTCAAATGACCATAACAGGAACTCGCGTTCTTCCAACTTGGCTAGGTCGGACTTGTCAGTGAAGAACTCATCGGGGTCAATCTTCTTTGGCTGTTCTACAGTGAGGTCGTTGGGAATCTCCTT
>DEFM01000029.1:0-20404 GCA_002350855.1 Prevotellaceae bacterium UBA2852
ATATATGGTCTTGGCCTTAAACAGACAGAGTCTGAGCCCTCACTCACAATGCCTTCAATCACAAAGTCAACAGAATCAGTAACAAATGGTTTAAAAACTTGTTCTTGTGCCCAACCCGTCATTGCAACGAGGGGAAATAGTGCTGTTACGATCGTTTTCTTCATATATTGGTACAGATGTATGTATAGCAACGAATTATTAGACCGCTTACTCTGAATACGATGCAACAATATCCTGAACTACCAATCCTGCAAGCATGAAACCGAAGATGGCGGTGATATGGGGAATAGTGCCATTGCCTCGGTCATTGGGGTCAATAGGTTTCTGGTTCTGCAGCAGCTCGTCGGAATAGACGCACTGGAACTTACGTTTGGGAAACTGCTTGTCACGCTTGAAGCGGTTGCGGAGTGCACGAGCCAAGGGGTCGCCCTGCACCTTCCAGAACTCTGCGATCTTGATACGTGTGGGGTCGAGCTTCAGGGCTGCACCCATCGAGGAGAAGAAAGCCCCCCTCCGGCTCTCCCCAATGGAGGGAATGCTTGTCGCCATCAGGATGAGCAGGGCTTTGTCCTTGAGCGAGTCGATGGCATCGATGATGTAGTCGTAGCTGCCGAGATTGAAACTGTCTGCCGTCTCTGCGGTGAAAATCTGTTGCAGGGCAGTTATCTCTGCCGAGGGGTTGATGGTGAGCAGGCGCTCTTTGAGGGCATCTACCTTCACCTGTCCGATGGTCTTGGTGGTTGCCATCAGCTGGCGGTTGATATTCGTGATGCACACACGGTCGGAATCGACAATCGTCAACTTTCTGATGCCGCTTCGAATCAGACTCTCGGCGCACCACGAACCGACACCGCCCACACCGAAGATAATCACACGCTTCTCTGCGATGCGGCTCATTGCCTCATCGCCCAACAGGAGTTCCGCTCTGCGAAATATTGCTTGTATTCCCGAGCTTCGCTCGCCTACCCGTTGCCTTTCTATTGCCATAGTGTTTATTTTTTTGTGCAAAGGTACGAAATTATAGTGAAGAGTGATGAGTGAAGAGTGGAAAATACCCTCTTTATGGTACGTTTATACCACATCATCGGGATTTCGGGGGTGGCGAAATGTCCGTACCTTTGCAGCGAAAATAAAAAGACCCCCTCCCGACCTCCCCCAAGGGGAGGACTCTGACATCAAGGGGGAGTTCTTTATCAAGAATTAGAGATTTAGAGAATAATTAACAGATAAAACAACAAATACAATAACTATGACTCATAACCTAAAGTAGGTAACCACTCCTCCCCCCTGGGGGAGGCAAGGGAGAGGGTCTTTAAGAATACAAAAAACTTCATACAATAATTAAATTAAAAGAGAAACATGAAAAAGGTATTATTTTTGATTATTGCGGTTACAACGCTAGGATTGGTATCGTGCAACAGCAACGATGATGAGACAGGAATTGAGATTGAAGGTATTGATCTCTCAAGGGATGTGGACTGCTGCTCGGCTGAGGAGGCTCTACAGGTGTACAGGTTCCTGCAGACAGTGAAGGTTGTCCCAGAACTCTCCACTGAGGTAGACAAACTGTACGATGTGTGGGCCTACACGAAGACGGGTAAACTGCACAAGGGCTACAACGACATCTATTTCGTGGTGACAAAGAAAAAGACTGGCAACTACGTGAAGAACTACGACATCACAAACGTAACGCCTCTCATGAACATGGTCAAGATGAAAATGTGGCACAGTACACCAGTGGGACCAGCAGTGGAGAGTTTCGACAAGACACGTCTGGCTGTGAAGCGAGGTTGGGTTTCCTTCCTGATGAACACGAGCGAGGCAGGCACATGGCAGTTCTCATACGACGTGTCAGTGCTGGGCAGTAAGGGTGGCATCAAGGAAGCACCTATCACCGTGGACGCCCTGCCAGCAGGTCAGGATTGGCTGAAGAACTTCAAGGTGGGCGATGACACGTATTTCCTCTCGCTGGTGAACCCATCAGACTTTGTGACTGGCACGAACACCATCCAAGCCTACATCTCCAAGAAGAGCAACCCTATCACCACGCCTTATGCCTTGGCGTCTGAGATATTCACTATCGAAATTGACCCTCGCATGCCTGACATGGGCAGTCACACCTCACCTGGCAATGTGGCTCTCACAAAGCAGGAAGACGGTTCGTACAAAGGCAGCATCAATCTGACTATGACCGGACTATGGCGCATCCACCTTACAGTGAAGGATGCTCAAGGTAATATTGTTGCTGGAGGTGATGACCTGAAAGACGGATTCAGTTCATTGTACTGGGACGTGACGTTATAAATTATAATTTATGATAGCATTTCTATCCATACTACTACCCGTATTGCCTGTAGATACGATATCAGAACCAACTCAGACATTGGATGAGGTGGTTGTGATATCGGTGGCAGGAGAAGGACGTAAACGTTCGAGCAAGGGTCAGACTGCCAGCATAGATGAACATCTGGGAGAGCTGTCGCATGTTGACTTGGTGAGAAGGGGATCGTATGCTTGGGAGCCTGTGGTGAATAACATGGCTACCGAGCGAGTATCTACTACCATCGATGGTATGAAGATATTCTATGCCTGCACAGACAAGATGGACCCCATTACTTCGTACGTGGAGAGCAGCAACCTGCAAAGCATTCTGCTCAACAGCGGTCTGAACGGTAATCCTCAATCTACAGGAAATATAGGCGGTAGTTTGGATTTGAGGCTGAAACATAGTGGGTTTGATGCAGGAGGGCTGGACTTGAATACTAATGTGGGTTACGAAAGTAACGGTCACCTGCAGGTGTATGGGACTGACGTATCTGTTTCAACGCACAGATTATACACCAACGCTGGAATCTTCTACCGCCATGCAGATAACTACAGGCAGGGTGGTGGCAAGGAAGTGTTGTTCTCCCAATTCAGGAAAGTGAATGTGTACGACAACTTCGGCATCAGTCTCACAGAGGACGGAAGCGACATTATTGAAGGTACTTTTATCTACGACCGTGCCGACAACGTTGGCTATCCCGCCCTTAACATGGACGTGTTGAAGGCAGAGGCTTTCATTACGGCTCTGACGTACACTCACCAGTTCAAAGAGAGTTTTCTGGAGTCGTGGGAAACAAAAGCTTATTACAACCATATCACTCATATCATGGATGACACCCATCGTCCTGATGTGGAAATACACATGGATATGCCTGGCAAAAGCTGGACAAGCGGAATTTACTCACTACTGACAGGAAGCAGCGGACATCATGACGTGAAGGCAAACTACGATCTCTACTACAACCGGCTCTTTGCCGACATGACGATGTATCCAGGTGGTGCTGCACCTATGTATATGGTTACCTGGCCAGACGTGGGAACGCTCAACACGGGAGTGGCACTTACCGACCGCATCTCGCTGACCAACAACCAGTCAGTCACTATTACAACCAAATGGGCTATGCAGTGGCAACGTCTCAACAACGAAGAAGGCTACCATGCTCTGAAGGTGTTCTTCCCTGGGATGAAAGATGCCTATCATCAGGTAGTAGGACGTGTCGCTGCCACATATCAATGGTCAATGACTAATTCTCGATATTCTATTGGTGCAGGTTGGGGAAGCCGTGCTCCAACTGTGACGGAAGCCTATGGCTACTATCTTAACAACACTTTCGACCAATATGACTATATCGGTAATCCTCATCTGAAGAACGAGAGTGCTGTGGAACTGACTGGTAGCACAAAAAGGTCTTTGCTTAGGGGACGGTTGTCAATTGGGCTAGACGCCAATGCCTTCTTCTTCGCAAACTATATTATAGGGAAGTTTGAAGAACGTCTCTCGCCCATGACCGTGGATGCAGAGGGAGTTAAGGTGTATGCCAATCTCTCTCATGCCACCATCGTCAACACTTCGTTAAGTGCAGATTGGGAAATATTTCCCTGGCTGAGATGGAACACACGACTGGACTACGCAATCGGTCGCGATGAAGAGGAAGACCCACTGCCCCTCATCTCACCATTTGCCTACAGGTCAAGCCTTAATGTCACATTCGGCAGCTTCCAGGGCAAGGCTGAATTAAGAGGTAATGCACGACAAGTGAACTATGGTAGGAAGTATGGTGAAACATGCACTCCTGCATATGCCATCGTCAATTTGAGCGGGCAATATAATCTGAATATAAAAAAGCACACGTTAATCGTCCGTGCCGGAGTGGAGAACCTTCTGGACAAATGCTATCACACTTATTCCGACTGGTGCGACATCCCTCAGAAAGGACGAAACATATATGTAAACCTGAACTGGTTGTTCTGAACGCTCTACCATATTTATGGTATGACAATACCACACCAAAGGGATTGTACACCCCCGCAGATGTCCGTACCTTTGCAGCGAAAATAAAAAGACCCCCTCCCGACCTCCCCCAAGGGGAGGACTCTGACATCAAGGGGGAGTTCTTTATCAAGAATTAGAGATTTAGAGAATAATTAACAGATAAAACAACAAATACAATAACTATGACTCATAACCTAAATTAGGTAACCACTCCTCCCCCCTGGGGGAGGCAAGGGAGAGGGTCTTTAAAAAAGATATATGAAGAAGATATTATTATTGACTGCAATGGTGCTGGGAATCGGAAGTGCTTCAGCAATGACTACTCATAATGACGGAGTTATAAAGGTAAAGACCAACAAAGTGGCACAGAATCTGGTGGAACGGTGGGTGGAAGCCTATAAGGAAGTACATCCGGAAGTGCGTATAGAAGTCGTAACAGGAAAGGTGAATGACGCCGATCTCACTATGGTCAGCAACGGAGCGGAAAGCATGAATGTGACATATGTAGGACGCTATGCCCTGCTTCCTGTCACTTCTGCTGCCAACCCTCTCAAGGATGATATTGAACGTAGAACATGGTCGGCCAAAGACATTAAACGCCTCTTTTTTCTTGACGAGGATCTGGATGACTACGCCCCCGACAATGGTAAAAGTCGGAAGGAGAAACTGGCGGACAAACTGACAGTGATTACAGGAAGCCACAGCAATAGCTGGACTCCGGCACTGGCTGCCTACTTCGGTCACACTACCGACGAATTAAAGGGAAACAAGGTGGCTGGCGATGACTACTACCTACTCAATGCCATAGAGGATGAGCCTATGTCGGTGACTTTCTCCAGCCTCACCTACGTCTATGATCTGACTTCACGAAGCCTGCGCACCACCATTGCCCTGTTGCCTCTTAGCGTGAAAAGGGAACAGAAGGATGCGTTCAGCAATCTGGACGAGATAATCAATCTGTTGGAGCATCAGCACATCGACGCCGTCCCGGTACAGCACCTGGGGCTTGTCTGCGAAAGCTATGACACCGACATAGAGCAGTTTCTGGAATGGGTGCTGAACGATGGACAGGCTTACAATCACGGACAAGGTTTCCTGCAACTGGATGAAAAGGAGGTTGAACAGCAAATTAAGCTGCTGGTAAGCAGATGATGCCGACTAAGGGTAACAAATAAGGTTTTTCATGGACAACAACATAAACACAAGATCGTTTCAAGGGCGTCAACTCGCAGTGTGGGTAGGCGCTCTTGTCTTAGGAGCAGTGCTGGGATGGCTGAGGATAGAATGGTTGGGTGGGGTGTTTGACTTCATTGCAATAGCTTACACCCGTCTGTTTCAGTTTATGGCAGTCCCCACTATTGCCCTGGCAGTAATGACGACGTTGCAGACCCTCTCGCGTAGTAGTGGAGGCGGGCAAAGGACAGAGGGAGTTCTGAGAATTTTCCTACATACTATCACCTGGACTCTCCTGACCACGTTGGCTGCTGCAGCCGTTGGGCTGGTGCTGTTTAACGTCATACAGCCTGAGAACCTGCCGGTGGAGGCAGTGGCAGGAGCACAAGTGGATGTACCGGGAAACTTGGAGGAACTCTCTTACTACGACCACATCCTTAGCGTCATCCCCAACAACATTGTGGAGCCGTTTGCTACAGGTAATGTGCTCAGCATCTTGCTTATCAGTACCGCTGTTGGACTTGCATTGGCTTTCATGCCACAAAGCGAGAACATACAAGTGGTCATAAAGGGCATTTTCGGACTACAGGAATTGCTCTTCACCCTGATTAAGGCTCTCATTTGGGTATTGCCGTTGGGTATAATTGCATTTGCGGCACAGCTTTCGGCGCAGGTGTCGGCTGGAGCAGTAGTGGGGTCGATGGGTAAATACGTGGTAGTCATCCTGAGCAGCAATCTCATTCAGTGCTTTATAGTACTTCCTGTCTTTCTTCTGGGAAGGGGACTCAACCCATGGAAAGTGCTCAAAGCCATGTCGCCAGCTTTGCTTATGGCTCTGTTCACCAAAAGCAGTGCAGCCACCCTGCCGCTCACTATTCAAGCGGCTGAGCTAAGGCTGAAGGCAAAAACGCATGTGGCAAGGTTTGTGCTGCCGATTTGCACTACAATAAACATGAACGGCTGTGCTACATTCATACTTGTAACATCTCTCTTCGTAATGCAGAACAATGGCGTTCAGCTCGATCTGCCAACCATGCTCCTGTGGCTGGTCATATCCGTTGTCTCTGCTATTGGAAATGCAGGTGTACCCATGGGATGCTACTTCCTCACACTATCTCTTATGGCAGGGACTGGTGCTTCTGTCGGCATCATGGGCATTATCCTGCCAGTGTTCACAATTATCGATATGGTGGAGACAGCGGAGAATGTGTGGTCAGACTCCTGTGTGTGTGCTATCGTCAACAAATCAGTCCGTTAATCCAGATGGAATACTTCGCGGAGGGGGACAGTGACGGGTGAGTTGTCGGGATTGGTCTCCATGATGTCTGCCATATAAGCCCACCAGCGTTTGGTGATTTCGTCAGCTCCCATGTCCTGACTGCTTTGTTCGCCTTCAATCTCCTGATAGCCGAAGAGGATGTTGGTGTCGCGGTCCCAGTAGATGCTGTAGTTGCCCACACCTGCTTCCTTAATCTGTTTCTTAAGTTCGGGCCACAGTGCAGCGTGACGCCTTTCGTATTCTTCCTCAAATCCTGGCTTGAGGAACATCTTAAATGCAAATCTTTTCATCTTTGTGAAGTGTGAAGTGTTTGTTGTGAAGTGATAGAACTCAAAAACTTACTTCCCCATCTATACACCTTTTCTATGTTGGGGCAGGGGATGTTATGCTCTTTGGCGAGTTTGTATATGTGATGGAGTCCGTAGGGAAAATCTTCGGTGAAGTATCGGCTGGTGAAGTCTATTGTCCATCCGTCTGCGGTCTGCTTCATAGGCGATGTAATGCCCTTGAAGGCAGTGATTGACCTTATCTTGCGGGTAAGCGAAGCGGCATCGGTGCTTTCGTAGTAGTCAAGCAGAGTAGGGATGCTGTGGATATTTAGTTTGTCGAGCAGATGGAAGAATTCCTTGTCCATGGCTATGAGCAGGGTTGAGGCTTCGTCGGTCCATTCTTCGTAGAAGAGGATGTTGTGGTCGAAGACTTCTTGCTCTTTCCCGCAGAACATGGTGTAGAGGCGTCCTGTATGGAGGATGGGGTTGGAGTTCGTAAGTGCAGCCTCGTAGAAAGAATGGAGCAGGGTGGATGGTGTGTGGAATAGCTCTGACAATGTTTCTGCAAATGATTCTGCATTGTCCACATTTTCTACTGCGACTGCAAGACTTGATTTATAACCCAGCAGTCGTGCGCTATGTCCGTATTCAGCCACTCTCGCTATGAACGGAACCCGCTGGAATCCGAACAGACGTGCATCAGTGCCGAGTATGTCGTGGGCAAAGAAGAAGAATCCTGTGCTGGAAACGACGCTGCCTACAATGGTGTTGCCAATATAGGGTTGAATGTCACGGAGTGTCTTCTCAATCAGGAATCCTGGCAGGCAGAGCAGGATGATGTCCTGTGCTACGGCAACCTCCCTGGCATCGCTGGATATGCGGTTGATGTGACCGACATACTCCTTGCTATTCAAATCCGTGACAGTGACGGCATTGCCCCACGAGTCAGGATGTCCGGTCAGAATGTTTAACCGTACATCCGTCTGTGATGCCAATACTCCGGCACACACATGTCCCAGGCTACCGCCTCCGCAAATACAGATATTCATTATAATAAGAGCCTCAACCCATCCCCCTCCGATAGAGGGAGAGTTCGGACATCAAGAGGTTTATGAATTTTTTAGATTATAAATTACAAATTATGAAGTCCCCTCTAACTCACCTCCATTACGGGAGGGGTTGAGGGTGGGTCATTGCTGAAATGAGTTGTGCATTGTCCTCGTGGCTGCGAACGGAGATGCGCATGTATTGTTTACCGTCGAGACCTTGCTTTTCGGAGCAGTCGCGCAGGAGGATATTGTGCTGCTGCAGCATCTTTACAACGAGTTCGCGTGCTGTGAACGGAGGCAGGACTTCGCAGAGGAAGTAGTTTGCCTGTGAAGGCATGACGCGCAGGAAGGGGATTGTGCGTAACTTGCGTTCGAAGTCTTCGCGTTCGGCAATGAACTGTTCGCAGGCACGGTGGTAGTCCTTCTCGTATTTGGTGTAGATCTGCATGAAGTACTCCGCAAAGGAGTTGATGTTCCAGATGCTCACCATCTGTTTCATTTTTGCGATGATTTCGGTGTCGGCACTGCAGAGGATTCCGAGACGTATGCCCGGCACTCCGTAGCTCTTGGAGATGCTTTTCAGAACCACCATCTGCGGATAGGCTTCGAGAATGTCGTCGCTCAGAAGTGAATTCTGCTCATAGCCTATGCTGAAATCCACGAAACTCTCATCCACAATCAGTCGTGTGCCTTGTTGCTGGCACCATGCAGCCAATTTCAGCACATCGTCCACAGGGATGAAGTTGCCTGAAGGGTTGTCTGGATTGATGAGCATGAGGTTGTCGGCATGGTTCTTCCCGAAGAAATTCATGAGGTCCTGAGCGGTGTAGCGGAAGTCAGGGTTGGAAGGGATGAAGGTGACGAGCGAGGACTTGTCGCGACGGTTGGGATATTCCTCGAACATCGGTCGTGTGATGCCTAATGTGCCTGGCAGGAACTCCATGAGTGCCTTGATAAGTTCGGCGGCACCATTGCCCGGAATAATATGCTCTTCGCGTATTCCCCAGCATTTGCTGGCAATCAGCGAATTGATCTTCATGCCAGAGGGATAGCTGGAGATGAGTGTGCGGAAATATGCCTCCATCTCGTCGATGATGCGGGAGGAATTGAAGAACGGATTGACCAGATAGCAGAAGTCCAGCATCTGTGGGAAACGCCAGAATCCGCCGAAGCGTCCGTAATACTTGTTGATTACGTCTTTGTCCTCAGCAAAGAGTGCTTCTGCAATGTCAAGATCCTGTTTGTCGTCAATCTCGTACCATCGTTTGTTGCCTATAGGCAGTGCCTTGAGTTCCTGGCTGTTGAGGAACGAGATGACACGAAGCACATTTTCGTAGTACTCGTTGTTGCCCACAGCCTTGGTGTATGCGTCGAGGAAGGGAACATACTTGTGCTTCAGAAACTCACGGCTGAACTTATATATGTTCAGTGTCTTGTAGTAAACGTCAGTCTCGTCGAAACGGAAAGCTGCTTTGGTGATGAAATTGACTATATTGTTGTCGTTGTCGATGCGCACCATGGTTCCGTCCATCCAGCTCTCATACTTAGCCACAAGTGCGAGGTTGGGGTAGGGGTTGTCAACCAGCTGTTGCAGTATGCCGTCCTCGCAAATTAGGTCGCTCTCAATGAGAAGTGTATCGTCTTCCTGCAGTTGAGGCTTTGCGAGTGCGAGAGAATAGATGTTGTTGGTCTTGTCGAAAATAGGGTTTTCAACATATTCTATCTGCAGCCCATATTGCTCGGAACCGAGATGTTCCTTTAGTTTTTGACCTTGGTAGCCTATAACAATCACCACTCTCTTAAGCTGTAATGTAGAAAGTTGACGCATCATTCTGTCAATGAGTGGAGTCCCATTGACAGGAACCATGCATTTGGTATTGTTCTTGGTGTATTCACCAAGTCGCTTACCCATTCCTGCTGCCAGAATAATTGCTTGCATATTATTTGTGAAGTGTGAAGTGTTGGTTGTTAAGTGATTGTACCAGACAAATCAGAATGAGGAATTTTTATATCAGTTACAAAGATATATTATTTTTTTCAATTATCAGCAATATGGGTAGTGGTTTTTCTGAATTGCAGGAAAAAGACCAGTCCCGCGAAAGAGAGTCCGAAGGGGAATCCCCACCATATTCCTGCTGCCTTGACGTCAAGCGTAAAGGCAAGGAGATAGCTGAGTGGTAGCGAAATGACCCAGTATGCGACAATCGCTCCCCATACCAGCGGCTTGACTCGTTCGATGGCTCTCAGGGAGTTGGCGAATACAATCTGTGCGCAGTCGCCGAACTGGTAGAACACGAACGGCAGCATAAGCATGGCTACCACTTCCACAACCTCAGCACTGGTTGTGAAGCAGAAGGCAAGCGGTATTCGCAACATATAGATTGCAGCCGTGAGTAAAGCTCCAACTGCCAAGGTCATTGCGTAGGCTGCGTAGGCAGTTCGTTTGACTTCCGCCCAATCTTCCTTTCCCCTGAAGTGGCTGATGCGAATGGCTGCAGCAGCTCCGATGCCATAGTAAACCATAAAGCAGAGGGATGCAATGGTTCCCATCACCTGATGTGCTGCAAGTGCGGTAGCACCAAGCCATCCCATCATGATGGCTGCTATATTGAATGCAGACGCCTCCATTGCCAGTTGCAGTCCTATGGGCACTCCTTTGCGGGCAATGTGAAGCATGCCTCTATTGGTAAGAGCTTCGGATGGTGCAGCATGGTAAATGTGGTAATGGCGGCTGGCACGAATGGTTATAGCCATCGCAACCATCATCGCTATTCTTGAGATAAGTGTTGCATAGCCAGCGCCGGCAAGTCCGAAGGAGGGGATGGACAAAGGAGTGCAGCCATAGATTAGCAGTGCATTGCCTCCTATGTTGAGCGCATTGCCCATGAGCAGAATCCACATGGGTGATTTTGTGTCGCCCACGCCGTCGCAAAACTGTTTCATGGCGTTGAATGCTGACATGAACGGTAGCGACAGCAATAATATTATAAAATATGTGCGGATGAGCGGCAACAGTTGTGTGGGCTGGTTCAGATAGTCTAGTGAGCTGTAAAGTCCGAACATCAGCAGCATGACTCCGCCGCAGATGACGAGATTGACTATGATGCTTTCACGCAGGGAACGATAGGCTGCACCCAGTCTGCCTTGCCCGAAGAATCGTCCTACAACGGGTGTTGTGCTGTAGGAAACTCCAAGAAGGAAGAATATCGCGAGATTGAACACGTTGTTGACAAATCCCGATGCCGATAACTCATCGGTGCCGTATTGTCCCACCATGATGGTGTCGGCAAACGACTGTGCTATGGCGCCCAGTTGCCCTAACACAATCGGTATGCCCAGCAGCGTCAGTGCCTTGGCGTGCTCGCGATAACTCGTCATTATCCCTGTGCCTTTTCGTTAAGATAGGAATCCTTGAATCCCAGGAAATAGAGCACACCGTCGAGTCCGATGGTGTTGATGCTCTGTTCGGCATTTGCCACGACTCGCGGTTTGGCATGGAAGGCAATACCCAGTCCTGCCTCAGAGAGCATAGGCAGGTCGTTCGCTCCATCACCTACAGCGATGGTCTGTGCTATATCAACCTTTTCCACCTGGGCAATCAGGCGAAGCAGTTCTGCCTTGCGCTTACCATCAACAATCTCACCTACGTAGTTGCCGGTGAGTTTGCCGTTGGCATCAATCTCCAGTTCGTTGGCATAGACGAAATCAATGCCCCATCGCTTCTGCAGAAATTCTCCGAAATAGGTGAATCCACCGGAGAGAATCGCAATCTTCATTCCATACTTCTTCAGCACGTACATCAAGCGGTCAGCACCCTCCGTGATTGGCAGGTTCTCTGCTATCTCTCGCATGACGCTCTCGTCGAGGCCTTTCAGCAAGGCAACACGCTCCTTGAAGCTCTCGCGGAAATCAATCTCACCGCGCATGGCACGTTCGGTTATTGCCTTGACCTTGTCGCCCACTCCTGCACGCATGGCGAGTTCGTCAATCACCTCCGTCTGAATCAGGGTTGAGTCCATATCGAAGCAGATGAGGCGTCGCATACGACGGAACATATTGTCTTCCTGCAGCGAGAAGTCCATCTCGCTGTTGCTGCTCAGGTGCATCAGTTCGGCTTGCATGGATTTGCGGTCGCGAGGGGTGCCACGGACGGAGAATTCTATACAAGCTCGTACATTCTTCTTTGGGTTGAGCATGGACTGGCGACCGGTCAGACGACGAATGGAGTCGATGTTCAGACCTTGCTCTGCAATCACCTTCGTCGCTGCCTGGATTTGTGCTGCCGACAGATGGCGGCCGAGCAGAGTGAGGATATAGCGGTTCTTGCCTTGACGGCTCACCCATGCCTCGTACTCTTCGTCTGTGACTGGCGCAAAACCGATGTTCACTCCGAGTTCGCTTGCCTTGAACAGCAGTTCCTTCATCACCTGACCCGAATGGCGGTCGTCAATGCGGATGAGAATACCCAAGGAAAGGGTTGAGTGGATGTCGGCCTGACCAATATCGAGAATCTGCGCATCATGTTGTGCAAGAATTTCCATGATGCTGGCTGTAAGCCCGGGACGGTCCTGACCAGTAATGCGAATAAGTATCTGTTCCATAGTATTTGAGTTTTTAAGTTTCTAAAGCATTTTGAAAGCCATTTTGATGACACGTTCCACTGTGGCGTCGGGTTCTTCCTTGAGGATGGCACGAACAACCTTGGTGACAGGTGCAGGAGGATAGCCAAGTGCTCGAAGAGCGTCGATGGCATCGTCGTGAACTTGCTTGTTGAGTGCAGGTTCGTTGGCATCGGACGAAGTAGCGGCAGTAGGAGTGATACCCAGTGTTGCTACCTTGTCATGCAGCTCAACGATGATGCGCTGTGCCGTCTTCGCACCCAGTCCCTTTACTGTCTTCAGCATTTTGTCGTTGCCCTGCATGATGATGTCGCAGAGTTCGGCAGGAGAATAGGCGGAGAGAATAGTACGGGCAGTATTACCGCCAATGCCGCTGACGGAAATCAGTTGCAGGAAGAGCTGGCGTTCCTGTTGGGTGGCAAAACCGAACAGCACCCATGCGTCTTCGCGGATGTTCTCATAGACATAGAGTCTTGCCTCGCTCTTTCCTTGCAAAGCGGAGTAGGTATTGAGAGATATGTTGAGCAGATAGCCGACTCCGTGACATTCTATTGTCACTTCAGCGGGAGTGAGTTCATCGATAATACCTTTTACGTAGTTGATCATTATATATTGGAGTTATGAAGTTATGAAGTTAAGATGAATGAATGATTGAAGTTATGAGTTTTCGCCAAATCCGTTAGAATCTATCAGTGATTCGCTTTCAAACGATTGTTTGATTTGCAGGTCCTTTGGTATTGGAGTTGTGTCCTTCTCCTCAAATTCTTCATCATTGTGCTCCATGGTGAGAGTGTCGGTGGTGTAGTCACAGACAGCGAGACGGTGGGTAATGAAGATGATAGTGAGGTCGGGACGGTAGGTTTTCAGGGTTTGCAGCACTTCACGTTCTGTTTGCATATCGAGTGCGCTGGTGGCTTCGTCGAGCAGGAGAATCTGACAAGGACGGAGCAGGGCGCGGGCGATGCAGACACGTTGAGCCTGTCCTTCCGACAGACCGCCGCCGCTTTCTCCGCACATAGTGTCAATGCCTTCAGGAAGTGTTTCTACAAATTCGGCACGAGCCAGTCGTAGTGCTTTGTGCATCTCTTTACTTGTGGCGTTTGGATTACCCATCAGTAAGTTCTCACGAATGGTTCCGCTGAAGAGGGTGTTGCCTTGAGGAACATACGAGAAATTGCAACGAGTGGCGTTGGTTACAGGAACTGGTTCTGCGGTGCTATCGGAATAAAGCGACACCTGACCTTCCTGTGGTCTGATTAGTGCCAGAAGCATACGGATGATGGTTGTCTTTCCAGCACCGGTTTCACCAAGTATGGCTGTAAATGAACCTGGACGGAAGTCGTGGCTGAAGTTCTTGAGAATAGGCTTGCCGTTTTTTTTGTAGCGGTAAGTCACATTCTCCAACCTTATACCTACGCTGCCTTCAACCTTGACTGGCTGAAGTCGGGGTTCAAGCGGAAAACGCTCAAGTTCCATGAGACGTTCGCATGAGGTAAGACTGCTAACGAGTGTAGGCAGCAATCGTGCCATGTCGAGCAAAGGTCGCTGAATACGTCCGATGAGTTGGGTGAACGCCATGAGAATACCCATGGTGATGCCTCCACCCTGCAACTGGAAGAGTCCCCAGACGAGGGCAGCCAGATAACCTCCTGCAAATCCTACATTCACCATGACTTTCGACATGATGGAGAAACGTGCACGTTGCTTCACCTGCCAGCGCAGGAGTTTCTGACGTTTTTCCAGACGGTCAACCATGCTGTCTCCGCGCTCCATCACCTTGACCACCATCTTGTGCTGGATGCTCTCCTGGATAAGGGACTGGAGGGCACTGTTGCTGTCCTTGATTTTGCGCACGATGCGGCGCATCTTGTTGAAATAGAGACGAGAGAGGAAAATGAAGACCGGTGCTGCGGCAATAAGGATTACTGCCAGCATAGAGTCCATTGCATAGAGATATACAAACGATGCAATGAACTGAACCATAATGATGACGAGAGAAGGCAGAACTTCTGTGAGCAGCGACATTATATCTCCTACGTCGGCAAACAATCTGTTGAGCAAGTCACCACTGTGCATACGTTCCACTCCTCGCCATTCTCCTCTCAGTATTCGTGCGAAGAAGTATTGCTGGAATCTGTTTTGTGCCTTTACACCAATAACGGCACGAACCCAGGTAAGGATGATTCTCAGCAGCATCTCGCTAAGAATCACGCTTCCCAACAGAATAGCGGTGATTGCCAGATCGCCTTCACGGGTTCCTGTTGCGATATCAGTCAGTCGGCGAACCAGTTCCACGCCGAGCAATCCTAATCCAACCAACAACAAACCAATAACCATGTTGACCATGGCCTGGACACGGAATCCCTTATGGTGGTGCCAAAGCCATCGTACAATGGTTCTTAGTGGATATCTTGTTCGGTTGAATCTCAAAACAATTATATTTTTACATTTTACAATTATACTCATCCGGAAGGTCACCCCTCCTTGACGGGAGGGGTCGGGGGGAGGGTCTTCCTACTCCCTATGATCCGTTCCCCACATCATTTTGTGGCGGAGGGTAGAGAAGAAGCTCTCACCTTGGCGGGTGACTACTTTGATATTATATGGTGCGCGTCGAATTCTTAGGCGCATGGAGTCGCTGTAACTACGGCTGCGGCCATCGATTGCAATAAGGAAACTGTGGCTGCGGCTCTCTACTTGCAGCTCAATCTCTATGTCGTCGCAAAGCAGCAGCGGGCGCATGTTCAGGGAGTGGGGTGCTACAGGAGTAAGGGAGATGGTCTGGCTCTGCGGCACTACAATCGGTCCGCCCACACTCAGAGAATAGGCTGTGGAACCTGTAGGTGTGCCCACAATCAGACCGTCGGCCTGATAGGTGGTCAGGAATTCACCGTTGATGCGGGTGTTGATGCTTATCATCGATGAGATGTCGTGCTTGAGAATGGCAATCTCGTTGAGAGCGAACGGATAACCCTGCAACTCTCCGCCGTCGCTGGTGAGCGACAGCACACTGCGTTCTTCAACGGTGAAAGAGCCGGAATAGAGGCTCGCAATGGCATCTTCGATGTTGTCGGCAGAGAATGCTGCCAGGAAACCGAGTCTGCCAGTGTTCACACCGAGAATAGGAATTCCCTTGTCCGCCACACGGCTTGCCACGTTCAGAAATGTTCCGTCACCTCCCATGCACAGCGCAAAGTCGGCAGAGAAATCATTTCCACAGAATACCTCGCATTGGGGCAGACTTATCTGCAGCCCGTCCTGGAGGAATGTATAGAATTTCTCGTCTATGCAAATGTCTGCCTTGTGCAGCGAAAGTACCGCCAGCAATTTCTGCACTGCAGCCGATTTCCGCTCCTGAAACACATTGCCAAACAAAGCAAAACGCAATTTTTTCTCAGACATACTGTTTACACAAATGTTATTTTTCTAAAAATAATCGCTGTAAAGTCGCTCTTTCTTAAAAAGAATTACTATTTTTGCACCATTAATTTGTGCATTAGCAATGGCAAATGTACAAATATATTTTTAAATAACTACTTTCTAAGGAAAACTTCATTGCAAAATCATCGTTTCAATGACAAAACTCAGTGTAAATATAAATAAAATTGCCACTATTCGCAATGCACGTGGTGGCAATAACCCTGATATACTGAAAGTGGCTTTGGACTGCGAGAGGTTTGGTGCAGACGGAATAACTGTTCATCCGCGTCCCGATGAACGTCACATCCGTTATCAGGACGTGCTAAACCTTAAGCCAATCCTCAGTACTGAGTTTAATATCGAGGGCTATCCCTCACCCAGATTCCGTGAACTGGTTGAGAGTGTACGTCCTACTCAGGTGACACTTGTGCCAGATTCTCCAGATCAGATTACTTCAAACTCAGGCTGGGATGTACGCGTAAACTACTCTTTCCTCTCCGACATCGTAGCAGAAATGTGTGAGTTGGGAATAAGAACCAGCATTTTCGTAGATGCCGATCCTGCTATGGTTGAACTTGCTGCAAAGGTGGGTGCAGACCGTGTGGAACTCTATACCGAACCTTATGCGTCACGCTACAGCGAAGACCGCGAGAAGGCTATCGCACCATTCATCGCGGCTGCGAAGGAAGCACGCCGGTGCGGTCTCGGACTCAATGCAGGTCACGACCTCAGCCTCCAGAATCTCGAATACTATAAGGAGCAGATTCCTTGGACCGACGAAGTCAGCATTGGTCACGCACTCATCTGCGACGCCCTCTATCTCGGTCTCGAAAAAACCATTCGTGAATACAAAAACTGTATAAAATAATTAACACCTATCACATAAAATGGAAGAACTAAGTATTTTAGAACTTGCGCAACAAGGCGGTTGGATAATGATTGTCCTTGCAATACTCTCTGTCGTGGCTATATTCATTTTCGTGGAACGTTACATAGCAATCAGAAGTGCAGAGAAGGACGACCCGATGTTTATGGATCGCATTCGCGACTACATCAAGAACGGAGACGTGAAGTCGGCAATCAACTTCTGCCGAGTTACCAATACTCCCGGTGCACGTATCATCGAACGAGGCATCAGCCGCATGAATCAGCCCGCTCCCGAAATCCAGACAGCGATTGAGAACACCGGCAACCTTGAAGTGGCAGCTCTTGAAAAACGTCTGCATGTGCTGGCAACTATCTCCGGCGGTGCTCCAATGATTGGATTCCTCGGAACGGTAATCGGTATGGTTGAGGCTTTCTGGCAGATGTCCAACGCAGGAGGAAATCTCGACATCTCCATGCTTTCCGGCGGTATCTATCAGGCAATGGTGACAACTGTTGGCGGTCTTATCGTAGGTATCATCGCCCTATTTGCCTATAACTACCTCGTTGCCAAAGTCGATGGCGTGGTGAATGAACTCGAACGCAAGTCCCTCTCCTTCATGGATTTGCTGAACGAATAAAAGAAATAATTATGGCTCTTCATCGCAGAACAAAGGTTACACCGACTTTTAATATGTCGTCAATGACTGACATCATTTTCCTGCTGCTCATTTTCTTCATGATTACGAGCACACTGGTGTCGCCCAACGCATTAAAAGTCAATTTGCCTCATAGCAAACAGCAAACCACCACTCAGGGTGTTGCCAGAGTCACCATAGATTCATTGCAGAATATATATGCTTCAGCCGACGGATCAGAAGACCGGCTTGTGTCTCTCGAAGAACTGCCCTCTGTACTTCAGTCCGCCAAAGCTGACAGTTCCGAACTCTTCGTTTCCCTCTATGCCGACCAGGCTGTGCCCTACCGCTGCATAGTGGAAGTGCTCAATGTGGCAAACGAGAACAACTTCAAGATGGTGCTCGCAACCAGACCTCCCAAAAAAGAGTAAACGATGCAACAACGCAAGAAACGTTTCATAACAGCCATAGCAGTATCATTGCTCCTTCATGCGGCAGTGATAGGGCTGCTTGCAATCCTTGTGCTTACTGCCGCCAGCAAAGAAGAGCGCAACGACGACGGCATACCTGTGCTGTTGGGAGATGTGCCCGATGCTGGAGGCATGGACATTGGCGGACTCCCCGAGGAACTTGTTTCTGAGGAGGAGGAACAGACAGAGGAGTCTGTGGAGCCAGAACCTGTTGCAGAGGAATCAGAAGCCGAAGAGCAGCCTATCTCCCAGACTCGTGAGGAGACCATCGACGTGAAGAAGCGTGAGGAGGAAGCTCGTCGTAAGGCTGAGGCTGAGAAAAAGCGTAAGGAAGAAGAGGCAAAGCGCAAGGCTGAGGAAGAAGCCAAGCGCAAGGCCGAAGCTGAGAAACGCCGCAAGGAAGAGGCCGAGAAACGCCGCAAGGAAGAGGAAGCCAAGCGTAAGGCAGAGGAAGAGCGCAAGCGCAAGGAAGCTGAGGAGAAACGACGCCGCGAGGAAGCAGCTGCAGCAGCGGCAAACAGCAGCATGAGTGGAGCTTTCGGAAATAAGAACAATAGCGGTAGCAGCGGATATACTAATGGCAACGGCTCTCAAGGTTCTTCAACAGGAAACAGTAATGTCGGAGCATTGACAGGAGTTGGAGGAGTAGGCAATGCTACTGGTAGAGTTGGTTCACGTTCTATGGTTTCAATCGAGACCCCGTCTGTCAACGACCCTGCGGGCAATGGTAATGTGGTATTCAACATCACAGTGAACGAAGCCGGTGTTGTTACCAATGCTATAATTAAGCAGCGTGGAAATTTCTCCAACGAAACCATCAACCGCCTCCGTGCAGCAGTCATGAAAGCCATGTTTACTGCTGGAACCCAAGTAGAAAGTGGTACTATCACCTTCCCGATTAAAATGAAATAACTTGCATTGCAAATATTTTCGTAATAATCAATCGTCATAACTCCTTAACTTCATAACTTCTTAACTCCTTTATTCAATCGTCTTAACTTCATAACTTCTTAACTCCTAAAACTTCATAACTCCGTTATTCAATAGTCTTAACTCATAAAATATTTCATGAAGAAGATATTTGTATTTCTCGCTACTGGCTTTGAAGATGTTGAAGCACTCGGATTTGTAGATGTATGCCGCCGTGCATCACTTCCTGTGGAGATAGTTTCCGTTACAGGAGAAAAAATCGTTCGTAGCAGCCACAACGTAGGCATTGAGACCGATGTACTGTTCGACGAGGCTGACTTCAGTGATATTGAGTTGCTCTATCTTCCCGGAGGAATGCCTGGCTCAACAAATCTGCTGGCTCATGCTGGACTCCGTGACCTCATACTCAAGCATTATAATGCAGGAGGGCTGTTGGCTGCAATCTGTGCCGCACCGTTGGTTTACGGTGAGATGGGACTCCTCAAGGGACTCAATGCTACCTGCTATCCTGGAGTGGAACCACGTCTGAAAGGTGCCAATCCCACAGGCGAACTCGTTGTACGCGACGGACAGTTCTTCTTCGGCAAGGGACCTGCAGCCGTTCTTCAACTCAGTTACGACATCGTTGCCGAACTCAAGGGCGAAGACGTAGCTCTGGCCATCTGCGAAGGAATGCTTTATCCGGAAATATAAATCATGAATGCCGTAATCATAGTCGCAGGAGGGAAAGGCACACGCATGCATAGCGATGTGCCCAAGCAGTTCCTGCTCCTCAACGGCAAACCGATTCTGATGCACACCATAGAGCGGTTTCGTGAGGCAGATGCATCCATGCAGATAGTGTTGGTGCTCCCCAAGGATCAGCACGACTACTGGCAGGAACTCTGCAATACCTACAATTTCGCTGCTCCTTGCACTATTGTTAGTGGCGGAGCAACCCGATTCCACTCTGTAAGCAACGGACTTCAGGCTGTGGCAGACGAAGCAGAGCTGGTTGGTGTGCACGATGGAGTCCGTCCGTTTGTCAGCATAGACGTCATTCGTGAGTGCTATAACGAAGCAGCACGAAGTGGGGCAGTGGTACCGGTAATCGATGTGGTAGAAACCCTCCGTCATATTCTCCCCGATGGTTCGAGCCAAACCGTTTCCCGTAGCGAGTATCGTCTGGTACAGACCCCGCAGGTTTTCCGTGCCAGTCTCCTCCGCCATGCCTATGAACAGGAATATACCGATGCCTTCACCGACGACGCTTCCGTGGTTGAGGCTTTAGGACATCCCGTCACCCTCGTCGCAGGCAATCGCGAAAATATCAAAATCACTACACCGGCAGATTTGAAGACCCACCCCGCCTTACCACCTTCCCTTCGGTCACCAA
>DEFM01000029.1:20555-42634 GCA_002350855.1 Prevotellaceae bacterium UBA2852
CGCTTGAACGCGAACGCGCGATTGCCTCTCCCGTAAAGGAGGGGACCATCCGGATGGGGAATCTTAAACTCTTGAACTATTAAACTCTAAAACTCTAAAACTATTAAACTATCCCTTGATGTCACCAATCGCTTGAACGCGAACGCGCGATTGCCCCTGACGGGGAGTTAGAGGGGTCTTTATTTATGAAACCAAAGTGGTTAGAAAAACGAAATCTATACAATATAGTATTTGAGTCGGGAACACGAGCAGGAAAGGTTTTCGACATAGTTTTGCTGATAGCGATTGTTGTCAGCCTTATCATTGCGTTTGTGGAGAGCATCCCACGACTTGGGGCAACGGCAAAGCTGGTGCTTACCATCTTTGAATACGTACTTACTTTCTTCTTTACCCTGGAATATGCGGCACGCATCTACTGCTCGCCCCGCCCACGTAAGTACGCACTCAGTTTCTTCGGCATCATTGACCTCATCGCAACCCTTCCTCTCTATCTGTCGTGGTTCCTGCCCTCAACACGCTATATCACTCTCTTCCGTACATTCCGACTGATTCGCATATTCCGCATCTTCAAGCTCTTCAGTTTCATCAACGAGGGATACCTGCTTATGGAATCCCTGCGTAAGAGTTTGCGGAAGATTGCCGTTTATTTCCTTTTCGTCCTTATTCTCGTCACCTGCCTTGGCACCATTATGTTTATGGTGGAGGGAAAGATGCCCGGCACCAGTTTCACAGACATCGGAACCAGCATCTATTGGGCAATTGTAACCATGACCACTGTAGGCTATGGTGACATCACCCCCGTCACGGGATTCGGACAAGTCCTTTCATCGTTTGTCATGCTGCTCGGCTACACCATCATCGCTGTACCCACAGGTATCGTCTCCGCCACCTTCATCGACGAGACCCAGAAGAAAGCCCGCAACGGTCGTTGTCCCCGTTGCAATTCCAAAATCAACAAGACCGACAACTTCTGCTCCTTCTGTGGAGAGAAGTTGTAGGCAGTTATTTTTAAATGGCTTCGATGAATCTTACAACCGCATCGCGGTCCTCTTTCGACAAGTTGTAGAAATTCAGCGTTGCCCTGTAGGCGTCAGACTCCTTAGAGTAGCCGTGCCACATAATGGCTTCCAGAACTGTACGTGCCCTGCAGTCGTGCAGACGATCGTCGGCACCAGTAAGCAGGCGACTCAGTCCGCGTCCCCATAGAGGAGTCGTGCGGCACCAGCCTGTGCGGATGTCATTCTTCATCATCAACCGGTGCTGTACCATGTCGGTATACGGCCAGATGGTTTGGTTGGGATATTTCGGCAACACCTTCGACGGATCCTTGCCCACGCTTTGAGCGTATGATCTGACAGAGGCGTCCACCCACATATCATCTTTTCCTGTCTTCCACGATGGACGGTGGCACTGTGCGCAGCCCATCTGCTTGAAGAGTTTCTTGCCTCGCTGAACCAGTTCGTTGTCCAGATTGCGAGCAGCAGGCACGGCAAGTCCCCTGTGCCATACCATAAACTGATAGTATTGCTTGTCGCTCATCTCCTCCTTGCCGTTGTATGGCGCGCCGTTAAGAAGATATTTTTCGAACACGTCTTTCATTGCAATCGATGAGCAACTCAGGATCTCGTTTATACGTGCTGCGATTCCCTCGTCGGTGCCGTCAGCATAATAGGGGTGAAGGATACTCGACTCGTTGGCACCATGTTCCTTTATGTACTTTATAACTTCCGTATTTTTGCTTTGTGCTTTTGCCCATGCAGGAGTAGTGTAGAGCCAGTGGCGGTCGGAACGTGTGACGTTGGTGATATTCCAGATAGCGTTGGCTCCGGCTCCATCCTGTAGCGTACCACGTGTCATGGCATAGGTGAAACGTTTCAGCGGACCATGCGAACCTCTATGCGAACCTGTGTTGTTGTAGCCGGCGGCATAGTAGGCAGATGGCTTGAACGTACCTGCTTCCTTGTCCCACATGGCAGGATTCAGTTCTACGTATGGAGCTTCTGATGCCCATTGTGCTTCAATATCCTCGTCGTCAAGAGCGTCAAGCAGACCTGTGCCATAGATACCGATGGTGGATTCCAGTCGCACCTCATAGTTCGTGGGTTTGGGGTCGGTGTTGAAAGCTGATTGCGGAATAGTTACTTCAGGGTAGATGAGCGAGTATTCTTCTCCATCCTTGAACTTCATAGGGATTCCGCTCTCCATTTCTGTCACTTCTTTCCAGTCGATGGTAATCTGACTCTCATCAATAGGAGCCTTGAATGGCGTCATTGCCTGTGTCTGGGGCATACCTGTCACTTCACTAATGTATGCGTTGTTATCAGGATGGTAGATAACAAGCAGGTAGCCATTTCCAATCTGATTGGCACGATACTCAGTCTGACGCTTGCCGTGACCATAGCTTGGATGGCAGGCAATGCATGAGTTGCGAACCCATGCCGGTCCTAAACCCTTACGTGGATCCTGCTCAAAAGTGTACAGTTTTTCGAAGAAATTCTCACCTGCATTGAAGTCTTCCTCCATTCCCGCTTCTTGTGCGGCTGGGGTAATGGCAGAATAACTGGCTTTCGTCGTTGTTCCAAGTTTACCGCCAGGATACCACTCTTCAGCGGTGATGTTGCCTGTGGCCTTTCCGAAGACCTCTTCATCGGGGACAAGTTCACCGAGGTCAGTCTTGCTGTCGTCGTCCGAGCAGGAGAATAACATCATGGATGACATGATGGCTACAATGGCTTTAATAGATGATTTGTTCATAATCCTGGTTTTATGATTGAGTTAGGTTTGATAATTATTCTTCGGAGATAGAGTCCCAGTTGTCTGGGTCATCGAAGTTCTTTCCCCATACTATGCTGCAATACTTCACGAAAGGAGAAGGCATGTTGCTGATGCTTTCAATCGCACTAACGTATGCATTCTCAACAACGGTGTTTGTCCCGGATTTATTCACGCTGGCAAAGAATGTGTGGAAACTATATTCGTTGGCGGTCTTGTCGGTGCTTCCTAACCATACATTGCGGATGGAACGGATGTTGTCACGGAAATCGGTGATGGAATTGTAGCTGTATGGAGATTCTACGTATGCAATGTCTCCAGCAGAGAACGGATTGGCAATTTTAGCAGTTCCGACCTCGTTGCATATAGCTACACATGAACCTTCGTCGTCGCTCAGAATCTGTGCTATTGCGGTTTTTAGAGTAGGGAAGGTGCTTTTACTCCCACTGATGCCAGCCTTTGTCAGATTCTCTCCATACGACAGTCCGTTTTCTGTGGTGTAGTCAAGATTGGCAGATTTGACAACAGCTACACGGCTGGCATTGGCTGAGGTCTCGCCTTCCCATGCAACCTGAAGTTGGAAACAGCGCTGCTTTAGCAAGGTACAGATGGTCTGTGCGTAAGCCAGTTCCTGAGCACCGGTGATGCTCTCAAAGTTGGTGTATGTGTCGTTTGTGCGCAACTCAGCCACCTTGCGGTTCTGACCGTTACGGAACAGTATGAATTCCAGAGCGTGGAAACCGAGAATGGTGGCGTCCTCAAGCATTTCGTCGTTCATGCCGTTGTTGAAATAGTTGAGCAGCAATGTGCGGTTGAGTGGCCATGAATCAATAGTCGGGTCGATGTCAAAATCTGAAGCAGCGCCCATAAGGAATGCTTCCGAACGCTCCCAGTGCTGACGTGCTTTCTTGAAGTCTGCACAAGCCTTGTCAATCTGATCCTGAGTGATACTGCTTACTGTCAGACCATTCAAAGTGCTTTCCAAGTCCTCTACATCGTCAGCGAGTTGTGTGTAGGTAGGTACAATCACATTGCTTACGAGATTTTCAAGAACCTTGTACAGATAAGATTCCTGAGCATCGCTTAGTCTAGACGAGGCAATGATGCTGTTTGCGCTTTCCAGACTGCTGACGAGGGTCAGGCAATCATCTATGGCCTGCTGACCGAACTGACGCTTGCTGTAGTTTTCGGCAGTTGTGTTAGAGGCATAGGTGTCTTGATCAACCAATGGAGATGTTTTTACGATGTCGAACTTGCCGTTCTTATCGCCGTTGTTATCATCATTGTCACTACATGCCGCGAAGGCAAGACCCATTAAGAGGGTCGCAATTGTAAAAATTGTTTTCTTCATATTACTTTTTTATTGATTAATTTTTTCATTACAGGAAGAATCCCTCATAAGCTATGCCGATGTTTACAGACGGCTCATTGTTATACATATTTTTCAAGAATCTCTTTGAGTATTCGCCTTTGATGACAATCTGGCGAATAGGGTAGTAATTTATTCCCACTGCCATGCGTTTTACAGCTGTGTAGTCGTATGCAGTACCCTTTGTTTTGCTTGCGTAAGGATTGTAGGTTTCGTAACGTCCGAAGAGATAGAGCCGCTGCTCACTCTTGCGCATTTTTTCAATCTGGGAGAAGATGTCGTAGCCGGCCTCAATTCCAACAGCGTAGGCGTTCTTCGATACGAAGGCGGAATGTTTGTATGGGGATTTGGAGTTGAGCCTGTTGTACACATACTTCAGTTGCTCTGCGTCGCCTAAGTACCCATAGTCTGCCTGCCCACGCACAATCCAGTTGTGACCCTTGTAGGTGAAGTCCAGTGCTCCTATAGCCACTACACCCTTGTAAGTGGCATCCACGCCGTTGGCATTCAGCGGATAACTGTTGCCAATGCTGTGTCCATAGTAGCCGCTCAATCCTATGCGCAAACCAGGTACCGTGTAATTGTCAATTCGCAGAGACGCACCATATTTGTTGGCAACGTCGAATTCCAGTGGTGACTTGTGTCCCTTGTTTATCCAACCTGTATTGGTAAACTGGTCGGCATTCAAACCTGCCAGCAACTGAGCCTCGTAGCGGAAATCGCCATAGCGTCCCCATAGCGACACACCCGTCTGATGCCAAGTGGATGGAAGAATGGTGTTTTCTCCTTCCGGACGGTAAACTGTGAAATAACTCAAAGGTTCGTGATGGGCGTTGTTCAGACCGACAGGCACTACGATGTGGCCGATACGTAGGTTTGCCCAAGGAGCAAAAGATTTCTGAAGCCACATCTGCTCCAGTTCCACCTCACCGCCCTTCTCAGTTTCCTGCTCCCATTCACCGCCTTCCTCATCCTCCTTCTCATAGGAAATACCTGCACCACCATGCTCAAACTCTATTTCGGTACCGAAAGTCCAGCCCTTGCCAAAGTCGTAACCGATAAAGATAACGGCATGGGGAATGTCAAAACGTCCGTGGCTTGGATCGTTCTTGTGCTCCTCCGGCTGACTGTAGCGGCTGACGTGGTCGCTGAAGTAGTTGCGTGAGAAATTTGCCTCACCATAGCCACCTATGCTAAGTCGTGATACTTTTCTTGCGGTTGTTGTGCTGTCTGCACTGTTACCTTGAGCTTTGCCATGCAGGCACAACACCATAGTTAATAATATAAGTACGATTCGTTTCATATAATGAGTTTTTGAGATCTTGTGTTTTTGAGTGCAAAGGTACGCTGAACAAACCAGTACTTCAATACCTAAAATTGATGTTAGTTCCGCTGTTCCATGAATAGTTATACCTTGTAGCGATTAGTCGCCTACCTCGAAATAATGACCTGTAAAACCATGCCTTTTTTTTAATTACTTACATAAAGGTATTTCCTACTTCAGGAAAAAGTCGTAACTTTCCACTCGATTTTGATTACATGTCAAATTCCGTTTCCGGAAACTTATATTCCCAGCTATATGAAAAGAATGAAACTATACGAGGCTGACGATAAGATGATAGATCTTATCAGCGACAATCACAGTATGTTGCAAGGACTGAGTGCTTTTGGCATCAGACTGGGCTTTGGCGACAAAACCGTCAGCGAAATTTGCAATGAACAGGGAGTAGACTGCTACACTTTCCTGACTGTTGTAAACTTTCTTATCAACGGATATACACCGAGAGATGCCGACGACCGTATTTCCGTCAAGACAATCCTTGACTATCTGCGCGCCTCCCACCGCTACTTCCTCGATTTCCAGTTGCCGTCCATCAGGAAGCAACTTGAGGAAACCTTGAACAAAAACGATGCCCTCGTAACGCTCATCATGCGTCTATACGATGAATATGCTCACGACATACGCCATCACATGAACTACGAGGAACGTACGCTCTTCCCCTACGTAGAGGCACTCTTGCATGGTGTACCAAAACCCAACTACAACGTCGATATCTTCGCAAAGCACCACAGCGACACAACCGGTAAATTTCATGAACTGAAAAACATCATCATCAAGTATCTGCCCCATGACCACCTTGTCAACAACCAACTGACAGCAACACTATACAATATATATAATAATGAGGAATGGCTGTCCAACCACAGCAGTGTGGAGGAAGTGCTGTTTGTTCCCGCCATCCGCATGTTGGAACAGAAAGTGAAAACCGATGACGTTTCCACACGCATTTCCTTCATGATAAAGAGCGCAAACCCCACAGAAGCCATTTCCGAACGCGAGAAAGAGATTATTGTTTGTCTTGTTCAGGGCATGTCGAACAAGGAGGTTGCTGACAAACTCTTTATTTCAATCAACACGGTGATTACTCACCGCCGCAATATCGTCCGCAAACTCCAGATACATTCTCTGGCTGGACTTACCATCTACGCCATAGCCAATAACCTAATTGACCACAAGGTGCTTTACGAGAACAATTAGGCCTCCTTCTGTGGAGAGAAGCTTTGACCATAAAAAAGACCGATCCTTGTTCTTGAGGACCGGTCTTTTTTGTTATTTGGAGTTTGTCTATAATCTTATAAGAGTAGAGCCTTGACGTCCTACCTGTACGGCATATACACCAGAGGGAACGCTCGTCAGGTCTATGGCAGTCTGTCCGCTGTCGGCAGCCCCAGTCATCGGGGGACAAAAACCCCAAGCGATTCCCTAGCATAGCTCGCCTACCCGTAGCCGTTCTTCGGAGCTATGCCCGAAGCGCAAAGCGATAACGGCAAACCGAACGATGACGCACTTCACACTTAAGCCCCTTCCGCTCAGTGCTGAACGGAAGGGGCTTACATCTTACATCAGACATCTTACATCAGACGTCTTACATCATCCTTCTTACATCATGCCTCCCATGCCTGGGTTGCCCATTGGCATTTCCGGCTTGTCTTCTTTCTTGTCGCAGATAACACATTCGGTAGTGAGGAACATTCCTGCGATTGATGCAGCGTTCTCAAGTGCTACGCGGGTTACCTTAGCAGGGTCGATGATTCCACTCTCACGAAGGTTTTCGTACTGATCCTTGCGTGCGTTGTAACCGAAGTCGCCTTTGCCTTCACGAACCTTCTGTACTACTACAGAGCCTTCGAGACCTGCATTTTCTACAATCTGACGAAGTGGCTCCTCGATTGCACGTTCGATAATCTTGATACCTGTGGTTTCGTCGGCATTCTCGCCTTCAAGTCCTTCAAGGCTGTCAACGGCGCGGATGTATGCTACACCACCACCAGGAACGATACCTTCTTCGATTGCGGCACGTGTTGCGCAAAGTGCATCGTCCACACGGTCTTTCTTCTCCTTCATCTCAACTTCGCTGGCTGCACCTACGTAGAGTACTGCAACTCCACCTGAGAGTTTGGCGAGACGTTCCTGAAGTTTCTCCTTGTCGTAAGAAGAAGTGGTGTTTGCGATTTCGTTCTTAATCTGGTTGACACGGTCGGCGATGAGTTCTTTCTTACCCTTGCCGCCAACGATAGTGGTGTTGTCCTTAGAGATTGATACCTTCTCTGCGCTACCAAGCATTTCTACTGTAGCTTGTTCGAGCTTCAAGCCCTTCTCTTCGCTGATAACTACGCCACCGGTGAGTACTGCGATGTCCTCGAGCATTGCCTTGCGACGGTCGCCGAAGCCTGGAGCCTTAACTGCGCAAATCTTGAGCTGAGTACGCAGACGGTTTACTACCAATGTAGTGAGTGCTTCAGAGTCGATATCTTCTGCGATGACGAGAAGTGGACGACCTGTCTGTACTGCCGGTTCGAGGATAGGAAGGAATTCCTTGAGGTTGGAGATTTTCTTGTCGTAGATGAGAATGAGTGGTGACTCCATCACACATTCCATCTTCTCTGTATCGGTTACGAAGTAGGGTGACAGATAACCGCGGTCGAACTGCATACCTTCAACTACACCAATAGTGGTTTCACGTCCCTTGGCTTCTTCGATGGTGATGACACCGTCCTTGCTTACCTTGCGCATTGCGTCGGCAATGAGTTTACCGATTTCCTGGTCGTTGTTTGCACTGACTGTAGCAACCTGTTCAATCTTGTCGTAGTTGTCGCCTACAGTTTCGCTCTGCTGCTTGATGTGTTCTACAACCTTTGCAACAGCCTTGTCGATACCGCGCTTAAGATCCATAGGGTTGGCACCGGCTGCTACGTTCTTGAGACCTGTGGAGCAGATGCTCTGTGCAAGCACTGTAGCTGTGGTTGTTCCGTCGCCTGCGTCGTCACCAGTCTTTGATGCAACACTCTTTACGAGCTGAGCACCTGTATTCTGGAAGGCATCGTCGAGTTCGATTTCCTTTGCTACTGTAACACCGTCCTTAGTGATGTGTGGTGCACCGAATTTCTTTTCGAGGATTACGTTGCGGCCTTTAGGACCGAGTGTTACTTTAACGGCATTTGCCAATTGGTCTACGCCCTGCTTGAGTTGTTCGCGGGCTTCGATATTGAATTTAAGTTCTTTAGCCATGATGAAAATTTTAAATTATAAATTAATAATAAAAAATTAATAGTCGCGGTGCTTTATCCTAATACTGCGACAACGTCGGACTGACGCATGATGAGATATTTCTCACCGTCGAATTCAAGTTCGGTGCCTGAGTATTTGCCATAAAGTACCTGGTCGCCAACCTTAAGAATCATTTCTTCATCCTTAGTTCCGTTGCCGACTGCAACTACTTCACCCTTCAATGGTTTCTCTTTTGCTGTGTCGGGGATAATAATTCCACCGACTGTTTTCTCTTCAGCCTTGGCTGGAAGAATCAGAACTCTGTCTGCAAGTGGTTTGATGTTCATATTGATAATGTTTTTATTTGTTTGAAATTTGTTTCCGAACATTTTTTTAACAAATTACGTGCCACATATATATGTTTATGTGGCACGTATGTATCCATGACATGTATTTTATGTCTGTATGTCAGATTGTCAGTAAAGCGAGGGCTTCGTTCTCATTCTGCTCCATTATTTCACGCTCGCCTGGTCCTTTGTCGTTGATGCCGCAGAGGTGGAGAATGCCGTGAATGATGACGCGATGGAGTTCCTGCTCGTAGGGAGATGCAAACTGGGAACTGGACGTGGCAAATTGCTCGGCATTGGTGCGGACCGTGTCGAGCGAGATGAAGAGGTCGCCGCTGATGCAATCGCCTTCGGTATAGTCAAAGGTGATTATATCCGTATAGTAGTCGTGCTGGAGATATTGGCGGTTGACATCCAGGATGGTCTCGTCATCACAGAAGATATAGGCTATATCGCCAACTGTCTTGCCATGGAGTGCAGCTACTTGCTTCACCCATTTGGATATTTCACGCCGACGAATCTTCGGCATGCGTATATTTTCAGTCTGATAGGTAATCAAGGGAATATTATTCGTTAAATAAGTTATCATCGTGCGATACCGCTATAGAAAGCACTCAAAAGAGCACGCTTGGCTTGTCCAAGAATTGCACCGCACGTGCATGTTTTAATCGCTTTCTTTACGTGTAGCTTCTACACCTCGTTGGTAGATGTGGTTATTGTTGTTGATGATGTGATAGTATTCGTTCATGTCCCAGAGGTCACGGGCAATCTGTGCTTTGAGCTGCAGACTGAGATTGGGTCTTGACACTTCAAGGATAGAGTCGGTGTATGTGATCTTTGCAGCCTTGGCTTCGCTTAAGAGAATGTCGAACACTGCCTCTGGAGTCTGGAACCCACCGTTGAATTCGTCGAAGGTCTTATACTGCTTCTTCAGTTTTTTGCGGTTCTTGTCCATGTATTTCAGTGTGGCGTTGAGCATGCAGCTCTTTGCAGAAAGCTGACGATGTAGCTGTGTGTATTGCAGTGTGTCGAGCACAACATAGATATCGGGCATCACTCCACCTCCGCCATAAACCTTGCGTCCGAGGCGTGTGCTATACATGAGGCTGTCGGGGAAGAGGCTCTTTTGCAGTCTTACAAGGACAGAGTCGGTGATAGGGGTGTTGGTATTATTACTATTGATAATGACATTGAGGTCGGAGGTCAACTCTCCAGACTTCAGACGGGTGTTGATGTCATCGTCATAGTCTTTGCGATTGCCCAGAGTATATGGTTTCTGGAAGCAACGTCCTGACGGGCTGTAATAATGAGCTGTGGTCAGACGGATAACGGATTTGTCGGGCAATTCGTAAGGACGCTGGACTAATCCTTTTCCGAAGGTGCGACGTCCTATAATCTGTCCGCGGTCGTTGTCTTGAATTGCTCCGGAAAGAATCTCCGAGGCGCTGGCGGTATAGCTGTCGACAAGAATGGTGACAGGAAGGTTCTGCAGATTGCCCTTACCTGTAGCGAAGTATTCTCTTCGTGGAGAATTAAGTCCGCGTGTATAGACTATAAGACTGCCTAAAGGAAGGAACTCATCTGCGATTTCCACAGCTGCAGAGAGATATCCTCCGCCATTGCCCTGAAGGTCGATGATGAGACGCTGCATGCCCTGGACTGTCAGGTCATTTATGGCATCCATGAATTCCTTGTGGGTGTTCTGACCAAATGAACCTATGCGTATATATCCTATAGTGGAGTCAATCATGTAGTGTGCGTCGAGAGTGAGCACGGGAATCTTGTCACGGATAATAATGAAGTCATTGATGCCGTGAACTCCTTGGCGGATTACGCCCAACTTCACCTTGGTGCCTTTAGGCCCGCGCAGTCTGCGCATGATTTCGTCTTTTGACATTTTTACTCCGGCAATGGCTGTATCGTTTACCATGACAATGCGGTCGCCGGCTATGATGCCTTTCTTTTCGGATGGTCCACCGCTCACGGGCTGAATGACCACAAGTGTGTCCTCAATCATGTTATACTGAACACCAATTCCCTCAAACGAGCCGTTGAGGTTCTCTGTGGATCGTTCCACATCCTTTGCTTTAATATATGTGGAATGTGGGTCAAGCTGCTTGAGCATGCCCGTGATAGCGTCATCAACAACTTTCTCTTCATTCAAGCTGTCGACATAGAAGTGACTGATGAAGTATTCCGCAAATTGCAGTTTGCGCATCAAAGCTTCATTCACCTTGAGGTTGTTGAGCGATTGTGCGTTAACGCTACTGATGGCGATTATGGCAGAAATAACTGCGATTAAAAATCTTTTCATAGAATTTCAGGTGTCTTTAGGGTAGGAATGTGCTAACGTCTTTGCCGTAGTGTATCAATTCCCGGACAGTACTGCTGCTGATGGCGGCGTATTGAGGTTGGGCTATAAGGATGATGGTCTCTATTCCTGTAAGCTGGCGGTTGATATCGGCAAGCTCACATTCGTATTCATAGTCTTTCACACTGCGAACACTGCGTAGAAGTGCTGTGACTCCCATTTCCTGTGCAAGGTCAGTGGTGAGTCCGTCGTAACTGCATACTTTGACTCTGGGTTCGGAGGCGAAAATCCGTTTGATTTGAGCAATCCGCTCGTCAGCAGTGAACATGCATTTTTTCTGCGGATGCACACCGATTGCGATTATCACTTCATCGGCAAAAGAGGCAAGTGCCCGGTCAACAATGTCCTTATGCCCTATGGTGAAGGGATCAAAAGAACCTGGAAAAAGAAGAATAGATCTCATTCCGCTCCCTCCTCCTCTTCTTCTGGTCTATCCTCTTCGATGCGGAGGTTGTTGATGATAAAGTTCTGACGTTCTCCGGTGTTTTTGCCCATGTAGTACTCCAAGAGTTCCTTGACTTGGTCTGTCTTGCGAAGAGTGACCTGCTCGAGGCGGATGTCGGGACCGATGAATCCGCGGAACTCATCGGGCGAGATTTCGCCAAGGCCTTTGAATCGGGTAATTTCCGGTTCGGGTGACAGATAGTCAATGGCTTGTAGGCGTTCTTCGTCGCTATAGCAGTAGTGAGTGATAAAATCACCCTTGTCGTCGGGATGTGTCTTCTGGAATTCTTCCAAAGTACCTTTTCTCACCTTACGTTTGCGGTTGCGTACACGGAAGAGTGGGGTCTGAAGGATGTAGACGTGCCCTTTGCGAACTAGTTCAGGGAAGAACTGCAGGAAGAAAGTAATCATCAGCAGACGGATATGCATGCCATCGACATCGGCATCGGTTGCTACAATAACCTTGTTGTAGCGCAGTCCGTCGAGTCCGTCTTCTATATTCAACGCTGCCTGAAGCAGGTTGAATTCCTCGTTCTCGTAAACTACTTTCTTGGTAAGGCCGAAGCAGTTGAGAGGTTTGCCTCGAAGCGAGAATACTGCCTGAGTGTTTACATCACGGCTCTTGGTGATGCTTCCGCTGGCAGAGTCTCCCTCTGTGATGAATATGCATGAATCAAAACGTGGATCAGTCTCCTGTTCACCATCACTGTTCTTCTTCAGCTTGGGTGCAGGGTCGTTGAGGTGGATGCGGCAGTCACGCAGCTTGCGGTTGTGGAGGTTGGCTTTCTTTGCGCGTTCACGTGCCAGCTTGGTTACTCCGGCTATGGCTTTGCGGTCGCGTTCGTTGTCCTTGATTTTCTGTTCAAGGATTTCTGCTACGTCAGGATTGCGGTGCAGATAATTGTCAACTTCGGTTTTGATGAAGTCACCGACAAATTTGTTTACGCTGATACCGCCGTTTGGTTCCATGGTGAGCGAACCGAGTTTGATTTTTGTCTGACTTTCAAACTGAGGCTCCTCCACATTGATTGCAATTGCAGCAACGATTCCACTGCGAATGTCGGAGTATTCGTAGTTCTTCTGGTAGAACTCCTTGATGGTGCGTGCTATATGCTCCTTGAATGCGGACTGGTGTGTACCTCCTTGAATGGTGTGCTGGCCGTTGACGAACGAGTGGTATTCTTCACCATATTGCTGATTGGTGTGGGTAAAGGCTATCTCTATATCTTCTCCCTTGAGGTGGATGATGGGGTAGAGAGCCGTAGTGTCCATGGTGTCGGTCAACAGGTCTTTCAGTCCGTTGCGGGAGATGATACGGCGTCCGTTGTAGTATATCTCAAGTCCTGTGTTCAGATAGGTGTAATTGCGGAGCATGGTCTCCACGAACTCAGGTTGGAACTTATAGTGGAGGAAGAGAGTGTCGTCGGGTTCAAAATGGATGTATGTACCTGTCTCGTTCACGTCGGTCACATCTTCCCATGGCAGGTCGTGGGTCTTGTCGCTTTTCAGCTCTCCTTTCTCGAACTTGGCAATACGAACCTTGCCTTCACGATAACTGCGTACTTCAAAATGGCTTGACAGAGCGTTTACGGCTTTTGTACCCACTCCGTTCAGTCCAACGCTTTTCTTGAATGCTTTGGAGTCGTATTTACCTCCGGTGTTAAGCATGGAAACCGCTTCAATCATCTTGCCTTGCGGAATGCCACGACCGAAGTCGCGTACAGACACACGCAAGTCGTCCTGAATCTCAATTTCTATACGCTTGCCTGCCTGCATCTTGAATTCGTCGATACTGTTGTCGACAATTTCCTTCAACAGTACGTAAATACCGTCTTCTGCATGGCTTCCGTCGCCCAGACGTCCGATGTACATACCTGGACGAGTGCGCACATGATCCATGTCGCTCAGGTGGCGGATGTTGTCGTCGGTGTATTCAACAAGCCTCTCCCCTGCAGACCCACCTCCTTGTCCCTCCCTGGACACTTCGTTAGGGAGGGGAGTAATTACATTATCTGTATGTGTAGTTTCACTCATGTATTGTTTATTTTTCATTTAATGCTTTTCTTCCAGCAACGTCTGCGCTTGTGGATTCTGCGTTCAAAGTATATCCACTGCTGCTGCACCTTCATGTTGTCCTCCATCTCTACACTTGTCTCGCACCAGTCATAGCCTTCGCTGATGAAGAGAGGCAACAGATCTTTGAAGAACAATGCGTTTACGCCGCGAGCCTGCCATTCAGGACGAACGGCTATAAGGAGCATGTCGAGATGGTTGTCGTGTTTCCACTTCAATGCCTTCAGCAGATGATACCATCCGAATGGGAACAGTTTGCCGCCGCACTTCTGCAGAGCTTTTGAGAGCGATGGCATACAGATGCCTGTACCGATAAGGTTGCCGTCTTTATCTGCAATACAACTAACGAGTTTGGGATCAACCACTCCGAGATACATCTTGACATACTGGTCAATTTGTTTTTCCGAAAGGGCATTGTAGCCATAGAGCACCTTCATACCGTCGTTCAGCACATCGAATATCTCGTGACCGTATTTGCGAGCAAGGTCTTTGGCTTTCTTGAATTTTATGATCTGCAGTCCGTACTTCTCCTGAACAATGTTCGCCACACGGGTCAGTCTTTCGGGAACACCAGTCTCGCGTGGAACCTCCAGGCGCATTTCAATCCAGTCGTTGTCCTTTACAAACCCCAGAGGAGGCATGTGCTCGGGGTAGTAAGGATAATTGTATGAGGTGGACATGGTGCCAAGTTCCTCAAATCCTTCATAGAGCATACCTTCTGGATCCATGTCTGTGAAACCGAGCGGACCAATCATCTCAGTCATGCCACGTTCCTTGCCCCATTGTTCTACAGTGTCGAGCAATGCCTTGCTGACTTCCTTGTCGTCAATAAAGTCTATCCAACCGAATCGTACCGCCTTCTGCTTCCATGCTTCATTAGCCTTGTGGTTCACGATAGCAACCACTCGACCCACAATTTCTCCGTCCTTGTAAGCAAGGAAAGCCTGACGTTCACAGAATTCCAATGCGGCGTTCTTGTCACCCAAAGTGTTCTTTAGGTCAAAATAGAGGTCTGGGACATAGTAAGGATGCCCCTTATAAAGTTTATAGCTGAATTCAATAAATTTTTTCAAGTCGCGTTTCGACTTGACTTTCTTAATGGTTACACCTGCCATGATTATTTGGTCATTTTTGTTCGTTTAGTTGTTTGGATTTTACATAATTATCCAATAATATGACAAAGTTATGGAAAAATATGCAGATAAAAAAGTTAACTGCCAAAAAAATGCTTTTTTAGCATATTACACAGCCTTTTACAAAAAAACTCCTGCTCAGCATATCAATCACTGAGCAGGAGAAGATTATCGAAGTCTGATATCAGTCTTCAGACTTATCACTTAGTGTCTTTTATCGCAGCATTTACGTTTGTGCGATTTGCAGTTGTTGAGAGAATGTCGGTCTTTATCCATTCAAGGTCTTGGTTGGTTGCAGTTTGCCAGTTGGTGAAGTCTGCAGGAAAACCTACAACTTCTATCTGAACATCCTTGTCACCGGCAACCTCGTCGAATTTGATGTTGAATGTAGCAGCTACAATCACATCGCAATTAAGACGCTTTGATACTTCGTAAACAGCATAGTTGCGCCAGTTGTTAGGATCTGCATTCATTGCCCCAATCGCATTAGCCTTAGGGATTTTTACAATTTCACGTATTCGCTGCTGACTCTTTATTTTGAGCTCTACGGTCAGCGGTTTTACGTATGCGTTGGAACTAACGTCAAGCATACGTGCCTGAGTGTTCATATACTGAACAATGGTGTTCTTCTGAGCCTGGCAGAGAACGGGCATAAGCATCGCAAAAGATGCAACTATCAATAATCGTTTCATAATAATCATTTTTTTAGAGTTTAATAATACCTGTCAGCATAAATCTATTGTGTGTCAAATTGTGGGTGTCAAAGGCATGATCCCACTTGTAGTTCAAACCAATAGCCCACTTCTTGTTAAACCAGATATTTGCGCCTACTGATACACCGTAAAAGCCATCGTCAAAACCGATTTCACCTATAGAAGGTCCAATAAAAGGTGAAATAGTTGTTGATTCACCTACCTTAAAGTCATAGCCTATCAGTGGAGTTATAGCCAAAGGTAATGAGTTCTCTGTTTCGTAGTCACCATGTAAATATTGTGATGACATGATTCCAGCTTCTGCTCCCCAATAAAAGTCCTTCCCTCCAATGTTATGCTTAAAGCCGAAATCAGCTTCAGCAGTAAAAGAATTTTCACTATATTCTGTTGGGTGATTAGCAGAGGCATCAGCTTCCGTCAATTCAGAACCTATACCGGCTTTGACATAGAAAATGAAGGTCTTTGGCTTTTTAGTCTTGATACGATAAACATTTTCGCTTTCCGAAGAAACGATTTGTGCGTGCGACGACAATCCGAAAGCTGTAAGCACGACCAAAGTCAGAATTTTCTTTACATTCATAATACTTGTTTTGTTTAAAGGTTAATAATAAAGTGTTATTTAGATTTTCCAATTCGTTAAGACACAAAAAAACGTGGACAATTACTATCGTCTACGTTTTCTGAGGTATCGCCAAACACCTAATGTTTCATATACGAGTAAAAGCCCACGCCTTTGGCGTGAGCATCCGGACTTTACTCTCGAAACATTTTCTTTGATTTGGCGAATTTCAGAAAACAAGATTCTAAGCGGACGCTTCTTTCTATATGTCTTTTTTGTTAGTTATCTTAGCCCATAGGCAATATGAATAGTTGAATTAAAGTGAATAAAAAATTTTTAGTTTATTACTGAAAGTTTACAGTTTAGTTTAGGACTGACAGTTTATAGTAGTACAATTGAGCTTAAGAGTTTATGTTCATATGTTCTACTTTTGCAAATAAACGGATTTTATGGATAGCTTGCAAATATTTCTTAACAAAATAATGGATTTTCTTTAATTTTGTGAATTCCTATGCTGTCTAACAATAATATATTGAAGTTTTTCATGTAAGATAATCAAAAGCGCTTAACTCTAAACTCAAAAACTTAAGAACTCAAGAACTTAAAAACTCAAAAACTTAACATTCGTTGTGTTTATACTTAAGTAGAATTAAAAAAACAACGTTGTTTGTTTAATAAAATAGCACATCAATAAAATAGCACATCAATAAAATAGCACATCGCGCGACATTATAGTTTTGTGATTTGCTTGCGGAGATAGGATTTGAAGTCGTCGCCTTTGAGGACTTCGACTTCGCCGAGGAGACCGAGGACGAAACGCCCAATGCCCTGATAGCTGCAAACCTGCAGGCTGATGATGCGGTGCTCGTCGTCGCTGTCAATCATCATCTGTGTTTCCTGAACTCCGTATTCTTCTATGAGCAGACGCATGGCGAGCGGAGATAGACGGAGAGTGATGCGATGAGTGGTTTCGCTGGAAAATCCGAAGATGTCGGTGTAGAAGTGGATATGTTTGGTCTGTGATTGCCAGTGTGTGTTGAGAATCTCCACCTTGCCTTCTATACGACTAATCTTGAACGTCTTGCAGGTGCCGCTCTCCAGCTCGTAGCAGCGGACATCATTTGTGTAAGGGAGGAGCAGAAAGGGCTCAACGAGGCGGTTGGTGGTGTTTTTGCGATGGGGAGAATAGTAGTCGTGGAGGATGACTTGCCGTTTTTGCTGTATGGCTTGACGCAGTGTTTCAGTTTTTTCGACGAGGTCACGATGCACATTTATTTCTTTCTGGCTGCAATCTATGCCGTAGTAGTTGTGCATTTTCTGTTGCAGACGCATAACGGACGGTTGTGAGACATCGGCTTGACGGAGCAATGCGGCAAGTGCGCTGATGTCGTTGGGACTGAGTCGCAAGCGGTCGGAAATAATATTGTAGAACGGTGAGTTGGCTCCTATAGAGTAGATGCTGCCGTTGCGATAGACTTCAAATCCTACTTGCTGAAAGAGTTGTAGGTAGCGGTATATAGTGCGACGCGACAGCTGTAGCCGCTCACAAAGTTGATTGATTGTAAGCGTACTGTTGCCTGTGAGTAGTTCAATCAGGTGTAGTTGTCGTGAAAAAGTATCGAGTTCCAAGGCTTAAAAATCAAAGCTGAGTTGGGAATCACCGAGGAGGTTGAAACTAAGACGGTGATAGGGTGTTGTGCCAAATTGGCGGATGGCGTTGCGATGTTCGCGGGTGGGGTAGCCTGCGTTGCGGTTCCATCCGTATTGAGGGTATTCCTCGTGCAACTGCTTCATATAGTCGTCACGATAGGTCTTTGCCAGAATCGAAGCTGCTGCAATGGAGAGGTATTTGCCATCACCCTTGATGATACACGTATAAGGAATCTTCTTGGGGTGAGGATAGAAACGGTTGCCGTCAATGAGCAGTGCTTCGGGAGTGATTTTCAGAGAATCAATGGCTCGGTGCATAGCGGTGATACTTGCACGGAGTATGTTCAGACTGTCAATTTCCTCAGGAGTGACGATTCCCACAGCCCACGCCAATGCGTCGCGCTCTATCTCTTCACGAAGGGCATAGCGCTGACGGGCAGTGAGTTGCTTGGAGTCATTGAGACGTGGGTTGCTGTAGTCCTTAGGGAGAATTACAGCAGCAGCATAGACACTACCGGCAAGACATCCGCGTCCGGCTTCGTCGCAGCCTGCCTCAATGAGATTCTCATTAAGAAACGGCTTAAGCATGACTGTTCTTTGTTTTGAAGGCAAGAGCATACATGCGCATCTGCTTCACCATGGCGAGCAGTCCATTACTACGGGTAGGAGAGAGATGGTCACGAAGCCCGATGTCTTCGATGAAGTGCAGGTCGGCGTCGAGTATCTCATCCGGAGTGTGGTCGTTGAGCACACGAAGCAGGAGGGTTACAAGTCCTTTAACTATAAGGGCATCGCTCTCAGCCTGGAAATGGATGGTGCCGTCTGGCATATAGTCAGCCTGAAGCCATACCCGGCTTTGGCATCCATCTATGAGGTTGCTCTCTGTTTTGTACTTCTCCGGCAGCGGCTCTTGTTCGTTGCCTAAATCGATTAGTAATTGGTAGCGGTCCATCCAGTCGTCATAGTCCTGGAATTCCTCAATCACTTCGTTTTGAATGTCTTCTATGTTCATAATTTATTTCAAAAAATCGTCAAAGTAGCGGGTTATGTGTTCGTGCAGGTGAATGCGGTCGGTTCCCATCATATTGTGTCCATCGCCTGGATAGGTGAAAAGGTCGGGATGAGTTCCTGCGTCAATGCACGCACGGATAAATGAGAGTGTGTGTTGAGGTACACAAGTGGGGTCGTTGCCTCCATAGATGATGAGCAGACGTCCCTGGAGATTATGGGCTTTGCCAAGCAGAGAGGTGGTTTTGAAACCTTCCGGATTCTGTTCTGGCGTGTCCATGTAGCGTTCTCCGTACATCACCTCGTAGTATTTCCAGTCGATGACAGGTCCGCCTGCCACGCCCACTTTGAAAGTTTCGGGATATGTAGTCATCAGACTTGTTGTCATATAGCCTCCGTAGCTCCAGCCGTGAACACCTATGCGGTCGGCGTCAACGTATGGAAGAGAACGGAGATAATCGATGCCGCACATCTGGTCTTTCATCTCTTCAACACCGAGGTTGCGGAAGGTGGCTTGCTCGAATTCCAAACCGCGGTTCTCACTGCCACGATTGTCGAGACAGAACATCACATAGCCTCTCTGCGCCATCCAGATGTCCCAACCACGTACACCCCAGTGGCGACTTGCGTCGATGTTGTGAGCATGAGGCCCTCCATATACATAGACTACGGTCGGGTATTTCTTGTTAGGATCGAAATTCGTTGGTAATGTAAGTCTGTAGTAGAGGTCGGTCACTCCGTCGGCAGCCTTGATGGTTCCTACTTTCATTTCCGGAACCTGATAGTCGTTCCAAGGGTCTTGCATGCGCATTGTGGAATGGAGTGAAACCTTTGACTCCTCGCTGTTTTGCTTAGTAGGACGAACAGCGTCGAGAAGGGTAATCATGCGTCCGTATTCGGAATCTCCTCCCCACGACCAGTTGTCGGAGATGTATTCACCTCCGTCGCTCAGTTCTCCGTTATGCCAGCCGTGCTGGTTGCTCAGCAGAGTACGGTGTCCTTTCATGTCAACACTGCTGATGGTGCAGCCAATAGGATCTTGTTCGTTGCTGGCAAAGACGATTCGTTCAGCCTTGCGGTTGAAGCCCAGTACACTGAGTACTTCAAACTTACCGCTGGTGAGTTGGCGAAGCTGTTTTGCCTTGCCGTTTTTCCATTCGTAAAGGAAGAGATGATTATAGCCGTCGCGGTTGCGTGTCTGATAAACGAACTGTGAGTCGTTCCAAGGCAGGAATACAATCGGGTGTTCTGGTTCTACGTACTTGTCATTGCGTTCGTCGAAGAGGGTGGCAATGCGGTTACCCGTCTCAACATCATAGCAGTCGAGGTGCGCATGATTCTGATCGCGGTTGAGTTCGATAAGGAATATCTGTTTTCCGTCGTTGCTCCATGCGATGTTTGTGAAATAACGGTTGGTTGGGTCGCCGGTGTTCAGATAAACAGTGGTTTTCTTAGCCACGTTGTAAATACCCACACTCACTTTGTGGCTTGTTTCACCAGACATTGGATATTTGTCGGGAATCATAGTTGCACAGCGGCTTTCGCCATCCTTGAAGTCAGGTGTCACATTAACCTGTGGATATGAGGAAACCATAGACTGGTCCATGCGATAGAATGCCAAGAGTGTACCATCGTTGTTCCAGAATGTTCCCTTGGTAATGCCGAACTCGTCACGGTGGACACTCTCTCCATATCGGATGTCGTTACTTCCGTCAGTGCTTAAAGTGTGGAGGTTATTATCGGCATCGGTTACGTAAAGGTTGTGCTCCTTCACAAACGCCAGATTCCGGGAGTGACGGTTCCAGTCTTCTCCACTTGCTCCGGATTCAATATCTTGTTGCCAGACAACCTTTTCTGCCTTCCAGTCCACGAGAACACGTTTCTTGGTTGTAGTCACCAGCACAAGAGTCTGTTCAGGATAAGGAAACTCTACAAGGTACAGATAATTTGCTTTCTCTGGGGCAATGCAGCGGTTGATTTCATCAAGAGTGAACAGTTGGGTCTCTTCTCCTGTTTGTTTGTCTATTGTCGAACAAAAGTCGAGGTCACGATTCACACATTCCTCTCCCCACCAAGTCAGATACAATGTTGGTGTATAGGAATGTTGGTAGTATGTAGATCCGCCTGGAATGAGGTCGTCAAGCGTAAACAAACGCTTTGAACCATTAACGTTATTCTCGTTCTGTGCCATAAGAGTTATAGGTGTTGCCATGAGCATAAGCATCATGATAAGCTTATTTGTCTTCATTGTTGGTGTTTTTTTATTGTTTTCAATGGCAAAATTACTCATTTTTCATAAAAGACTGAATTTTTTTTGCTTTTTCATTGTTCATTATAAACAATTTTGCATAATTTTGCCTGATGAACGTTTTAACTTTATTTTTTTATTTCTATGAAAAAGTATTTAGCAGAGTTGGTTGGTACAATGGTACTGACACTTATGGGCTGCGGTGTTGCAGTTAGTCTTAATTGTGGTGTCGATACTGCTTCGGTAGTTGGCACAAGTTTCGCTTTCGGTCTTGCAGTAGTTGCAATGGCTTACACTATCGGTGGCATTTCAGGATGCCATATCAATCCTGCCATCACTCTTGGCGTACTGCTCAGTGGACGTATGAATGCTAAAGATGCAGTGTTCTACATCATTGCTCAGATTATCGGTGCAGTTATCGGTGCAGTTATCCTTCTTGGCCTCACAAATAATGCGGGTATGGAAGGCAGTGCCCTTGGAGCAAACTCTTTACAGGAAAATGTTTCTGTATTAGGTGGTGTGTTGGCCGAGGTGGTATTTACTTGCATCTTCGTGCTTGTTGTTCTTGGCGCTACTTCCAAGACAAATGGCGCTACCAACAACTTTGCAGGACTTGCCATCGGTTTGTCTCTCATCCTCGTGCACTTGGTTTGCATCCGTTACACTGGTACATCTGTAAACCCTGCCCGCTCAATCGGTCCTGCTCTCTTCAGCAGTAATCCTGAAGCTCTCAACCAACTCTGGATCTTCATCGTAGGTCCATTTGTAGGTGCTGCACTTGCTGCAGGTATCTGGAAGGTGATTGAACCTAAGGAATAGGAATATAGTATAAACAAAAAAGGC
>DEFM01000029.1:42658-72490 GCA_002350855.1 Prevotellaceae bacterium UBA2852
GCCTTTTTTGTTTATACTATATTTATTTATGCTGCTCGTGGAGGAAATCTACGAATTTTGCAACAGCACGTGCACGGTGACTTATGCTGTTCTTCTGTTCTGCTGACATTTCTGCAAAAGTCTGTTCATAGCCGTCAGGCAGGAATACAGGATCGTAACCGAATCCGCCTTCACCACGGCGACTTACGAGAATCATACCCTCAACGGTGCCTTCAAAGTAGTGCACGGCATCAGTAGTGACAAAGGCAATGACGGTGCGGAAATTGGCTTTGCGGTTTTCTTTACCTTCGAGTTCGTGGAGAAGCTTATTCATATTCGCTTCGCTGTCGTGTCCGACTTCACTTGCGTAACGTGCGGAGTGCACACCTGGTGCACCGCCGAGTGCTTCACATTCAAGCCCGCTGTCGTCGGCAAAGCAGTCAAATCCGTAGTAGGTTTTGACAAACTGTGCCTTCATAAGTGCGTTCTCACGGAAAGTGCTTCCTGTCTCTGGTATATCGGTATGACAGCCGATATCATCGAGGCTGCGAACCTCATAGCGGTCGCCAAGCATCTGTCGCACCTCTTCAAGCTTGTGCTGGTTGTTTGTCGCAAACACGAGTGTCTGCTTGTTGTTTGCTACCTTTGCCTTTATGGTGTCAAAACCTTCTCCGAACACACCTTGTGCATTGGCCATAGATACAAAACAATATGGGTCGATGCTCTTTATCATACGGAAGATATTGATGCTCTCGCTTTTCTTGGCAAGACAAACAATCACCTTGCGCTCAGTCTTAGTGTACCATCCTTGCCCGTCAAGCACAGTCACGCCACGTCCTGTGGAATTGATAGCATCCGCAATTTTTGAGTAGTTGCGGGAGAAAATCATGAATTGTACGGACTGACGTCTGCGGTTCATCACATAGTCCAGTGTGAAGGCAGAGATACTCAGCGTTACTATACCGCAGATTACGCGTTCCCAACAATCTGGCTGATCCTGGAATACGAAATAACTTGACGAGATAATGATGATATCGCAGGTAAGTATTACGTAACCCAGACTCAGATTCTTGTATTTGTTTACGATGGCAGCAATGATGTCTGTTCCACCAGTTGAACCATTGTTGAGGAAACAGATGGCAAGTGCCGCTCCTTCAAGAATACCACCGATGACGCACGACATGAAGCGGTCGGGCATAACTTGTGGCAGATGTCCAGGTTCTACGCCTGGTTGCATTTCTATTATACGTTGCAATAGCCACAATATAAAAGAAAGCATGATTACGGCATAGATGGTTTTGAAACAGAACTTCCATCCCAGTTCGATGATTGCCGCTATGAGGAAAATCACGTTAATGGCGAGATAGGTGTTCTGAACCTCCAGTCCTGTGACGTAGTAAACGATAGATGAAACACCGGCTATGCCGCCTGTTGTGATTTCGTGAGGAAGCATGAAGAGGGTGAGACCGCTGGCATAGATAAAAAGACCAATGGTGATGAACACATAATCACGTAGTTCGACCCAGGCGTTTCGTGCAAATGCAGGCAATTGTGGAGTCATAAATTACTTTTTCAGTACGATGTTTACAATTTTCTTTGGAACGACAATTGTCTTGACGTGCTGCCAGCCTTCCATGTATTTGGCTGATTGTGGATTCTGAAGAACTGCTGCTTCGATGCTGTCATTATCGGCGTCTGCAGGGAACTGCATCTGGAAACGAGCCTTTCCGTTGAAGGAAATAGTCAGACTGATGCTGTCTTCACGAAGGTGTTCCTCGTTGAATACAGGCCATTGTGCATCACACACGCTTGTAGTATGTCCGAGTGAAGCCCAGAGTTCTTCGCTGATATGAGGACAGAATGGTGCAAGCAGCACAACAAAGTCCTCCAATACCTTGCGGTTGGCACTCTTCAGTGCTGTGAGTTCGTTCAGACAAATCATGAAGGCAGACACACTGGTATTGTATGAGAAAGCCTCAATATCTGAAGTCACTTTTTTGATGAGTTTGTGGATAGACTTCAGCTCTTCCTTCGAAGCTTCTGATTCGTCGTTGCAGCGCAGTGTACCGTCCTTGTCGTAGGCAAACATCCAAAGTTTGCGCAGGAATCGGTGACAACCGTCGATACCATTGGTGTCCCAAGGCTTTGATGCTTCAACAGGACCGAGGAACATTTCATACAGACGGAGTGTGTCGGCACCGAAACGCTCCACAATCATATCCGGGTTCACAACGTTGAACATAGACTTCGACATCTTCTCAATAGCCCAGCCGCATACATATTTGCCATCCTCAAGGATAAACTCTGCGTTGTTGAATTCAGGACGCCAAGCCTTGAATGCTTCGAGGTCAAGCACATCGTTCTGAACAATGTTTACATCAACATGAAGCGGAGTCACATCATATTCTTTGCGCAAATTATAAGATACAAATGTGTTGGTATCTTTAATTCTATATACAAAGTTTGAACGTCCCTGAATCATACCCTGATTGATCAGTTTCTGGAATGGTTCTTCCTTAACGCTATAACCCATGTCGAAGAGGAATTTATTCCAGAAGCGCGAGTAGATAAGGTGCCCTGTCGCATGTTCAGTTCCACCTACATAGAGATCTACGTTCTGCCAGTACTCATCAGCTTCACGGCTTACGAGTGCTTCGGTGTTGTGTGGGTCCATGTAGCGGAGATAGTATGCAGAAGAACCTGCAAATCCAGGCATGGTGAAGAGTTCGATAGGGAAGACGTTCTTCTCATCGATAAGCGATTTGCTTACCACCTTACGTGCACTTTCGTCCCATGCCCAGCAGTCAGCGTTGCCGAGTGGCGGCTCACCTGTTTCGGTTGGCAGGAACTTGTCTACTTCTGGCAACAGCAGTGGCAGACACTCCTGCGGAATCATTGTGGGAATTCCATTCTTGTAGTAAACAGGGAATGGTTCACCCCAATAGCGCTGACGTGAGAAAATAGCATCACGCAAACGGTAGTTCACCTTTACGCGTCCCAGACCGTTCTCGGTAACATATTTCTTTGTTGCAGCGATAGCTTCCTTCACTGTAAGACCGTTGAGTGAGAATCCTCCGTTTTCTTGGCGTGGAGAATTCATCACAATTCCTTCCTTGGCATCAAAGCTCTCTTCACTTACGTCTGCACCTTCAATAAGAGGAATAATAGGCAGGTTGAAGTGACGGGCAAAAGCGTAGTCACGGCTGTCGTGAGCTGGTACTGCCATGATGGCACCTGTGCCGTAGCCTGCAAGAACATATTCTGATATCCAGATAGGAATTTCTTCTCCTGTAAATGGGTTTACGGCATAAGAGCCAGAGAATACACCTGTTACAGTGTGGTCAATCTGACGTTCACGTTCAGTACGTTTGCGAACGTATGCCAGATATTCATCTACTGCGCCACGCTGCTCGTTTGTTGTGAGTTGGTCAACGAGTTCGCTTTCAGGTGCCAAAACCATGAATGTAACACCGAAGATGGTGTCGGCACGTGTAGTGAAGATTGTAAACGATTGATCGCTGCCTGCAACCTTGAACTGCATTTCGGTACCTTCGCTACGACCAATCCAGTTGCGCTGTGTCTCTTTGAGAGAGTCTGTCCAATCGATGGTTTCAAGACCGTCGAGCAGACGTTGAGCGTATGCGCTGACACGCAGACACCATTGACGCATTTTCTTCTGTTCTACAGGGTAACCGCCACGGGCACTCACTCCGTCAATCACCTCGTCGTTAGCGAGAACTGTTCCCAATGCAGGACACCAGTTCACCATGGTCTCTCCGAGATAGGCAATGCGCCAGTTCATCAGAGTCTCACTCTGCTGCTTCTCGTCCATTGTATTCCATTCAGCAGCAGTGAACGACAGTTCTTCGCTCTGAGCAATGCCGTATTTTTCCAAGCCCTCAGTACCATTTTCCTTAAGATAGGCTACCAACTCTGAAATAGGTCGTGCCTTTGGTTTCTGCTCCTTACCTTTTGTGGAGGTTGGAAGGGAACTACCATAGTAGCTTTCAAACATCAGTTGGAAAGCCCATTGAGTCCATTTGTAATAAACTGGATCGCAGGTGCGAACTTCACGGTCCCAGTCAAAGCAGAAACCTATCTTGTCGAGCTGCTGGCGGTAGCGGTCTATGTTCTGGAATGTTGTGATTTCAGGGTGTTGTCCTGTTTGAATAGCATACTGCTCTGCTGGCAGTCCATAGGCATCGTAGCCCATTGGGTTCAGTACGTTGAAACCCTGAAGACGCTTGTAGCGAGCGTAGATATCGCTTGCTATATATCCCAGAGGGTGTCCGACGTGAAGTCCTGCACCGCTGGGGTAGGGGAACATATTGAGTACGTAGAATTTCTTACGGTTTTTGTCTTCTGTGACGCGATAGGTTTGGTTTTTAACCCATTGCGCTTGCCATTTCTGTTCAATTTCTCTGAAATTGTAGTCCATATATCTAAAAATTATAAATTACAAATTAATAATTATAAGGGGGTAGCCAAACTTCGTTTTTGCAGTATGTAGAGTTTGTCACCTGGACGGACGCGCTCATTTGTCTTGATGCTGATGTGTTGTCCGCGTTCTGCCTTTTCTACAGGTTTGAGGTCAAAACGAATTTCATCAACAGTCTGGATTAATGCTCCCGTTGTTACACCTGTTACAAGTATTTTCTGACCCACATTCAACGGCTCGTTCTCAATGAGAAATTCTGCAACACCGATTTTGCTGAAGTATTTCACACATTTACCAGAATAGACCTTTTGCTCTGTAGCTTTGGAACCATAGACTTCGCACCATTCGCCTAACTTCTGTCCTTGATAGTAGCCATCCCAGAATCCGCGGTTGAAGACCGTGGCGAGTTGTTCGTTCCACAGCTTCAGCTGTTCTGGATTGCTATGGAATGTGCCGTCGCAAACAGCCTGGATGGCCTGATTGTATGCACTGACTACAGTCTGTACATATTCAGGTCCGCGGGCACGTCCTTCAATTTTGAACACACGAACTCCAGCGTTCATCATTATATCGATGAAGTCAATGGTCTTGAGGTCTTTTGGCGACATTATATATTTATTGTCTACAGCCAGTTCTGTTCCTGTCTCAAGGTCATGTACTTCGTAGCCGCGTCGGCATATCTGCACACATTCACCGCGGTTGGCGCTGCGTCCGGCGTTCTGAAGCGACAGGTAGCATTTACCGCTGATGGCCATGCAAAGTGCTCCATGACAGAACATCTCTATGCGTACCAGTTGTCCGCTTGGCCCGCAGATATGCTGTGCCTCAATCTGCTCGTAAATCTCCTTTACCTGGAACATATTGAGTTCACGTGCCAAAACCACTACGTCAGCAAACTGTGCATAGAATCGCAGAGCCTCCACATTGCTGATGTTGAGTTGTGTGCTGAGATGAACCTCCTGTCCGATTTGTCGGCAATAGGTCATCACTGCCACATCACTGGCAATCACCGCACTGATTCGTGCCTCATGTGCTGCATCAACAATCTCATGCATGGTGTCGATGTCTTCGCCGTAAATGATGGTGTTGACGGTGAGGTAGCTTTTCAGTCCGTGCTCATGACATATCTGTGCAATTTCCTTCAGATCGTCTATGGTGAAGGCGTTGGCAGAGTGCGAACGCATGTTGAGCTTGCCAATGCCGAAATAAACGCTGTTTGCACCTGCGTTTATAGCTGCCGCAAGACTCTCGCGAGATCCCACCGGGGCCATTATTTCAAAATCTGAGCGCTGCATGGATGTGTGATGATTAGATTCGGGAATTTACTTCAAGCAGTTTACCAGCTCGTCAACGGTGAGGAGTTGCTGCTCTCCTGTAAGCATATTCTTAAGATTGATTTTCTGCTCTGCAAGTTCTGTCTCGCCAACGATTGCAACATAAGGAATCTGCTTGGCATTGGCATAACTCATCTGTTTCTTCATCTTCGCAGAATCAGGATAAATCTCTGCACGGATTCCTGCGTTGCGGACTTTCAGCAATGCCTGACGGCAGAATGTTGCTTCTGCTTCTCCGAAGTTCACGAAGAGAAGTTGTGTAGTGGTTACGGCAGACTCTGGATAGAGATTCAGTTGGTTTAGCACGTCGTAGATTCTGTCTGCGCCGAAAGAAATACCTACACCGCTAAGACCTGGCATACCGAATATGCCGGTAAGGTTGTCGTAGCGACCGCCTCCGGTGATGCTTCCTATTTCCACGTCAAGAGCCTTGACTTCGAAGATTGCTCCTGTGTAGTAGTTGAGTCCTCTTGCCAGTGTCAGATCGAAAGTGATAGAGTTGCGAAGTGGTGTGCTGGCGAGCTGGCCAAGGATGAAACGGATTTCCTCCACTCCCTTCATGCCGATTTCGCTGGTGGCAAGGAGTTGCGAGACAGTATTGAGCTTCTCCTCGTTGGTTCCGCTAAGCAGGATGATTGGCTGAAGTTGCGCAATCGCAGTTTCGCTGATACCTGCAGAACGTAGTTCCTCATTCACGTTGTCAAGTCCAATCTTGTCCAGTTTGTCGATGGCAACAGTGATGTCAACGATTTTGTCAGCCTCACCGATTACTTCTGCAATTCCGGTAAGAATCTTACGGTTGTTGATCTTGATGTCAACTCTGACTCCGAAACGGGTGAATACCTCATCCACAATCTGCATCAATTCCACTTCGTTGAGCAGTGACTCACTGCCTACCACGTCTGCATCGCATTGATAGAATTCGCGGTAGCGTCCTTTCTGTGGACGGTCTGCTCTCCAAACAGGCTGAATCTGGTAGCGGCGGAAAGGCAGAGTCAATTCTTCACGGTGCTGCACTACGTAACGGGCAAACGGCACTGTGAGGTCATAGCGTAGTCCTTTTTCACAGACGCATGCTGCAAAACGAGGAATGTTGCGCTCGAGCAACTGCTCGTCGGTGATGCCTTTCAGGCAGTCACCTGAGTTGAGAATCTTAAACAGCAGCTTGTCGCCTTCCTCTCCGTATTTACCCATAAGGGTTGAGAGGTTCTCCATCGCTGGAGTTTCGATTTGTTCAAATCCGTAAAGTGCATAGACCTGACGGATTGTGTTGAAGATATAGTTGCGTCGCGCCATTTCGCCTGGGCCGAAGTCGCGCGTACCTTTGGGTATTGATGGTTTCTGTGACATCTTGTGATTTTACAATTTAATAATTTACAGATTATTCGATTGTTAATCTGCGATTTCATTTATTGGCAGGATGATTTCCATTATCACCTCGTCAGTCTCATCATTCTTGAAGACATATTTCACGTTGCAGCCCACTTCGTGGAGTTTTGACAGGAAATTCTCTTCATCTGGCAGGGATTTGTATTGACGTTTCATTTCCTGCATCATAGCTTCCTGCATCTGATTCTTCCTTTCGAGGAAAGCTGCTTCCTTGTGCTTTGCGTCGTCGATTACACATTCATATACCATGTAATCGTCCTCAAGTTCCATTCTTACGATATTGCCTCCGTCCATTGGAATCGGACATTGTGTGTTTGCCATTGCGATTTCGTCGCGCAATTCATCAATTGTCTCGTCTTCGGCAGAGAGTTCGTCGTCATCTTCATTGATGCTAATCTCGTCCTGGGCTGCTGTTTCAGCGTTTGTTCCTGACTTGCTATTGCACGAAGTTGCCAAAACCACAGTGGCAACTGATGCAAACACCATGATATACAGTTGTAAAAATGCTCTTTTCATAATGATTTTAAGATGTTTTTTCGTTTTCGACTGCAAAATTACGACTTTAATTTCAAATGACATTACCATAAGCCACAGATTTGCAAAAAATTATTCCTTTTAAATCCTTAAAACACTTTGACATATTTTATATTTCTATTTAAGTACTGTGACAAATTTTTTGTTTAACTTTGCAGCCGATATAAAATGCCCAAGAATGAAAAGTAAATCTTTAGTATATTCAATACTTGTTTTCTTCACAGCTGTTACTACAGTTTCCCTGACCTCCTGCAAAGGAAGCGGAAGTTCAGGACATCAGTCAGAATCAGCAACTCAGGCCTATGAGCAGAAAAGCCCGGAGTTTAATGTGGATTCAGCATATCAGTTCATTGAGTCTCAGTGTGCATTCGGCCCTCGAACCATGAATAGTGAGGCACACAATCAGTGCCAGCAGTGGTTGCAGCAGAAGTTTGAACAATATGGTGCCGAAGTCACTTTGCAGAACGCACAGCTGCGCCTTTACGATGGCACCAGCGTCAATTCTACCAATATCATCGCTTCTTACAATCCTTCAGCTGCAATACGTATCATGATTTGCAGCCATTGGGATTCCAGACATTGGGCAGACAATGATCCTGACGAATCTCTCCACCATACTCCTCTTCTCGGAGCTAATGACGGAGCAAGCGGTGTGGCAGTAATGCTTGAACTGGCCCGGCTTATGCAACAGACTCCTGTTAATTATGGAGTTGACCTGATATGCTTCGATGCCGAAGATCAGGGAACTCCTCAGTGGGCTGAGCAGTCGCCCGATGAGGATCATTCAGATACATGGTGTCTGGGTTCGGCCTATTGGGCGAAGAATGTTCATAAGCCCGGCTACAGAGCACGATTCGCCATACTTCTCGACATGGTGGGCGGTGCTAACTGTGTGTTCAGAAAAGAGTATTTCAGCCTGCAGTATGCTCCGCAAGTCCTTGACCGTGTATGGGCTACTGCTCGTCAGCTGAACTATGGCAACTACTTTGTCAACGAACAAGGAGGAGGCATCACCGATGACCATCTTCAGGTGATGGCAACAGGCATCCAATGTATTGACATTATCGGAAGCGACAAGGACGGACGTTCCTTCTGCGCGACATGGCATACTCATGCAGATGATCCGCAGCATATAGACAAAAACACCTTGAAGGCGGTAGGACAAACTGTTGCTGAAGTTATATACACCGAAGACATCAAATAAAAACTATGGGACGAGTTCTTCCATATAGGCTTTTGACAGCTTTGATTCTATGCTTTTGTGGCTTTTCGGCAGCAAAGGCACAGGACGTCGTTCTGCCTGACGAAGATCCGTCCGGACCTCCGATATTCCGCCATGGCATCTATTGCAAGGGTAAGGCAATATGGGAAGGCGAGGAAGAGTGGGTGTACGAAATTGCTGAAGTCCTCGTGTTCAAAGAACTGAAGTTTGAATCTGTGCGTCAGGCCAAGAAATACTACAAGATTGCCAGGAATATAAAAATTGTCTATCCAATAGCAGTGGAGATTCAGCATGAAGTAGAGCGGCAGATGGCTCATCTTGATTCCCTTCCCGACAAGGAATCGCGTGATGCATACACCAAGGAGATGGAGAAGAAACTGAAGAAAGACTATACTCCAAGGCTGAAGAAACTGACGTTCTCGCAGGGCAAACTCTTGATTAAACTTATCGACCGACAACTCGGACGTACTTCATATCAGCTTATCAAGCAGTACATGGGTGGATTCAAGGCTGGGTTCTACAACACCTTTGCTTCACTTTTCGGTGCAAGCCTGAAAAAGCAATATGACCCGGAAGTGGATGACCGCCTCACCGAACGCTGCATAATGCTTATCGAAAGCGGACAGATGTGATGATAGTGAAGAGTATCTGTCCGGAGGGTTTAAAATTTTTTATTATTAATTTATAAATACCAATGTCTTCTCCTGCTCTAAACGACGTTCCAGTTCTGATTCTGTTCTTTAACAGACCGGATTTCCTGTCGAAGGTTTTTGCCGAAGTTAAGAAAGCGAGACCTTCTAAGCTGTTTCTTTATCAGGACGGTCCGCGCGGTGAGCGCGATATGGATGGAATCATGGGGTGCAGAGCTGTCGTGGCAGATGATCAGATTGACTGGGATTGTGAGGTCCACCGACTTTATCAGGAGAAAAACTATGGTTGCGACCCTTCTGAGTATCTGTCGCAGAAATGGGCGTTTTCTGAGGTTGACCGCTGCATTGTGCTTGAGGATGATGACGTCCCCTCACAGTCTTTCTTCCCATTCTGCAAAGAGATGCTCGACCGCTATGCCGACGATGAGCGTATAGGCATGATTGCCGGATTCAATTCCGATGAAGTGACATCAGGGGTTGACAGTGATTATTTCTTCACTACGATTTTCTCCATCTGGGGCTGGGCAAGTTGGCGACGTGTGTTCCAGAACTGGGAGGCAGACTATCGTTTCCTGAAGGACGAGAAGACGATGGATCAGATAGGAAAGCTGTGGAAGGTGCGCCGCTATCGCAAGTATTTCCTTACCATGTGCAACCATCATGCACAAAGTGGGGTGGAGTACTACGAAACTATTTTCGGCATGTCGCTTGTGCTCAACCATCAGCTTGCTATCATGCCTACGCGAAACCTCATAAACAATCTTGGCGTGACTGCGGACAGCACCCATTTCACCGCCAATCTCAATACAATTCCCCGTGCCCTCAGGCGAATCTTTACAATGAAGCGCTACGAACTGACCTTCCCTCTCCGCCATCCGCACTATGTGGTTGAGAACATGGATTTCAAGGAGAGTGTCTATCGCACCCAGGGCTGGGGGCATCCGTGGCTAAAGATAGGACGAAGTTTTGAGGAACTCTTCCGCAATCTCCGCTACGGCAACTTCCAACTGATAGGCAAGGCGATAAAGAACCGTATCCGCAAACTGTTAGGAAAGAAGAGGTATGAATAGCGAATCGTCAACACTGAAACAGCAAACAGCACGTGGGCTGTTGTGGGGAATGCTCAACAACGGCACCATGCAACTGCTCAATCTTCTCTTTGGCATAGTCCTCGCCTGGATTCTCTCGCGGGCTGACTATGGACTGGCGAGCGAATTGGCTATTTTCAGTGCACTTGCAGCGGCTCTACAGGAAGGAGGGTTCATCAGTGCGCTCACCAATCGCAAACGGCTGACTCATGCGGCACTGAACTCCGTATTCTGGTTCAATATCCTCGTCAGTGCGGCGATTTATGTCATTCTGTGGGTCTGCGCACCGCTCATAGCTGATTACTACGATGAACCGAAACTCTTGTGGCTTTCTCGCTATGCATTCCTTGGTTTTTTCATTGCTTCTTTCTCCATCGCACCTCGTGCCAAACTGTTCAAGCAGATGCAGGTGAAGACTCAGAGCATCATCTCCATTACGGCTTTAGTGGTGTCGGGATGTGTGGGTGTTGCGATGGCGCTGTGCAAGATGGCTTATTGGAGTGTTGTCACACAGAGTATGGTCTATGTGCTGGTTGTCGCGGTGCTTTCGTGGAAAGCAGCCCATTGGAGACCAACCTGGCGTTTCACCATGCGCCCCGTTCGTCAGATGCTGGGATTCTCCATTAAACTGGTGATAACCAACATCTTCAATGTTATAAACAACAATATCTTCATCCTTGTCTTTGGCAAATTCTACACCACTACCGATGTTGGAACATATAGTCAGGCTGACAAATGGAATAAGATGGGAAGTGGTATCATCACAGGTATGGTGCAGAGTGTAGCCCAGCCTATGTTTGTGCAGGTAGGCAACGACGAGGAGCGTCAGCTCAGGGTGTTTCGCAAGATGCTGCGTTTCACGGCTTTTATAGCCTTCCCGACCATGTTCTTGCTTGCCCTTGTTGCTCCACAGCTCATTGTGGCGACGGTAGGACAAAAGTGGTTGCCCAGTGCCGAACTCATGCAGCTGCTTTGCATTGGCGGTGCATTCCTGCCAATTGCCGCCCTCTTCAGCAATCTTCTCATCAGTCGTGGATGTAGTAATATATATATGTGGAATATCCTCGCTCAGGGTATGCTCACACTGGCTTTACTCATTTGCGTGGGACAATTCAAATGGACGCTTGATATCTCTATTGGCGGCTATGTACTGCAGTTGGGCAAGATGCATCTCATGGTGCTGTGCTATGTGGGAGTTCAGATGCTGTGGTTCTTCATCTGGCACACATTTCTGCGGAGGGAGATACATTTAAGTCTGTTGTCAGCCCTTCTCGACACCATACCGTTTGCGCTGCTTGCCGCCTTATCCATGGTTTGCGCTGCACTCGCCACACAGTCCTTCACAAATATCTATGTGCTGCTGCTCCTGCGAGTAGTAATCGCGGCTGCGGTTTATCTCTCACTGCTTCTGTTGCTTCGTGCAAAGATTGTGCGTGAGTGCCTACAATATATTTTCAGAAAATGACGGTTTATTTCTATCATACTCAGGACACCAAGCGCATCTATCGCGAATGGCAGGAAGGAACATTCCCAGCCCATTTGCTCTATGGTGCAACCCATCTTCCTGAGCAAGGCATAGAAGTCATCCTCCATACATTCCCGCCAGAATTGCCGAACCATCGTTTGCGGCTTATGTGGAAAACTCTCTGGCGTATTCTTCGCTGCAAACAGAAGTTTCAGGCTGTCTATGCCACTTCGTTCCGAGGGCTTGAACTGCTCATCCTTCTGCGTGCGATGCATCTCTACCGCCGTCCCATTGTCATCTGGCATCATCAGCCTGTAACCAAGGCTAAGAACCGCCTGCGTGAACTCCTGGCTCGATTCTTCTACCGTGGCATCGACCACATGATTTTCTTCAGCCAGAATCTGCTGGAGACATCTTTGCAGAGCAAAAAGGCACGTGCAGAACGTTTGCATGTGGTGCACTGGGGTGCAGACTTGGATTTCTATGACAGTATTCTTGCAGCCAATCCGGCTGATAAGCGTAGCGGATTCATTTCCACAGGCAAGGAACAGCGCGACATGAACACCCTTGTTGAGGCGTTCCGCAGGGAAGGTGCCCCGCTTGACATTTATGTCAATCCTAAGAACGGAGATATAGACTATACCGAGATATTCGGCAAGATCGAATTACCGGAGAATGTACACACCCATTTCATCCGCAAGCTGATGATTGGCGAACTCGCTGGCATAGTTGCCAAGGCGAAATGCATAGTCATCTGTTGCCGCCCCACAAACTACACCGTTGGGCTGACAACACTCGTTGAGGCTCTTGCTCTCGGCATTCCGGTTATCTGCACCAACAACACAACCATCCCCATTGACATCCAGCGTGAAGGCTGCGGCATTGCGGTGGACTATGGTGATGTGGAAGGATGGCAGCGAGCCATACGATATATATGCGACCATCCAGCTGAAGCAGCAGCCATGGGACAGCGTGGCAGGGAACTGACCCGACACATATTTAATATTAGGCAAACCACTGCTGAAGTTGCACAAGTGCTAAATCATGCATTATGAATTATATCTTAAATCCAAAATATCATCACGTTGGGGAATTCGTAAGCCGTATCAGCGAATTTTACGACAGCGAGGGAGAGATGCTTTACAACAAGCGAAATGTTGTGAAGCGCTTCTACTTCAATGGTGAGGCTCTTATTGTTAAGCGCTACAAGGTGCCGATGTGGTTCCAACGTATTGCCTATACCTTCTGGCGTCCATCGAAGGCACTCAGAGCCTATCGTTTTGCCCTGCGTCTGCAACCATTGGGAATTGACACGCCAGTGCCTGTAGCGTGTGTTGAGGTGAAGCATCATGGACTATTCCGTCAGGGATACTTTATCAGCACTGAGTGCAGGGATAAGGATGTGAAATGCCTGAAGGAAGATCCTGTGGGCAACGAATCTCTTCTCAATGCCTATGTGCAGTTCCTTGTCAAGATGCATGAGGCAGGATTCATGCATGGAGACCTGAACTTGAGCAATGTGCTCTACCGTCAGAATCCAGATGGAACCTATCATTTTACGGTAATCGACATAAACCGTTCTCATTTTATACAGAATCCTACACGTGAGCAGTGTTTGCAGAATCTCATGCGCATCAATCGAGACCGGGAATTCAGCCGTCTCATAGTCAGCCGCTATGCCGAAATGCGAGGCTGGGATGTGGAGAGCAGCGTTGCAACGGTGTCGCATGCCATCGACCGCTATGAACGCAAGCGCCGTGCACGTAAGTGGAGCAAAATCATTCTTCGGACGGACAAAAAAAAGTAGTAAACGCCATGTTTACTACTTTTTTTTATTTATAAATTTAAGCCATCCGGATGGATAGTAACTACTCCTCCCCATTACGGGAGCAACCGTGCGGATAGCCGCTCAAGCGGTTGGTGACCGAAGGGAAGGTGGACTTTGGGAGGGGGTCTCCTTATTTCACGTATTCAGCCCAGTTGGTGAGACGCATGTCGCCTAAGCGGTTGAATGTGTCGTGCATTGCGAGGGCTGCAGAGATCTTGTGGCAAGACTGACCACGGTCTGCAATTTTCAGGTAGTCCCAAAGGAGTTGCTTGTAGTCAGGATGAGCACAGTTCTCGATGATGGCCTTTGCGCGTTCGATTGGCGATTTGCCGCGAAGGTCAGCTACGCCCTGTTCTGTCACGATGATATTCACGTCGTGCTCTGTGTGGTCAACGTGGCTGCAGAAAGGAACGATGGCACTGATCATCCCGCCTTTGGCAACACTTGAGCAAGTGAAGATGCTGAGGAAGGCATTGCGCTCGAAATCGCCGCTACCACCGATACCGTTCATCATCTTGGTTCCGCAGATCTGAGTAGAGTTAGCGTGTCCGTAGATGTCCACCTCGATTGCAGTGTTGATGGCGATAAGTCCGAGACGACGGATGATTTCAGGGCTGTTGGATATTTCCGACTGACGAATAACAAGTTTGTCCTTGAAGAAGTCAATGTCGTCGTAGATACCCTGCAGGTATTCGTTTGTAACGGAGAGAGAGCAGGTAGATGCGCTCTTCACGCGACCATGACGCATCAGGTCAACGACTGCGTCCTGAAGCACTTCTGTATATACATTGAATGCAGGAATTTCAGGATTTGAACCCAGCGCACCGAGGATGGCGTTGGCTGTGCTTCCTACACCGCTCTGGAATGGCAGGAATGAAGGAGGAATGATACCGCGCTTCATGTCTGCAAGCAGGAAGTTTGCAACGTTCTCACCAATCTTGTCGGTTACAGGGTCAGCGTCCTTGAATGTACGAGCCTCGTCGGGGATATTACATTCAATCACACCTACAATCTTCTTTGGATCAATCTGCAGGTAAGGTGTACCAATGCGGTCGCTTGGGTGGAAGATTGGAATAGGTTCACGCATTGGTGGGTCTGCAGGCTCATATACGTCATGGATGCCGATAGACTTAGCACTGTGGAAAGCGTTAAGCTCTATGATTACACCCTTCTGTGCCAGACGAGCTGCTGTTGGGGCAATACCGCCGGCTGCAGTGAGGTAAACCTTTCCGTCGTCTTCAATGGCACAAACTTCAATGATTGCCCAGTCTACTGGTCCAAGGAAACCGTAACGCAATTCCTGTGCCATATGGCTGAGGTGAATGTCGTTGTAGGCAATCTCTCCGCTGTTAACCTTCTTACGGAATGAAGAGTTAGTTGTGTAGGGTGCGCGGTATCTGATTGCGTTTTCCTCAGAAAGACAACCGTCGCAACTTGCACCTGTTGATGCACCAGTAAAAAGACCGATTTGAAATGGACGACCAGCCTCATGTTCTGCATGAGCGATTTTTGCAAGTTCTGCAGTTGTGGCTTTAGGTGTGCCGGCAGGTGTGAATCCGCTCAGCGCAATGTTGTCACCGTTCTTGATGAGCGATGCTGCTTCAGCAGCAGTAATACGTGGAAAGTTCATAAAAAAAGTAAGTATTTTTTAAAATTTCGGCTGCAAAGTTAACAATACTTTTCCAATTAGTCGCACATTCTGCGGTGTTTTGTGCGATTTTTTCTGCTTATTGTTTGTCAATCCACCACAAAAACTTAAATTTGCAGAATTAATAATCGTTTAACGTTTAATGTTTAGCGTTTATCGATGTTACTCAAAAACTCAAAAACTTAAAAACTCAAATATGAAAAAGTTATTTTTATTATTCTTCATGCTTAATTCATTATTCTTCATTGATTCAGCATCTGCACAGAGCCTGATTGGTGGAGAATGGCGTTCCTATCTCGATACCAAGGACAACCCTAATGGCGTATTCTATTGCCTTACATTCAAGTCCGAAACAGAACTGGAGTTCAGAGTATCCACACGTTCAGAAGCAAACGGTGTAACCCTCGATTTCTCGTACATCGTACCTGGACGCTACGAATACCTCGGTGATGAGATCAACATTGCACTCGACCTGGATCTTTGCAGAACCCGACTCGACGATGTCACATTTCCCGATGAACAGGAACGCTACTACATGCGTAACCCTGCTGAACGAGCAGAGAAAGTAAAAGAAGTGGAGGCAGTTCTTGAAAGGGAGAAGGACAAAATGACAAAAGTCGTACCAGCTTTCTCTACCTATAACGTCATTGACTTTAGCGACAACCTGCTCATGACAAAACTCAACGGTACAGAGAGCTTCACATTTGTTCGCAGCCGATAAATGGGCCGAGTGAAACTGATAAAGGGTGAGTTCCAGCAAGAACTCAGCATGCTCATAGCTCCGCAAATCAAGGCGGGATTTCCCTCTCCTGCGGAAGACTATCTGCATGAGAGCCTGGATTTCAACCGCGACCTCATTCGTCATCCCGAAGCCACCTTCTACGGACGGGTAGATGGAGACAGCATGCAGGATGCAGGCATCTGCGACGGCGACATAGCCGTGATTGACCGCAGTCAGGAAGCCTGTGATGGAGATGTCATTGTGGCTTATGTCAATAACGAATTCACCATCAAGTATCTAGATCTCACACACAAGGCAGACGGCTACATCGAACTGCGTCCGGCAAACAAGAAATACAAGCCCATCCGCATTGAGGAAGCAGATGAATTCGAAGTCTGGGGCGTCGTCGTCTGGACTATAAAAAACTGGAAGAAGTAAAGGGCAGGCCCCAAAAAACATCAGGTACTATCGTTAACCGTTAACCGTTCAACGTTAAAGATAATAGTTTTGTACGCCATCATAGACTGCGATAATTGCTATGTGTCTTGCGAAAGGGTGTTCCGCCCCGACTTGAAAGACAAACCCGTCGTTGTTCTCTCGAACAATGACGGTTGTGTTGTTGCACGTTCGAATGAGGCAAAACGACTTGGAATAAAGGCAGGAATGCCCTATTTCCAGCTTGAGCAGCAATTTCCCGATCACAAAATCGCCGTCTTCTCCAGCAACTACGAACTCTATGGCGAACTCACAGCCCGAGTAGTGGAAATCATCCGTCAGGAATCGCCAACCTGTTTCCGCTACAGCATCGACGAATGTTTCGTCTATTTCCCCACATGGAAAGACCCTTCACCCTTCACAACAAACCCTTCACATAGTTCCTCCGGTACTATCACTTCACCCTTCACCCTTCACCCTTCACATAGTTCCTCCGGTACTATCACTTCACCCTTCACAACAAACACTTCACTTAAAACCTGGGGCGAGAACCTTCACAAGAAGATTAAACAATATGTTGGCATGCCAGTCAGCATAGGAATTGCCCCCACCAAGACCCTGGCGAAAACCGCCAGTTATTTTGCTAAGCGATACCCTGGCTACCGTCACTGCTGCCTGATCGACAGCGAGGAGAAGCGACGCAAGGCATTGAAGCTCTTCCCAATAGAAGAAGTGTGGGGAATAGGACGCCGCCTGTCCGTTAAGATGAAGACACTTGGCATTCAGACCGCATACGATTTTGCCCAGCACAATGGAGACTGGGTGCGAGCCACATTCCGCAATATCGTCATCTACCGCACATGGCAGGAACTCAATGGCATCGACTGCGTGCCCAATGAAGAGATGGCTAAGAAGAAAAGCATCTGCACCAGTCGCAGTTTCGCAGGCATGATTACTGACCTTCCTACGCTTCAGACCCATGTGTGCAACTATGCGGCTCGTTGTGCAGAGAAGCTGCGTAGGCAAGGCACCGTCTGCACCATCGTAAGCGTGTTCCTCCATACCAATTTCTTCCGGGAAGATTTGCCACAGTACTGGAACAGTCGGGAGAAACGCCTTGCTGTGGGAACCAGCAGCACCATCGACATTGTCAAGGCGGCAAACGAAGTCCTGCGCTGCCTTTATGTGCCAGGCTATCACTACAAAAAAGCTGGAGTTATAGTCATGGGCATAGGTCCCGATTCACCCCTTCAGCCCGACCTCTTTGACTTCAATGCCGACCAGTTTCAGAAGATGAAACAGCTTGATGCCGTCATAGACCGCATCAACAAGTTAAACGGCAGTGAAACCATTGTCCTTGGCAGTCAGCAGTACACTCAGAAAGAGGGTGCTGGCAAGGCCGAGGTCTTTGCCAATGTCATCAAGCACGATTACCGTAGTTCCAATCCTACTACTCGATGGAGCGACATCATTCCCCTAAAGTAATATTATGTCTGATGTGAGATGTTATATGTAAATAAGAACCCCCTCCTGCTCAGTGACGTGTGCTGAGCAGGAGGAGGTTATTTAGAATCATTATAAATAAGTGAATTAAGAATAATTAACAGCTGCGAGGGCGGATTTATAGTGAAGAGTGAAGAATGAAGAGTGAAGAATGACCATCCGGATGACAAAAACCAGCACATAGTGCATATTTATGCATTTTGACACTTTGTTCCGTGCTTGCGAGTTTTGCTCGCAAGTTGTAAACTATTATTCGCAAGTGCACACCATAGTGACAAAAAAACAAGGGTCCAGAAACTCGAAAACTTAACTCTTTTAAATTTTCTGCTTAACTTTGGTTGCGACAGAAGTTAACTTTGACATTTTGCAAAGTTAACTTCCGTTGAAAAAAGACTTCGCCAGAGTTCCAAAAACAGCGAACTTTCATTTTGTCAAAATTCATAAAAAGAAAAGGATGCATAACCGTTGGCCAGTTATGCATCCTTTTCCTGCTAATGCAAAGATAATACATTTTTCATCGAAATGCAAATGTTAATCCCCAATCTGGTATTTATCCCCAAAATGTTATCCGCTGATTATCAGTCAAATGAAAATTGTTAAAAATCAAGGATCTTAAGGATGACAAGGATTGATAAAATACCCCGCTTGCGCTGAAAAACCTTCTTAAACCATCTTTAAACGTTAAACATTAAGCATTAAACGTTGTGTTATGCAAATAATGCTTATCTTTGCAGCATGAGCAGCAATAATCATAATTATCTGTTTTTTTGTGCACACGGCTATGCAATTCCGATTCTGCGTCCTTTGCAGGAGGAGATGGAAAGGCGTGGGGATAGTGTAGCATGGTATCTTGAACCTACATGTCCCGCAGACCAGCTTGCGGCGGAGGATGTGCAGTTGCATTCTCTGAAGGAGGTTAAGCAGTGGAATCCCCGTGCTGTGTTTGCTCCCGGTGACTGGGTCTATGATTTCTTCCCAGGGGTGAAGGTGCGAGTATGCCATGGATATCCTATCTATAAGCGCGGAGGAACGGAAGAGACTCATTTCCGTCTTCGAGGATGGTTTGACATCCACTGCTCATCGGGACCGTCTTCCACTCCTATATTTAAAGAGCTGGAGGCGAAGCATCCGTGGTTCTGCACATATGAAACGGGATGGGTGAAGGCTGATGCCATAGTGAATGCGAGAAAGGCTGCAGAGGCTGAAATGCAGAAGCCTCACGAACCGACAATCTTTGTCGCTACCACATTCTCGAAACGCATTACTCAGCTTCGCAACCTCCTGCCGACCATTACCCGACTGGCTCATGAACGCTCATGGAAATGGGTCATCACCATGCATCCCAAACTTGAAGACCCTGAACTGCGCTCTGCCCTTGAGCAGTTGGCAAAGGACTGCGAGAATGTGGAATTCTATCCTGTGAGCCCCATGCCCGATGTTATGGCGCATACGGATGTGATGCTCTGCGATGCGAGCAGTATAACGGTTGAATATATGCTTCTTGACCGTCCTGTGGTGACTCTCCGCAATACGACTCCCGGACCTCATATTCTTAATGTGGAGTCGGTGGACGAAGTGGAAGGGGCTTTGGAGAAGGCTCTCCAGCGTCCGGAGGATCTGATGCGTGAAATGCGGAAATATGTTGCATTTCACGAGTCGCATCTGGATGGCAACAACGCTGCGAACATCCTCAATGCCGTAGATGATTTCATAGAAAATCGGCAGAAGAAGCTGCGGCATAAACCGCTGAACCTCTTCCGCCGGTTAAAAGTGCGTTGGCATTTTATACTTTAATTTTGTCGAATCCTTCGCCGAAGACGCCTGCAACCTTGGTCTGAGTGATGAAGGCTGTTGGGTCGATAGCCTGCACGGTCCGGAAAATCTCAACAGATTGACGGCGACGGCAAACGACCATGATTATCTCCACATCATCACCTGTGTAGCCTCCTCCTGCATGGATAAGGGTTGCTCCGCGATTGAGCCTGCCAGTCAGTGCGCGGCGGATGCGTTCGTGTTGCTTGGAAATGATAAAGAACTGCACCGACTGATGGGCGTAGGTCATCACATAGTCGATGAGGAATGCCACGACGAACATGGTGACGAAACCGAAGATCACTCGTCGCCAGTCGTGGAAGATGAAATAGAGCGAGGAGATGATGATGACATCGCAGATGAGTATGCCGCGTCCCATTGAGATGTTGCGGTATTTGTTGACTATGGCTGCAATGATATCCGTGCCGCCAGTAGAACCGTTGTGCTGGAATACCAGTCCCAGTCCTCCTCCGCATAATCCTGCTCCTAAGAGACATGCCATGAAGTCCTGATCCGGACCTACTACCTGTATGAGGTGTCCGTCGGCATCCTTCATAAGCATCTGAAGGAAGGTGAGCATGAGGGACAGCATAGTGACTCCGTAGATGGTCTTGATGCAGAACTTCAGACCGAGAATCTTGATTGCAATGAGGATAAGCAGGACGTTGACGGAGAAATATGTGTACTGGATTTCCAACCCCGTGATGTAGAATACGATGGCTGATATACCGGTAAGTCCGCCACAGGCAATCTCGTAGGGGAGAAGAAAGGCACTCCAGCCGAGTGCGTAGAGGAACAAACCGAAAGTGATGACAAAATAGTCATAGATTTCAGCCTTGATCAGTTGCTGTTTGATGTTCATTTTCACGGTGTGATGGCTTAACGGCGATTCTTAAACTCTGCCAGTCCTTCGTCAAGAAACTTCAGATAGGCATCGATGTCGGTGTCGTAGCTGCGTGGGGCAACGAGCGGAAGTGCGTCGTTGTCGAGCAACACGTAAAAGGGCTGAGTGCTTGCCCCGAACTTGTAGTTCTGCAAATAACTCCATTTGTCGCCAACGGTGCGCAGTTTACGCTGTCCGTCAGGAGTATCTACAACGTAGGGTTCAGGCAGGTCAGTGCGGTCATCGACATAGAGCTGGATGAGTACATAGTCTTTGTTTATCTTGTCTGCAACTGAGTGGTCGGTCCACACGTCGGCTTCCATCTTACGGCAATTCACGCATCCGTAGCCGGTGAAGTCTATCATCACAGGCAGGTGGTTCTTGCTGGCGTATGCCATACCTTCGTCGAAATCAGAAAACTGAGGACGTACCTCTGCATCAGGATTGAGATTGAAGTCCTGTGTCTTCATCGGCGGAGCGAAGGCGCTGACGGCCTTGAGCGGTGCTCCCCACAGTCCAGGAATCATATAAATGGCAAAGGCAAGTGATGCGAGTCCCAGCATGAGACGAGTGACTCCGATGCGTGGTTCGTCATCGTCGTGAGGCAGACGGATTTTGCCAAACAGATATAGTGCCAACACAGCGAAAATGGCTATCCACAGTGCCAGGAATGTCTCTCGGTCTAGGATGTGCCAGCCGTATGCGAGGTCGGCAACAGAGAGGAACTTCAGGGCAAATGCCAGTTCAATGAATCCGAGCACAACCTTGACGGTGTTCATCCAGCCGCCTGAACGGGGAATGGACTTCAACCAACTTGGGAATAGTGCGAAGAGAGTGAACGGCAATGCCAGAGCGATGGCAAAGCCGAGCATGCCTATAGCGGGTGCAACGATGCTGCTGCCTACGGTGCTGACTTCCACGAGCAGGAATCCGATGATGGGTCCTGTGCATGAGAAACTCACCAGTGTAAGTGTGAATGCCATGAGGAAGATGCCTAGAAGTCCTCCTTTCTTCTCAGCCTTTGAGTCCACGGCATTGCTCCATGATGAGGGCAGGGTGAGTTCGAATGCTCCGAAGAAAGAGATTGCAAACACTACCAGCATGAGGAAGAAGAATATGTTGAACACAGCGTTAGTGGCGAGATTATTGAGTGCCGATGCTCCAAACAGGGCAGTGACTACAAGCCCGAGTGTGAGATATATCACCACGATGCTAACTCCGTAGATCCATGCGTCACGGATGCCGCGGCGTTTGTCGCCAGAACGTTTCAGGAAGAAACTGACGGTCATCGGAATGATGGGCCATACACAGGGTGTAACCAGTGCTACCAGTCCGCCAAGAAATCCAAGCAGGAAAATGGTCCAGAGGGAATCGGATGTGGTTACAGCGGCATCGCTGCCAGTCTGTTTGATTTCATCTGTCACAGGTGTCCACCAGTCGCTGGTTGCAAGCGATGTCTGCTCCTCAGCATCCGAAGTCGTGTCTGCAGCTTCAGCCTGTGGCTCTTCTTCTGCAAGAGGCTCTGCAACGGGTTCCTCCTTAACTGCCTTTTCTGCGACAGGCGCTTTCCCTTTCAGATTCACTTCATAGGTGGTCGGCGGGGTGCAGTTCATGTCGTTGCAAGCTCCATAGCGGAGATAGCCTTCCACTCCGAAATCCGAAGAAGTGATACTGAGTTTCTGAACAAACTGTGCCTTAAGCTCGAAATATGACACTTCGGTATCGAATGCGGCTTCGTACTTCTTAATCTCCTTGCTCGTTGCACGCAAATCTCCGTTGAGTTTGCAGCCGTTGAGCTTTTCAGCAGTGAAGCTTGTAGGTGTAGGACCGTATTCGACCACTTCCGTAGAATACATGTGCCAACCGTTCTCTATCGTTGCATCGAAGATGATCTCCGCTTCGGTGGAAGAGATGGTGTTGAGTCGTGCGGAAACATTCACGACCTTGGGCTGGGCACATACCAAAAGGCTGCAACTCCATAGCAGAGGCAGCAAAAGAAGATGCTTTCTAAGTTGCATTATTATTTATTTATTTTCTTGAGTTCTGCTTTGACGGTAGCGATGAAATTATCAATGCGGTCGGCGCCCACAATGCGCGCAACTTCCTTGCCTTCAGCGTTGAGGATGAGGAAGGTGGGGTAGGCTTCAATCTTGTATTTCTCTGAAATAGACGGACCTTCGCCTGCTTCCATGTCAAACTTTGCATTGATGAACTTGGCATTGAAAAAGTCGCCTGCTTCCTTCTTCGGAAACTCACGGCTTGCCATCATCCTGCATGGTCCGCACCATGTGGCATAGCAGTCAACGAAAGCAAGTTTATTAGCTTTCTTTGCCATTTGAAGTACTTCGTAGAGGGATTTGCCTTCTACAAAATTCACACCTTCATTCTGTGCACTTGCAGTCAATGGCAGAATCATGAGCATGGCTACAAACAGAGTCTTGATAGTTTTCATAATGTAGTTAATTGTGATTTACCTTGCAAAGGTAAGAATTCTTTTCAAAAATAACAGTTAATTGATGCAAAACTCATATTTTATTCGTAATTTTGCGCTGTTAAAGGCTATTTTGACTCATTATTTATAACACTGAAATATGGAAAGAACATGGAGATGGTTTGGCAAGAAAGATAAGATTACTCTTGCCATGCTGAGACAAATTGGAGTAGAAGGCATTGTTACAGCCCTTCACGACGTACCTCTGGGCGAAGTCTGGACTCGTGAGAAAATCCGCGACCTTCGTGAGTATATCGAGAGTTACGGTATGCGCTGGAGTGTGGTGGAATCACTGCCTGTAGTAGAGACAATCAAGTACGGCGGTCCTGACCGCGATCATCAGATAGAGGTGTACAAGCAGTCTCTGCGCAACCTTGCCTCAGAAGGCATTCACTGCATCTGCTACAACTTCATGCCGGTACTCGACTGGGCACGTACTGATTTGCTACATTCCAATCCCAACGGTTCTACAAACCTCTATTTCAATTACGCTGAATTTGCATATTTCGATATCTATATACTGAAGCGCGAAGGCGCACGTGAGGAGTGGGAGCAGTTCCAGTTCCCCGCAGGAGTAGGGCAGGGACGCAACGTCCTTGCAGAATGTGATGAACTGTCGAAGACCATGACTCCTGAGAAAGAGCACAAGCTTGTGGAGAATATCATCATCAAGACACAGGGATTCGTAAGCGGTAACTTCAGCGAGAACGATGAGGCTCCAATTCAGAAGTTCCGTGACTTCCTTGACCTGTACAAAGGAATTGACAAGGCACAGCTTCGCGCAAATATGAAGTATTTCCTTGAAGCTATCATGCCGGTATGCGACGAGTGCAACATGAATATGTGTGTTCATCCGGACGATCCACCAATTGAGGTTCTCGGCCTTCCACGCATCGTCCGTACGGAAGAGGATATCCAGTGGTTCCTCGATGCAGTGCCCAACAAGCACAATGGACTGACTTTCTGTGCGGGAAGTCTCTCAGCAGGAGCATACAACAACGTGGTGGAGATGGCTAAGAAATTCGCTTCACGTACTCACTTCGTTCACCTGCGCTCATGCCACATCTTCCCCAACGGCGATTTCACCGAAGCTTCACACCTTGGCGGACGTGCCGACCTCATTGAACTTTGCCGCATCTTCGAGAAAGAAAATCCGAACCTGCCAATGCGTGTGGACCACGGTATGACATTCACCGACGAGCCGGGAGGCATAATGGACGAAAGCAGCCATGGACACAATGCCGGTTATACACTCCTCGGACGTATGTTCGCACTTGGTCAGGTACAGGGAATTCTTGCAACCGTTGATCGCGAACTTGGAATTGAATACAAACAGCCAGGGTTCTTTGACTGAAGAAAACGGTGTAATAACGTAATAATGATGTAAGACAATGAAACTTAATGATATTTTTAGCGGTAATTATAATGCCGCAGAATGGGAGCAGAAAGGTTACGAACTTCCAAAGTTTGATATCAAGGCGCTCCGTGAGAAGACTGCCAAGGAACCGACTTGGGTGCATTTCGGTGGCGGAAACATCTTCCGTGCTTTTCCTGCAGCCATCCTGAACGATGCACTGAATACAGGAAAGTATGACCGTGGCGTGATTGTTGCTGAGACCTTCGACTTCGAAGTCATAGACAAAGCATACGCTCCTTATAACAACCTGTCACTCTGCGTAAACCTCTGCTCCGACGGCTCTATCGAGAAGAAGGTTATCGCAAGCGTTACAGAAGCATTGAAGGCTGACCCTCAGTTTGAGGACTGGAACAGACTGGTGGAGATATTCAGGAACCCCTGCCTGCAGATGATTTCGTTCACTATTACTGAGAAAGGCTATACGTTTAATGAAGCAGACCTGGCTCGCGGGCTGAAGCCTGTATTTGCCATGGGTAAAGTCTGTGCATTGTTGTACGAGCGTTTTAAGGCAGGCAAGCTGCCACTCACCGTTCAGTCTATGGACAACTGCTCGCACAATGGCGACAAGGTGAAGGCTGGAGTCTTTGCCTATGCAGAACGATGGGTGAAGGACGGACTGGTTCCTGCTGCCTTTCTCGACTATCTGAAGGATGAGGCACAGATAACCTTCCCTTGGTCCATGATAGACAAGATTACTCCTCGTCCACATGAGAAGGTGAAGGAGATGCTTGCTGCCGACGGATTCGAAGACAACAACTATATCGAAACAGAGAAACACACATTTACAGCTCCTTTCGTGAATGCTGAGGAAGTGCAGTATCTGGTTATTGAGGACAACTACACCAACGGACGTCCTCCTCTTGACCTTGGCGGAGCTATGTACACCACCCGTGAGACGGTGGACAAGGTGGAAACGATGAAGGTGACCACTTGTCTCAATCCTCTCCACACAGCAATGTCCATCTATGGATGTATGCTCGGCTACACACTTATCAGTGCGGAAATGGCTGATGAGGACCTGCGCCCGTTCATTCAGAAGATTGGTTATATAGAGGCAATGCCTGTGGTTGTAGATCCAGGAGTGCTGAACCCATACGAGTTCATCGGTGCGGTTATCAATCGTCGTTTGCCAAATCCGTTCATGCCAGACGCACCACAGCGCATCGCTATGGATACAAGTCAGAAACTGCCTATCCGTTTCGGAGAGACATTGAAAAAATACTGTGCTCGCGGACTTGACAAATCAAACCTCGTGCTCATTCCTCTCACTCTTGCAGGTTATGCACGCTATCTCAAAGGCATTAAGGACGACGGCACACCATTCGAATGTTCACCAGACCCATTGCTCGCTGAACTGCAAGCAATCGTTGCACCACTGGAGATTGGCAAGCCTGATCAGGACTGGAGTCCATTGAAGACTCTCTACAGCCGCAAGGATGTCTTTGGTCTTGACCTCTACGAAGCTGGTCTCGGTCTGCAGATTGAAGGAATGGTGAAGGAACTCTTCGCCGGCAATGGTGCGGTGCGCAAGACATTGCACAAATATGTGCAGGCAAGATAAACAGCCCCACCCTTCACTTAATTCTTCCGGTACTATCACTTTACCATCCACGTTTCACACTTCACACTTCTGAGCATGGCATTATAATTTTTAATTATTTATTTATAATTTTTCTTGAAGTACCTTTCTTGGCTTTGGCAAAGCACACGAGGAATTCGCTGGCATTTGGCAGCGAGTGTTGTGGCAGGCGTCGGACAGATCGCTCTTGGCCTGCTGATGGTATGGCTCTGTAGGCTGTTCATCGACGTGACTATCCGTGAGGGTTCGGCTGACGATATATTGCAGATGATTGTGTGGCTGGTGCTGACAGTCGTGGGTGGTGTGGTACTGCGTCAGTGCTACTACATGCTATCTACTACGGCTGACATCCATCAGACCAACTCACTGCGTCTGCGAGTGTTCAGCAGTTTGTTTCGCCGCCAGCTTTATTCAGGTCAGGACCTTCATTCCGGTGACGTTACTTCGCGCTTGGCCAAAGACATAGAGCAGGTTAGCACCACTACTACCGACACAATGCCGCAGATGATAATCACAGTGATTCAGCTCTGTGGTGCCTTCCTTTTGATGCGTTGGTTCGACGAGCGACTGGCATGGGCGTTGCTGCTGCTGACTCCGCTTGCTATTGTCTTCGGTAAACTCATTGCCCGACGGCTGAGGAAGATGACTCTTGATATCCGTGAGGACGAGAGCCGTATTCAGATGCAGGTGCAGGAGGGCATGGAACACAATGCCGTGTTGCGCTCCTTGGGCAGTGAACCATGGGTGACAGACCGGCTAGATGCCATGCAACAGAAGTTGCGCGGAAACATTCTACGGCGTATGCGCTTCACTGTCGCTACTCGTTTTGTGATGGGTTGTGTCTTCGGTTTGGGTTATCTTATGGCGTTTGTCTGGGGCGGTCTTCAACTGCGCAATGGGGTAATCACCTTCGGTGTGATGACATCGTTCCTGCAACTCGTCGGAATGATACAATCACCAATCCTCCAGCTCTTGAATATGGTGCCAGGTGTGATACACACAACCGCAAGCATCGACCGCTTGGTAGAGCTGGAAAGAGGCATACCCCCAGCATATCTCGCTTCACCCTCCACCCTCCACACTTCACATTCTAACCATGGCTCTGTGCTTTTCAATGATGTGTCTTTCCGCTATGCTACTGGTGATTCGGAAATTCTCTCTCATTTCACCCATTGTTTCAAGGCTGGAACCAAGACCGCTATTATTGGAGAGACCGGTGTTGGCAAGACTACGCTGTTCCGAATTATCCTTGGTTTTATAGAACCAACTGAGGGACGTGTGGAAGTAGGCGGTGAACCGTGTTTCGTGCCGCAGGGTAATACGCTGATGAGCGGCACAATCCGCTACAACCTGCAACTGGCAAAACCAGATGCCACCGAAACGGAGATGCAAAAGGTGCTGCATATTGCCTGCGCAGACTTTGTGAATGAAATGCCCGACGGACTGGACACAGAACTTGGTGAGCGTGGCGGTGGACTGAGTGAGGGTCAGGCACAGCGCATTGCCATTGCCCGTGGACTGCTACATCCAGGTAATATCCTTCTGCTCGATGAGATAAGCAGCTCGCTCGATGAATCCACCGAACGAGAACTTTACCGCCGCCTCTTCGCTGCCTATCCTGACAAAACCATGCTCTTCATCACTCACCGCCTCACTGTCACCGAACTCTGCGATGAGGTGATAAGGTTGTAGACCTGTTCCAAGCCCCTCTCTTCTCAACCTCTCACCCAGTCGATGAGTTTTGTCTCGGTTGAGAAATTGATGCCGATCTTGAACAACGTGCGGTTGTCTCCCTCAAATGGGCGTGTATAGCCCTTGTCCTCTATCTGCTGTAAAGCCTCGGCGGCGGCCTTGTCGATTTTCAGCTCCAGGATGTAGACGTAATCTGGTGTCTGTATCAGCACGTCCATACGACCGTTGGCGGTATGACGCTCCACATCCACATAGAAACCCAGCAGACGGAAGAACACATACAGGGTATTCTGGAAGTATTTCTCCGCCTTGCCCACCACCTCGTAGTCGCCCGTTGTGAAGAAGTCCTCAAGGCGCTGCATGAAGTCGTCTGCACGGCCATTGCGTATGTCCTTGGTAAACTGGGCAATGGAGAATCTGCTATTATTATGCACATTAGGTGTGTAGAAAGGCAATAGGTATTTGATGAATCCCTGCTCCACCTCACGGTTGGGGAATCCCAGTGTATAAGTCTTGAATTCCTTGTCGTAGCCTTTCAGCGTGAGGTAACCGCTCTGATACAGCAGCGGCAGGGGATTCTCATCCATGATGTCGATGCTGTTCAGTGTATCTGTGGAAACTTCCTCCGTGGTCATGTTCTCCAAGGGGTAGCAGGTCTTCTTCAGCTGGTATACAAGGAACGATGGTGTGCCCGTCTCAAACCAGTAGTCGCGGAACACCTTGCTGTCAAGAGTGTTGAGTACGCTGAAGGGATTGTATGTTCCTTGCTTGGCATACTCATTAAAGTAATAGCCGTCGAAATCCTCCTTCAGCCGCTCATAGCATTCCTCCTTCGTCATTCCGTTCTCAGCGGCAAGTTCCATAACCTCGTCGTTGAAGTTCTGATGCAGTTCCTGTTCGCTGATTCCACACACATGACTGTATTGGGGCAGCATGGTAATATCTTTCAGGTTGTTCAAGTCGCTGAAGACACTTACCTTTCCAAACTTCGTCACACCTGTAAGGAAAGCGAACTTGATGTATGCGTCGCACGATTTCAATACACCGTAGAAAGCCTTCAGCGTGTTGCGGTACTCAGTCTGCAGCGCCTCGTTACCAATAGCCTGGAGCAAGGGTTTGTCATATTCATCAATTAAGATGACGACCTGTCTGCCAGTCAGTTCATTTGCGCGTCGCACTACACCTTGGAAGCGCAATCCTAAACTGCGTTCTGTTTCCGAAGTCCCATATTTCTTCTCGTGCCGTGCAAGGAAATCGTCCAGTACATTGGTCAGGGACTCCACCTTATCATATTTTTCAGCGTTCAGGTCCAGGTGCATGATTGGATAATCCATCCAGTTCCAATCAACAGAGCCGGCATACAGACCCTCGAACAGCTCTTTCTTTCCTGAGAAGAACGCCTCGAGCGTGCTCACCATGAGCGACTTTCCGAAACGACGCGGGCGACTAAGGAAATAATACGAACCTTCCGACACCATCTTGTACATCAGTGCAGTCTTGTCGACGTAAGCATACCCCTCACGTCGTATCTTCTCAAAATTCTGTATTCCTATAGGATATTTCCTTGCCATGTGACTTTGAATATTTATAATGTATGTTGCAAACTTACGAAAAAACTATTAAAGGGCAAAAGAAAACGCATTTTTCTTTTGCCCTTCAGGTATCCAGTAACTTCTTCAAATCAAAGTTGTAAGAAATTAAATAAGGTAGGTTCTATAAATTAT